>NZ_JBWKCH010000005.1:0-723816 GCF_056436585.1 Streptomyces sp. NPDC043685 | reverse complement strand
GCCCGGTTACATTCCGAACCCGGAAGCTAAGCCTTACAGCGCCGATGGTACTGCAGGGGGGACCCTGTGGGAGAGTAGGACGCCGCCGAACAATTCTTAGAGCTCTGGCTCTCGGGTTAAGCCCGAGAGCCAGAGCTTTTTTGCGTTGAGGTAGGGTCAGGGGGCATCGTTGGCACGTTTCCCACAGGAGGCCCCCGGGTGGAGGTTCAGGAGACTCGCGTCCAGACGGACCGTGTGCTCACCATCCCGAACATCCTCAGCATGGCTCGACTCGTCGGCGTGCCCGTCTTCCTGTGGCTGATCCTGTGGCCTGAGTTCGGTGGGCCCAAGAGTGACGGCTGGGCCCTTCTGGTGCTCGCTCTGAGCGGCGTCAGCGACTACCTGGACGGCAAACTGGCCCGCCGCTGGAACCAGATCAGCAGCCTCGGCCGGCTCCTCGATCCCGCCGCCGATCGCCTGTACATTCTGACGACCTTGGTCGGCCTCACCTGGCGTGAGATTCTGCCCCTCTGGTTGACCGCGGTACTGGTCGCGCGAGAGCTCGTCCTGCTGGTCATGGTGGGCATCCTGCGGCGGCACGGCTATCCGCCGCCCCAGGTGAACTTCCTGGGCAAGGCTGCCACCTTCAACCTGATGTACGCCTTCCCCCTGCTTCTGCTCAGTGACGGAACTGGCTGGATCTCGTCACTCGCTGCTATTTTCGGATGGGCGTTCGCCGGATGGGGTACAACGCTGTACTGGTGGGCAGGAGTCCTCTACGTGGTACAAGTCCGCCGCCTGGTCCGTGCGGATGCCACGGCCGATTGAACTCCCGGATGGTCCTGCTGCCGTAGCGGAGCGATGGCCCGTGCTGGATAAGTGCGGGACAATCCTGGCGGGGGAGGTCGGCTAGACCGTCTCTTCGAGGAGGACGCTTCCGACATGAAGGCCGTCGTGATGGCCGGAGGCGAAGGCACGCGCCTTCGCCCTATGACCTCAAGCATGCCCAAGCCGCTCCTGCCGGTGGCAAACCGGCCGATCATGGAGCATGTTCTGCGGCTGCTCAAAAGGCATGGGCTCAATGAAACAGTCGTGACTGTCCAGTTCCTGGCCTCGCTCGTCAAGAACTACTTCGGTGACGGCGAAGAGCTTGGTATGGAGCTCACCTATGCCAATGAGGAGAAGCCACTCGGTACCGCCGGAAGCGTCAAGAACGCCGAAGAGGCGTTGAAGGACGATGCCTTCCTCGTCATCTCCGGCGATGCCCTGACGGACTTCGACCTCACCGAGCTCATCAATTTCCACAAGGAGAAGGGCGCACTGGTCACCGTCTGCCTGACGCGTGTGCCCAATCCGCTGGAATTCGGTATCACCATCGTCGATGAGGAAGGCAAGGTGGAGCGCTTCCTCGAGAAGCCCACCTGGGGCCAGGTCTTCTCCGACACGGTGAACACCGGTATCTATGTCATGGAGCCCGAGGTCTTCGACTACGTCGACCCCGACGTGCCCGTCGACTGGTCCGGTGACGTCTTCCCGCAGCTGATGAAGGAAGGCAAGCCCGTCTACGGCTACATCGCCGAGGGCTACTGGGAGGACGTCGGCACCCACGAGAGCTATGTGAAGGCGCAGGCCGACGTCCTCGAGGGCAAGGTCGACGTCGACATCGACGGGTTCGAGATCTCCCCGGGCGTATGGGTCGCAGAAGGCGCCGAGGTCCACCCGGACGCCGTTCTGCGCGGGCCCGTCTACATCGGTGACTACGCCAAGGTCGAGGCCGGCGCCGAAATCCGCGAGCACACGGTCGTGGGCTCCAACGTGGTCGTCAAGAGCGGCGCGTTCCTGCACAAGGCCGTCGTCCACGACAACGTGTACGTGGGACCGCACAGCAATCTGCGCGGCTGCGTGGTCGGCAAGAACACCGACATCATGCGCGCGGCGCGGATCGAGGACGGGGCGGTCATCGGTGATGAGTGCCTGATCGGTGAGGAATCGATCGTCCAGGGCAATGTGCGGGTCTATCCGTTCAAGACCATCGAGGCCGGTGCTTTCGTCAACACCTCGGTGATCTGGGAGTCCAGGGGCCAGGCGCATCTTTTCGGTGCCCGTGGTGTCTCCGGCATCCTGAACGTGGAGATCACGCCGGAACTGGCGGTGCGTCTGGCGGGCGCGTACGCGACGACCCTGAAGAAGGGCTCGACCGTCACCACGGCCCGCGACCACTCGCGTGGTGCCCGCGCGCTGAAGCGGGCGGTGATCTCCGCGTTGCAGGCCAGCGCGATCGACGTGCGCGACCTGGAGAACGTGCCGCTGCCCGTGGCCCGGCAGCAGACCGCGCGGGGCAGCGCGGGAGGCATCATGATCCGGACCACGCCCGGAGTGCCGGACTCGGTCGACATCATGTTCTTCGACGGGCAGGGCGCCGACCTGTCGCAGGGCAGCCAGCGGAAGCTGGACCGGGTGTTCGCGCGGCAGGAGTACCGCCGTGCCTTCCCCGGGGAGATCGGTGACCTGCACTTCCCGGCCAGCGTCTTCGACTCGTACACCGGGTCGCTGCTGCGGAACGTCGACACGACCGGGATCGCGGACTCCGGGCTCAAGGTCGTCGTCGACGCCTCCAACGGAAGCGCCGGCCTGGTGCTGCCCAGCCTGCTCGGCAAGCTGGGTGTCGACTCGCTGACGATCAACCCCGGTCTCGACGAGTCCCGGCCGACCGAGACGGCCGACATGCGGCGGTCGGGCATGGTGCGGCTCGGCGAGATCGTGGCGTCCTCGGGTGCCGCGTTCGGTGTGCGGTTCGACCCGGTCGGCGAGCGGCTCTCGCTCGTCGACGAGAAGGGCCGGATCATCGAGGACGACCGGGCGCTGCTCGTGATGCTGGACCTGGTCGCGGCCGAGCGGCGCAGCGGCCGGGTCGCGCTGCCGGTGACCACGACCCGGATCGCCGAGCAGGTGGCGGCGTACCACGGGACGCAGGTCGAGTGGACGACCACCTCGCCCGACGACCTCACGCGCGTGGGCGGTGAGGAAGGGACGATCTTCGGCGGTGACGGCAAGGGCGGTTTCATCGTCCCCGAGTTCAGCAGTGTGTACGACGCCACGGCGGCCTTCGTGCGGCTCATCGGCCTGGTGGCGCGCACGCAGCTCACGCTGAGCCAGATCGACGCGCGGATCCCGCGGGCGCACGTCCTGAAGCGGGACCTGGCGACCCCGTGGGCCGTCAAGGGGCTCGTGATGCGGCGGGTCGTCGAAGCGGCCGGAGACCGCTTCGTGGACACCACCGACGGTGTGCGGGTGGTGGAGACCGACGGCCGTTGGGTGATGGTGCTGCCCGACCCGGCCGAGGCCGTCACCCACCTGTGGGCCGAGGGGCCGGACGACGCCTCCGCGCAGGCCCTGCTCGACGAATGGTCGGCGGTCGTGGACAGCGCCGGCCGGTAGACGGGCTGCACGCGTGCGTGCCGGACAAGTGTCCCCAACGGGGCCTGTCCGGCACGCCGCAGGGCCCGTTCGGAGGTAGCGCTCGCGACATGCGACGATGTGCGGCATGCCGCAGCAACCCCCCATTCGGAGCACACCCGCGCGGCCCCGGCGCCCGGATGCGTCCATGTCGTTGCTCACCAACGTCATGGACCACAGCCTCGACGACGGTTACGCCGAGGCCGCCGCGCGCAAGAAGGCCGCGGGCGACAGCGGCATGCCGAAGACGCTCAGGGCGAAGCTCGGACTCGCCGCCGGCCTGGTGCTGGCGGCTTTGATCGTGACCGTCGGGGCGGCGCAGGCACGGGTCGCCGCTCCGGTCGTCGCCAAGGAGCGGGGCGAGCTGGTCGACCGCATCGACCGGGAGACCGAGGCCGCGGACAAGCTGGAGGATTCCGTCGACGAGCTGCGCGCGGACGTGAGCGCCCGCCAGCGCGAGGCGCTGAAGCACAGCGGGGGCAGCGCGGACTCCGACCTGACGGGCATCCTGTCCGGCGCGGTCGCGGTGCACGGGCCCGGTGTGAAGCTGGTCGTGAACGACGCCAAGGAAGCCGCCTCGGGCGGCGACGGCAACCCGCGCGAGACCTCCGGCTTCTCCGACACCGGCCGGGTACGTGACCGGGACATGCAGCGCGTGGTCAACGGGCTGTGGGAGTCGGGCGCCGAGGCCGTCTCCATCAACGGGCAGCGGCTGACGGCGCTGTCCGCGATCAGGGCCGCGGGGGACGCCATACTGGTCGACAACAAACCGCTGGTGCCGCCGTACACGGTGCTCGCGGTGGGGGACGGGCAGCGGTTGAGCACGCGGTTCCAGAACAGCGCCGACGGGTTGTACCTGCACGCGCTGCAGGAGAGCTACGGCATCAGGACAGGCATCTCCGTGGAGGACGACCTCCGGCTGCCTGCCGCGCCGAGTGTGACCGTACGTACAGCACAGCCGAGCATCGAGAAGAGCGAGAAGGGCACATCGTGATCGCCGTACTGGGCCTCGTGGTGGGAGTCGTGGCCGGCCTGTTGGTCCGGCCTGAGGTTCCGGCGGTGGTCGAGCCTTATCTGCCGATCGCTGTCGTGGCGGCGCTCGACGCCGTCTTCGGCGGTCTGCGGGCCATGCTCGACGGCATCTTCGACGACAAGGTCTTCGTGGTGTCGTTCCTGTCGAACGTGGTCGTGGCCGCGCTGATCGTGTTCCTGGGCGACAAGCTCGGCGTGGGTGCGCAGCTGTCCACCGGTGTGGTGGTCGTCCTCGGCATCCGGATCTTCTCCAACGCCGCGGCGATCCGCCGCCACGTGTTCCGGGCGTGAGGCCGATGAGCGAGCACGACGACAGGCCCGCAGAGGATCGGGACGGCACGCGCGACGGCGGTGCCGAGCCCGGGAGCAGGCTGCGCAAGGAGCTGCCCCAGGAGGTGCCCGCGGTGGCGCCACCCGCCCCCGCCGAGGAGACGCCGAGAGAGCCGGAGCCGGCCCCGCGACCGCAGCCGGAGGCCGAGCCGCGGCTGACCGGCCGGCAGCGGCTGGTGCAGGGAGTGTGGCCGCCGCGCATCACCCGGGCCCAACTCATCGTCGCGGTGCTGCTGTTCGGCCTCGGGTTCGGACTGGCGGTGCAGGTGGCCTCCAACAGTGACAGCGACAGCGCCCTGCGGGGAGCGCGGCAGGAAGATCTTGTTCGCATCCTCGATGAACTGGATGACCGTACTCATCGTCTAGAGGACGAGAAGCAAGGTCTCGAGAAGCAGCGTGACGAGCTGGAGAACAGCTCGGACCAGGCCGAGGAGGCCCGGAAGCAGACGATCGAGAAGGAGAGGCAACTCGGCATCCTGGCGGGCACCGTGGCCGCGCAGGGGCCCGGCATCACCATGACGATCCAGGACACGAAGGGGACGGTCGAGGCGGACATGCTGCTCGACGCGATCCAGGAGCTGCGCGCGGCGGGCGCCGAGGCGATCCAGGTCAACGGCGTACGGGTCGTCGCCGGCACGTACCTGACGGACTCGGGCAAGGGCGTAGGCGTCGACGGGAACAAGATCAACGCGCCCTATCGTTTCAAGGTCATCGGCAAGCCGCAGGACCTCGAGCCGGCGCTCAACATCCCCGGAGGCGTGGTGCAGACTCTCGAGAAGGAACAGGCCACCGTCACGATCGAGCGGTCGACCAAGATCGTCGTGGACGCCTTGCGAGCAGCGAAGCGGCCTGACTACGCTCGGTCGTCCTCGCAGTGAACCGGGGGTGCATGGGCGGCGTCGGGCGAGGGCATGAGGTTGCGGGGGGTCGGCGCACCGAATGGGCGGTGCGTGGTGGAAACTGTCTGGTGCAGACGGACGTTGTCAGGATGTCCGGGTCGGCCAGAGTGTTCAGTCAGGGTTCGTCCTGCCCCACGGGCGGGTCTGTTTCGGTCAAGGGGAATCGCCCGTGAAGTTGTTTGCGAAGTTGTTCGGCAAGAGCGCGCGAGAGGGCAGCGACAACGCCACCGCCCGTCATCGCGCACAGCCTGACGCGGAAGGCCAGCGACCGCTGTTCCGGGACCAGGTCGGCGGCCCGGGCGGCGATGTCTCCGGTGGTCAGGGCGCTTCGTCGGTTGACCCTGCGCAGCCCGGCGGAATAGGTTTCGGGCAGCCGTCAACCTCAGGTGCGGGTGGAGCGTTCTCCGACCCGTACGCGTCCAACGCCCCCGGTGGGCAGCCGCGGCAGGAGGATCCGATGTCGGCCCTGGTGTGTACGAGGTGCGGTAACCGCAACGGGGAGAACAGCCGTTTCTGCTCCAACTGCGGCGCGCCGCTGCGGGCGGGTGCGACGCCGGAGCGTCCGTCCGAGACGACTTCCACGATCTCCATCTCCGGTCTCGAGGCCTACGACAGCGAGACCACCGGCCAGACGCCGATGCCGACGCTGTCCCCCGAGGCGCAGGCGGCCGTCGACGCGCTGCCGCTGGGCTCCGCGCTCCTGGTGGTGCGCCGCGGTCCGAACTCGGGCAGCCGCTTCCTGCTGGACGGCGATCTGACCACGGCCGGTCGTCACCCGCAGAGCGACATCTTCCTGGACGACGTGACGGTCTCCCGGCGCCATGTGGAGTTCCGCCGCGGTCAGGACGGCTCGTTCACGGTGGCCGACGTGGGCAGCCTCAACGGCACGTACGTCAACCGCGAGCGGATCGACCAGGTCGCGCTGAACAACGGCGACGAGGTGCAGATCGGCAAGTACCGGCTGGTCTTCTACGCCAGCCAGCGGGGCTACTGACCGGGCTGCGTCCCGCGAGGCCCAGCGAAGGTCCGTCCGTCAGGGAAGGTCCATGCTGCAAACACCGAGCGGCGGTGCCGGACACGGCGCCGCCGCCACGGACAGCGGGCTGATGAGCATCGGCACGGTGCTGAACGTGCTGCGCGACGAGTTTCCCGAGGTGACCATCTCCAAGATCCGTTTCCTGGAGTCGGAGGGGCTCATCGAGCCGCAGCGGACCCCCTCGGGGTATCGCAAGTTCAGCGCCCGCGACGTCGAGCGTCTCGGGCAGGTCCTGAGGATGCAGCGGGACCACTACCTGCCTCTGAAGGTGATCCGGGAGCACCTGGCGGCCAGGGAGCGCGGTGATGCCGTCGCGCTGCCGGTCGTGGGCCGCCGGCGTGACGGTGAAGTGGTGCCCGAGCCGTCCGAGGGGCCCACAGCGGCCAGGATCGGCCGTGAGGAGCTGCTCGCCGCCGCCGGGGTCGACGAGCCGGAGCTCAAGGAGTGGGAGTCCTACGGGCTGCTCACCCCACTGGAGGACGGGTCCTACGACGCGGAGGCGGTCACGGTCGCCTCGCTCATCACCGAGCTGGGGCGATTCGGGATCGAGCCGCGCCATCTGCGTGTGATGAAGGCCGCCGCCGACCGGGAGGCCGGGCTGGTGGACCAGGTGGTGGCCCCGCTGAGGCGGCACCGGAACCCGCAGACGAGGGCCCACGCCGAGGACCGTACGAAGGAACTGGCGGGGCTGACGGTGAAGCTGCACGCCGCGCTCGTGCAGACGGCGCTCGGGGTCCGGCTGCCCTGACGAGGCGGTCGTTCGAGGGGCCGGATCAGGCGCCCTGTCCCGGCCCGACTACCCAAACGTCCCGAGCACGGCCTAGGGTTGCTGTGTGAACGAGCTCGATGTCGTAGGTGTCCGGGTCGAAATGCCCTCCAACCAACCGATCGTGCTGCTGCGTGAAGTGGGAGGCGACCGTTACCTCCCCATCTGGATCGGACCGGGGGAGGCGACGGCGATCGCCTTCGCCCAGCAGGGCATGGCTCCCGCGCGGCCGCTGACCCACGACCTGTTCAAGGACGTGCTGGAAGCGGTCGGCCAGGAGCTCACGGAAGTGCGCATCACGGACCTGCGTGACGGCGTCTTCTACGCGGAGCTGGTGTTCGCCAGCGGCGTCGAGGTGAGTGCCCGCCCGTCCGACGCCATAGCGCTCGCGTTGCGCACCGGGACGCCGATCTACGGCAGTGACACGGTGCTCGACGACGCGGGGATCGCGATCCCGGACGAGCAGGAGGACGAGGTGGAGAAGTTCCGCGAGTTCCTCGACCAGATCTCGCCGGAGGACTTCGGCACCAGCAGTCAGTGAGTTCCGCGGTCGGCGGAAGCGGTCGGAGCGGTGTGTGGGCGGCCCGGCGGACGAAGTGGTCCGCGGCGGGGCCGCCCGCCGTATGTGTGAGGGTGAATTGCCCGCATGTGCCCGTGGCGCATGAGTGCGTCACACGGCCCGTGCGGACCACATTCGGCTAGCCTTTCCCCGCGGTGGGGCACGGGAAACCACTCTCAGGGTGATTATCACTCGGCGTGGCGAGTGTGGCGATCGTTGACGCACCCCTGGTGACTGCCTACCGTCGAGAAGGCAGGTCAAGGACGGAGGTCGGCGTGAGAAGCAGCGGCGACGGTACGGCTGGGGGCGGCCCCGAGCGCAGTCTCAGGGCGAGCGGTCCGTACCCTCCCCCCGGCTCACGGGCCCTGGCGGGTGGGGGATGCCCCCAGCCCGGCGGTGCGGCCGATCACGCTCCGCAGCGACCGACAGCGGTGCCGAGCAGCGGAGGGACGACGTCCATGGCGTCCGAGCAGATCGGCTATCGCGGCCCCACGGCCTGTGCGGCCGCCGGTATCACCTACCGGCAATTGGACTACTGGGCTCGCACGGGGCTCGTCGAGCCGAGCGTGCGCCCCGCCCACGGGTCCGGGACGCAGCGGCTGTACAGCTTCCGGGACGTCGTCGTCCTGAAGATCGTCAAGCGGTTCCTCGACACCGGGGTGTCGTTGCAGAACATCCGCACGGCCGTCCAGCACCTCAGGGAACGCGGTTTCAGCGACCTGGAGCGCATGACGCTGATGAGCGACGGCGCTACGGTCTACGAGTGCACCTCGCCCGACGAGGTGCACGCCCTGCTCCAGGGTGGGCAAGGGGTGTTCGGGATCGCCGTGGGCGTGGTGTGGCGGGACGTCGAGAGCGCGCTGTCCCAGCTGCACGGCGAGCGGATCGACACCGGCGAGACCCTGGTCGGGCCCAACCCGGCGGACGAACTGGCGCGCCGGCGCAACCGGGCCGTCTGAGCCGTCCTGCGGCGGGTGGACGGACGTGGTCGCTCGAGGCGGGACGTTTCCGCGCCGGGCCGCAAGCGGTTTCCCCCGCCGCTGTCGGGGTGGCCGCGCAAGGCGTTGTCAGTGGCGTAGGGCAGCATCGGAGGTGTGAGAACCGCGCCCACGATCCTGCATCTCGACATGGATGCCTTCTACGCCTCGGTGGAGCAGGCGTCCAAGCCGAGTCTGCGCGGCAAGGCCGTGGTCGTGGGCGGGCTCGGGCCGCGAGGCGTGGTGGCGACCGCCTCGTACGAGGCGCGGGTCTTCGGGGTGCATTCGGCGATGCCCATGGGGCAGGCCAGACGGCTCGCTCCAAACGCCGCGTATCTCGTGCCGCGCTTCGACTTCTACCGCTCGATCAGCGAGCGTGTGATGGAGCTGCTGCGCGCGTTGTCGCCGCTGGTGGAGCCGCTGAGCCTGGACGAGGCGTTCGTGGACCTGGAGGCCGGAGGAGTGGCCTGGGACGAGCGGTCGGCGCGGCTGGCCGGGGTGAAGCTGCGCGCGGACATCCGGGCCGTCACAGGGCTTACGGGGTCGGTGGGTCTCGCCGCCTCCAAGATGCTCGCCAAGATCGCCTCGGAGGAGGCCAAGCCCGATGGGCTGGTCGTGATCGAGCCGGGCACCGAGCGGGCGATGCTCGGGCCGATGTCGGTGCGGACGCTGCCGGGGGTGGGGCCGGCGACCGGCGACCATCTGCGGCGGGCCGGCATCACCACGGTCGAGGAGATCGTCGAGGCGGGCGAGGACGAGCTGGTCCGGCTGCTGGGCAAGGCGCACGGGCATGGGCTGTACGCCATGGCCCTGGCGCGGGACGACCGGCCCGTGGTGGCGGAGCGCGAGGCCAAGTCGGTGTCCGTCGAGGACACCTACGACGTCGACATCCACGACCGGACGCGGGTCGGGCTGGAGGTGCAGCGGCTCGCCGAGCGGTGTGTGCGGCGGCTGCGCGGGGCCGGGCTGTCGGGGCGGACCATCGTGCTGAAGGTGCGGCGCTACGACTTCTCGACGCTCACGAGATCCGAGACGCTGCGCGGGCCGACGGACGATCCCGCGGTGATCCGGGAGGCGGCGGCCAGACTGCTGGACTCGGTCGACACCACGGGCGGGGTGCGGCTGCTCGGGGTGGGCGTGAGCGGGCTCGCCGACTACACGCAGGAGGACCTGTTCGCGCAGGCGGCGGGGGAGCGGGCGGTCGCCGAGGGCCCGGCCGAGGAGCAGGCCCCGGCGCCGGTCGAGAAGCAGCCGGCGCCGGCCGAGCGCCGATGGCCCGCCGGGCGCGACGTGCGGCATGCCGAGTTCGGGCACGGCTGGGTGCAGGGCAGCGGCCTGGGGCGGGTCACCGTGCGGTTCGAGACGCCCTCGTCGGAGCCCGGGCGCGTGCGCACCTTCCGGATCGACGATCCGCAGCTGGAGGCGGCCGACCCGTTGCCGTTGGTGTTATCGGGGCCGGATGGGGGAGGAGAGGTGCCCGGAGCGGGGTCTCAGGCCGTCTCGTCGGTGCCCGCCAGCTTGCCGAAGTCGTGGTCGGGGAGCGGCGGCGGGGCGGCGACGTCGAGGCCGTAGTGGTGGTAGAGCTGCAGTTCCTGCTCGGGGGAGAGGTGACGGCCCACACCGAAGTCGGGGGCGTCCTTGATCAGGGCGCGGTCGAAGGGGACGTGCAGGGCCCCCTCGATCAGTTCGCTGGGCTCCAGGGGGACGAAAGCGTCCCTGCTGAACAGGCCGGTCCGTATGGCGGCCCACTCCGGTTCGCCGGTGGCGTCGTCGAGGTAGACCTCGTCGATCGTGCCGATCCTGGCCCCCCTGCGGTCGAACGCCTTGCGGCCGATCAGGTTGCGCGGATCGATATCGGTTCGCACGGGCCCTCCACATGGTCGCACCTCATCCGTAAGCACTACAAAACGGTACAAGTGCGGATGCGGCCACTCGAAGGTTCGTGCGTTGACCGCGCTGGTACGCTGGCAGCGGCTGTTGACCCCGTGCGGGAGAGTCCTCCAGACGTCATCGGAGGCGCCGAAGGAGCAAATCCTCCCCGGAATCTCTCAGGCTCACGTACCGCACGGACGAGGTCACTCTGGAAAGCAGGGCGGGTGTCGACGGCTTCCGCTCTCACCGACGGTGAAAACCGGGCGCCCTCGGGCGATCCGGTGAAGCTCTCAGGTTGAGATGACAGAGGGGGAGGCCGTCCGGGTACCCGTGCCGTGGTGCCCCTCGCAGGTCGTGTCGACCAGGAGGCCTCCGTAATGACCGCCCACCGCATTCCGCTCTCCGAGCTCGAAGAGGCAGCCCCCTTCGAGCAGCGCCACATCGGCCCCGACCACGAGGCCTGCGCCAAGATGCTCGCGCACGTCGGCTACGGCTCGCTGGACGAGCTCACCGCCGCCGCGGTCCCGGCCGTGATCGCGAGCGCCGAGGCACTGGACCTGCCGGGCGCCCGCAGCGAGGCCGAGGTGATCGCCGAGCTGCGCTCGCTGGCCGACCGCAACCAGGTCCTCGGCTCCATGATCGGCCTCGGCTACTACGGCACGTTCACGCCGCCGGTCATCCTGCGCAACGTCATGGAGAACCCGTCCTGGTACACGGCCTACACGCCGTACCAGCCGGAGATCTCGCAGGGCCGGCTCGAAGCGCTGCTGAACTTCCAGACCATGGTCGCCGACCTGACCGGACTGCCCACCTCCGGCGCCTCGCTGCTCGACGAGGGCACAGCGGCCGCCGAGGCCATGGCGCTGTCGCGGCGTCTGGGCAAGAACAAGAAGGGCCTGTTCCTGGTCGACGCGGACGCGCTGCCGCAGACCATCGCGGTGATCCGGACCCGCGCCGAGCCGACCGGCGTCGAGGTCGTCGTCGCCGACCTCGGCGACGGCATCCCCGCCGAGATCGCCGAGCGCGAGATCAACGGCGTACTGATCCAGTACCCGGGCGCCTCCGGAGCCGTGCGGGACATCAAGCCCGTCATCGACCAGGCGCACGAACTCGGGGCGCTCGTCACCGTCGCCGCCGATCTGCTGGCGCTGACGCTGCTGAAGTCCCCCGGCGAGCTCGGGGCGGACATCGCGGTCGGGACGACGCAGCGCTTCGGCGTGCCGATGGGCTTCGGCGGTCCGCACGCCGGCTACATGGCCGTCCAGGACAAGATGGCGCGCAGCCTGCCCGGGCGGCTCGTCGGCGTGTCCGTCGACGCCGACGGCAACAAGGCCTACCGGCTGGCGCTGCAGACGCGTGAGCAGCACATCCGCCGGGAGAAGGCCACCAGCAACATCTGCACCGCGCAGGTGCTGCTCGCCGTCATGGCCGGCATGTACGCCGTCTACCACGGCCCCGAGGGCCTCAAGGGCATCGCGCGGCGCACCCACCGGTACGCCACCGTCCTCGCCGCCGGGCTCGCGAACGGCGGGGTCGAGGTCGTGCACGGCTCCTACTTCGACACGGTGACCGTGCGGGTCGAGGGCCGCGCCGCCGAGGTCGTGGCCGCCGCCCGGGACAACGGGGTCAACCTGCGCCGGGTCGACGCCGACCACGTCGCCATCGCCTGCGACGAGACCACCACCCGCGCCCAGCTGCGGGCCGTGTGGGCCGCCTTCGGCGTCGAGGGCGTCGTCGAAGCGCTGGATGCCGCCACGGAGGACGGGCTTCCGGCCGGTCTGCTGCGGACCGACGACTACCTGACGCACCCGGTCTTCCACCAGCACCGCTCCGAGACGGCCATGCTGCGCTACCTGCGCAAGCTGGCCGACCGGGACTACGCGCTCGACCGGGGCATGATCCCGCTGGGCTCCTGCACCATGAAGCTCAACGCGACCACGGAGATGGAGCCGGTCACCTGGCCCGAGTTCGGGCAGCTGCACCCCTTCGCCCCCGCCGAGCAGGCCGCGGGCTACCTCACCCTCATCCACGAGCTGGAGGACCGCCTCGCCGAGGTCACCGGCTACGACAAGGTCTCCCTCCAGCCGAACGCCGGGTCGCAGGGCGAGCTGGCCGGTCTGCTCGCGGTCCGCGGGTACCACCGGGCCAACGGCGACGAGCAGCGCACCGTGTGCCTGATCCCGTCGTCCGCGCACGGCACCAACGCCGCCAGCGCGGTCATGGCCGGCATGAAGGTCGTCGTCGTGAAGACCGCCGAGGACGGCGAGATCGACGTCGAGGACCTGCGGGCGAAGATCGAGCAGTACCGCGACGAGCTGGCCGTACTGATGATCACCTACCCGTCCACCCACGGCGTGTTCGAGGAGCACGTCGCCGACATCTGCGCGCAGGTGCACGAGGCCGGCGGGCAGGTCTACGTCGACGGGGCCAACCTCAACGCGCTCGTCGGGCTCGCCAAGCCGGGGCACTTCGGCGGCGACGTCTCGCACCTGAACCTGCACAAGACCTTCTGCATCCCGCACGGCGGCGGCGGCCCCGGCGTCGGCCCGGTGGCGGTGCGCGAACACCTCGCCCCCTACCTGCCGAACCACCCGCTGCAGCCCGAGGCGGGCCCCGAGACGGGCGTCGGGCCCATCTCCGCGGCGCCGTGGGGCTCGGCGGGCATCCTGCCCATCTCGTGGGCGTACGTGCGCCTCATGGGCGGCGAGGGGCTCAAGCGGGCCACGCAGGTGGCGGTGCTCAGCGCCAACTACATCGCCAAGCGGCTGGAGCCGCACTACCCGGTGCTCTACACCGGCCCCGGCGGCCTGGTCGCGCACGAGTGCATCATCGACCTGCGGCCCCTGACCAAGGCGACCGGCGTGAGCGTCGACGACGTGGCCAAGCGGCTGATCGACTACGGCTTCCACGCGCCGACGATGTCGTTCCCGGTGGCCGGGACGCTGATGATCGAACCGACCGAGTCGGAGGACCTCGCCGAACTCGACCGGTTCTGCGACGCGATGATCGCCATCCGGGCGGAGATCGAGAAGGTCGGCTCCGGTGAGTGGCCCGCGCAGGACAACCCGCTGCGCGGTGCCCCGCACACCGCCGGCGCGCTGGCCGGGGCGTGGGAGCACGCCTACAGCCGTGAGGAGGCCGTCTTCCCGGCCGGGGTCTCGCCCGCCGACAAGTACTGGCCGCCGGTGCGCCGCATCGACCAGGCCTACGGCGACCGCAACCTCGTGTGCTCCTGCCCGCCGCTGGACGCGTACGAGGACTGACCGGCCGACCGGTCACGGGGAGGGGCTCCGCGGTGCGGGCCCCTCCCGGCGTTCGCCGGGCCGTCAGACGGTGGCGAGTGACACCTCGGTCGCCTTGACCAGGGCGACCACCGGGATTCCGGGTGACAGGGCGAGCTCGTCCGCCGCGTCCCTGGTGATCACGGCGGTCAGCTCGCCGCCCTCGACCGTGACGCGGACCGAGGCCATCGCGTCGCCGGCCGCGATGTCCGTCACCGTGCCGGGGAGCTGGTTGCGGATCGACAGGCCCTCGATCGGGGCCGTGGCCAGCGAGACCTCCGTGGACTTCATCAGGGCGCGCACGGCGGTGCCCGGGGTGAGACGGAGGTCTTCCGCGGCCTCACGGGTGATGGCGGCGGTGAGGTCCTGGCCACCGTCGAGACGGACCCCGACCGCCGCCATGGCCTCGCCGGGGGTGACGGCGGTGACGGTGCCGGGGAGCTGGTTGCGGATGCTCAGGCTCATGGGTGCACGGTAGCCCCGGGGCCGCGCCGAGCCGGGGATGCGGGTGCCCGCGTCGGTGGTGCCGTCGCCCCCGACGCTCAGACGCGGTCGATGTGGACGTTCGTCGACTTCACGCGGGCCGTGGCCTCCATGCCGACCTCCAGGCCCAGTTCCTCCACCGCCTCGCGGGTGAGCAGGGAGACGAGCCGGTGCGGGCCGGCCTGGATCTCCACCTGGGCGGCCACGTCGCCCAGCTTGATCGCGGTGACGATGCCCGGGAAGGCGTTGCGGGCCGAGGTGTAGGGGGTGTCCTCCCCGACGGCGCCGGAGCGGGCGAGTTCGACCGAGAAGGCGGCCAGGTCGCGCCCGTCGATGAGCCGTCGCCCGGTCTCGTCGCGGTGGGTCGTGACGCGCCCCGCGTCCGCCCAGCGCCGGGCGGTGTCCGGGCTCACGCCGAGCAGCCGTGCTGCCTGGCCGATCGTGTAGGACTGCATCCGGTCACGATAGGGGGCGGGGAGAGACGACGGCGGGTGCGGGGGTTGGCCCTGGGGTATAACGCGATATAGCGTTAGTCCTCGAGTGGACGGCCGGGCGGCGTGCCCGGGGGACCGGGGGTGGAGTGATGGCGGCCGAGATCGTGCGGAGCGTGGGATCGCCCGAGGTGAGGGCGTCGCACGCGGACCGGGACCGGATCGTGGACGTACTGCGCGTCGCCGCGGGAGACGGCCGGCTGACCCTGGAGGAGCTGGAGGCGCGGCTGGAGGTCGCGCTGTCCGCCCGTACGGTCGGTGAGCTCGCCGTGCTGACTGCGGATCGGCCCGTGCCGGCCGGCCAGGCCGTCACCGAGGCCGAGGAGGTGGTCCGGATCCGTCAGGAGGGGGCCTCGACCCGGCGGGGCGACGGCTGGGTGGTGCCCCGGCGGCTGGAGATCCGCTCGGCGTGGGGCGAGGTCACGCTCGACCTCACCGACGCGGTGATCGTCCACGACACGCTCGACATCGACCTGGACCTGCGTGCCGGTGCCCTGAAGCTGCTGACCCGGCCGGGCGTCGTCGTGGACACCGGCGGCCTGGACCTGCACTACTCCGGGATCAAGGCACGACGGCCGGCCGACGCCCCCGTCCTGCTGCGGATACGGATCACGGGCGAGGTCCACTACGGGCAGATCGTGGTGCGCCCGCGGCGCCGGGGCTTCGGCCGGAGGGGCGCGACCGCCTGACTCAGCCCACGTGCACCCTCGGCCGCCGCTTCCGGTCCGGTTCCGCCTCCCGCAGCACCTCGCGGGTCACCGGGGCGACCTCGCCCTGGCCGAACAGGAAGAAGCGCAGGAGGTTGGCGAAGGGCCCGCCCTCGGTCCACTCGAAGTAGATGTGCGGCGTGCGGCCGGTCGCGTCGCGGACATACAGCAAGAGCGCCGCCAGGGCGTTGGGGATGGAGGACGACTCCAGGGTCAGCACCCGGTAGCGGCCGTGCAGCACCTCGCCCCGCACGGTCAGCCCCGCTTCGAACTCGGACGGGTCGGTCACCGTCACCTCGACGAAGACGAAGTCCTCCTGCCCGCTTACGTCGTTGTCGTGCCGGATCTGCTCGATCTTGTCGCGGTACTCGGCGATGTCGCGCCGGTCGGGCTCGTTGGCGATGAACCGCATCCGGCGGCTGGCCATGTCCCGGACGAAGCGTTCCGCCATGTCGTCCAGCGTCACGCTGGTCACGCGCAGTTCGAACGCCCGGGCCAGCCGTGACAGCAGGGACACCAGGATGATGCCGGCGATGAAGCAGCCGCCGATCTTCACGCCGTCGGGGCGCTCGATGACGTTGAGCACGGTCGTGTAGAGGAACACCGCGGAGATCACCGCGAAGGCGAAAGTCCAGTTCCGCTGGCGGGCCTTGCGGGCGGCGATGGTCACGGCGATCGCGGCGGAGCTGATGAGGACGAGCACACCGGTGGCGTAGGCACCGCCCTGGGCGTTGACGTCCGCGTCGAAGATCCAGGTCACCAGGAAGGCGATCAGGGTGAAGACGATGACCATCGGCCGCACCGCCCGGGCCCAGTGCGGGGCCATGCCGTACCGGGGCAGGTAGCGCGGCATCAGATTGAGCAGACCCGCCATCGCGGAGGCGCCGGCGAACCACAGGATGGCGATCGTCGAGACGTCGTAGACCGTACCGAAGGTGTTGCCCAGGTAGTCGTGCGCCAGGTAGGCGAGTGCCCGGCCGTTGGCCTGGCCGCCCGCCTCGAACTCCTTCTCCGGGATGAGCAGGGTGGTGATGAAGCTGGTGGTGATGAGAAAGCCGCTCATGATCACAGCGGCGGTGGTGAGCAGCTTCCTGGTGTCGCGGATGCGGCCGGCCGGGCGGGCCTCCGTGTCGTCCGGGCCGCCCTTGACGTGCGGCATCACCGCGACGCCCGTCTCGAACCCGGAGAGGCCGAGGGCCAGCTTCGGGAAGACGAGCAGGGCGACGCCGATCATCGCGAAGACGTTGCTGTGCTGGGCGGTGAGCGCGCTCGACCAGTCGGCGACCACATGGCCCGCGGTGGCCACGTGGTAGAGGCCGACGACCACCACGACCGCGTTGAGCGCCAGATAGGCGCCGACGAGGGCGACCGCGACACCGACCGCCTCCAGGAACCCCTTGAGGAACACCGCCCCGAGCAGGGCCACGAGGATCAGCGTGATCAGCATCCGGTGGTCCTGGAGCGCACCGGTCAGATGCGGGTTCTCCACGAGGTGGGTGGAGGCGTCGGCCGCCGACAGGGTGATCGTGATGAGGAAGTCGGTGGCGGCGAAGCCCAGCAGCGTCAGCACGAAGAGTTTGCCCTGCCAGAAGGACAGCAGCCGCTCCAGCATCGCGATCGAGCCCTCGCCGTGCGGGCTCTCCTCGGCCACGCGGCGGTAGACGGGCAGGGCCCCGGCCAGTGTGACGACGACCAGGACGATGGTCGCGATCGGTGACAACAGTCCGGCGGCGAGGGCCGCGATGCCCGGCTGGTAGCCGAGGGTCGAAAAGTAGTCGACACCGGTCAGGCACATCACCCGCCACCAGGGCTGACCCCGGTGCGGGGGCTTCGGCTCCGCGTGCGGCCCGGTGTGGCCGCCGCCCTTGCCCATGTCGGACAGGCCCTCCAGCATCCAGGCGCGCAGGCGGCTGGGGGCGTTGGGCTCCGGACGGCTCGGTGCCGGGTGCTCGGTGGTGGCCATCGACGTGCTCCCGATGTGCGGATCGGCGGGTTTCCGGCCATCGCCGGACAGCCCGATCAGCGTAAGCGGAGCGTGATGCCGTGGCCCGGGGATGAGCGGGCCGAGCGCGTCAAACTTCCGTTAAGACTGGCGGCCGGGGCGGCGGCACCCGCGAAAACGCGAGCTGAGAGGCCGTGAGACGGCCCTGTCGGCGGAGTGGACGGCCCTGGCCGGCCGGCGCGCAGGTGGACACCGAGCGTGACCACTCCCGCGTCCATCTCGGAACGTTCGCATCTTCTCCCGAATGTTTCGCCCTCAGTCCTCACACCCTCCGGCGGTGAAAGATTCACCGTGCACAGGGGGTTGCCACCGTTTGGGCGCTGTCTCTAGGGTGCGGCAACAGCGAAGCTTTCTGGATCTCATTCGAAACTTTCGAGGAGCGCATGATGGGCGACCCGGCACTGTCCCGCCGCAGCTTCCTGGGGGCCTCCGCCGCTGCCGGACTGGGGATGACGGCCCTGACCGCATGCGGCGGAGACTCGGACAAGGGGTCGTCGGGGACGACCACCGTCGAGTGGTGGAACATCTCCACCACGCAGCCGGCCAAGGGCGTCTGGGCCGCTCTCGCCCGCAAGTACGAGGCGCAGAACCCCAAGGTCAAGATAAAGATCGTCCAGTTGGAGAACGACGCCTACAAGTCGAAGATGACGGCCCTGACCGCCTCCGGGAAGCTGCCCGACATCTTCCACACCTGGGGCGGCGGCGTGCTCAAGCAGCAGGTCGACGCCGGGCTCGTCGAGAACCTCACCGACCGGACCAAGCCCTGGGGCGACGCCCTGCTGCCGGTCGCGAGGGAGCCGTACCTCTTCGACGACCAGGCCTACGGCGTTCCGTTCGACATCGGCATGATCGGCTTCTGGTACAACAAGGCGCTCTTCGCGAAGGCCGGCATCGCAGCACCGCCGACCACCTGGGACGGCTTCCTCGACGCCGTACGCAAGCTGAAGGCCGCCAAGATCACCCCGCTGGCACTGGCCGGCAAGGAGAAGTGGCCCGGCATGTACTACTGGGCCTACCTCGCGATGCGCACCGCCGGCGCCGACGCGCTCCAGAAGGCCTACGACGCCAAAGACTTCACCGCAGCCCCCTTCGTCGAGGCGGGCGAGCACCTCGAGGAACTGGTCGGCCTCCAGCCGTTCCAGAAGGGCTACCTCGGCGCCGCCTACTCCACCCCCACCGGTCAGGCCGCCACCGTCGGCAACGGCAAGGCGGCGATGGAACTCATGGGCCAGTGGGCGCCCACGGTCCAGGCCGACGCGGGCAAGGGCCTCGGCAAGGACCTCGGCTTCTTCCCGTTCCCGGCCGTCGAGGGCGGCAAGGGCGCCCTCACCGAGGTGTTCGGCGGCGGAGGCGGGCACGCGCTGCGCCGGGGCGCCCCGCAGGAGGCCGTCGACTTCCTCAAGTTCTTCGCGTCCGAGGCCACCGACCGGGAACTGGTCAAGAAGACCGGTGTCCTGCCCGTGGTGCCCGCGGCCGAGAGCGCCATGGCCGACCCCAACCTCAAGGCCGTCCAGGCCCAGTTGAAGGCCGCCACCGGCTTCCAGCTCTACCTGGACCAGGCCTACGCGCCCGCCGTCGGCCAGGAGGTCAACGACAGCGTGGCCGGGCTCATCGCCGGCTCCAAGTCGCCCGGACAGGTCGCCCAGTCGATCACGAAGACCGCGAAGGAAGAGCAGTAGCCGGCGATGACCTCCACGTTCCTGCCGGACAAACGGACCGGCCGCGGCGCCGGTTCCCCGCCCCCGGCGCCGGAGCGGCCCACGGGGCGGTCCCGGCGCCGCGCACTGCACTGGCTCACCGCGGCCGGCTTCCAGCTCCCGGCCCTGGTGCTGTTCATGGGGCTCGTGCTGCTGCCGATGCTGTTCGCCCTGTACGCCGCGTTCTTCCGCTGGGGCGGCTTCGGCATGCCCTCCGACTACATCGGCGGCGAGAACTTCACCCGGCTCTTCCAGGACGACGTCTTCCTCGGCGACCTGTGGCGCTGCCTGCTCCTGGTCGTGCTGTCGCTCGCCGTCCAGCTGCCGTTCGCGCTCGCCATGGCCGTGCTGCTCAACCAGCGGGTGCGCGGCCGGGCGGTGTACCGGATGCTGTTCTTCGCCCCGTACGTCCTGTCGGAGGCCATCACCGGAATCCTCTTCGGCATGATCTTCGCCCCGGACGACGGCTTCGCCGACCAGGTCCTCGGCAAGATCGGACTGCCCGGGCTGGGCGGCGAGTGGTTCGCGGACCCCTCCACCGTCATGGCGACCGTGTTCCTGGTCATGACCTGGAAGTACTTCGGCTTCCACATGATGCTGTACCTGGCCGCGCTCCAGGCCGTGCCGAAGGAACTGACCGAGGCGGCGCTCATCGACGGCGCCAGTGCCTGGCAGCGGTTCCGCAACGTGACGCTGCCCCTGCTCGCGCCCACCCTGCGCATCAGCGTGTTCCTGGCGGTCATCGGCTCGATCCAGCTCTTCGACCTGGTGTGGGTGACCACGGCGGGCGGTCCCGACCACCACTCCGAGACCATGGCCGTGACCATGTTCCAGTACGGCTTCAAGCGCTACCAGGTCGGCTACGCCAGCGCGATCAGCGTGGTCATGTTCGGCATCAGCCTCGTCTTCGCCCTCGCCTACCAGCGGTTCGTCCTGCGACGCGACCTGCAGGGGGCCACCACGACCATGCGGGGGGACGGAAAGTGACAGCCAGTCGGAAGACCCGTGGGGGCGCCAGGGTCTGGAGCCTGCACCTCGTCCTGACCGTCGTCGGCGCGGTCATGGCCGTCCCCCTGCTCTACGCCGTGCTCTCCGGCTTCAAGACGACCGACGAGCTCTCCCGCAACCCGGTCGGCCTGCCCGAGTCGTGGGTGACCTCCAACTACACCCAGATCCTCGGCTCGGGGGACTTCTGGCGGCTGATCGGCAACAGCACGCTGATCGCGGTGGGCACGACCGTCCTGATCGTCGCGGTGTCCGCGCTGTCGGCCTTCTCCTTCGCGCGGTTCGCCTTCCGGGGCCGGGAGGCGCTGTTCACCCTGTTCACCATGGGGCTGATGTTCCCGTTCGCGGTGGCTGCCCTGCCGCTGTTCCTGCTGCTGCGCTCCCTGGACCTGCTGGACAACCCGCTCGGCGTGATCCTCCCGCAGGCCGCCTTCGGACTGCCGATGACGATCATCATCCTGCGCGGCTTCTTCCGGCAGATCCCCGGTGAGCTGGAGGAAGCGGCCACGCTCGACGGGTGCACCTCCTTCGGCTTCTTCTGGCGGGTGCTGCTGCCCATGGCACGGCCCGCCCTCGGCACGGTCTCCGTGCTGGCCGTCGTCACCAGCTGGAACAACTTCTTCCTGCCGCTGCTGGTGTTCACCGACGCGCAGTGGTGGACGCTGCCGATCGGCGTCCAGCAGTTCCAGGGGCAGTACTCCGCGGAGTACGCCAAGGTCTTCGCCTATCTCGTGCTGGCCATGGTGCCCGCCCTCGCCTTCTACTCGGTCGCCGAACGCCAGCTCGTCGGCGGCCTCACCGCCGGCGCCACCAAGGGCTGACGCGCCGCGAACGTACGGCTCTGTTCTCCCCGTCCCCGTCGTGAGGAGTCGCACCATGCGCAAGAACCGTCTGAGACTCGTCGGCGCCGTCACGGCGCTCCTGCTCGCCGCCGGCATCGGTGCCGGCACGCCCGCCCAGGCGGGTCACCAGCAGCCCACCCTCGCCGACCTCGCCCAGCGGCACGGCCGCTACTTCGGCAGCGCCACCGACAACTCCGAGCTCGTGGACGGACCGTACAAGGCCCTGCTCGGCAGCGAGTTCGACCAGATCACCCCCGGCAACGGCATGAAGTGGTACGCCACCGAGCCCGAGCAGGGCGTGTTCGACTTCTCGGCGGGCGACGAGATCGTGAACCTCGCCCGGGCCAACCGGCAGAAGGTGCGCGGCCACACGCTGGTCTGGCACAGCCAACTGCCCGGATGGATCACGAGCAGGGAGTGGACGGCCCCCGAGCTGAGGGCCGTGCTGAAGAAGCACATCCAGACGGAGGTGCGGCACTACCGGGGCAAGGTGTTCGCCTGGGACGTCGTCAACGAGGCCTTTAACGAGGACGGCACCTACCGGGAGTCGGTCTTCTACAAGACGCTCGGGCCCGGCTACATCGCCGACGCGCTGCGCTGGGCGCACCAGGCCGATCCGCGCGTCAAGCTCTACCTCAACGACTACAACATCGAGGGGATCGGCCCGAAGAGCGACGCGTACTACAAGCTGGCCAAGGAGCTGAAGGCCAAGGGCGTTCCGCTGCACGGCATCGGCCTCCAGGCCCACCTCGCCCTGCAGTACGGCTATCCCACCACGCTGGAGGACAACCTGCGCCGCTTCTCCCGGCTCGGCCTCGACACCGCGCTCACCGAGGTCGACATACGGATGCAGCTGCCCGCGACCGAGGAGAAGCTGGCCCAGCAGGCCCAGTGGTACGCCGACCTGACCGAGGCGTGCCTGTCGGTCCGCCGCTGCGTCGGCATCACCCTGTGGGACTACACCGACAAGTACTCGTGGATCCCGGCGTTCTTCCCCGGCGAGGGCGCCGCCCTGCCGTGGGACGAGGAGCTGCGGCCCAAGCCGGCGTACTTCGCGCTGCGCGAGGTGCTCGGCGCGAAGTAGCGGGGGTGGGCGGCGCCCTGCCGGGCCGGGGACGCTGCCACAGTCGGCCTGGTCTCGTGAGGGGGCCCGTGCTCGCCACGAGAACCGGGCTGACTCGGGGCCGTGAGACTGCGAGGATGCCCTGTGTGGTGACGGATGCGCAGTGGGAGCGGATGCGGGGGAGTCTCCGCTACGGGCAAGTGGTGCGGGGCACCGTGGTGGAGGTGCCCAGGCCCGGGGCGATCGGCGTCTTCGTGGACATCGGAAGGGGCGTCGGGGGCTTCGTCGACGTTCTGCTGCTGCCGGAACGGGCGGAACACTGGCCCGCCGAGGGAACCATCACCGATTTCGAGGTCTGGTGGGCGGACCGCCGTCAGCAGATCCGGCTGAAGCCGTGCGATCAGCGGTATGTGCGGGAGGACTTCGCGGACTTCGTCGCGCGTGTCAGACCCGGTTGGCCGGCCGACATCGGCCGGCCCGTTCGCGACGGCGGGCCGGTCACGGCGCAGGAGCTCGCTTCGCTGCTTGGCCGCCAGGAGTGCCGCGACGTGTGAGACGGGCGGACCGGCCCGTGACCGGTGGTGTGGCGGGCACTGCTGTTCTTTCCATGACGCGCCAACAGCCTCGCCGTCCCGGGCTCAGCCGGGAGGCGCGGTGCTCGCGCGTACCACCAGGTCGGTGCCGAGCTCGACCCGCGGGGAGTCCGGCTGCTCGTCTCGGGTGAGCCCGAGTGCCGTGCGCACGGCCAGCCTGCCCATGTCGGCCAGGGGCTGGCGGACCGTCGTCAGGGGCGGCGAGGACCAGCGGACCTCCGGGAGATCGTCGAAGCCGACCACGCTCATGTCCTGCGGCACCCGCAGCCCTCGCCGGCGCAGCGCCTCGATCGCGCCGAGCGCCATCCGGTCACCGGCGGCGAACAGGGCCGTCGGCGGTTCGGGCAGGTCGAGCAGGGTGGTGCAGGCGGTGAATCCGGACTCGGGACGGAAGTCCCCGGTGACGACCAGGGACGCGTCCGGCGTGAGGCCGGCACCTTCCAGGGCCGCGCGGTACCCGTCCAGCCGGGCCCGGGAGCACAGCAGTCCGGGCGGGCCGGCGATCAGGCCGATCCTGCGGTGGCCGAGGGACAGCAGGTGCTCGGTGGCCGCCAGTCCGCCCGACCAGTTCGCGGCGCCGATCGTGGGGGCGCCCGGGGAGGGGGAGCCCGCCGGGTCGACGACCACCAGGGGCACGCCGAGGATCCGCAGTTCCTCGTGCAGCGTCGCATCCAGGGCGGAGGTGACGAGGACGACCCCGTCGGAGGCGCGCGCCCTCAGATTGCGCATCCACTCGCGGGCGTCGCCCGACCGCCCGTGGACCGCCGACACCACGGTGCCGATCCCCTCCGCGTGGGCGACCTCCTCGACCCCGCGGATGATCTCCACGGCCCAGGGGCTGTCGAGGTCGTCGAAGACCAGGTCGAGCAGGGCCGCGCGGGTGCCCGGGGCAGCGGGGCGTCTGCGGTAGCCGTGCCGGCGCAGCAGGTCCTCGACCCGGGCCCGGGTCCGCGGCGACACGTCGGACCGGCCGTTGACGACCCGGGACACGGTCGGTACGGACACGCCGGCCTGCCGGGCGATCTCCGTGATGGTGACCTTGCCCTCGGCGCCGGCCTCACGTACTCCCACTTGCCCTACCTCCGTCGACGGTGACCGCGAAACTTCCAGGAGTCTTCCGGAAGACGGGCATCCCTGGGAAGGCTGCCGGGGCGGGAACGGGACGTGGCGGCGAGTCACGGAGCGTGACGGGCCCCGGTGCGCGTCGGGGCCGGTGCGCAGGGCGTCCTGCGGCCGGCCCCTCATGTCTGCCGACGGGACGTCGCCCCGCCGAACGGCCTCAGGCGGCCGTCATCACCTGGCCCGCCAGCGGACGGTGCGGGGCGATGGCCCGGCCGTCCGGCAGGAGCTCGCCGGTGTCCTCGAAGAGCACCACGCCGTTGCACAGCAGGCTCCATCCCTGCTCCGGGTGGTGCGCCACGAGGCGGGCGGATTCCCGGTCGGCGGAGTCGGCTGAGGGGCACTGGGTCTGGTGCTGGCACATGGGTGGGATCTTTCGCTGGGTCGAGACGGACGATGGGACTTCGTTGGCTGACGTGTCTGTTCCGCGGCTAGAAGTGTCGTTCATGGCCGCCCCCCCGTTGTGATAAGTCGTCGGAACCCAGTGTTGCCCCACGGGCGTGGATCCGCAGGGATTTCGCCGCACCGCTTCTCACAGGTTCAGGACGCGTCACCCGCGCGGACGGTTCATCCCAACTGGGGTGTCCCTTCGGGTGGTTCGCAGTGGCCGGATAGGGCTAGTCCGCTCGGGGCGACGGCCGTTCCGGCTCGTACGAGCCGCTGGCGGCTCGCCTGAGCGAACATGTGAGCGGAAGGTGAGCGCGAGGGGGAGAAGTGACCGCGCGGACGGTCCGGCGGCGGACGAAGAACCCCGCCGCCGGAATACGGCGACGGGGCAGGGGAACCCGTGGCTCTTCAGGCGGGCGAGCCGAGCAATCTGGTGGGAGCCACCCGGTGGGTCAGCACAGGGAGGAGTTCCGCGACGCGGTGCGGGCGGTGGGCCGCGATGCCGGGAGGGGCGGGCGCGAGCGGGACGAGCAGGTCGGTGGCGGCGGGGTGGCCGGCGGCACCGTCGGCGGCGCAGTCCTCGTGCAGCCAGAGCGTCAGCATGTACAGGCCCGGCACCGACAGCAGGCGGGGCTGGTACGGCTGCGGCATGGTCTCCGCCTGGCGCAGGGCGCGCTCGGTGGAGGTGATGTACGGGCCCTCGAAGAAATGCGAGAAGGCCCAGCCGTCGGGGGTCAGCATGGTCTCCGCCGCGGCCACCGCGCGGTCGCCGCAGCGGATCAGGAAGCGCCACCCGGCCAGCCGGGTGGCGGAGACGCCCTCGGCCGTGACGTGGTCGAGAACGTGGACGGGCAGCGGGAGCTCGGGTGTGGCGGGTCCCTGGGTGCCGAGCAGGGAGGGAGTTCGGGCTTCGCGGACCGCGGTGGGAGAGGAGAGCGCGGTGAGGACGGAACGGAGTGCGGGCGCGGGAGCCGGAGGGACATGCAGCGGCATGGTGGGTCGCCTCTCATTCAAAGGCACGGTGGCGCGAGGGCGGGGGCGGACGGCGCTGTCAGCTCACGAGGGTCAGAGAGGCAGGGGCCGGGTCGTGAACGAGAGGAGGGTGGGGTCCGCGTCGCCTCGACGGCAGGACCCGTCGACCGTGGGCGCCAACCTTCTGCCTTGTTCGCGGAGTTTATACGACACGGGTTCAGACTGTGTTTCGTCTAGTCGTTTCCGGTGAGTAGAACAAGGGTACATTCGGTCGGCGATACGTGAGAATCATCCCGATTCCGGCTGCGGGTGCGCGGCGATGACCTCGGCGAATGTCCGTGGGCCGGTCGGCCTATTCTCGTCGGCGTTTTTCACGACTTCGTGAGGGGCCGGAACCGTCCGGCGCGTCATGCCGAGTGAATGTGCCACCGGTCACACATGACCAGCGTAGCGGCCGCCGGGCCGGCCCGGGACGTTATCGATCGCTTTTGCTGGGCATCCTCCACCTGACCGGGACCCAGGCAGCCGGATCCCGGCCCGCATCACCGAGAAGGGACGCTTCGATGGGGGAGAAGGTCGTGGCAGGGCGGTTCGACCTGTCCGATCGCCAGCGCTACCGCGACAAGCTGCGTCAGTGTCTGACGGGCTTGGAGCGACTCCTGGCGGAGAAGCGGTTCGACCGCCCCAAGAACCTCATGGGGCTGGAGATCGAATTGAATCTCGCGGGCGCCGACGGCATGCCCAAAATGTTGAACGGGCAAGTCCTCGAGCGCATCGCGAGTCGCGATTTCCAAACAGAACTCGCCATGTTCAATCTGGAAGTCAACATTCCCCCACACCGTCTGGGAGGCCGGGTATTCGACCGGCTCGCGGAGGAACTCCGTACGTCGCTGGCATATGCCGACCGAAAAGCGGGCGAGGTCGACGCCGGTATTGTGATGATCGGTATTCTGCCGACTCTGGACCGTGACGACTTGGTGTCGTCGAACCTCTCCGACGTCGACCGCTACACCCTCCTGAACGACCAGATCGTGGCCGCCCGGGGCGAGGAGTTCACCCTCGACATCGACGGGGTGGAGCATCTGAGCTGCACCTCGAAGTCCATCGCGCCCGAGGCCGCCTGCACCTCCGTGCAGCTGCACCTCCAGGTCACCCCGGCCCGCTTCGCCGACGTGTGGAACGCGGCCCAGGCGGTCGCCGCCGCGCAGATCGCCGTCGGGGCCAACTCGCCGTTCCTGTTCGGCCGCGAGCTGTGGCGCGAGTCGCGGCCGCCGCTGTTCCAGCAGTCCACCGACACCCGCCCGCCCGAGCTCCAGGCCCAGGGCGTCAGGCCCCGCACCTGGTTCGGGGAGCGCTGGATCACCTCGGCGTACGACCTCTTCGAGGAGAACCTGCGCTACTACCCGGCCCTGCTGCCGATCTGCGACGACGAGGACCCGCTCAAGGTCATCGACCAGGGCGGCACGCCCTCGCTCGCCGAGCTCGTCCTGCACAACGGCACGATCTACCGCTGGAACCGCCCGGTCTACGGCGTCGCCGACGGCGTCCCGCACCTGCGCGTGGAGAACCGCGTCCTGCCGGCCGGGCCCACCGTCATCGACGTCGTCGCCAACGCGGCGTTCTTCTACGGAGTCGTCCGGGCGCTCGCGGAGGAGTCCCGGCCGGTGTGGTCCCGGCTGCCCTTCGAGGCGGCCGCCGCCAACTTCGACGCCGCGTGCAAGGACGGCATCGACGCCCGCTTCACCTGGCCCGGGCGCGGCCGGTACAGCGGCACGACGGAGGTCGACGCGGTGAGCCTGATCCGCGACGAGCTGCTGCCGCTGGCCGAGGCCGGGCTGGACGCCTGGGGCATCGAGCCGGCCGACCGCGATCTGTACCTGGGTGTGATCGAGGAGCGCTGCCGGCGCCGGGTGAACGGGGCGAGCTGGCAGGCCGCCACCTTCCACACCGCGCTGGACGCCGGCCTCTCCCGGGACGACGCGCTGGCCGCCACGACCCGGCGCTACCGCGAGCTGATGCACAAGGGAGAGCCGGTGCACCACTGGCCGGTGGGGCTGCCGGAGCCGGTGTCGCTGGGCTGATGCCGCCGCCGGGCCGGCCTCCCGCTGCCGCCATACTGATCCGACAGGTCGGTGAAGTGGAGGCGGGTGTGCAGGCGGAGGCGAGCCCGGTGGGCGAATCCATTCCCCAGCAGGGGCTCTCGCGGCGGATGCTCCGCCACGAGACCCTGCTCGTCCTCGCGCTCTCGCTGGGCGCGAGCGGGGTGTCCGCGCTGATCAGCTTCATCGGGTCGGTCACCAAGCCGGGCGGGCTCAAGGACCAGGCGGCCACGATGAACGCCTCGGCCGCGCCCGGCCGGCCCTGGCTCGACCTCGCCTGGCAGCTCTTCGGGATCACCACGGCGCTCGTGCCCGTGGCGCTCGTCGCGCACTTCCTGCTGCGGGAGAACGCGAGTCTGCGCACGATCGGCTTCGACCGCACGCGCCCCTGGCCCGACCTCGGCCGTGGGGCGGCGGTCGCGGCCGTCATCGGCAGCACCGGCATCGCCTTCTACCTCGCGGCACGCGGCCTCGGCTTCAACCTCACCGTGGTGCCCGAGGCGCTGCCGGAGGTGTGGTGGAAGTACCCGGTGCTGATCCTCTCGGCGATCCAGAACGCCGTGCTGGAGGAAGTGATCGTCGTCGGCTACCTGCTGCGCCGCATGGGCCGGCTGGGCTGGACGCCGACGGCCGCGCTGGCCGGCAGCGCGGTGCTGCGCGGGTCGTACCACCTCTACCAGGGCATCGGCGGCTTCGTCGGGAACATGGTCATGGGCGTCGTCTTCGTCTTCCTCTACCGCCGCTGGGGGCGCGTCGGTCCGCTCGTGGTGGCCCACTCGCTGCTCGACATCGGGGCGTTCGTCGGGTACGCGCTGCTGGCGGGCAAGGTGGGCTGGCTGCCGACGGCCTGAAGCGACGGGGACAGGGGCGTACGACGGTGTCGTACGCCCCTGCCCCCGTTCCTAGACCAGGAGATCGCCCTCGATGACGGTGACGGCCCTGCCGGTCAGCAGGGTGCGGTCGCCCCGCAGCTCCGTGCGGACCCGGCCGGAGCGGGGTGAGGCCTGGAGCCCGGTGAGGCGGGGACGGCCCAGGCGCTCGGACCAGAAGGGGGCGAGCGCGGTGTGGGCGCTGCCGGTCACCGGGTCCTCGTCGATGCCGACGTTCGGGAAGAAGCAGCGCGAGACGAAGTCGTAGCCCCGGGCGGGGTCCTCGGCGCGGGCGGTGGCGATGATGCCCCGCTCGGAGTGGGCGGCCAGGGCCTTCGGGTCGGGGTCGAGGGCGTGCACCGTCTTCTCGTCGGCGACCTCGACGAGCAGGTCGCCGACGTTCGGGCCGGTGTCGAGGACGGTGAGCGGCTCGGCGCCCAGGGCCCGGGCCAGGCCGTCCGGCGGGTCGAGGCGGGTGAGCGGGGCCGTCGGGAAGTCCATGGTGACCGAGCCGTCCGCGGCGGGGGTGGCGACCAGGACGCCGCTGCGGGTGGCGAACCGCACCGGGCCCTCGTGGGCGCCGGTCGTGTGCAGGACGTGGGCGGTGGCGAGGGTCGCGTGGCCGCACATCGCGACCTCGGCGGCCGGTGTGAACCAGCGCAGCGCCCAGTCGGCCGCCGCGCCCTCGGGGAGGCGGTGGGCGAAGGCCGTCTCGGCGTGGTTGACCTCCAGGGCGACGTTCTGCAGCCAGGTGTCGTCCGGGAAGGCGTCCGCGTCGGTCAGGAGCAGGACCCCGGCCGGATTGCCGGAGAAGGGGCGATCGGTGAAGGCGTCGACGATCCGGATTCGCATGCCGCGACGCTACGGCTCCGCCGACGCCGCAGGCCAAGGCCAATTCGCGAGTGGCGGCCTGGTTCGGCGGGGCCGGGCCCCGCCTGGGGGTCTTGTCACCCGAACGTTACCGATATATCTTTGAAACATCGCGACAGATCAACGATGGAATGGAGAGTGGTTGCGATGCGTACCCACGGATTCGAGCGTGGACATGGACACGGCGGCCCGCACCCCGGCCGTGGCGGCTTCGAAGGACTGCGTGCGGCCTTCGGTCCGTTCGGTCCCGGAGGCCCTGGCGGCCCGGGCTGGGGCGGTCCCGGCGGACCGGGCTTCGGTCCTGGCCCCTGGGGCGGGCGAGGGCGCGGCGGGCCGAGGGGGAGGGCGCGGCGCGGTGACGTGCGGACCTCGATCCTGGCCCTGCTGAAGGACCGGCCGATGCACGGCTACGAGATGATCCAGGAGATCGCCGAGCGCAGCGGCGGGGCGTGGAAGCCCAGCCCCGGCTCGGTGTACCCGACCCTCCAGCTGCTGGAGGACGAGGGCCTGATCGTCAGTGCCTCCGAGGGCGGCAAGAAGCTGTTCTCCCTCACCGAGGCGGGCCGTGAGGCGGCCGGGGAGGGTCCCGAGGCGCCCTGGGAGGAGGCCTCCCGCGGGGTCGACTGGGAGGCCCTCGGTGAGATCCGCCAGGCCGGCTTCGGTCTGATGGAGGCCTTCGGCCAGGTCTGGAAGACCGGCAGCAAGGAGCAGCGGGAGAAGGCGCTCGGTGTCATCAACGAGGCCCGCAAGAAGCTGTATCTCATCCTCGCCGACGAGGACTGAGCGGCACGGCATACAAGGCGCCCCCGGAGTGGTCCGGGGGCGCCTCGGCGTTGCGGGGGTCAGGTCACCAGCCCGGCCAGCCTGCGCAGCGACTCGTGCAGGGCCGCCGTGGCCGAGTCCTTGAGCCTGCCCGCCATCAGGGACACCGTCGCGCCGGTGAACTCACCGTCGATGCGGACCGTCGTGGCGTCGCCGTCGGGCGTCAGGGTGTAGCGCGTCGCGACGGTCACCGCCATCGGGCCCTTGCCGCGGAGGGCGAGCACACGGGCCGGTTCCAGCTGCTCGACGGTCCAGGCCACCTCGGCCGGGAAGTTCATCAGCCGCATGTCCTCCTGGAACGTCGCGCCCACTTCGAGGGGCTCGGGACCCCCCGCGGGAAAACTCGTGTGGGTCGCGTTCCACTCGCCGTACCCGGACCAGTCCGTGAGTCTCGCCCACACCTTCTCGGCCGGCGCCCCGATGCGTGCTTCCGCGCTGACTTCGGCCATGCGACCACCTCTTCGTGTCGGGCTGGGTGTCGCGGAACGTAGCCGCGACGGTCGCAATGTTCCATACTGACGAACCGTCAGCTTCGGCGGCGTTCCTCCATATCCGCCTGATCTCCTCCGCAAGGAGGAGATTCGGGCCCGCGGAGTCCACTTCCCGTGGGACGCGAAGATGCTTCCCGCCGGGGATGCCCCGGGCCCCCGGGGCTGATGGGGTAGGGGACGTGCACCCTTGTACCCCCCGGCAGTCGGCCCGTGAGCACGGCATCCAGCGCGTGGACAACGATGCCAGGCTCAGCGACGAGCTGGCGTCGGTGATCAGCGGTGCCCGGCGCCGGGCGGTCCGGGACGGCGACCGGCAGATCGACACCGCCCATCTGCTCCACTCGCTGCTGGAGTCCGAGCCCGGGACGCGTGCCGTCTTCGGCGAGGGGCCGCAGATCGCGCGGCTGCTCGGCTACCTCGTCCAGCGCAGCATCGGCTACGGCCTGCGCTGGCAGAGCGGTGTGGAGGATTCCGGGGCCGTTCCCATGGTGGCCGGGACGGCCGGCTTCTCCCCGCTCGCCGCCGCGTCCCTGGAGTGCGCCTGCCGACGCGCCGCCGTGCGCGGAGAGCAGGCCCGCGGCACCGATCTGCTCGCGGCGATCGTCGTCGACCCGCAGGCGCGCGCGGTGGAGGTGCTGACACGGGCCGGCATCGACCCGCACGAGGTGTTCGCCCGGCTCGACGGCTGGTCCGGCCTCACCGAGGAGTACGGCGAAGGCACCCGCTGAGCGGCCCGGCGTCGGGCCGCTCGCCCCGTCCAGGCTGTGAGACAGGTGCCACCGGGGATGACGCTCCTGTCATGGCCTGTCATCATGTGCCGGTGCGTACCTCTGACAGCAGCACGGACGGGCGCGGCAGGGGTGTGGGCCTCGGCCTCGCGCTCCTGTCCGCGGTGGCCTTCGGCGGATCCGGTGTCGCGGCCAAGCCGCTGATCGAGGCCGGCCTGGACCCGTTGCACGTGGTGTGGCTGCGCGTGGCCGGGGCCGCCCTGGTCATGCTGCCGCTCGCCGTGCGGCACCGCGCGCTGCTGCGCCGGCGCCCCGGCCTGCTCGCCGGTTTCGGGCTGCTGGCCGTCGCCGGTGTCCAGGCCTGCTACTTCGCGGCGCTCTCCCGGATCCCCGTCGGCGTCGCCCTGCTCATCGAGTACCTCGCGCCCGCGCTCGTGCTGGGCTGGGTGCGGTTCGTGCAGAAGCGGCCCGTGACGCGTGCCGCCGCCGTCGGTGTCGTCCTCGCCGTCGGCGGACTCGCCTGTGTCGTGGAGGTCTGGTCGGGCCTGAGCTTCGACGCCCTCGGGCTGCTGTTGGCGCTCGGCGCGGCCTGCTGTCAGGTCGGCTACTTCGTGCTGTCCGACCAGGGCAGCGACGCCGGGGACGAGGCGCCCGACCCGCTCGGCGTCATCGCCTACGGACTGCTGGTCGGCGCGGCCGTGCTCACCGTCGTCGCCCGGCCTTGGACCATGGACTGGTCGGTGCTCCGGGGCACCGCGAGCATGGACGGCACTCCCGTCGCGGCCGTGGCGCTCCTGGCGTGGATCGTCCTCGTCGCCACGGTCGTCGCCTACGTCACCGGCGTGGTCTCGGTGCGTCGGCTCTCCCCGCAGGTCGCGGGAGTCGTGGCCTGCCTCGAAGCGGTCATCGCCACCGTCCTGGCCTGGGTCCTGCTCGGCGAGCACCTCTCGGCGCCGCAGATCGCCGGTGGGGCCATCGTGCTGGTGGGCGCGTTCATCGCGCAGTCCTCGACCCCCGTGAAGGGATCGGACCGGCCGGTGGCCGGCGGCGGCCCGGAAAGGGAATTGTCCAGGCGCGGGACCAGCGCATAAGGTGCCGATCATGCCTTCGAACGCACTCGTTCTTCCGCCTCCGGCCGCCTGAGGCGGGCCCTGAGCAGACCGCGCCCGGCGATGCGCCGACGCGCTGAACGGTGCTGCCCGCAGACGAAGTCCGCGGCCCCGCTGATCCCGACCGATCCGGGGCCCTTCCCGAACTTCCGCGCACCGACCGCCGCCCCACGCGGGTGCGGCCGGCCGGGCGCGCCTGCGGAGAGAACACGTGTCGAACACCGCATCCGGCCTGCCCACCGGGCGAGGCCTCCTCTATCTGATCGTCGCCGGTGCCGCCTGGGGCACCGCGGGCGCCGCCGCATCCCTGGTCTACCGGGCCAGTGACCTGGGGCCCGTCGCCCTCTCCTTCTGGCGCTGCGCCGCGGGCCTCGTGCTGTTGCTCGGCGTCCGCCTGCTGCGGCCCGGCGCCCCGGCCCCCGCGCGGGAGCCGCTTGGCCGCCGGGCGCTGCGGAGCGGCGTCACCGGGCTGGGCCTCGCCGTCTTCCAGACCGCGTACTTCGCGGCCGTCTCCGCCACCGGCCTCGCCGTGGCCACCGTCGTCACCCTGGGCGCGGGTCCCGTCCTCATCGCGCTCGGCGCCCGGCTGACCCTGGCCGAGCGCCTGGGCCGGGGCGGTGCCCTCGCCGTGGGAGGCGCACTCACCGGCCTCGTGGTGCTCGTCCTCGGGGGCGGAGCCACGAGCGTCCGGATGCCGGGTGTGCTGCTCGCGCTGCTGTCCGCGGCCGGGTACAGCGTGATGACGCTGCTCACCCGCCGGTGGGGCCGCGGCGGCGAGGCCGACGCCTCCCGGACGACCGCCGGGGCCTTCGCCGTGACGAGCGTGTGCCTGCTGCCGTTCGCCCTGGCCGAGGGACTGCTGCCGCACACCGGCGAACCGGTCCGGCTGCTGCTCCTGCTGGCCTACGTCGCCGCCGTGCCCACCGCGCTCGCCTACGGCCTGTACTTCGCGGGCGCGGCCGTCGTGCGGTCCGCCACCGTGTCGGTGATCATGCTGCTCGAACCGGTGAGCGCCGCGGTGCTCGCCGTCGTCCTGCTCGGCGAGCACCTCACGGCGGCGACCCTGACCGGAACCCTGATGATGCTGGGCTCGGTGGCGGGGCTCGCGGTGGGGGAGGCGCGAGGCGCCCGGGCACGTGAGGAGCCGGTGATGGCGGTGTGAGACCGGGTAGCGCGGCCTACGCCTCCCGCCTGCGCAGGAGGTGGTCGCGCGCCCTGGAGTCGCCCGGTCCGCCGCGGGCCGCGAGCCCCGCGGCGATCCGCTCCCGGACCTCGGCCGGCCTGTGGTTCGCGTACTTGAACTTGGCCCGTACGTCCGTCACTTCGAGGCGCAGACCGCGAATGCCGGCGAGCAGCCTGCCGTACGGGGCCTCACCCGCCGCTGCCCGTGCGGAGCCGCCCCGGGGCTGGAAGTGGTCGACCTGGCGGTTGAGGAGCGCCGCCTTGTCCGCCGGGTCGTCCACGACATGGGCACGGCAGCGGAGCTGCACGGCCGTGTAGAAGCTCGTGGGGGTGCCGTGCTCGGGCGGGACGTCCGGGGCGGCCTGCCAGGGGCCGGGCACGAACACGTAGTCGTCGACCACGCTCAGCAGGACGTCCGGGTGGACCTCCAGCGCGGGCCAGAGCGGGTTCGGGCGGGCGAGGTGCGTGAGGATCTCGCCGCGCTCGGCGTCGTAGGCGAAGTGCAGGGGCTGCACGTGGGGCGGCTCGCCCGGCGGGCCGTTGACGGCGAGCTGGCCGAAGTCGTGGTCGGCCAGCCACCGTCGCCATTCGGTGTCGTCGCGCGCCGCGTCCCAGGGGTGGATCAGCATCACAGGGTCCCGAGGTAGCCGGGCAGGCCGGTGCCGGGGGCCAGGTCCGGGTCGGGCAGCGGAGTGCCGTAGACGCGCTGTACGGGGACGACACCGGCCCAGTGGGGGAGGGCGAGGTCCTCCGGTTCGTCGTTCACACCGCCGGTGCGCAGCTTCGCGGAGACCTCCTCCAGGTCCAGGCGGATGACGGCGGTGGCGGCCAGTTCCTTCTTGTTGGCGGGCCGGGAGTCGGCGGACCTGCCGGGCACGACATGGTCGACGAGCGCGTCCAGGGCCTGGCGCTTCTCCTCGGGGTCCGTCACGTCGTGGGCGACGCCGTGCACCACCACCGAGCGGTAGTTGATCGAGTGGTGGAAGGCCGAACGGGCCAGGACCAGCCCGTCGACATGCGTGACCGTCAGGCACACTGCGAGGCCCGGGTCGGCCTGACCGGCCGCGCGCAGCGGACGCGAGCCCGTCGAGCCGTGCACGTACAGCCGCTCGCCCACCCGGGCGTACAGCGTGGGCAGAACGACCGGCGCTCCGTCGCGGACGAACCCGAGATGGCAGACGTAGGCCTCGTCGAGTATCCCGTGCACCAACTCCTTGTCGTACGAGGCCCGGTCCGGGGAGCGGGTGGGGACGGTGCGGTCGGTCGGGGTGTAGCGGGAGTCGGGCTGCGACGGCGTCTGCGCGGTCCCCTGCATGGCGCTCTCCATTGCACTAGTGCATAATTAGCTTTGTGCTAGGAGAGTATCGGATCAGTGGGCGTCGCGCGGCGGACATTTCCGCGAGCATCGAGCGGGCGGTGGGAGCCGGTGAGCTGCGGCCCGGTCAACCGCTGCCTCCCATGCGGGAGTTGGCGGAGCGGCTGGGCGTGAACCCGAACACCGTCGCGGCCGCGTACCGGACGCTGCGCGAGCGCGGGGTCATCGAGACCGCGGGCCGGCGCGGCAGCCGGGTCCGCTCCGCACCGGCGACGACCGGGCGGGACCACATCAGGGTGGACGTCCCCGAGGGCGTGCGGGACGTGGCGCAGGGCAACCCGGACCCGGCGCTGCTGCCGCCGCTCGCGAGCGCGTTCGCGGCGGCGGCCGCCGAGGGCGACCGGGCGCCCGTGCTCTACGGAGACCTGCCGGTGGAACCGGAGCTCGCCCGGATCGCCCGGGCCGGACTCGACGCGGACGGGGTCCCGGACGGGCCGCTCGCCGTGGTCTCCGGGGCCCTCGACGGTGTCGAACGGGTGCTGGCGGCCCACCTCAAGCCCGGGGACACCGTCGCCGTCGAGGACCCCGGCTGGGGCCGCACCCTCGATCTCGTGCCCGCGCTCGGGCTGCGGACCGTGCCCGTCGGTGTCGACGACGAGGGGCCGCTGGAGCGCGACGTCCGCGAGGCGCTGGAGGCCGGGGCGCGGGCCCTGATCGTCACGGACCGGGCGCAGAACCCCACCGGCGCCGCGGTGAGCGGCCCCCGCGCCCACGCCCTGCGGGCCGTGCTGCGCGAGCACCCCGAGGTCCTGCTGATCGAGGACGACCACGGACACGGCATCGTCGACCTCCCCCTGCACCCGCTGGCGGGCACCACCCGGCACTGGGCGTTCGTGCGCTCGGCCGCCAAGGCCTACGGCCCCGACCTGCGGCTGGCCGTCCTCACCGGGGACGCCGTCACCGTCGACCGGGTCCGCGGGCGGCACCGCCTCGGGCCGGGCTGGGTCAGCCGGCTGATGCAGCGGGCCCTGGTGCGGCTGTGGGCCGACGGCGCGGTGGACACGACCGGGGTGGCGGCGTCGTACGGGCGGCGGCGGGAGGCGCTGATCGCTGCGCTCGACCGGCGCGGTGTCACCTCGTACGGGCGCAGCGGCATGAACGTGTGGGTGCCCGTGCCGGACGAGACCGGCGCCGTCGCCCGGCTGCTGCACGCCGGGTGGGCGGTGGCCCCCGGCGCCCGCTTCCGGCTGAGCGCACCGCCCGGCATCCGGGTCACGGTCTCGACGCTCACCGGGGACGACATCGAGGCGCTGGCCGACGCGATCGCCTCGGCGGTCGGGCCGGCACCGGCCCGGAGCTACGACTGAGGCGGGCGCCGGGGGCTCGGCCCGCCGTGTGTGGTGGTGGCTGGCCTGATCCGGGGCGCCGCCGAGGCGCCCGGCCCCGGACCGCCGCTACGGCCGGGGCGCGGTGCGGGGCTTCGGGCGTACCTGGGTGAGTGCCGCGCCCGTCAGGATGATCAGGGCTCCCACCGGCGTCGACCAGGCGAGCGTCTCGCCGAGGAGGGCGACGCCCGCGGCCGTGGCGATGACCGGAACGAAGTACGTGACCATCTGCGCGGTCGTCGGTCCCACCTCCGCGACTATGCCGTACTGGAGGAGCATCGCGAGGCCCGTGCCCAGCGCGCCCAAGGCGGCGATCGCCAGCAGCGGCACCACGGACACACGGGAGGGCAGGGACGTGAACAGCGGGGTGACGACGGCCAGCTGGACCGTCGCGAGCAGCAGCTGGGCGCCGGTCATCGACAGGTGCGAGTGGCCTGCCCCGGCCAGGGTGCGGCGGACGTAGATCCAGCCGATCGGGTAGCTCAGGGAGGCGAGCAGGGCCAGTGCCGTGCCGGTGGCGTCCAGGCCGTGAAAGCCCTGCCAGGCGCCCAGCACCGTGAGCACCCCGAGGAAGCCGAGTCCGAGCCCGGCGACCCGCACCCGGGTCGGCCGGTCCTCCGACAGGGCGACCAGCGACAGCGCCATGCCCCACAGCGGGGAGGTCGCGTTGCAGATGCCCGCCAGCGTGGACGGGATGGTCAGCTCGGCGTACGCGAACAGGGAGAACGGCAGGGCGTTCAGCAGGAACGCGGCGACCGCCAGATGCCCCCAGACGCGGGCCCCGCGCGGCAGCCGCTCGCGTCGCACCACCATCGCGGCGGCCAGCACCACCGTGCCGAACACCAGCCGGCCGAGCGTGACCTGGAACGGGGCGTAGCCCCCGGTGCCCACCTTGATCAGAAGGAAGCTGAAACCCCAGATCAGGGACAGCGCGGCGAACCGGAGACGCCAGTCGAGACGTCGGCGGGACGGTGCGGACGGGGCCGTGGCGACCCGGCCGGGCGGGGTGGTGACGGTGCTCATGCCTGCCACGATGCGGCACGGCGACCTCGTAGCACAATCGAGATTTCGCACCCGGTACCACGTAGCATTGCTTACATGTTGAACCTGGAGCGCCTGCGCACCCTCGACGCCCTCGCCCGGCACGGCTCGGTGAGCGGCGCGGCCGAGGGGCTGCACATCACGACCTCGGCCGTCTCCCAGCAGCTGTCCAAGCTGGAGCGGGAGGTCGGCCAGCAGCTCCTCGCCAAGAACGGCCGGGGCGTGCGGCTCACCGACGCGGGCCGGCTGCTCGCCGAGCACGCCGCGCGCATCCTGTCCCAGGTCGAACTCGCCCAGTCGGACCTGGAGGCGCAGCGCGGGCAGGTCGTCGGTGAGCTCCGGCTCTCGGCGTTCCCGACGGCCGCACGCGGGCTGTTCCCGCACGCGCTGGCCGCCCTGCGCGAGCGGCACCCCGCGCTCCGGCTGCGCTCCTGCGAACTCGAACCGGAGCAGGGGATCGCCGGAGTGGTGCGCGGCGACCTCGATCTCGCCGTCGTGCTCGACTGGTACAACAAGCCGATGGCGCTGCCCGACGGGCTCGTCAAGGCGTCGATTTTGGACGACCCGGCCGAGGTCGCCATGCCGCTCGGCCACCGGCTCGCGGAGCGCGACGAGGTGGACCTCGCCGAGTTCGCCGACGACGAGTGGATCACCTGGGGCGAGGGCGAGTTCTGCCACGAGTGGCTGATGTTCACGCTCCGCTCCAAGGGCGTCGAGCCGATCGTCGGGCACCGCGCCGCCGAGAATCACACCCAGCTCGCGCTGGTCGCGGCGGGGCTCGGGGTGTGCATCGCCCCGGTGCTCGGCCGCCGCCCCGTGCCCGCCGGGGTGGTGACCGTCCCCCTCAAACAGCGGGTCCGGCGGCACGTGTACGTCGTCTGGCGCGCGGACGCGGACCGCCGCCCGTCCATCCGGGCGGCGGTGGAGGCCCTGCGGGCGGCGGGGGAGAACGTCGACTGACGCACCGGGAACGGCTACCGCCGGGACGCGCCGGGACGCGCCGGTCGTCCGGGGAGGATCGGCTGTGCTGGGCGGGGGCCGGGGGCAGGTTGCACGGGGAGGTCCGCGGTCCTGGCCGAGGGCGGGGTCGCGGTGGTGTGGCCCGGGCTGCCCGGGCTTCGGGTGGATGTGCGCAGGGGCGGCACCCGGGACGCGCCGGTCGTCCGGGGAGGTCCGCCGTCCTGGCCGAGGGCGGGGTCGCGGTGGTGTGGTCGGTGCCCGGGCCTCGGGTGGGTGTGTGGCTGCCGCCCGGGCCGCGCCCCCGGTCGCGGGGGCGCGGCTGCTGTCCCGGCTTCGGCCTTCGGGCCGTTGTGTTGTGAGGGGGCAGCGCCGCTTCCGGCGAGCCGCTCCTGGCCGTCCAGTTGCGGAACTCCCAGGAGAGGAAGCGCTGCCGCTCCGGGCGAGCCGCTACAGGCCGGCCAGTTTGCGGAAGTCCCAGAGAGGAAGCACTGCCGCTCCCGGCGAGCCGCTATCGGCCGGCCAGTTTGCGGAAGTCCCAGGAGACGATCTTCTGCGGCGTCAGCCGGATCCAGGCGTGGCGGCCGTCGTGCGGCATCTCCTCCAGGCCGAAGTTCTTCCGCGCGAACAGCGTCTCCGGCACGTCCAGTTCCGCGCGTAGCTCGCCCGTGCGCGGTATCTCGCCCACGAACTCGACCGTGCCGGACAGCTCGACGCCGCGCAGCTCGTCGTACTCCTCGCCGGTGTCGACCACGATCGCCACGCGCGGGTCGCGCCGCAGGTCGGTCCACCGCTTGCTGCGGACGACCGAGTACAGCCACATCGAGGCCCCGTCCCAGGCGAACCACAGCGTACTGACGTGCGGCGCGCCGTCGGCGGACACCGTGGCCACCCGGCACGTGCGCTGCGTGGTCAGGAAGTCGTCCAGCTCGCTCGGCGTCATCATGATCTTCCGGCCCCTGCGCTGCTGCGTGACGGTCATGCGCCCCCTCTTTCTCCCACGTCGTGCCAGAGGAGATCCTCTGACATCACGTCAGAAAAGGATGGGTGCTCTTCCGTCCGTGCGCAATGGTGGCTACGCTCGCCCGCCCGGCCGCCGGTGACAGGGGGAGGCATGCCCTCGTACGACGCGCTCAGCGAGCTCATCGAACCGCGCACCACCGTGCTGCTCACCGTCGAGTGCCAGGAGGGCGTCGTCGGGGCCGGCAGCGCCCTGCCCGAACTCGCGGCGCAGGCCCGCGCCGGCGGTGCCCTCGCCAACGTCGCCTGTCTGGTGGCGGCCGCCCACGCCCTCGGTGTGCAGGTCGTGCACGCCGTCGCCGAGCGCCGGCCCGACGGCCGCGGCGCCAACCGCAACGCCCGCCTCTTCCGCGCCGCCGCGCGCCTGCCCGTCCAGCAGGTGACCGGCACCGCGGCGGTGCGGGTGGCGGCCCCGATCGAGGTCGCCGAGGAGGACCTCGTCGTACGGCGGCTGCACGGGCTGTCCCCCCTTCAGGGCACCGACGTCGATCCGCTGCTGCGCAACCTCGGCTGCCGCACGCTGATCGTCACCGGGGTCTCGGCCAACGTGGCCGTGCCCAACGCCGTGTTCGACGCCGTGAACCGCGGCTACACCGTCGTCGTCCCGGCCGACGCCATCGCGGGAGTGCCCGCCGACTACACCGCCGCGATGATCCGTCACACCCTCGCGCTGGTCGCCACGGTCGCGACCACGGACGAGGTGCTGGCGTGCCTGAAGGGTCCGGACGGCGTCAGGCGAGCGTGATGGAGTCGCCCTTCACACTGATCTGCTTCGCCTCCAGCGGCTCGACCGCGGGTCCCTTCTTCACGCTGCCGTCGAGGACCGAGAACTGACTGCCGTGGCAGGCGCAGGAGATGATGTCGTCCTTGAGGTCGACCATCGGGCACTTCTGGTGGGTGCAGATCGTCGAGAAGGCCTTGTAGTCGCCAGCGGCCGGCTGCGAGACCACCACCTTCTCGTCCTTGAAGATCTTGCCGCTGCCCTCCGGGATGTCGGCGGTCTTCGCGAGCGCCGCACCGCCGGCCCCCGCTCCGTCCTGTTCGGTGGACGGGTCGGACGCCTTGTCGTCCGACCCGCACGCCGTCAGCGCCACGGTGAGCCCCGCCGCGCCGACCGCCGCCACGACGGTGCGGCGGCTCGGTCCCGACATCGGCTGAACTGATTCGCTGGTCATGCTGACGTTCCTTCCGGGGAAGTTCGTGATCTGCCGAGTGGTACGGCCCCTGGGGACCGGCTGTTCAGAGCTTGTCGAAATCCTGACGCGTTCGCGGAGGGACACGGGTAAAGCGGAGCTGTCGGTTGGCTGTCGGGTTCCGCCCCGCCACCGCGAGGCCCCCGTCACGAGCGTCGCCCGCGTCAGTAACCTGGGGCGATGCTCAAGGAAGTGATCGCGACCCGTTTCATCGCGCCCCTGCGCGAGGGCGGTTCGCTGCCGGGCCTGGTCGAGGCCGACGACCTCGGCACCTACGTCCTGAAGTTCACCGGCGCGGGACAGGGCCGCAAGACGCTCGTCGCCGAGGTCGTCTGCGGGGAACTCGCCCGCCGGCTGGGTCTGCGCATGCCGCGCCTGGTCACCGTCGAACTCGACGCCGAGCTGGGGCTGGGCGAGCCGGACGAGCAGGTGCAAAGTCTGCTCCGCTCCAGCGGCGGCACCAACCTCGGCATGGACTTCCTCTCCGGCGCGCTCGGCTTCGACCCGCTCGCCTTCCCGGTGAGCCCGGAGGAGGCCGGCCGGGTGGTCTGGTTCGACGCGCTGATCAACAACGTCGACCGGTCCTGGCGCAACCCCAACCTGCTGAGGTGGCGGGGTGAACTGTGGCTGGTCGACCACGGGGCGACGATGATCTGGCACCACAACTGGCCGGGCGTGGAGGCCTCCGCCGCCCGCCCGTACGACGCCTCCGACCACGCGCTGGCGTCCTTCGCGCCCGATGTCGCCTCCGCCGCGGCCGAGTTGGCGCCCCTGGTCACCGAGGACCTCCTCGCCGACGTGACCGCGCAGATCCCGGACGCCTGGCTCACCGACGAACCCGGCTTCCCCACCCCGGACGACCTGCGGCGGGCCTACGCGCGACCGCTGCTCGCCCGGGCCGCCGTCATCCACGACCGCATCCAGGGACTCACGTGAACGACCGGCACATCATCAGGGGCGGACCGCGGGACCGCCACGTCTACGAGTACGCCCTGCTGCGGGTCGTCCCGCGCGTCGAACGCGGCGAGTGCATCAACGCCGGGGTCCTCGTGTACTGCCGCGCCGAGGCCTACGTCGGCGCCCGCACCCACCTCGACGAGACCCGCCTGTTGGCCCTCGACCCCCGGGCCGACGTGGCCGGGGTCCGGGCGGCCCTGCGGGCGATCGAGGGACTCTGCGCGGGTGGCAGCGAGGCAGGTCAGGCGGCCTCCGACGACCCGGGCCGCCGTTTCCGCTGGCTCGTCGCCCCCCGCTCCACGATCGTCCAGCCCGGGCCCGTGCACACCGGCCTGACCATGAACGCGGCGGCGGAGCCCGAGCGGTTGCTGGACCTGCTGGTGAGGTGACGGGCACGAGGTGACGGGCACCCCGCCCGGCCCTCGTCAGCGCCTGCGGCGCCTCAGCACGTAACCGGCGGCGACGGCGGCCCCCGCCGCGAAGGCCAGGCCGATGGCGACGTCCCAGCGGCTCGGTCCCGAGTCCACCGCGCCGCCGAGTCCCCCGCGCACGCCCTGGCTCGGAGTGCCGCTGGGCGTGGCGGTGACATGAGCGGAGGGACTGACCGACGCGCTGACGGACGGGCTGATCGACGCGCTGACGGACGGGCTGATCGGCGGACTGACGAGCGGGCTGACGGAGAGGCTCGGCGACGGGGCCGTCGGCGCAGGCGTGACGGGGGAGATGACACCGCGGCGCGGCAGCGCCTCACACGCGATGCCGTCGTCCCGGCCCGGGTCCTCGTCGAGTCGGTGGGGATCACTCGGATCCGCGTCGAAGACCGCCTGCGCGTCCTCCTGGAAGGCGAAGTCGCGGCAGTCCAGGTCCTGCCGGGCGTGAGCGGGGTCGGCCAGCGGCATGATCGCGGCGATCGCGAACAGCGCGCCGATGGCACCGGTACGACGGCGCATGGAGCGCCTCCTTCCGACACGGGTGGCTCGCGCTCCGACGCTAGGCGCCGAGGGGTGTCGCGGCGCGCGGCCATGGGCCGATCGGGTGTCCGCCGGGGCGCCGCGGGGCAGGGTCGGGCCGGGGGATGGATCACATGCCGACTCTGGCCGTTGACACCGCGTGCCAGGGCTTCTAGCGTCACTCCCACTGAAGGTACTAAGCGGTCGCTCACCTGAGGAGTAGCAGTCATGTCCACCACTGAGCAGCGGGTTGCCGTCGTGACCGGTGCCGCGCGCGGCATCGGTGCCGCCACCGCCGTACGACTGGCCGCCGAGGGCCGCGCGGTCGCCGTGCTCGACCTCGACGAGGCGGCCTGCAAGGACACCGTCGAGAAGATCACCGCCGCGGGCGGCAAGGCCCTCGCGGTCGGCTGCGACGTCTCGGACGAGGCCCAGGTCGAGGCGGCCGTCGCCCGGATCGCCGAGGAGCTCGGCGCGCCGACGATCCTGGTCAACAACGCGGGCGTGCTGCGCGACAACCTGCTGTTCAAGATGAGCGTCTCCGACTGGGACACCGTCATGAACGTGCACCTGCGCGGCGCCTTCCTGATGTCCAAGGCCTGTCAGAAGCACATGGTGGACGCCGGCTTCGGCCGCATCGTCAACCTGTCGTCGTCGTCCGCGCTCGGCAACCGCGGCCAGGTGAACTACTCGGCGGCCAAGGCGGGCCTGCAGGGCTTCACCAAGACCCTCGCCAAGGAGCTCGGCAAGTTCGGCGTCACCGCCAACTCCGTCGCCCCCGGCTTCATCGCCACCGAGATGACCAAGGCCACCGCCGAGCGCGTCGGCATGGGCTTCGAGGACTTCAAGGCCGCCGCCGCCACCCAGATCCCGGTGGCCCGGGTCGGTGAGCCGGAGGACATCGCCAACGCCATCGCCTTCTTCACCGGCGAGGCGGCCGGGTTCGTCTCCGGCCAGGTGCTGTACGTGGCCGGCGGACCGCTCGACTAAGGGACCGAGAACATGACTTCCGTGGAACTCTCCGGCAAGGCCGCCCTCGTCACGGGCGCCAGCCGCGGCATCGGCTACGGCGTCGCCGAGGCCCTGGTCGCCCGCGGCGATCGCGTCTGCATCACGGGCCGCAACGAGGACGCCCTCAAGGAGGCCGTCGAGCGGCTCGGCGCCGACCGCGCGGTCTACGTCGTCGGCAAGGCGCACGACGAGGCCCACCAGGCCGTCGCCGTCGAGCGCACGATGGAGGCCTTCGGCCGCGTCGACTACCTGGTCAACAACGCGGGCACCAACCCGGTGTTCGGGCCGATCGCCGACCTCGACCTGAACGTCGCCCGCAAGGTCTTCGAGACCAACGTCGTCTCGGCGCTCGGCTTCGCCCAGCGGACCTGGCACGCCTGGCAGAAGGACAACGGCGGCGCGATCGTCAACATCGCCTCGGTCGCGGGTCTGTCGCCCTCACCGTTCATCGGCGCGTACGGCGTCAGCAAGGCCGCGATGATCAACCTGACCGTGCAGCTCGCGCACGAGTTCGCGCCCAAGGTGCGGGTCAACGCCATCGCCCCGGCCGTCGTCAAGACCAAGTTCGCCCAGGCCCTGTACGAGGGCCGGGAGGAGGAGGCCGCCGCGGCGTACCCGCTGGGCCGGCTCGGCGTGCCCTCCGACATCGGGGGCGCGGCGGCGTTCCTCACCTCCGAGCAGTCCGACTGGGTCACCGGTCAGACGCTCGTCGTGGACGGCGGCATCTTCCTCAACGCCGGCACCGGCTGACGAGGAGCGCGCACACGCATCGGCACGGGCGCCCGCCGGCATCGGAGGGCGCCCTCGCCGGTGCAAAGCAACCGCAAAGACCGATGACAACGTCGTCAAAGGTTTATCGATCAAGAGGTCATGTCCCGGGGAGGGTCAGCCGGCGCGGCACTGCGGTATGGTCTGCCGACCCTTGGTATGGCAGATCGAGGAGCGTGCGCGTGTTCAAGCGGAACCGGTGCCTGTGGCAGGTGGCGGCCATCGCGTCCATATCGTCCGTGCTCGCCGGGTGCGGCGTGCTGTCGTCCGACACCCCGGAGGACGAAGGACCGATCGTCGTGGGCACCACCAGTGCCCCCAGCACGCTCGACCCTGCCGCTTCGTGGGACAGCTCCTGGGAGCTGTTCCGCAACATCTACCAAACGCTGCTGAGCTATCCGACCGGCGCGAGCGAGCCCGAGCCGGACGCCGCCGAGCAGTGCGGCTTCACCGACTCCTCGAACCAGGTCTACCGCTGCGAACTGCATGAGGGCCTGAAGTTCTCCGACGGCAGCGCGCTCGACGCCCAGGCCGTGAAGTACTCGTTCGACCGGATCCGCAAGATCAACGTCAACGGCGGCCCGGCCGGTCTGCTGGGCAGCCTGGAGCGGGTCCAGGCGCGGAACGACCGTGAGGTGATATTCCACCTCAACAAGCCGGACTCCACCTTCCCGTTCGTGCTGGCCACCCCGGCGATGTCCATCGTGTCCCCGCAGGCCTACCCGGCGGACGGCCTGCGCAAGGACGGCGACGTCGTCGGGTCCGGGCCGTACACCCTCGACTCGTACTCCGACGGCAAGGAAGCCGTCCTCGTCCGCAACGACGACTACAAGGGCTACGCGGAGCGCCGGAACGACGCCGTGACCGTCCGGTACTTCCAGGACTCCGGCGCCATGGTGAAGGCCCTGCGCGACGGGAAGATCGACGTGACCTACCGCGGCCTGGCCGCCGGTGACGTCGTCGAGCTCCAGAGCAAGACCTCCAAGGACGAGGAGATCCAGCTCGTCGAGGGCACCGGCACCGACATCAACTACCTGGTGTTCAACCCGAAGGACCCCTGGGCGAACAAGAAGGCCGTGCGCCGTGCGATCGCGCAGGTCGTCGACCGGGCGGCCATCGCCCACAAGGTCTACAAGGACACCGTCGACCCGCTGTACTCCATGGTCCCCAAGGGCCTCACCGGCCACACCACGGGCTTCTTCGACGACTACGGCGACCCGGACGTCGCCAAGGCCCGCAAGATCCTCACCGGGGCCGGCATCAACCAGCGCGTCCCGCTCACCTTCTGGTACACGAGCGACCGTTACGGCTCCGAGACCGCCGGGGAGTTCAAGGAGCTGAAGCGTCAGCTCGAGGCCTCCGGCCTGTTCACGGTCAGCCTGAAGAGCCGCCCCTGGAAGACGTACGTCGAGGGGTACCAGAAGGGCGAGTACCCGGTGTTCGGGCGCGGCTGGTTCCCCGACTTCCCGGACGCCGAGAACTTCATCGCGCCGTTCGTCGGCGACCAGAACGCCCTCGGTACGCCCTATCCGGCCCCCGAGATCACCGGCGACCTGCTGCCCCGGTCACGCCGGGAGAGCGACCGCGCGAACGTGGTGAAGGAGATCGAGGAGGCGCAGCAGATCCTCGTGGACGACGCGCGGCTGCTGCCGCTGTGGCAGGGCCGGCAGTACGTGGCGGCCAGCCGGGACGTCTCGGGGGCCGAGCGCGCCATGGACCCGTCGACGATCATGATGATGTGGGAGCTGCACCGCAAGACCGCCTGGTAGGCGGCCCGGACCGGGGCGTTCCCGGGCGCGTTGTCAGTGGTCGCCTGTAGGTTCTGTGGCCTGAAGTGACCGCACATCGTGAGGACGTTGACGTGACCGACATCGCCATGCTGCCCGAGTCCTGGCGCGGGGTTCTGGGTGACGAACTGCAGCAGCCCTGGTTCAAGGAGCTGACGGAGTTCGTCGAGGACGAGCGGGCGAAGGGTCCCGTCTACCCGCCTCGCGAGGAGGTCTTCGCCGCGCTGGACGCCACGCCGTACGACGAGGTCAAGGTCCTGATCCTCGGTCAGGACCCCTACCACGGCGAGGGGCAGGGGCACGGTCTGTGCTTCTCGGTCCGGCCGGGGGTGCGGGTCCCGCCGTCCCTGCGCAACATCTACAAGGAGATGCACCAGGAGCTGGGCACACCGGTCCCGGACAACGGCTATCTGATGCCGTGGGCACAGCAGGGCGTGCTGCTGCTCAACGCGGTCCTCACGGTCCGCGGCGGCGAGGCCAACTCGCACAAGGGCCGAGGCTGGGAGAAGTTCACCGACGCCGTGATCCGGGCCGTGGCCGAGCGCCCCGACCCGGCGGTCTTCGTGCTGTGGGGCAATTACGCGCAGAAGAAGCTGCCGCTGATCGACCAGTCCCGGCACGCGGTGGTCAAGGGCGCGCATCCCTCGCCCCTGTCCGCGAAGAAGTTCTTCGGCTCGCGTCCCTTCACGCAGATCAACGAGGCCGTGGCGGCGCAGGGCCACACCCCGGTCGACTGGACGATCCCGAACCTGGGCTGAGGACGCCGGGCACACGGCCGTGACGGGTCCGGCGGTGTCCGGAGCCGCCTGAGCCGGATCGCCGTCACCTGCGGTTAGCGTCGGCGGGAACAGCCGGCGAGTGCGCGGAGGGCGTCGTGGCGGAGCGACAGGGGCAGGCGGCGCCGGACGCCGTGCTGACACGGATCGGGCAGGTCGTGATGCTGCACCACGCGGGGGACCGCGAGGAGGCCCGGCACCGGTTCCTGGGCCTGTGGGCGGAGCTCGGGGAGCACGGCGACCCGCTGCACCGCTGCACCCTCGCCCACTACCTGGCCGACACCCATGACGACCCGGCGGACGAACTGGCCTGGGATCTGCGGGCCTTGATGGCGGCGGAGGAGGCCAGGGAGGCGGCGGTCGCGGTGACCGCGGTGACCGCGCTCTACCCCTTGCTGCACCTCGACCTCGCCGACGACTACCTCGGGCTCGGCCATGATGACGCCGCCCGCACCCATCTGCGGTGGGCCCGGGACGCCGCCGCGGCCCTCGCCGACGACAGCTACGGCGAGGGCGTGTGGGCGGCCATCGCCCGGCTGGAGTCCCGGCTGGGAGAGGACGGCCCGGGAACATGGACACCGCCGCGCCAGCGGCCCTGACGTGGCGGGTCACCGGCCGGTGGTGTTGCGGTGGGTTACCGGCCTGTGGGGTCCGTGGCGGGTCACCTGCCGGTGGTGTTGTGGTGGGTCACCGGCCCGTGGGGTCCGCGGTAGGTCGCCGGCCCGTGGGTTCCACGGCGGGTCAACGGCCTCTGGTGTGGCGGCGGGTCCACGCCCGTGGTGTCCGCGGTAGGTCGCCGGCCCGTGGGTTCCACGGCGGGTCAACGGCCTCTGGTGTTGCGGCGGTCCAGGCCCGTGGGCTCTGCGGCAGGTCGACGGCCGTTGCTGTTGCCGCAAGTCACCGGCCGTTGATGTCGCGCTAGGTCAACGGCCGTTGGTGTAACGGCGGCTTCCAGGCCCGCCGGTGTTGCCGCAGGTCAGCGGCCGTTGATGTCGCGGCGGGCCCGGGCCCGTTGGTGTCGCGGTGGTCACCGGCCATAGGTGTCGCGGCAGATCGTCGCCTCCGGGCTGTCCGCCCGCCACCCCCCGTAGCGCCGGCCCAGCGCGCACACGTCCGCGTTGTCCGGGACGCTCCTCTCGACGTCCCGCCGTACCGGGTCCGAGACATCGGGGAGGTCGGCGTGCGACCGCTGGGGGCGGTGCGGGGCGGGCTCGGGGCGTTGCGGACGCGCGGGGCGAGGGCGGTGGACGTCGCGAGGGCCGGGCCGTGGCTGCTGCCCCTGCTCCGGTGCGACCTCCGGCCGGTCGGCCCGGCGGGGTGTCGGCACGGCCGGCTCCGGCCGGCGGGAGGCCTCTTCGATGAGTTGCAGGGCCTCGCGGGCCGGTGCCTGCACGATCTGTGGCGACGCCTCCCCCTCCGGCCGCGGCGCCGGCGGCCGGGACGGTGCCGCCGAGGGCCCCGGCGTCGGGGGACGCGGGACCGTCGTACAGCCGGAGAGGGCCGAGACCGCCACGGTCACCAGGAGCGTCGCTGTGGTCGTCGTTCGATGCACCCGCGCAACTCTGGTGCGTCCGGCCCGAGATGGGGCGGCGGACAGGCGGACGTTGCCCCGGACGGGTGATCTCGCACCCCGTAGGGAGGGCCCCGGTGTGACGGGGGTGACGTGCGGTGACGGGCGCGAACGGTGAGGCGCGCGACGGCCGGGACGTCAGTCGCCGGTCGCGCCGTCGATGCGCTGGCGGATCAGGTCGGCGTGGCCGTTGTGCCGCGCGTACTCCTCGATCATGTGGGTGTACAGCCACCGCAGGTTGAACCGCTCGCCGGTGCGCCGGTGCTTGCCCTCGGTGATGTCGTCCAGACCGAAGCGGGAGCAGTTGCGCCGGGCCGTCTCGATCTCGGCCTGCCAGGTGGCGTACGCCTCCTGCCAGGTGTCCGCCTCGGTGAGGCGGAAATCGCCGTCGGGGTCCTCGTCGCTCCGGTAGAGCGGCCCGGCATCCTCGTCCGTCAGCACCCGGCGGAACCAGCTCCGCTCGACGTGCGCCATGTGCCGCACCAGCCCCAGCAGGGACAGGTCGGACGGCTCGACGGCCGCGGACCTGAGCTGCTCGTCACTCAGGCCCTCGCACTTCCACGCGAGGGTCTGCCGGTGGAAGTCCAGCCAGCCCTCCAGCATGGTGCGCTCGTCGGCGGTGGTGGCGGGCATGCTGCGTTCGTTCGTCATGGAAGCATCCTTTCCGAGCCGCCCCCGGCGCACCACAAGATTTTCAGTCCCCGAGCATCCCCTCCAGCAGTTCTCCCAGCCCGGCCCGCACCTCCTCCAGGCTCGGCACCTCGGCACCGAACGACCCCGCCACGCAGCTGAACATCAGCCCGTCCGCCCAGGCGATCAGCGACAGGGTGTGCCGGGCCGGGTCCGTCGAGCCCATGCCGGCGACCAGGACGGCGAGCTGGTCCCGGAAGCGGGCGCCCGTGGCGTCGAAGTAGGCCCGCAGCTCGGGGCGGCGCGTCGCCTCCAGGGCCAGTTCGTAGCGCGCCAGGGTGAGCGCGCGGTCGCCCGTCAGGGCCCGGTGGGTCGCCAGTGCCAGCGCGTCGGCCAGCGGGCCGGTCCCGGCCCGGGGGTCCGGCATCTCGTGCAGCCCCAGCACCCGTGCCTCACGGTCGGCCAGGCGCCGCACCGCCAGTTCCAGCAGGGCCTGCCGGGTCCGCGCGAGGTTGGAGGTGGAGCCCTGGGGGAGCCCGGCCGCCTCGTCGACGGCCCGGTGGGTGAGGCCGCGCATCCCGCGCTCGGCGAGCAGGGCGAGGGCGGTGTCGGCGACGAGGTCGGAGCGGGCGGGGCCGGCGGTGCGTACGGACATGGGCCCACGCTACCCGTCCGACTACATCTGTAGTAGCGTCGGTGCTGTCACTACAGGTGTAGTCAGATGTAGGAGGAGTCGTGACAGGTGCCATGACACAGTCCCAGCGGGTCGTCGTGATCGGCGGCGGCATCGGAGGCCTGACCGCAGCGGTCGCCCTGCACCGGCGCGGTCTGCACGTCACCGTGCTGGAGCGCGCCCCCGCACTAGACCCGGTCGGCGCCGCGATCTCCCTCGCGCCCAACGCCCTGCGCGCACTGGACGTCATCGGCCTCGGCGACGAGATCCGCGACCTCGCCGCCTGGTCGGGGGACGGAGGCCTGCGCACCCCCGGCGGGCGGTGGCTGTCCCGCTCCTCGTCCGACGCAGCCGCCGCGCGCTTCGGCGGCCCGCTCGTGCTGCTGCCCCGCGCCACCCTGATCGAGCGTCTGGCCGCCCTGCTCCCGGCGGGCGCCGTCCGTACGGGCACCGCCGCGGCCCTCGCCGACAGCGGAGGCCCCGGCCGGGCGGCCCGCGTCACCACCGCTGACGGCGACCTCGTAGCCGACCTGGTGGTCGGCGCGGACGGCGTCCGCTCGGCCGTGCGCGGCGCGCTCTTCCCCCGGCACCCCGGGCCCGTCTACTCCGGCTTCACCACCTGGCGGGTCCTGACCACCGTCCCCGGCGTCCGGTTCGCCTCGCACGAGACCTGGGGCCGGGGCCGCATCTGGGGCACCCACCCCCTGAAGGACGGCCGCGTCTACGCCTACGGCGCCGCCCTGACCCCCGCCGGCGGCCGGGCGCCCGACGACGAGAGGTCCGAGCTGCTGCGCCGCTTCGGCGACTGGCACGCCCCGATCCCCGCCGTGCTCGCCGCCACCCGGCCCGAGGACGTCCTGCGCCACGACGTCCACCACATCGCCGAGCCCCTGCCCGCCCACCACCACGGCCGGGTCGCGCTGCTGGGCGACGCCGCGCACGCCATGCCCCCCAACCTCGGCCAGGGCGGCAACCAGGCGATCGAGGACGCCCTCGTGCTCGCCCACCACTGCGACGACCTCGCCGCCTACACCGCCGCCCGGCTGCCGCGCACGACCGCCATCGCCCGCCAGGCCGTGCGGGTGGCCCGCCTCAGCCTCATGAGCGGCCGGACCGGCATCGTCCTGCGGGACACGGCCATGGCCGCACTGTCCAAGGCCGGCCCCGCCCTCTTCGTGCGCAGCTTCGACGGCATCGCGGACTGGGCGCCCCCGCAGCGGCCGTATGCTTCCGGGCAGACCCCGGCAGGCAACCGTTAGAGGAGACCCCGTGAAGGTCGGCTGCATCGGACTCGGCGACATCGCGCAGAAGGCCTACCTTCCGGTCCTCGCCTTCCGGCCCGAGGTGGAGCTGCACCTGCAGACCCGCACGCCCGCCACTCTCGACCGGGTCGCCGAGGGCCTGCACATCCCGCCGCAGCGGCGGCACACCACCCTCGACTCCTTGCTCGCCGCGGACCTCGACGCGGCCTTCGTGCACGCGCCCACGCTGGTGCACCCGGAGATCGTGACCCGGCTGCTGGAGGCCGGCGTCCCGACGTACGTCGACAAGCCGCTCGCCTACGCGCTGGAGGACTCCGAGCGGCTGGTGGCGCTCGCCGAGGAGCGGCGGGTGAGCCTCGCGGTCGGCTTCAACCGGCGCCACGCCCCCGGCTACACGCAGTGCGCGGACCATCCGCGCGAACTGATCCTGATGCAGAAGAACCGCATCGGGCTGCCGGAGGAACCCCGCGCGATGATCCTCGACGACTTCATCCACGTCGTCGACACCCTGCGGTTCCTGGCGCCGGGCGAGATCGACGACGTGACCGTGCGCGCCCGCGTCCGGGACGGGCTGCTGCACCACGTGGTGCTCCAGCTCGCCGGGGACGGTTTCACCGCGCTCGGCGTGATGAACCGGCTCAGCGGTTCCTCCGAGGAGATCCTGGAGGTGTCCGGGCAGGACACCAAGCGCCAGGTCGTCAATCTCGCCGAGGTCGTCGACCACAAGGGCCAGCCGACCGTGCGCCGGCGCGGGGACTGGGTGCCGGTGGCCCGGCAGCGCGGGATCGAGCAGGCCGTGCTGGCGTTCCTGGACGCGGTCCGGGCGGGCAGGGTGCTCAGCGCCCGGGACGCGCTGGAGACCCATGAACTGTGCGAACGGGTGGTACGCGCGGTTCAGGAGCGGAGCGCCTGAGCCGCAGGGTCCGCGCCCCCTCGCCGACGGCCCACAGGGCGAGGACGACCATCGCCGCGTGCACCGTCCAGTCGCCGTGGCGGACGTAGGGCGTGGTGCCGTGGGCGAGCGGGATCTCGTAGACCCGCGTGGCGGAGGCGTCCGTACCGAGCCACGATCCGACGCGCTGTCCGTCCGGGCCGTAGACGGCGGAGACGCCCGTCAGGGTCGCGTGCACCATGGGGCGGCCGGTCTCGGCGGCGCGCAGCGCGGCGAGCGAGGCGTGCTGCCCGGGAGCCCAGCTGTGCTGGAACGAGGAGGTCGACGACTGGCCGATCAGCACGTCGACGCCCTCCCGCGTGAGGTGCCGGGTCATGTCGGGGAACGCCGTCTCGAAGCACACCAGCGGTCCGGCGCGCAGCCCGTCACCTATGTGCATCACGACCGGCTGCGAGCCGCGCCTGCGGTCCTCGCCGGCGGCCTTCCCGACGGAGGTCGCCCAGCCGAGCAGGGAACGGGCGGGGATGTACTCGCCGAAGGGGACCAGGCGCATCTTGTCGTAGCGCTCGCCGGTCGGGCCGTCGGGGCCGACCAGGACGGAACTCTTGTAGATGCCGGGCCGGTCGGAGCGCCGGGCGTCCACGTTGACCAGGATGTCGGCGCCCGTCGCGCGGGACAGCTCCGCCAGCCGCCGGGCCAGGCCGGGGCGGTCGTCGAGGTCGAAGCCGACGCTGCTCTCGCCCCAGACGATCAGGTCGAGGTCCTGCCCGGCGAGCCGGCGGGTCAGCTGCTCCTCGAGGGCGAACCGGTGGTCAGGGCCCGCGACGACGCCCGGCTGCACGACGGCGAGCCTGATCTGGCCGTCGACGGCGGGGCGCGGCGAGAAGGTCCAGGCGGCGGAGGTGGCGGCGGCCGTGACGACCAGACCTGCGACCGCGGGCACCCGGGCCCGGCGGACCGCCACGAGGACGGCGACGGCGACGTTGACCGCCACGAGCAGGTAGCTGAGCAGCCACACCCCGCCCACCGAGGCGAGCCGCAGCGCGGCCTCGACCTGCCACTGGCTGCTGCCGAGCATGCCCCAGGGTCCGCCGAGGCCCTGCCAGGACCGCACCAGCTCGACGGCCAGCCAACCCGACGGCAGCACCACCAGCGCCACCGCGACCTGGGCCGGTGAGGGGATCCCGCCGAGGAGACGACGCACCAGCCAGCCCCATGGGGCCCACAGGGCACCGAGGAGGGCGGCGAGGACGATCGTGAACACGTGCAGGCTGGGCAGCAGCCAGTGGTGCATGGCCAGCATGAAGCCCAGGCCCGCACACCAGCCGTCGTACGCGGCCCGTTTCCCGGTCGGCGCGGTGCGCACCAGCAGGAGCCAGGGGACCAGCGCGACGTAGGCCCACCACCACAGGGACGGTGCGGGGAAGGCGAGGACGGGCAGGGCACCCGCGACCGCCGCGACCGCCGAGCGGCGCCAGGGGGAGGTGAGCCAATGGCCAAGCGTCTTCATAGGCGGCTCCTACCCGCGGGTGCCTCCAGTGTGCGCCCCGTGGACGATCTAGGACCCGGGACGCCGGGTCAGTTGACCACAGGGGCCGTCCGCGGCTCGGGAAGGCGCCGCCACTTCTCCCGCACGACCACCTCGCTCAGCCGCCAGCCGTCGTCCGTGCGCAGCAGCGCGAAGGCGTACCGGCCGCCGCACACGAAGTCGGGGGCGGGCCCCGTGGTGGCCATGGGATTGACGTAGTCGGCCTGGACCTCGGCCGTGTCGCCGGTGTCCTGCTCCCAGATCCCGAAGCGCACCCGCCGGTTGACGATCAGATGCTGCCGCATCGGGAACAGGCGCAGGCTCTCCGCCAGCCACCCGGCGACCGCCAGGGCCTCGCCCTCGATGCCGCCGGCCGACCGGTAGTCCGCCCGTCCCCGCGGGGCGAACAGCTGCCGGTAGGCCTCCCAGTCGCCGTCGTCGACCGCCACCGCGTAGTCGGTGATCAGACTGTCGACGGCCAGCCGGTCCCTCACGGTGGCGAGCTCCACACGCTGCGTCATCGCCCCAGTGTTGGGCATGGCGGGGGGAGGGCCAAGGGCCGTGCGCACGCGATATTCGGTGGCCGCCGAGGGGCGCCGGGGCCCAGCCTGTCCTTCGTGAACGATGTGAACGATGTGAACGATGTCAGCGAAGGGACCGAGCCGAGATTTCGCATACGGGCCCGCCACACCGAGTCCACCCTCACCGTCTACCAGGCCTACCGCCCGGAGATCGGCGGCCCCGCCGCCCGCCACGGCCGCTTCCCGTCGTCCTGGAAGCGGGAGCGCATGACCTGGATCAAGCCGTTGTTCCTGTGGATGATGTACCGCTGCGGCTGGGGCACCAAGGAGGGCCAGGAGACGGTCCTGGCGATCGAGATCGACCGGGAGGGCTTCCACTGGGCCCTGCGCAACGCCTGCCTGTCCCACTACGTCCCCGCCCTGCACGGCGACCAGGCGAACTGGAAGCGGCAGTTGAGGCGGGCGCCGACGCGGGTGCAGTGGGATCCGGAACGGGATCTGCGCCTCGAGCCGCTGCCGCACCGGTCGCTTCAGCTGGGACTGGCGGGGGAGGCGGCCGCGCGGTACGCGGACGAGTGGACCGTGGGGATCGAGGACGTCACGCCGCTCGCCTCGGAGATCCACGCGCTGGTGCGGGTGGGTCGACTGGAGTCGGCGGCCGCCCTGTTGCCCGAGGAGCGGCCGTACGACGTCGACGACGAGGTGCTGGCGTCCCTGCGCGCCTGAGGGCGGCGGGGATCAGGCCGCTGCGACGACCGCTCCTCGCATCGCTGCGGCCCACTCGACGACGAGCAGCTCGTACTCCGCGCGCTCCTCGGCCGACAGGGTGCCGCCCGTGCGCTGCCACAGCGCACGGATCTCGTCGTTGACCTCGGCAGCGGACCGCACGGAACCAGGGGTCACGAATTCGGGGGACATGCGGACAAGCCTAGGGGCAGCCCCTGACAGCCCGCTACCGGACGGCTACCCGATCGCTATGCGGTTGGTCACGAGACCCCGGTCACAGACCCCCCGGGTCAGCCCGCCGACTCGGCCGCGTGCGGGCTCAGGGCACCCACGCTGACCAGGACGATGATGAGGATGCCGAGCGCGATGCGGTAGTAGACGAACGGCATGAAGCTCTTGGTCGAGATGAACTTCATGAACCAGGCGATCACCGCGTATCCGACCCCGAAGGCGATGACCGTCGCGAAGATCGTCGGGCCCCAGGAGACATGGCCGCCCTCCGTGGCGTCCTTGAGCTCGAAGACGCCGGAGGCGAGCACCGCGGGGATGGCGAGGAGGAAGGAGTAGCGGGCCGCGGCCTCACGCTTGTACCCCATGAACAGGCCGCCGCTGATGGTGGCGCCGGACCGGGAGACGCCCGGGACGAGCGCCATGGCCTGGCAGACGCCGTAGATGAGGCCGTCTCGAACGCCCAAGTCCTCAAGTGCCTTGCGCTGCTTGGGCGCGCGGTGCTTGCCGCCGCTCTCGTCGCGGGCCGCGAGCCGGTCGGCGATGCCCAGGACGATGCCCATGCCGATCAGCATCGTCGCGGTGATCCGCAAGTCGCGGAACGGTCCCTCGATCTGGTCCTTCAGCGTCACGCCGAGCACGCCGATCGGGATCGAGCCGACGATCACCAGCCAGCCCATCCGGGCGTCGGGATCGCTGCGCAGCTCCTTGTTGGTGAGCGAGCGTGTCCACGCCGAGATGATCCGCCCGATGTCCTTGCGGAAGTAGATCAGCACGGCGGCCTCGGTGCCGATCTGCGTGATCGCCGTGAAGGCCGCGCCCGGGTCCTTCCAGCCCGAGAAGGCCGCCGTCAGCCGCAGGTGGGCGCTGGAGGAGACGGGAAGGAACTCGGTCAGCCCCTGGACGAGTCCGAGGATGAGTGATTCGAACCAAGACATGAGGTAGCGGAGTCCAAGTGCCGATCGTGGGACGGGCGACGGGCGCACCGGACCGCCGTTGCGTGGAACGGGGGATCATGTGCGCCGAGGGGGAAGCGTAGCGCCCCCGGACGGCCGCCAGGACACAGGGGTTTGGAAGCCGCTCCCGAGCAGCGGCGATCAGGCCGCGGCGGGTCCGGTCACCGTCCAGCCGGGCGTCTGGGGGCGGGCCGTGAGGTCCTCGTGGCGCACCTCGTCGCCGCACGCCCGGCAGGTGACGGCGGGGGCGAGGGCCTGGCCGCAGGAGTGCTCCAGGACCATCGGGCGCTCGCCGTCCGGCCGCAGATGGCGGTCGCCCCAGGCCATGAGGGTCATCAGCACCGGCTCCAGCTCCAGTCCCGCCCGGGTCGGCCGGTACTCGAAGCGCTGCGGGCGCTCGCTGTAGAGGTGCTTGGCCAGGATCCCGGCGTCGACCAGCCGGCGCAGCCGGGTGGCCAGGATGTCGCGCGGGGCGCCGATGTTGCGCACCAGTTGGTCGAAACGGCCGTTGCCCAGGCACACCTCCCTCAGCACGAGCAGCGAGTACTTCTCACCGACGAGCGCGAGGGTGTCGGCGATGGAGCAGGGGCGCGGGTCTTTGCGAGCGGCCATGGGGGTCAGTCTAAGAGAGGGTTGGAATTTCCAACCCTGGGGGTTACGGTGAGTTCGGATTTCCTACTCACCAGTAGTCGTGGAGGCCCGCACATGCGCGACGCAGTCATCGTCGAAGCCGTACGCACCCCGATCGGCAAGGGCAAGCCGAACGGCGCCCTGGCGCACGTCCACCCCGTGGAGCTCCTCGCCCACACCCTGCGCACCCTCGTCGAACGGTCCGGGATCGACCCGGCGCTGATCGACGACGTCATCGGCGGCACCGTCGACCAGGTCGGCGAACAGGCCATGAACACCACCCGCTACGCCGTCCTGTCGGCGGGCTTTCCGGAGTCGGTGCCCGCGACCACCGTGGACCGCCAGTGCGGCTCCTCCCAGCAGGCCGTGCACTTCGCGGCGCAGGGCGTCCTCTCGGGGGCGTACGACCTCGTCGTCGCCTGCGGGGTCGAGTCGATGAGCCGGGTGCCGATGTGGTCCAACGTGCCCGCGGGCGCGGACCCCTTCGGCCCCGGAGTCGCCGAGCGCTACCCGGAGGGGCTCGTCCCGCAGGGCATCAGCGCCGAACTGATCGCCGCGAAGTGGTCGATCGGCCGCGAGCAGATGGACGACTTCGCCGTCTCCTCCCACCTGAAGGCCGCCGCGGCCTGGGAGGCCGGGCTCTTCGACGCCGAGGTCGCGCCGCTGGAGGGGGTCGCGCGCGACGAATGCGTCCGGCCCGGCAGCACCACCGAGATCCTCGCCGGGCTTAGGCCCGCCTACCACGACCCCGTCTTCGCCGAGCGTTTCCCGCAGATCGAGTGGAACGTCACCGCGGGCAACGCCAGCCCGATCAACGACGGCGCCTCGGCGGTGCTCATCACGTCGAGCGAGACGGCGGCCCGGCTCGGGCTGCGCCCGCTCGCCCGGCTGCACAGCTTCGCCGTCACCGGCTCCGACCCGCTGCTGATGCTCACGGGCGTGATCCCGGCGACCGAGAAGGTGCTGCGCAAGGCGTCCCTGACCCTCGACGACATCGATTTGTTCGAGGTCAACGAGGCGTTCTCCAGTGTCGTCCTGGCCTGGCGTCAGGAGACGGGCGCGGACTTCGCCCGGGTCAATGTGCACGGCGGCGCCATCGCGCTCGGCCACCCGCTCGGCGCGAGCGGTACCCGTCTGACGACGACGCTGGTGCACGCGATGCGGGAACGGGGCGCCCGGTACGCGCTCCAGACCATGTGCGAGGCGGGCGGCCTCGCCAACGCCATGGTGCTGGAACGAGTGTGAACCAGGCGGGCTGAGCGCCCGTCAGAGGCGGCGCAGCTGGTGCCGCTTGCGCCAGGCCACCACCACGCCCGCCAGCGCCGGCAGGGCGATGCACGCCAGGGCGATCAGGAAGGCGGGAGAGGTGGGGGCGGAGGCACGGGCACCCGCGACGGCGTAGGCGGCGGTGTTCGGGATCGAGCCGAGCGCCGTGGCCAGCAGGAACGGCAGCAGGCCCATACGGGAGACGGAGGCGCAGTAGTTCGCGGCCCAGAACGGCACGCCCGGGAACAGCCGCACCGCCAGCATCGAGCGGAAGCCGTGCCGGCTGAGCTGGCCGTCCGCGGCCTTGAGCCAGCGCCCCCGCAGCAGCGGCCGCAGGGCGTCCTGGCCCAGTGCCCGGCCCAGGCAGAAGGCGATCCCGGCGCCGAGCACCGTGCCCGCGAGGGCGACGCCGAGGCCCAGCTGCGAACCGAACAGCGCGCCGGCCGCGAGGTTCAGCAGCGGCCTCGGCACGAACGCCACGGTGCACACGCCGTACGCCACCGCGAACACCAGCGCCGCGGCGGCCCCACCGAGCTGGGTCGGCAGGCCCTCCGTCAGCAGCCGCTGCGGCTCGAACAGCAGCACCCCGCACCCGCCCGCGGCGAGCAGCACGGCGAGCAGGGACAGCCGCGACCACGGCGAGAGCAGAACTCTCGTGCAGCGGGCGGCGAAACGGGTCGGTACGGCGGTCGAGGCGGTCGGTGCCGGGGGGACGGCGACGGCGAGCTCCGCGGCGGTGGCCCGGGGAGAGGCCGTGGCGGTGCCCCCAGAGCGGGTGGTGGCATCGAGCATCCGGTGACACTAACCGACAAATGTGTGTGATCGCCGTATGGTTCGTCTCACGAGCGTCACAGCCGGCGGTGCGCGAGCCCGTGTGCAGGCCAGTGCGCGAGCCCGTGCGCGAACCCTTGCGCAGGCACCGAAAACCATTCGACGTGCGGTGACGCGTCGGCAAGGATCGACGCATGTTCCGGCACGCCTTCGCCCTCGCCGCATCCGTGGTCACGGATGCCCCGAAGGCTGCCGTCGCCGTTCTCACGGCCGTCGCCGACGGCGCCCGAAGCTGACCCTCTCCGGTTCGTCCGGCGGACCCCGCAAGGGGAGGGTCGGGCAGGTCCTCGGGGTCCCACGCTCTCCTCCGCCGATCAGACGCTTCGAGGTACCGCCATGTCCAAGACGGCCTACGTCCGTACGAAACCGCATCTCAACATCGGCACGATGGGTCATGTCGACCACGGCAAGACGACCCTCACGGCCGCCATCACCAAGGTCCTCGCCGACCGGGGCAGCGGCGCGTTCGTGCCGTTCGACCGGATCGACCGGGCGCCCGAGGAGGCGGCGCGCGGCATCACCATCAACATCGCGCACGTCGAGTACGAGACCGACACCCGGCACTACGCGCACGTCGACATGCCGGGCCACGCCGACTACGTCAAGAACATGGTCACCGGCGCCGCGCAGCTCGACGGGGCGATCCTCGTCGTCTCCGCGCTGGACGGGATCATGCCGCAGACCGCCGAACACGTCCTGCTCGCGCGGCAGGTGGGCGTCGACCACATCGTGGTCGCCCTCAACAAGGCCGACGCGGGGGACGAGGAGCTGACCGACCTGGTCGAGCTGGAGGTCCGCGACCTGCTCACCGAGCATGGCTACGGCGGTGACTGTGTGCCCGTCGTCCGCGTCTCCGGCCTGAAGGCCCTGGAGGGGGACCCGCGCTGGACGGCGTCGATCGAGGCGCTGCTCGACGCGGTGGACACCTACATTCCGATGCCGGAGCGGTATCTGGACGCGCCGTTCCTGCTGCCGGTCGAGAACGTCCTGACCATCACCGGGCGCGGGACCGTGGTGACCGGGGCGGTCGAGCGCGGCGTGGTGCGCGTCGGGGACCGGGTCGAGGTGCTCGGGGCCGCCGTCGAGACGGTGGTCACGGGGCTGGAGACCTTCGGGAAGCCGATGGAGGAGGCGCAGGCCGGGGACAACGTGGCGGTGCTGCTGCGGGGGGTGCCGCGGGATGCCGTACGGCGCGGTCATGTGGTCGCGGCGCCCGGAAGTGTGGTGCCGAGCCGGCGGTTCACGGCGCGGGTGTATGTGCTGTCCGCGCGTGAGGGCGGGCGTACGACGCCTGTCTCCAGTGGGTACCGGCCGCAGTTCTACATCCGCACGGCGGATGTGGTGGGGGACGTCGACCTGGGGGACGTGGCCGTGGCCCGGCCCGGTGACACGGTGGTGATGACCGTGGAGCTGGGGCGGGACGTGCCGCTGGAGGCGGGGCTCGGGTTCGCCGTCCGTGAGGGTGGGCGAACCGTGGGGGCGGGGACCGTGACCCTGGTGGGTTGAGGTCGTCGGGGGACCGCAGGGCCGTGGTGGCCGGCCGCGCGGTTCCCCGTGCCCCGAAGAGCGATCGCCCCTGCACAATGGCGGGGTGAAGGATCCCATTCCCGTGGCCAGAGTCACCGATCACGGCACCGCCAAGCTCATGCCCGACGTCGACCGGGACAGGGCCTGGCTGCTGACCGTGGACGGGGCGCCGCAGTCCTACGTCGATCTCGACGAACCCGCGCACCTGGAGTTCGAGTACACGCGGCGGCTCGGTCATGTGCTGGACGTCGTGGCCGAGCCGGGGCGGGCGCTGGACGTGGTGCATCTGGGGGGCGGGGCCCTCACGCTGCCCCGGTACGTGGCCGTGACCCGGCCGGGCTCACGGCAGGACGTCGTCGAGGCCGACCGGGGGCTGCTGGAGCTGGTGTCGGAGCATCTGCCGCTGCCGCAGGGCGCGCGCATCGCCCTGCACGCGGCGGACGCACGGAACTGGCTGGAGCACGCTCCCGCCGCCTCGGCGGACGTTCTCGTCGCGGACGTCTTCACCGGGTCGCGGGTGCCCGCGCACCTGACCTCCGTCGCCTACGTCCGCGAGGCCGGGCGGGTGCTGCGGGACGGCGGGGTGTACCTCGCCAATCTCCCCGACGCCGCGCCGTTCGCCTTCCTGCGGTCGCAACTCGCCACGCTGGCCACCGTCTTCGGGGAGCTCGCGCTCATCGCCGAGCCGGGCGTGCTGCGGGGGCGGCGGTTCGGGAACGCGGTGCTCGTGGCCGGGCACCGGCCGATCGACGTCGCCGCCCTGGCCCGGCTCACCGCCTCCGACGCCTTCCCGGCCCGGGTCGAACACGGAGCCGCGCTGCGGGACTTCGTCGGCAGCGCGCGTGCGGTGCGGGACGAGGACGCCGTGCCCTCACCCGAGCCCCCCGAGGGGGCGTTCGGCATCGGCTGACGCCGGCGCGGTGCCGCCCCGGGCCACCGGTGTGGTCGTGCGGCGCAGGTTGCGGACGTCCGGGACACACAGCACGGCCGCCGTGACCAGGACGACGAGGCCCGAGCAGCCCCACAGGGCGGCCGTGCGGCCGAAGGCCTCCTCCGTCGGTCCCGCCACGGCCGTGGCGAGGGGGACCAGCGCGACCGAGCCGAACCAGTCGTACGCCGAGACGCGGGAGAGCTTGTTCTCGGGGATCTCCTGGTGCAGGGCCGTCATCCAGGACACCCCGAAGACCTCCACCGTCGCTCCGGCGAGGAACATCACCGCGAACAGGACGCCCACCGGCACCGGGACGGCGAGGGCGGCCGAGGGCAGGGCCAGCGGGAACACGCACAGGGTGCCGGCGAGGAGCAGCCGGCGGGGCTTCCAGCGGGTCATCAGCAGGGCACCGGCGACCGTGCCCGCGCCGAACGCGCCCAGGGCGAGGCCCCAGGGACCCGCGCCGCCGAGGTGGTCGCGGGCCACGAGCGGGCCGTAGACCGCGTCGGCGGCGGCGACGACGGCGTTGGCGACGGAGAACTGGACCACGATGCCCCACAGCCAGGGGCGGCCGGCGAACTCCTGCCAGCCGTCCCGCAGATCGGCGAGCAGGCCGCCGCCCGGAGCCCGGGGCGGGATGTGGCCGACGTCGAGAAAGGCACGCAGCGCCCCGGCGAGCGCGAAGGCCGCCGCGTCCGCCGCGAGCACCCAGCCGGGCCCGATCGCCGCGACCATGGCGCCGCCGAGCGCGGCACCGCCCAGGGCGGCGCCCTGCATGGCCATCCGGAACACGGCGAAGGCGCGCCCGGCGTTCTCGCCCTCGACCGAGGACATCAGCATGCCCTCGGCGGCCGGGCCGAAGAACGCCTGGCCGGTACCGCCCAGGGCGGCGAGCAGCATCATGTGCCACAACCGGGGCTCCCCGGCCAGCACGAGGGCGGCGAAGGCGGCCTGCGAGAGGCAGTTCAGGACGTTGGCAGCGACCATCACGCGGTGCCGGGGCAGCCGGTCGGCGACGGCGCCGCCGATCAGCAGGAACAGCACCAGGGGCAGGGTCCGCGCCGCCGCCACCAGACCGATGTCGCCACCGTCGCCGCCCGCTTCAAGCACCGCGAACGCCCCCGCGACCAAGGCGCCGTTACTGCCCAGGCCGGTGATCACCGCGGCGGCGGTCAGCAGGGAGTGGTTGCGGCCGGCCCGGCCGGGTCTGTGCGGGCTCCGGGAGGAGGCGGTGGGGGAGGTCACCGGGTGACTATCCCTGCCGGTGGCCCGCTCCGCCAAACGGTTTCCCCATAACAGGAGCGGGCCCTTCCGTCTGCGTCAGCCTCCGGTCGGCTCGCCGTGCAGGCGGACCGTGCTGAGGATCTTCATGATGGTCTTCTCGGGCACCTCGCCCTTGACGCCCTTGGCGCCGAAGAGGCTCCAGGCGACGAAGTCACCGGCGGAGTTCTTGAAGCCGAAGGTGACGGCCTTGCCGTCGCTCGCGCACTTGCCCTTGTCGGGGGTGTTCTCCGAGTGCGCCCAGGCGACGCTGCCCTTCACGCCCGAGGCGGTGGTGTAGGGCTTGGCCTTGGCGTCGGCCTTGACGCTCTTCTTGTCCGGCTGGGTGTAGCCGCCGTACACCCACCAGCCCACCTGGTTGACCGCGACCTCGTCGGTGTTCTTGGCGCCGTCGGCGCCCTTGGTGCCCGCTCCGGCCAGGGACTCGGTCTCGGACCTGCCGTCCTTGTTGTCGTCGCTCGTGCACCACTTGGACTTGTAGAACGCCGGTGCCGACATGATGATCAGCGCCTTGCCGTCGTCGGACTTCTCGTCCTCGAAGAAGACGGACGAGGTGGGGGAGGCCACCTCCCAGTCCGCGGGAACGTCGAAGGCGGTGCCCCACTTGGGGTTGACGACGACCTTCCAGCCCTTGACGGTGGGCTGCTCCGCCTCGCCGCCGCGGGGGTTGTCGCCCGTGGCGGAGGCGCTCGGCTCCTCGGCCGACGGACTCGACGACGCCTTGCCGCTCTTGCCGCCGCCGTCCGCCGTGTCGTCCTTGTCGCCGCCGAGCACCAGGAAACCGGTCACACCGGCGGCCACGACCACCGCGGTGGCGGCGATGATCGCGACCAGCTTCGTCCGGTTCCTGCCGCCGCCGCCCTGCGGGGGCTGCGGCGCGCCGGCCGGAGCCGGAGTGCCCCACTGCGGCTGCTGCCCATAGGGGTTGGGCTGCTGCTGGTATCCCGGCTGCTGGTACGGATTCGGCTGCTGGTACCCCGGCTGCTGGTACGGGTTGTTCCCCTGCGGGTTCTGCTCGCCCCCGGGCGGCTGCTGTCCTGGCCACATGGGCAGCCACCCTAGCCGCGCTCCGGACACGATTCGGTCACCGCCCGTGGACGGAGGCGTAGCAACCCGGGGTACGCGGCGGTGCGGCCGGTGGCGTACGGGTCGGTGCGGCGGTCGTCACACATCCTGGTCAGCCCTCTCTACTCGTGAGTAACATGCGGTCATGAGCGCAGAGCAGATGTCCATCGGCGAGATGCTCGCCGCCACCGTGCCCATGGCCCGGACCCTGAACCTCGAGTTCCTGGAGACCTCGCCGGAGCGGGCGGTGGTGTCGCTGCCGGACCAGAGCGAGTACCACAACCACGTGGGCGGTCCGCACGCCGGAGCGATGTTCACGCTGGGCGAGTCCGCGAGCGGGGCGATCGTGCTGGCCGCGTTCGGTGACCAGCTCTCGCGCGCCGTGCCGCTCGCGGTCAGTGCCGAGATCTCCTACAAGAAGCTGGCGATGGGCGCCGTGACCGCGACGGCCACCCTCGGCCGCCCGGCCGCCGAGGTGGTCGCACAGCTGGATGCCGGGGAGCGCCCCGAGTTCCCGGTGACCATCGCCATCCAGCGGGCCGACGGCGCCGTGACCGGCGAGATGACCGTGGTGTGGACCCTGCGGCCCAACGGCTGACCCCACCCGCGAGTATGCGTGACCCCGGCCCGGTGCCGGGGTTTTCGCATGCCGGGCCGCCCTGTCGCGGCGCCCCGGGCGTGCGCCGTCCGGTTCCCCGAGGGTGGCCCGCGGCCACGCCACGAACCGGGCGGGACCTCCAGGGGGAGATTTCGTGGACCGATCGCCTTTGTGCGCACACGACGTGGCGTCCTGAGCGGCGGCATTTTTCGAAAGCCGGTACGGATACCGCCGGTAACATATTTGATTTCGCCGCGTTTTGAACGTGGGTCATCCGAACTCCTTGTTACCTGTGAGTCGTGTGTGCGAAAGTGAGCCGCCTCACACCGAGTCCGCAGCTGATGCGGCACAGGTATGCACCAATCACCCCCTGCTTTCCGACGGACGCGCCATTCGCATGCCGTTCCGCGGCTGGAAGGACATGGTTCCGTGCACTCCCCCCACCCCCCACGCCCGCCGTACCCGCCACGCCCCGGAGCGGGGCCCGCCGAATCCGACCGCAATCTCCTCGCCCGGGTCGGCGCACCGGATGAAGGGCCGCACGCCGTCGCGCTGTTGCTGGCACGGCACTGGCGCGCGGTCCACGAATACGCCGTGATCTGCCTGGCCTGCGCGGAGGACTCCGCGTCGATGGCGGCAGCCGCCGCCTTCCGCGGGGAACTGGCCGGGCCGGGCGCCGGCGCCCTGCGTCCCCGCCTGCTGACGGCCGTCCGGGAGACCGTCGGGACGTGGGCCGCCGACGACGGCATTTCCCGTGTCCTGCCGGAACTCCGCAAAACCGTCGGCGCCCGCGGTCTGCGCGCCGCCCGGTCCGGTACGCCCGAAAGGCGGCGTCTCGCCGAGCGTGCTTTCCGCGGCCTTCCGGCGGCCTCCCAATGCCTCCTGTGGCACACCGAGGTCGAAGCCGAACCCATATCCGTACCGGCCGGTCTGCTGGGGGTGGATACCGCCATCGCGTCGGCAGCGCTGGAGGAGGCCCGCGAGCAATTCCGGACCGGGTGCGTACGAGCGCACCGGGAACTCGCGCCGACGCGGGAATGCCGCTACTACAACCGCCTGCTGGACGTTCCCATGCGTCGCGGCGGGTCCCTGCTGCCCGATGTGCAACGGCATCTCATGGCCTGCCGCTACTGCCGTCACGCCGCCGAACAACTCAGCCATTTCGAAGGCGGTCTGGAAGAGCTGCTCGCCGAGACGGTGCTCGGCTGGGGCGCCCGCCGCTACCTGGAGTCACGGCCGGGCCGCGACGAGAACCGGGGCATCACGCCCCCCGGCGGACGCCACCGCCTCCGGACGCGTGCCCTGCCCGCCGACGGCCGTCCCGGACCGTCGAGAAGGCACACCAAGGCACTGGCGGCCGCGGTCGGGGTGACCTCCCTCGTCCTGCTCGCGACCCTGCTCGCCGCCCGGGGCTGGACGGAGGAGAACGGCACCACCGACCCGCAGGCCACCTGGGGCGCGGTCAGCGGCCACTCCGTCCGCCCGGACGGCGGGGGATCCTCGCCCGTGCGCCCGGATGCCGCGAACTCCTCGTCCGGTGCTCCGCCCGGCGGGGCCCCGCCCGTCGGTTCGCCCTCCGCCGCCTCCGCCGGCAACCCCGCCGAAGTGGCGCGCGGGCGGCTGCGCAACCTCGGCGCCGGGCTGTGCCTCGACGTCCGGGGCGGCCGTATCCGGGCCGAAGCCCCCGTCGTCCTGGCCACCTGCTCCGCGAGCGGGTCCCAGCGGTGGTCGTACCGGGACGACGGTGTCCTGCGCAGCGCCGCCGACCCCACCCTGTGCCTCGGCTCCGACGCGACCGACGGCTCGGTCGTCCTGGCCGGCTGCCTCGTGCACGCCGGAGTCGTCCGCTACGACCTGACCGTGCGCGGCGAGCTCCTGCCGCGCGGCAGCAGGGGGCGGGCCGTCGCTCCCGGGAAGGGCCGGGACGTCGTCGTCACCCGACGTGACGGAACCGCGGCCCAGCGCTGGGCCCTGGAAACGGTGCCCGCTCCCGAGGGGCCGGGGGAGGCACGGCAGAAACGCGCCGAGGACACTCCGCGGGAAGGCTGGCGGGAGCAGGGGCGGCAGCCGTACGGCGACGCCTCGCCCGGCATCCGGCCCGACCCGCCCCGCACCCGGTCCGAGGAGCCGCCGCAGGAGCGGTACGAGCCGCGGTTCGCGGAGGTGGACTGCTGCGAGGAGGCACCGTCCGGTGCCGAGGACACCGGCACCGGGCCCGGCCCCGGCCCCGGCGTCCCCGACACGGTGACCGCCACCCTCGCGGACACCGTGACCGACACCCTGGCGGACACGGTGACGGCCCTCCCCACCGTCACCCTGCCGTAGGGGGCCGCCGCCCCGGTGCGGTCGCGTGCTCGGCCCGAGCAGCGTCCGCGGGCGGGCCGCCCACCGGGGTGCGGCCGCCCGGGCCCGAACCGCTGTCGGCAAGACATCCCGCGCTGCGGTCGGCCGCGAGAGCCGGCGGCCGGTATCGAGCGGGTCCGGGCATCGCCGAGAGGCGCCAGGCATCGAACCGGACCACACTGGTACTCCTCCTGAGGCCGCCCGCAGAACCCAGGGAGTCACTCATGCCCGAGGCCCCGCGCCGGGACAGCAGGACCGCACCGACCGAGGAGGAACTGCGCACGCTGGACGCCCACTGGCGGGCCGCCAACTACCTGGCGGCCGGTCAGATCTACCTGCTGGCGAACCCGCTGCTCACCGAGCCGCTGCGGCCCGAGCACATCAAGCCGCGGCTGCTGGGCCACTGGGGCACCTCACCCGGGCTCAACCTCGTCCACACCCACCTCAACCGGGTCATCAAGGCACGCGAGCTGGACGCCCTGTGCATCTGGGGCCCGGGCCACGGCGGGCCGTCGGTCCTGGCCAACTCCTGGCTGGAGGGCAGCTACAGCGAGAAGTACCCGGACGCGAGCCGTGACGCGCGCGGCATGGAGCTGCTCATGCGGCAGTTCTCCTTCCCCGGCGGGGTGCCCAGCCACGTCGCCCCGGAGGTGCCCGGCTCGATCCACGAGGGCGGCGAACTCGGCTACTCCCTCGCCCACGCCTACGGCGCCGCCCTCGACCACCCGAACCTGCTCGTCGCCTGTGTGATCGGCGACGGCGAGGCGGAGACCGGCCCGCTCGCCGGGTCCTGGCACGCCAACAAGTTCCTCGACCCCGTCCACGACGGTGCCGTCCTGCCGATCCTGCACCTCAACGGCTACAAGATCGCCAATCCGACCGTCCTCGCCCGTCTCCCGCAGGACGAACTCGACGCGCTGCTGCGCGGCTACGGCCACGAGCCGATCCACGTGTCCGGCGACGATCCGGCCATCGTCCACCCCGCGATGGCGCAGGCCATGGACACCGCTCTGGACCGTATCGCCGAGGCTCAGCGCGCCGCCCGTGAGGAGGGCGTGACCGAGCGCCCGCACTGGCCGGTGATCGTGCTGCGCACCCCGAAGGGCTGGACCGGCCCGGCCGAGGTCGACGGCGAACCCGTCGAGGGCACCTGGCGCGCCCACCAGGTGCCGTTGTCCGGCGTCCGCGACAACCCCGACCATCTGCGCCAACTGGAGTCCTGGCTGCGCTCCTACCGGCCCGAGGAACTGTTCGACGCAGAGGGCCGCCCGGTCGCGGACGTCCTCGCCTGCGTCCCCGACGGCACCAGGCGCCTGGGCGCCACCCCGTACGGCAACGGCGGACTGCTCGTCCGCGACCTGCCCGTCCCGCCGCTGGACGAGTTCGCCGTCCCCGTCGACAAACCCGGCACGACGCTGCACGAACCGACCCGGGTCCTCGGCGACCTCCTCGCCCGGATCATGAGCGACACCGCCGACCGCCGCGATTTCCGCCTGGTCGGCCCCGACGAGACCGCCTCCAACCGGCTTCAGGCCGTCTACGACGCCAGCGGGAAGGCCTGGCAGGCCGGGACCCTGCCCGTGGACGAGCACCTGGACCGGCACGGCCGGGTGATGGAAATCCTGTCCGAACACCTCTGCCAGGGCTGGCTGGAGGGCTATCTGCTCACCGGCCGGCACGGGCTGTTCTCCTGCTACGAGGCGTTCGTGCACATCGTCGACTCCATGGTCAACCAGCACATCAAGTGGCTGCGCACCTCGCGCGGGCTGCCCTGGCGCGCCCCCATCGCCTCCCTCAACTACCTGCTGACCTCGCATGTGTGGCGGCAGGACCACAACGGCTTCTCCCACCAGGACCCCGGCTTCGTCGACCACGTCCTCAACAAGAGCCCCGAAGTCGTCCGGGTCTACCTCCCGCCGGACGCCAACACCCTCCTGTCGGTGGCGGACCACGCCCTGCGCAGCCGCGACTACGTCAACGTGATCGTCGCCGGGAAGCAGCCCTGCTTCGACTGGCTCTCCATGGACGAGGCCAGCGTGCACTGCGCCCGCGGCGCCGGCATCTGGGAGTGGGCCGGAACCGAGAACGGCGGCGAGCCCGACGTGGTGCTGGCCTGCGCCGGGGACGTCCCCACCCAGGAGACCCTGGCCGCCGCGCACCTGCTGCGCCGCCACCTGCCCGAGCTGTCCGTGCGGGTCGTCAACGTCGTCGACCTCGCCCGGCTGCTGCCCCAGGGGGAGCACCCGCACGGCATGAGCGACTTCGAGTACGACGGCCTGTTCACCGCCGACAAGCCGGTGATCTTCGCCTACCACGGCTATCCGTGGCTCATCCACCGACTCGCCTACCGCCGCACCGGCCACGGCCACCTGCACGTGCGCGGCTACAAGGAGGCGGGCACCACGACCACGCCGTTCGACATGGTCGTCCGTAACGACCTCGACCGTTACCGCCTGGTCATGGACGTCATCGACCGCGTTCCCGGCCTCGCGGTGCGGGCCACGGCCGTACGCCAGCGGATGGCCGACGCCCGCACCCGCCACCACGCCTGGATCCGGGAGCACGGCACCGATCTGCCCGAGGTCGCCGAGTGGAGCTGGAACGCCTGAGCCGCCGCGGACGTCCTAAGAGCCGGTAGGCTTCCGGGGGCACGCAGGGAAGCCCGCGGGCAAGCTCAGGGAAAGGAACCGGCGTTGCACGTCCAGGAGTGGCTCGAAACCGTACCCGCCGTCGCCGTCTACGCACTGGTGGGGCTGGTCATCGGCCTGGAAAGCCTGGGCATCCCGCTGCCGGGCGAGATCATCCTGGTCTCCTCCGCGCTGCTCGCGTCCCAGCACGGCGAGATCGACCCCGTCGTCCTCGGCGCCAGCGCCACGGCCGGCGCGATCATCGGCGACTCGATCGGCTACGCCATCGGCCGCAAGGGCGGACGGCCCCTGCTGGCCTGGCTCGGGAACAAGTTTCCCAAGCACTTCAGCGAGGGCCACATCGCCACCGCCGAGCGCTCCTTCGAGAAGTGGGGCATGTGGGCCGTCTTCTTCGGCCGCTTCGTCGCCCTGCTGCGCATCTTCGCCGGCCCCCTCGCGGGCGTGCTGCGCATGCCGTACTGGAAGTTCCTCATCGCCAACGTCCTCGGCGGCATCGTCTGGGCGGGCGGCACGACCGCCGTCATCTACTACGTCGGCATCGTCGCGGAGTCCTGGCTGAAGCGCTTCTCGTGGCTGGGCCTGGTCGCGGCGGTCCTGGTGGGCCTCACGTCCATGCTGGTGATCAAGCGCAAGGCGAAGAAGGCCCAGCAGGTCCACCAGGCGGAGCAGGCCCAGCCCGTGGCCGCAGCGGAGTAGACCCGCCCCCCGTCACGCGTGAACGTCGCGGTGCGCCTTCGCCAGCTCGGCGTACATCGTGCCGTTGAGGGTGACCCCCTGCCGCTCCTCCTCCGACAGCTCCCGCCGGACCTTCGCGGGCACTCCCGCCACCAGCGACCCGGGTGGCACGACCATGCCCTGCGGGACCAGGGCCTGTGCGGCGACGAGTGATCCGGCCCCGACGACGGCGCCGTTCAGCACCGTCGCCCCCATGCCGATCAGACAGTCGTCCTCGACGGTCGCCCCGTGCACCACCGCGTTGTGCCCGATGCTCACCCGCTCACCGATCCGCACGGGGAAGCCCGGATCGGCGTGGAGGGTGCAGTTGTCCTGCACGTTGCTGCTGGCTCCCACCGAGATCGCCTCGACGTCGCCGCGCACCACGGCTCCGTACCAGACGCTCGCCCCCGCCCCCAGGGTCACGCCCCCGATCACCGAAGCCGTGGGCGCCACGAACGCCGTCCCGTCGATCTCCGGCTCCCTGCCGCCGATGCCCGTGATCATCGCCTGCCGACCCATGTCCGCCTCCCAAGCCTCGTGGACAACGCGCACACCGTACGCCACCCGGTGGGGCGAAGATCACAGGCATCCCACGCCGCCCGGTGAGCGCCCGCTGAGTACGGTGAGCGGGTGCCGAAGCGCAAGAACACGTTCTCATCCCGGCGGCGGGGCCTCACGCAGCGCGCCGTCCACGCGGGCTGGGCCTGGCTGCAGCGGACGGCCTCCGTCACCGCCGAGCACCCCGGCCGGTACCGGTTCGGCGCGATAGGAACAGGTACCAGGCTCGCCTTCCCGCTCGGCACGGTCTTCGGCGAACCGTGGATCCACCTCGGCTCCCACTGCATCATCGGCGAGCAGGTCACCCTCACCGCCGGCCTCATGCCCGACCTCGACCTCGGCCCGGACCCGATCCTGCGCGTCGGCGACGGCGTCGTACTGGGCCGCGGCAGTCATGTCATCGCCGACACCACGGTCACGATCGGCAGCGACTGCTACTTCGGCCCCTACGTCTACGTCACGTCCACGAACCACTCCTACGACGACCCGCACCAGCCGATCGGCAAGCAGTGGCCGCGGATGGAACCGGTGGAGATCGGGCCCGGCTGCTGGATCGGCACGGGGGCGGTGATCCTGCCCGGCGCCCGGATCGGGCGGAACGTGGTGGTGGCCGCGGGCGCGGTCGTCCGGGGCACGGTCCCCGACCACGCCGTCGTCGCGGGCGCCCCGGCCCGCGTCGTACGACGCTGGACCCCGGCCGACGGCTGGCAGCCCCCGCTGCGCACCCCGGCGCCGGTCCCGATACCGGAAGGCGTCACGCCCGAGCAGCTGAGCGCGCTGTCGGGCCTGGACGAGGAGACGGCGGCCCGGCTCGCCGAGCTGGACGAGGAGGCCGCGGCGGGACTCGCGGAGCTGGAGCCGGGTTCCTGAACCCCCGGTCCCGACACCGGCGGCGCGCCGGGGACGACGACCCGGACGGGATCAGCCCGACGCCAGCAGCACCGTGCCGACCAGGGCCAGGCCCGCTCCCGCTGCCTGTATCGCCTGGAGACGTTCGCGCAGGACACCGCGTGCGGCCACGGCCGTCACCACCGGGTACAGGGAGGCCAGCACGGCGGCGACCGTCACCGGGCCGTGCTGCGCGGCGATGGAGTACGTGCCGTTCGCGGCGACGTCCGCGAGGCCGACGAAGGCGAGGGCGGGCAGGGACCGCCAGGGGAAGCCGCCCGCCGGGAACGCGGGCGACCCGCGGCGCACCGAGACGTACAGCGCCAGTCCACCCGCGGCGACGTTCGTCACCCGCTGCACGAACAGGGCGAGGAACAGTCCTGTGAGGGTCGACGACGCCTCGGCGATCAGGGCCATCACCGCGCCGAAGCCGAACGCCGCGAGCAGGGTCAGGGCGATGGCCTGGCGCTGCACCGGGGCCCCGCGGAACTGCGGGCCACCGGCCAGGCACACCCCGGCGACGGCGACCAGGATGCCGAGGAACTGCAGCAGGCCGGGGCGTTCGCCCAGCACGAGGCCCACCCCGACCGGTACGGCCACGCCGATCGACCCCAGCGGGGAGACCACGCCCATCGGGCCCAGCGCGAGTGCCTTGTAGAAGGCGAGCATCGCCACGGGCCCGACCAGCCCGGCCGCGACGGCGCACCACAGCTGCGGTCCCGCCTCGCTCCAGCCGCCGGTCGCCACCACGACCACGCCCAGCACGGCCACCGCGATCGACTGCGAGAGCACGACCACCGTGAGCGCGGGCGTGCGCCGGGTCAGCAGGCCGCCGCCGAAGTCGGCCAGCCCCCACAGCAGGCTGGTGGCCAGGGCGAAGAGCGCTGTCATGGGGCGGATACCTCGCAGTACAGTTCAGTGAACGATCAGGTCAACCACACCATAGTGCAGCGCGTTGCACTGTGTCATACAGAATATTGGACGGAACGTGTCGGACCTCGACCTGCTGACCCAGTCCCTGGCGCGGAGCGTCAAGCACTGGCGCGCCGTGCGCGGCTTCACCCTGGACGTGCTCGCCGCCCGGGCGGGTGTCAGCCGCGGCATGCTCATCCAGATCGAGCAGGCCCGCACCAACCCCAGCCTCGGCACCGTCGTCAAGATCGGCGACGCCCTCGGAGTCAGCATCACCACCCTGCTCGACTACGAGCAGGGTCCGAACGTCCGCATCGTCCCGGCCGAACAGGCCGTACGGCTGTGGCACACCGACGCCGGCAGCTACAACCGGCTCCTCGCGGGCACCGAGGCGCCCGGCCCGCTGGAGATGTGGGACTGGCGGCTCATGCCCGGCGAGAGCAGCCCCTCCGACCCCCACCCCGCCGGCACGACCGAACTGCTGCACGTCACGGCGGGCGAACTGACCCTCACCGTCGACGGCGTCGAGCACCGCGTGCCCGCCGGCGCCAGCGTCCACTTCGAGGCCAACGTCCCGCACACCTACGGCAACACCGGTGACGCGCCCATGGAGATGGTCATGGCCGTCTCGGTGCCGCCCGTGACCTGAGACGCCCGGCCCCGCCCGCCTCGGCGGACGCACCGCCCGGGTCGCCGACGCCGTACCCCACGGAGGGCTGCGGGGTCCGCCGGCCTACGCCGCGCTGTGGTGGGCCAGCGGCAGATGCGGATCGCTCTCGCCCGGCGCCGGCTCCGGGTCCGCGTGGACCAGGGCCGCGGTCAGCCGCGGTACCGCGTGCAGCAGCGCGTGCTCGGCGTCCACGGCGACGCGGTGCGCCTCGCGCACCGTCGCGTCGCCGTCCACCACCACCGCCACCTCGGCGCGCAGCCGGTGACCGATCCAGCGCAGCCGCAGCTCACCCACCCCGCGCACCCCGGGCACCTCGGCCAGAGCCCGCTCGGCCCGCTCCACCAGGGCCGGGTCGACGGCGTCCATCACCCGGCGGAACACCTCCCGCGCCGCGTCCCGCAGCACCAGGGCGATCGCCGCCGTGATGGCCAGCCCGACGATCGGGTCCGCGAGTTGCCATCCCAGAGCCGAGCCCCCGGCGCCCAGCAGCACGGCCAGTGAGGTGAAACCGTCGGTGCGGGCATGCAGTCCGTCGGCGACGAGCGCGGCCGAGCCGATCGAGCGGCCGACACGGATGCGGTAGCGGGCCACCCACTCGTTACCGGCGAAGCCGACGAGAGCGGCCACGGCGACCGCCGGCACGTGCTGGACCGGGCGCGGATCCAGCAGCCGGTCCACGGCGGTCCAGCCGGCGAACACCGCGGACGCGGCGATCGTCAGCACGATCACCAGGCCGGCCAGATCCTCGGCCCGCCCGTAGCCGTAGGTGAAGCGGCGGGTGGCCGCGCGCCGGCCCACCACGAAGGCGATCCCCAGCGGAACGGCCGTCAGCGCGTCCGCGGTGTTGTGCACCGTGTCCCCGAGCAGCGCGACCGACCCGGAGACGGCCACCACGACCGCCTGGGCCAGCGCCGTCACGCCGAGAACGGCGAGCGAGACCCACAGCGCCCGCATCCCGCGCGCCGAGGACTCCAGCGCGGGGTCGACCTTGTCGGCCGTCTCGTGGGAGTGCGGGGTCAGCAGGTGGCTCATCCGGTGGCGAAGCCCCTGCCGGGGGCCGTGGTCGTTGCCGTGGCCGTGGTCATGGTCGTGGTCGTGCGGGTGGGAGTGCTCGTGCCGGTCGCTCACGTGGGTCCCCTTCCGGTGCGCTGGGAATGGACGTACCCGGGCCGTGGCGCCATTATGTGCGTATGAGCGCACGCATGCACCTGTCATCTGCACATGATGCGCATCCGCGCAGCCCCGGCGAGGAGCAGTTCGCGCTCGCCGCCGAACTGCTGGCCCTGCTGGGGGACCGGACCAGGCTCGCGCTGCTGCACGCGCTGGCCGGGGGAGAGGCCGACGTCACCACCCTCACTAAGGCGTGCGGGGCGGCCAGACCGGCCGTCAGCCAGCACCTGGCACGGCTGCGCCTCGCGGGCCTGGTGAACACACGCAAGGAGGGCCGCCGGGTGGTCTACTCCCTGCGCGACGGCCACTTGCGCCGGCTCGTGGACGAGGCGCTGAACGTGGCCGACCACCGCCTCAGCGACCGGCCCCCGCACGACTGATGCCGGTACCGCGCCGCACGACTGAGCCGCACGGCCGGGTCAGTACCGCGGCGCGGTCCCCAGGTACTGCTCTGCGAAGGCGGCGGCCGCCGCGGGCGAGGTGAACAGGCGACGCAGCCGGGCGAGCGTGGTGCCCGCGCGGAACGGGTCGCCCGTCGCCGCGCCGTGGTACACCTCCGACAGCCACTGCGAGAACTCCTGGTAGTCCCACACGCGTCGCAGGCACGCCTGCGCGTAACCGTCGAGCCCGCTGCCGTCACCGGTGGTCAGCCGGGCGGCCAGCGCGTCGCCGAGCAGGAAGGCGTCGTGCAGGGCGAGGTTCATGCCCTTGGCCGCGATGGGGGCGACCAGATGGGCCGCGTCACCGGCGAGGAAGAGCCGGCCGTGCACCATCGGCTCGACCACGTAGTCGTGCATGTCCAGCACGCGCTTGTCGATCAGCCGACCCTCGGCCGGCGGTGGCACCCCGGCCGCCCCGAGCCGCTCCCGGAGTTCGGCCCACACACGCTCGTGCGGCCAGTTCTCCGGGTCGTCACCCGGCGGGCACTGGAGGTAGTAGCGGGTCACCTCCGGGCTGCGGGGCATCTGCCCGGCGAACCCGCGGGCATGGCAGCCGAACAGCACGCAGTCGGCGGACGGCGGCGCCTCGGCGAGCAGGGCGAGCCAGCCGATGCCGTAGTCGTGCCGCGCGATCCGCACCCGCTCCGGCGGCAGCGAGGCACGGGTCACCCCGCGTGCCCCGTCGCAGCCGGCGACGAAGTCGCAGTGCGCGACCTGGCCCTCGCCCGTCTCGGGGCAGGTGTACGACACCCACGGCCGGTCGGTGTCGAGGTCGTGGACGCGCACGTCCCGGACCCCGAAGCGGATCGCGCCGCCCCGGACGTCGGCGTACTCCCGCACCAGGTCCGTCACCAGCAACGGCTGCGGATAGACGAAGTGGTGACTGCCCGTCAGCTCCCCGTAGGGGAACCGGTAGCGCTCGCCGCCGAAGCGGAACTCGCACGCGGTGTGCAGCTCGGCGCGGTCCAGGAGGTTGCGGGCGAGGCCGCGCTTTTCCAGGCCGCGTACGGCCCACTCCTCGATGACCCCGGCCCGGGGCCGCCGTTCGATGAACTCCCGGGTCTCCGTCTCCAGCACCAGACAGTCCACGGACGCGGCCCGCAGGATGTTCCCGACGGTCAGACCCGCCGGACCGGCGCCCACGACAACGACTGGGAAACGTTGCGGGGCGCCGGAGTTCACGGACGGAAGGGGGTGGGTCATGCGCACATTATGGAGGCCGGTCTCAGTGCACCGGCACCTCCGTGACGGCCACCTCCTCGATGCTCCGCTCTATCTCCGCGGGCAGGGAGGCCGAGGCCCGGGCCCAGTAGTAGATCGCCAGCGAGAACACGGCCACGACCAGCATGTCCCACCACAGCGTGAGGTGCCCCTGGCCGCCGAAACCGCCCTGCCAGGAGATGACGCCCAAGCCCAGCAGGTAGACGGGCAGCCACTGGGCGGCCTTCCAGTCCAGGCGGGGCGCGTCCGGCAGGCCCTTGCGGGTGGCGTACCAGGCGTAGCCGCCGAGCAGGACGTAGCCGAGGACGATGGCCACGCCGAGCCGCCACAGCGTGTCCCAGGTGGACCAGTAGATGATGAGGTTGGCCACCACGAACGACAGGGGTGACACCACCGCGCCGCCGGGCAGGCGGTAGGGGCGTTCCCGGTGCGGCAGCCGGTCGGCGAAGACGCCGTAGGCCAGCGGGGCGCCCGCGTACATCAGCACGCTCGCCGAGGTGATGAAGCCGACCAGCTGCTGCCAGCTCGGGAACGGCAGGAAACAGACCACGCCCGTCACGAACGACACGATCAGCCCGAACCACGGCACGCCGCGCGCGTCGGTGCGGGCGAAGAGCTTCGGCGCGTAGCCGTTGCGGGCCAGGCCGTAGGAGACGCGGGACGTGGCCGTCGTGTAGATCAGGCCGGTGCCGCCGGGGGAGACCACCGCGTCCAGGTACAACACCACGCTCAGCCAGCCGAGTCCCACCAGGGTCGCGAGCCCCGCCCACGGACCGCTGATGCCGGGGTAGTCGAGCTTGGTCCAGCCGTGCGCGAAGGAGCTCAGCGGCAGGGCGGCGATGAAGACGACCTGGAGCAGGACGTAGATGCCCGCGCCGATGGCGACCGAGCCGATCGTGGCGCGGGGCAGGTCACGTCGCGGGTCACGGCTCTCGCCCGCCAGCTGGATCGCCTGCTCGAAGCCCAGCAGGGCGAAGATGATGCCGCTGGAACTGACGGCGCTCAGCACGCCATGGGCGCCGAACGGGGCGAAGCCGTGCTCGGTGAAGTTGCCCGGGTGGAAGTTGCCGGCCGCGATGATGAAGATCGCCGCCAGCGGCACCGCCACCTTCCACCAGGTGGCGGCGCTGTTGGTGTGCGCCAGGACGCGCACGCCGAGGAAGTTGACGACGACGAACACGGCCATCAGCACGACGGCGACGACGAAACCGCTCGTCGTGAGGGTGCCGTCCTTCGCGTGCTGGAGCCCCTGCGCCCAGTGCCAGTGCCCGGCGTAGCCGATCATGGCCTCGACCTCGATCGGTGCCACGGTCGCCGCCTGGAGCCAGGAGAACCAGCCGAACGACATCCCGGCCAGCCCGCCGAACGCGTAGTGCGGATAACGGGCCGTGCCGCCCGCGACCGGGAACATGCCGCCCAGCTCGGCGTGCACCAGGGCCAGCAGCACGATCGCCACCGCGCCGATGAGCCAGGACAGGATGGCCGCGGGGCCGGCCGCCACGACGGCCTTCTCGGCGCCGTACAACCAGCCCGAGCCGATGATGGAACCGACCGAGGCCCACATGAGCCCGATCAGCCCGACGTCCCGGCGCAGGCCGTCTCTTTCCATGAATACAAGGCCTCTCGGAGATGAACTCGGGGAGTTCGGCGAGCAAGAGGCCTCAGGTTAGGAACCGGCCGGACGGCCGCAGAAGACGCGTTGTGCAGCCTTGACCGGGTGCGGGTGTTTCGTGGGAAACGCTTCAGGATTCCTGTACACGGCCATGAGACAGCCGTGGGATCTCGATCGCCGGGCAGCGGTCCATCACCATCTCCACACCCGCCGCACGCGTCCGGTCGTACGCCGTCTCGTCGATGACGCCGAGCTGGAACCAGACGCCCTTCGCCCCCTTGGCGACCGCCTCGTCCGCGACGGCACCGGCGAGGTCGCTGTTCACGAACACGTCGACGACGTCCACGTCGAAGGGGATGTCCGCCAGGCTCGCGTACCCCTGCTCCCCGTGCACCGTCTCGGCCTTCGGATGCACCGGCACCACGCGCTTGCCGAAGCGCCGGAGCGTCGCGGCGACGCCGTACGCCGCCCGCTGACGGTTCGACGACAGGCCCACCACGGCCCAGGTGTCGCCGAGCTCGGTGAGGATCCTGCGGACCGTTGCCTCGTCGCCGTACACCGGCGGCCTCCTCGGAACGTCGTGGACGAACTGCTGTCAGGGCAACGGCTCCGGGCGGGCGATGATTCCCCGGCGGGCCCGCGTGATAGCTTGCCGAGGCCAGTCGAACCCATGTACGTGGGTCAGGGAATCCGGTGCGAATCCGGAACTGACGCGCAGCGGTGAGGGGGACGGGCGGGGCCTCGGCCACTGGACTCCCTCGCGGACGTCCGGGAAGGCGCCCCGCTCCGGAGGAACCCGAGTCCGAAGACCTGCTGGCGGCCCCCGCGGCCGTGTGCGGCGGGGGAGCACCGTACGACCGGGCTCCGCGAATGGGCCCTCGACGCCTGAGGACTGGTTCCCGTGCCCCTCGCCCGACCCGCCCGTGCCGCCGTCCTGCTGACGGCCGGCTCCCTGCTCCTGAGCGGCTGCGGTGCCTCAGGGCCCACGACGGCGAAGGCCGCCGTCACGCTCTTCGACTGCGGCCACGAGGTCCGCGTCACGGCCGCCCCGCGGCACGCCGTGTCCCTCAACCAGGGCACCACCGAGATCCTGCTCTCGCTCGGTCTGGCCGACCGCCTCGCGGGCACCGCCACCTGGACCGACCCTGTGATGAAGGGGCTGGAGAAGGCCGAGGCGAAGGTGCCCCGCCTCGCCGAGAACAACCCGTCCTTCGAACGCGTCCTGGCCGCGGACCCCGACTTCGTCGCCGCCTCCTTCGTCTCCACTCTCGGCAAGGGCGGCGTCGCCACCCGCGAGCAGTTCGAGAAGCTCGGCGTCCCCACCTACGTCTCCCCGTCCGACTGCGTCGGCAAGGACAACTCGGGCGGCGGCGACGGCGCACGCGACACGGCCCTGGACATCGACACCGTCTACGGCGAGGTCCGGGACCTCGCGACCGTGTTCGGGGTCAAGGGACGCGGCGACGCACTCGTCGCCTCCCTCCAGCGGCGCATGAAGAAGGCCACGGCCGGCATCGACGCCTCCGGCGTCACCCTCCTGTACTGGTTCGCCAACTCCGAGTCGCCCTACATGGCCGGCTGCTGCGGAGCGCCCGGCATCATCACCCGCGCCCTCGGCGCCAAGAACGCCTTCGGCGACACCCACGAGGAATGGCCGCAGGTCAACTGGGAGACGGTCGCCGACCGCGACCCCGACGTCCTCGTCATCGGCGACCTGACCCGCAGGTCGCAGACCGCCGAGTCGGCCGCCAGGAAGATCGCCTTCCTGGAGTCCAATCCGGTCACCAGGAACATGGACGCCGTCCGGCACAAGCGGTACGTGCTGCTCAGCGGGCAGGCCATGAACCCCACCATCCGCACCGTCGAGGGCGTGGAGCGGGTGGCCGCGGGGCTGCGCCGGTTCGGGCTGGTGAAGTGACCACCCGCGGTGTGCCGGGTGCCGGGGCGCGGCCCCGGCGCGGGGCCGGTCTCGCGCCGGCGGCCGCCGGGGCGGTCGCGCTCGTGGCCTCCCTCGCCGTGGCCGTCACCATCGGTCCCGCCGACATCCGGGTCGCCGACGTGTGGTCCGTGGTCGCCGCCCATCTCGGTCTCGGCAGCTCGCGGCTGACGCCGATCCGGGACGGGATCGTCTGGCAACTGCGGCTGCCGCGCACCCTGCTCGCGGCCGTGTGCGGGGCCGGACTGGCCGTGTGCGGTGCGGTGATGCAGTCGCTGCTGCGCAACCCGCTGGCCGACCCCTTCGTGCTCGGGGTGTCCTCCGGCGCCTCCACCGGAGCGGTCCTGGTCGTCGTGCTCGGCGTGGGCGGCGGTGCCCTCCCGGTCCCGGCGGGCGCGTTTCTCGGCGCCCTGGTGTCGTTCGCCCTGGTGCTGCTGCTCAGTCACACCCTCGGCGGCACCACCGACCGGGTCGTCCTCGCGGGCGTCGCCGCCATGCAGCTCTTCTCGGCGCTCACGTCCTTCGTCGTGTTGACCGCCGCCGACGCCGAGACGACCCGCGGCGTGCTGTTCTGGCTCCTCGGCTCGCTCGGCGGCGCCGGCTGGACCGACGTGTGGCTGTGCCTGGCCGTGCTGGCCGTGGCGCTGGTGGTGTGCCTGGCGTACGCCCGTACCCTCGACGCCTTCGCCTTCGGGCAGGACGCGGCGGCCGCGCTCGGGGTGTCCGTCGCCCGCACCCGTCTGGTGCTGCTGTGCGTCACCGCCCTGCTCACGGCGGCGCTGGTCAGCTCGGCCGGGGCGATCGGCTTCGTCGGGCTGGTCCTGCCGCACGCCGCCCGCGCCCTGACCAAGCCCGGGCACGCCCGGCTCCTGCCGGTCACCGGCCTCGCCGGGGCGGTGTTCCTGGTGTGGGTCGACACCCTGGCCCGCACCGTCCTGGACCCGCAGGAGATCCCGGTGGGGGTCGTGACGTCGCTGATCGGGGTGCCGGCCTTCGTGGCGGTGCTGTACCGGACACGGAGGTCCGGATGAGCGGCACCACGGCGTCACCGGACGCGGGCCTGCGGGCCGACCGGGTCGGCCGCCGCACCGACGGGCGTCTCATCCTGGACGGCGTGGTCCTCGCGCCGGAGACCGGCTCCACCGTCGGTGTCCTCGGCCCCAACGGCTCCGGCAAGTCCACGCTGCTGCGCCTGCTGGCCGGGCTGCTCGCCCCGACCTGCGGAGTCGTCACGCTCGACGGCACACCGCTCGGTGAGCTGCCCCGCCGCACGGTCGCCCGGCGCCTCGCCGTGGTCGAGCAGCAGTCCGACACGCAGGTCGAGTTCACGGTCGAGGACGTCGTACGGCTGGGCCGGATCCCGCACCGCCGAGCCTGGGCACCGGCCTCGGCGGACGACGAGCGGGCGGTGCGCGCCGCCCTGGAGCGCACGGGCCTCGCCGACTGCTCCGGCCGGTCCTGGCACACCCTCTCGGGCGGCGAACGCCAGCGGGTGCAGATCGCCCGGGCGCTCGCCCAGGAACCCCGTGAGCTCCTCCTCGACGAGCCCACCAATCACCTCGACATCCACCACCAGCTCGATCTGCTCACCCTCGTCACCGGCCTGCCGGTCACCACCGTCGTCGCCCTGCACGACCTCAACCTGGCGGCGATGTACTGCGACCGGGTCGTGGTGCTGCACGAGGGCCGGGTCGTGGCCGGGGGCACTCCGGGAGACGTCCTCACCGCGGAACTCATCGCCGACGTGTACGGCGTGCGCGCCGCCGTCAGCCGCGAGGGGTCCGAGGGGCGGCCGCACGTGCGGTTCCTGGGCACCCTGTCCCGTGACGAGCGGCCCGACCCGCCCCGGGCGCGGTGATCCCGCCACGGCGGCCGGGAAACCCCGAACCTGCCCGCGTGCGACGGCCTTCCCGCCTACGCTCACCTCGTGCTGCGCATCATCGACGCCCGGACCGGCCAGCCGGTCGACGCCGCCCCGGCCCGCCGGGGCCTGACCCGTGTCGAGGTGCACGCGCCCGGTTCCGACACCACGAACCTGCGGGTGCTGCTCGTCGGGGACCTGCTCGTCCGGACCCTGGAACTGGGCGGCACGCCGGTGTGGGCCCTGCTGACCGGCGGCCACCGCCAGGCCGAACTGCGCGCGCGGGCCGCGACCCTGAACATCCGCCCCTTCGAGGACAGCCCCGCCGTCGGCGCGAGCCTGGGCGAGTCCCAGGCCGTCCACGTCGCCGCCCAGGGCGGGGCGGCGCCCGACGGGGCGCTGATCGCCGTCGCGCCGGTGCAGACGGACCCGCCCGAACACGGCGACCCCGCCGCCCTGCGCCTCGCCCTGCTCACCCGGCACCACAGCGCCCCCGTCCGGCCGGCGGCGGCCGACGTCGACGGCGCCCGCGCCACCCTCGCCCGCTGGCGCACCGCGGTCGCCCACTGGGCGCGGCAGCCCTCCCGGCCGATCCCCGACGACGTGCGCGGGAGACTGCGCGACGCCTGGGAGGACGACCTGGACCTGCCCCGGGTGCTGGAGGTGCTGCGCCAGGTCGAGACCCGGCCGGACCTGGCCGACGGCGCCCGCTTCGAGACCTACGCCTACGCCGACCGCCTCCTCGGCCTCGACCTCACCCGCGACCTGGGAGCACCGTCATGATCGAACGAGCCGGAGCGGGCCCGCTGCGCCGCCTCGTCGTGCTCCGGCACGCCAAGTCCGCCTGGCCCCTGGACGTCGCCGACCACGAACGCCCCCTCGCCCCGCGCGGACGACGGGACGCCCCCGCGGCCGGGCGGGCCCTGGCCGACGCCGACCTCCTGCCGGACCTCGCACTGTGCTCCACCGCCCTGCGCGCCCGCAGCACCTGGGACCTGGCCGCCGCCCAGTGGGGCACACCCCCGCCGGTCCGGTACGACCGCCGGCTCTACGCCGCCGGCCCGTCGGGCCTGCTGGCCGTCGTGCACGAGGCGCCCGCCGAGGTGGAGACACTGCTGCTGATCGGCCACAACCCGGGCCTCGAGGAACTGGTCCTGGCCCTCGCCGGCGACGGCCTCGACGACACCCTGGAGCAGGTCCGCACCAAGTTCCCCACCTCCGCGATCGCCGTCCTGTCCTGGCGCGGCACGGCCTGGCGGGCCCTCGAGGCCGGCACCGCGCTGCTCACGTCCGTGACCGTGCCCCGGGGCGCGAAGAAGTAGCCCCCGGCCCGCGCATAGGCTGGCCGGATGCAGGACGAATACCGCACGGTCGCCGCCGCCGGCGTGCACGAGACCGAGGTCAACCGCTCCCGCTTCCTGTGCGCCCTCGCCCCGGCGGCCACCGAGCGGGAGGCCCAGGACTTCATCGCCGCGGTCCGCAAGGAGCACGCCGACGCCAGCCACAACTGCTGGGCCTACGTCATCGGCGCCGACGCCTCCGTCCAGAAGGCGAGCGACGACGGCGAACCCGGCGGCACCGCAGGCGTCCCCATGCTCCAGATGCTGCTGCGCCGGGACATGCGGTACGTCGTCGCCGTCGTCACCCGCTACTACGGCGGGGTCAAACTCGGCGCGGGCGGACTCATCCGGGCCTACGGCGGAGCGGTCGGCGAGGCGCTGGACGCCCTCGGCACCCGCACCCGCCGCAGGTACCGGCTCGCCACGGTCACCGTCGACCACCAGCGGGCCGGCAGGCTCGAGAACGACCTGCGGACCACCGGGCGCGAGGTCCGGGACGTGCGCTACGCCGAAGCCGTCACGATCGAGATCGCCCTCCCGGACGCGGACGTCGCGCCCTTCCGGGCCTGGCTCGCCGACGTGACCTCCGGCACGGCCGGCTTCGAGCCGGGCGGCGAGGCGTACGGGGACGCCTGACGTTCCGGACCGAAGCGGTCATAAGGGTCGCTTCCGTGGCGGGAGATGACGGTCGATACGGGAGTAACCGCCCGTGCTGTCAGACCCGGCGGTTAGTCTCGGGGGATCATGAGACTGCTGCACACTTCCGACTGGCACCTCGGCCGGGCGTTCCACCGGGTCACCATGCTCGGGGCCCAGGCCGAGTTCATCGCCCACCTCGTCACGACCGTGCGGGAGCGGGCCGTGGACGCGGTGCTGGTGTCGGGAGACGTGTACGACCGGGCGGTGCCGCCGCTCGCCGCGGTCGAGCTGTTCGACGACGCCCTGCACCGCCTCGCCGACCTCGGCGTGCCGACGGTGATGATCTCCGGGAACCACGACTCCGCCCGCCGTCTCGGCGTCGGCGCCGGCCTGATCGGACGGGCCGGCATCCACCTGCGGACGGAGCCGTCGGCGGCGGGCACCCCGGTGGTGCTGTCAGACACCCACGGCGACGTCGTCTTCTACGGCCTGCCCTATCTCGAACCGGCTCTGGTCAAGGACGAGTTCGGCGTGGAGAAGGCCGGTCACGAAGCCGTGCTCGCCGCCGCCATGGACCGGGTCCGCGCCGACCTCGCCGACCGCGCGCCCGGCACCCGCTCCGTCGTCCTCGCGCACGCCTTCGTCACCGGCGGTGAACCCAGCGACAGCGAACGGGACATCACCGTCGGCGGCGTCGCCGCGGTGCCCGCCGGCGTGTTCGACGGCGTCGACTACGTGGCGCTCGGGCATCTGCACGGCTGCCAGACCCTCACCGACCGCGTCCGCTACTCGGGATCCCCCCTGCCCTACTCCTTCTCCGAGGCCGCCCACCGCAAGAGCATGTGGCTGGTCGACCTGGCCGCCGACGGCTCCGTCGAGGCCGAGCGCCTCGACTGCCCGGTGCCGCGCGCCCTGGCCCGCATCCGGGGCACGCTGGAGGACCTGCTCGCCGACCCGGGTCTGGCACGGCACGAGGACGCGTGGGTCGAGGCGACCCTCACCGACCCCGTCCGCCCGGCCGACCCGATGGCCCGGCTCACCGAGCGTTTCCCGCACACGCTCAGCCTCGTCTTCGACCCCGACCGCGACGAGGAGGAGTCCGAGGTGTCCTACGCCCGGCGTCTGGCCGGCCGCAGCGACCAGGAGATCGCGGAGGACTTCGTCGCCCATGTGCGCGGCGCCGGACCCGACCCGCACGAACAGGGCGTGCTGCGGGACGCGTTCGACGCCGTGCGGGCCGACGAGAGCGTGCGGGAGGTGGCCCGGTGAGGCTCCACCGGCTCACGGTCACCGCCTTCGGGCCCTTCCCGGCCACCCAGACCGTCGACTTCGACGAACTGTCGGCGGCCGGTCTCTTCCTGCTGCACGGCCCCACCGGCGCGGGCAAGACCTCCGTCCTCGACGCCGTCTGCTACGCCCTGTACGGCTCGGTGCCGGGCGCCCGACAGGGCGGCGGCCAGGGCACGGCCCTGCGCAGTGACCACGCCGCGCCCGCCACGCGCACCGAGGTCGCCCTCGAACTCACCGTCGCCGGACGCCGTCTGGAGGTCACCCGCCAGCCGCCCTGGGAGCGCCCCAAGAAACGCGGCACCGGCACGACCCTGGACAAGGCCCAGACCTGGCTGCGTGAGTACGACAGGGCGGCCGGCGCCTGGAAGGACCTGAGCCGCTCCCACCAGGAGATCGGTGAGGAGATCACCCAGCTGCTCGGCATGAGCCGTGAGCAGTTCTGCCAGGTCGTGCTGTTGCCGCAGGGCGACTTCGCCCGGTTCCTGCGCGCCGACGCCGAGGCCCGCGGCAAGCTGCTGGGCCGGCTGTTCGACACCCGCCGCTTCGCCGACGTCGAAAAGCGCCTCGCCGAACGCCGCCGCGTCACCGAGGCCCAGGTGCGGGACGGGGACGCGGAGCTGCTGGCCGACGCCCACCGCATGCAGCAGGCCGCGGGCGACGCCATGGAGCTGCCCGAACTCGCCCCCGGCGAACCGGGACTCGCCGAGGCCGTGCTGAGCGCGGCCGCCGTCGCCCGCGGCACCGCCCGCGAACAGCTCACCGTCGCCGCGTGCACCCTCACCGCCGCCGAGTCCGCCCAGGCCGCCGCCGACCGCGTCCTGGACGACGTCCGCGAACTGGACCGACTCCAGCGCCGGTTCACCCAGGCACGGGAACGGGCGGCGCGCCTGGAGCAGGGAGCCGAGGCCTACCGGGAGGCGCAGACGCTCATGGAGCGGGCCCGCAAGGCGGAAGCGGTCGCGCCCGCCCTGGAGCTGCGCGATGCCGCGGACGCCGAGCACCGCCGCGCCACCGCCGCCGAGGCGCGCGCCCGCGCCCAGCTGCCGGAGAGCTTCGCCGACGCCGGAGCGGCCGGGCTCGCCGCCGCCGCACGCCGGGCCGCCGAGGAGCTGGGCGGGCTCGACGCGGCCCGCCGCGCCGAGCGGAGGCTGGCCGAACTCCTCGACGAGCGCACCGGCCTGGACCGCCAGGAGCGCGCCGACACGGAGCTGCTCCAGGAGGCGCAGGCCTGGCTCGACGGATGGGAGGCGACCCGCACCGCGCTCCAGAGCCGGGTCGACTCCGCACAGCAGGCCGCCGCCCTCGCCGAACAGCTCGCCGTACGGCGCGAGCCCGCACAGCAGCGGCTGAAGGCCGCCCGCATGCGCGACCAGCTCGCCCAGGACACGGACCGGGCGGTCGAGCGGGTGCGCCGCGCGCGGGACGAGGCACTGCGGGCCAAGCAGCACTGGCTCGACCTCAAGGAGCAGCGCCTGAACGGCATCGCGGCCGAACTGGCCGCGCACCTCACCGACGGCGAACCCTGCGCCGTCTGCGGCGCCACCGAACACCCCGCCCCCGCCCGCAAGGTCGCCGGCCACGTCGACCGCGAGGCGGAGGAGCACGCCCTCACCGCCCACCAGCGCGCCGAGGAACAGCGCGCCGAGGACGAACGGCGGCTCGGCGTCGCCCGGGAGGCGCTCGCCGCCGCCACCGCCGAGGCCGGTGACACGCCCACCGGTGAACTCGCCCGGCAGGCGGCGGAGCTGGAGGAGCAGTACGAGCGGGCCCGTGGCGCCGCCGCCGAGCTGCACGCCGCGCAGGAGCGCCTGCGGCAGGCCGGGCAGGAACACGAACGGCGCCTCGCCGCCCGGCAGGAGGCCGCGGTACGGGCCGCCTCGCGGGTCGGTCACCGGGAGCGCCTGGACCGGGAACGGGCCGCTCTGGAGGAGGAACTGGAGCGGGCGCGGGGCTCCCTGGACAGCGTCGCGGCGCGGGCCGCGCAGCTGGAGCGGCGCACCGTGCTGCTCACCGACGCCGCCGACGCCGTCCGCGTGGCCGAGGACACCGCCCAGCGGCTCAAGGACGCCGACGCCCGGCTCGCCGACGCCGCCTTCCGCGCCGGCTTCGAGACCCCGCAGGCCGCGGCCGCCGCCCTCCTCGACAACGCCGCCCACCGCGAGCTGCAACGCCGGCTCGACGCCTGGCAGCACGAGGAGGCCGCCGTACGGGCCGTCCTCGCCGAGGCCGACACGGCCGCGGCGGCGCACGCCCCGCGGGCCGACCTGGACGCGGCGCAACGGGTGGCCGACGAGGCGGCCCGGCGGGTGCGCGACGCCGCCTCCGCCCACGACGCCGCCGGCCGGCGCTGCGCCGAACTCGACCGGCTGTCCGCTCGGGCGACCGCCTCCGTGTACCGGCTCGCGCCGCTGCGCCAGGAGTACGACCGCGTCGCCCGGATGGCCGGCCTCGCCGCCGGCACCTCCGCGGACAACGAACGCAAGATGCGCCTGGAGTCGTACGTGCTGGCGGCCCGGCTGGAGCAGGTCGCCGCCGCCGCGACGGTACGGCTGCGCCGCATGTCCTCCGGCCGCTACACCCTCGTCCACTCCGACGACCGCACCGGACGCGGCCGCAGCGGGCTCGGGCTGCACGTCGTCGACGCCTGGACCGGCCGCGAGCGGGACACGGCCACGCTGTCCGGCGGGGAGACCTTCTTCGCCTCGCTCGCCCTGGCCCTGGGCCTCGCGGACGTCGTGACCGACGAGGCGGGCGGGGTGCGGCTGGACACCCTCTTCATCGACGAGGGCTTCGGCAGTCTCGACGACCAGACCCTCGACGAGGTCCTCGACGTCCTGGACTCGCTGCGCGAACGCGACCGCAGCGTCGGCATCGTCAGCCATGTCGCCGACCTGCGGCGGCGGATCCACGCCCAGCTCGAAGTGGTCAAGGGCCGGTCCGGGTCCGTGCTGCGGCAGCGCGGCGCCGGCTGAGTCAGCGGCCCAGGGGGCGCCGGGGGAGGGGCGAGGAGTACACCACGCTCGTCGTCACCGAGCCCAGCGCCCCGATCTTCCCCGACACCTCCTCCAGGTGACGCATCGAGCGGGCCGTGACCTTGATGACGAAGCAGTCGTCCCCCGTGACGTGGTGCGCCTCCAGAATCTCGGGCGTGACGGCGACCAGGTCGTGGAAGGGCTTGTAGTTGCCGTTCGGGTACCGCAGGCGCACGAACGCCAGGATCGGCAGGCCCAGCCGCTCCGGGTCGACCACGGCCGCGTAGCCCTGGATGATCCCGGCCTCCTCCAGGCGGCGCACCCGTTCGGTGACCGCGCTGGCGGACATGGACACGGCGCGGGCCAGCTCGGCGAAACCGGCCCGGCCCTCCCGCTGGAGGATGTCGAGGATGCGCCAGTCGGTGGCGTCCGGGGAATACTCGGTCACCGCCGAGGAATAGCAGGGGAATCCCCGGCGGATCAAGCCGAGCGCCGGGGATCGTCCCTTCAGGGGCGGGAGCGCCGCCCGTAGTTTGTGTCGCATGACCACCACCGTGAACCCCGTCCTGCGCGTCGCCCCCGCCGCTCCGGCCGAGGCCGCCGCGCACTTCCGCGCCGGTCTCGCCTTCCACACCGACGTGTCCGATGTCGCGGCCGCGCTCGCCGGCGGAGGCGACCCCGGCTTCGTCCTCGTCGACTCGCGCTCCACCGAGGCCTGGGACCAGGGCCACGTCCCGGGCGCGGTCCACCTGCCGACCGCGCTCGTCGCCGAGCGGGCCGCGCGGCTCCTCGACCGGTCGGTGCCGGTCGTGACCTACTGCTGGGGCCCCGGCTGCGACGGCGCCGCCCGCGCGGCCCTCGCCCTCGCGGAACTCGGCTACCGGGTGAAGGAGATGCTCGGCGGCTTCGAGTACTGGGTGCGCGAGGGCTTCACGTTCGAGACCTGGCAGGGGCGCGAGCGCCGGGCCCCGGACCCCCTGACGGCCCCCGTCGGCGGAGACTGCGGCTGCTGAACCCACGCTCCGGCGCCGCCTGTTGACCCTGTAGGTTCTTGCGCCATGGTGCGATACGCGGAGCCGGGCGCGGTGGAATGGGTCGAGTCGGGCGGCGGGCCGCTGATAGCGGTACCGGAGACCGTTCTGCCGTTCTGGGCGGGTGCCGACGGCGAGGAGACGGCCTCGGACTACGACCGGGCCTGCGAGGTGGACGGCCAGATCGGCCTCCTCCCGGTCGGCGACTGCACCGCCCTGGTCCTGGGCGACGAGCCCGCCTCGACCGCCTATCTGCCCGAGCACGGCCTGTTCGTCCGCTGGTGCGCCGGTGACGTCGAGGACGAACTGCTGGCGAGCGTCCCGTCGGCGACCGCCGAAGCGGAGTGGGGACCGCGGACGTCCTGGAAGGTGCCCGGGCCCGTCCGCCTCTTCGACGCGGCCTGGCCCGGGACGGGCCTCGCGGACACCGACCAGGTCCGGGTGGCTCTGGAGCCCGGCACCTACACGGTCCGCACCGCACGGGTCCGACCGGGGCCGGAGACCTGGCTGGACCTCGTCCGGCTCCAGCTGGGAACGCCGCGCTGACGGACGCCTTCCAGGGGCCGCGGGGATTCGCGCGACCGGCCGCAATTCAACGGACCCGCGCGACCGGCCGCGAACCAACGGAACCGCGCGACCGGCCGCGAACCAACGGAACCGCGCGACCGGCCGCACCGGACCCGGACCCACCCGGCGCCGTTCCCACGGCTACCGGCGCCGGCGCGGATCTACAGCCGCGACAGTTCGTCCACCAGGTCGTCCAGCCCCAGCGACCCCTGCGACAGCGCCGCCATGTGCCACGCCTTCGGGTCGAAGGCGTCGCCGTGCCGCTTGCGGGCGTTCTCGCGGCCCAGCAGCCAGGCCCGTTCGCCGAGCTTGTAGCCGATGGCCTGGCCCGGCATGGACAGATAGCGGGTCAGCTCGCTCTCCACGAAGTCCGCGGGGCGGCTGCTGTGCGAGCCGAAGAACTCCTGCGCCAGCTCGGGCGTCCAGCGCTCGCCGGGGTGGAAGGGCGAGTCGTCCGGGATCGTCAGCTCCAGGTGCATGCCGATGTCGATGATGACGCGCACGGCCCGCATCATCTGCGCGTCCAGGTAGCCGAGCCGGCGCTCCGGGTCGGTCAGGAAGCCCAGTTCGTCCATCAGCCGCTCCGCGTACAGCGCCCAGCCCTCGGCGTTGGCGCTCACCATGCCGACGCTCGCCTGGTAGCGGGAGAGGTCCTGCGCCACGTGCTTCCACTGGGCCAGCTGGAGGTGGTGGCCGGGCACGCCCTCGTGGTACCAGGTCGACACCAGGTCGTAGACCGGGAAGCGCGTCTCTCCCATGGTCGGCAGCCAGGTGCAGCCCGGGCGGGAGAAGTCGTCCGACGGCGGGGTGTAGTAGGGGGCGGCGGCGCTGCCCGGCGGGGCGATGCGCGACTCCACCCGGCGCACCCGCTCGGCCAGGTCGAAGTGGGTGCCGTCGAGCGCGTCCATCGCCTCGTCCATGAGGCTCTGCAGCCAGTCGCGGACCTCGTCGACGCCCTCGATGTGGGTGCCCTGCGCATCCAGGTGGGCCAGCGCCTCCCACGGGGTGGCGGCGCCCGGCAGGATCTTCTCGGCCTCGGTCCTCATCTCGCCGAGGAGGCGGTGGTACTCGGACCAGCCGTAGGCGTAGGCCTCGTCCAGGTCGAGGTCCGTGCCGTTGAAGTAGCGCACCCAGCGCGCGTACCGCTCCCGGCCCACCACGTCCGGCGCGCCCTCGATCGCCGGCGCGTACACGTCCCGCATCCAGTCGCGCAGGCGCACGACGGCCTCGGTGGCCGAGCGGGCGGCGGTGTCCAGCTCCTGGCGCAGGGCCTCGGGACCGGCGGCGGCGTACTGCTCGAACCAGCCGTGGCCCTCGCCGTCGGCGCCGGCCCACTCGCCGAGCTGCCGGAGGAAGGTGGCCGTGGCGCGGGGGCCGCCGTACAGCTTGCGCTCCAGGCCGAGCGCCAGGGACCGGCGGTAGCCCTCCAGCGCGGCGGGGACCGCGCGCAGCCGCTCCGCGATGGCCGCCCAGTCCTCCTCGGTCTGCGCCGGTGTCACGGTGAACACCTGCCGCACCGCGTGGGCGATGGAGCTCAGGTTGCTGACGGACCGCAGGCTCTCGTCGGCCTCGTGCACCGCGAGATCGGCGCTGAGCCGCTCGCGCAGCAGCCGGGCGCAACGGCGTTCGATGTCGCTGTCCGCGCCGGGCAGCCGCTCGGCCTCGTCCAGCCGGGCCAGCGTCCGGCGCGCCAGCTCCGCGAGCGCCTCCTGGCCCTCCGGCGACGTGTCCGGCAACCTGCTCGAACTCTCCTTGTCGCCGAGGAAGGTACCGGTGATCGGATCGAGGGCGACGAGCTCGTCGACGTAGGCGTCGGCGACTTCGCGGGGCAGCTGGCTGTTGATCTCAGGCATGCGGCCATCCTCGTACGAGGGACCGCGCACGTCACGCGGATTGAGCCGTGGGCGAAGGCGGCAGCAGCGGCCCGCACTCCCACTGCTGGAAGATCAGCCGGGTCTCCACCCGCGCCACCTCCCGTCGCGAGGTGAACTCGTCCAGCACCAGCCGCTGGAGATCGGCCATGTCGGCGACGGCGACATGGACCAGGTAGTCGTCGGGCCCGGTCAGATGGAAGACCGTCCGCGATTCCGGCAGAGCGCGGATCCGCTCCACGAACGGCCCCACCAGCTCCCGCCGGTGCGGTCTGACCTGCACCGACAACAGGGCCTCCAGGCCGCGCCCCAGCTTGGCCGGATCCAGTTCCAGCCGGTGCCCGAGGATCACGCCCGAGCGGCGCAGCCGCGTCACCCGGTCCAGACAGGTCGACGGCGCCACCCCGACCTGCGCGGCGAGATCCCGGTACGTCGCCCGGGCGTCGTTCTGCAACAGGCGCAGCAGATGGAGATCCACCGGATCCAGTGCGACGGATTCAGCCATGGGCCGAACGTAACACGGGGTTGTGCGCCGAAGACCCGGTCCCTGTTCACTCTTGCCCACCATGGACATGGACACAACGAGCACGCGCGCCCACGACGACGTACGCACCGCACCGCGAGCCCTCGCCACCGAGGCCGTGCACGCCGGGCGGGACGACCTCGCCCGGCAGGGGCTGCACGCCCCGCCGATCGACCTGTCCACCACCTACCCGTCCTACGACAGCCGGGGCGAGGCGGCCCGCATCGACGCGTTCGCCACCACCGGCGCCGAGCCGGACGGCCCGCCGGTCTACGGGCGGCTCGGCAACCCGACGGTCGCCCGCTTCGAGACCGCCCTGGCCCGGCTGGAGGGCACCGAGGCGGCGGTGGCGTTCGCCAGCGGCATGGCGGCGCTGAGCGCCGTCCTCCTCGTCCGCGGCGCGATGGGCCTGCGCCACGTCGTGGCCGTACGGCCCCTCTACGGGTGCAGCGACCATCTGCTGACCGCCGGACTGCTCGGCTCGGAGGTGACCTGGACCGACCCGGCCGGTGTCGCCGACGTGCTGCGCCCGGACACCGGTCTGGTCCTGGTCGAGTCCCCGGCCAACCCGACCCTCGCCGAGGTCGACCTGCGGGCCGTCGCCCACGCCTGCGGTTCGGTGCCGCTGCTGGTGGACAACACCTTCGCCACACCCGTTCTGCAGCGCCCCGCCGAGCAGGGCGCCCGGCTGATCCTGCACAGCGCCACCAAGTACCTCGGCGGGCACGGCGACGTGCTCGCCGGCGTGGTCGCCTGCGACGAGGAGTTCGCCGGACGGCTGCGCCAGGTGCGCTTCGCCACGGGCGGTGTCCTGCACCCGCTGGCCGGCTATCTGCTGCTGCGCGGCCTGTCCACCCTGCCGGTCCGGGTCCGGGCGGCCTCCGCCACCGCCGCCGAACTGGTGCGGCGCCTGGCCGCCGACCCGCGGATCGCCCGGGTGCACTACCCGCGCATCGGCGGCGCCATGGTCGCCTTCGAGGTGCACGGCGACCCCCACGAGGTCATCGCCGGGGTGGGCCTCATCACCCCGGCGGTGAGCCTGGGCAGCGTGGACACCCTCATCCAGCACCCGGCCTCCATCAGCCACCGCATCGTCGACGCGGACGACCGCCGGGGAGCCGGGGTCGGCGACCAGCTCCTGCGCATGTCGGTGGGCCTGGAGGACGTGGAGGACCTCTGGTCCGATCTCGACCAGGCGCTGGGACGCCCCGCCAGGGGCGCGGGGCACCGCGCGACGAGCCACAGCGCACCCGCAGCCGCCCACTGACGAACGCCCCTACGACGCGGAGGCGCTCCCGAGCTCCTCCGCGCTCGTCACGACCGCCTCACCCAGCCTGGCCGTGATGACCAGCGTCCCTTCCTCGACCTGGTAGTCCAGAGGCAGCCCGAGCCCGCGCATCGCGGCGACCATCCCCGTGTTGGACGCCTGCGTCACGGCGTACACGCTCGAGCAACCGGCCTCGACGGCCATCCCGACCAGCCGCCCGAGCAGCTCCGCCCCGACACCCCGCCGCTGCCACGCGTCCTCGACGAGCAGCGCGACCTCCGTCTCGTCCCCGTCCCACAGAAGGTGGCCCAGCCCGACGATCCGGCCGGAGGCGGTCTGCACGGCCAGAGTGCGGCCGTGGCGCGGCCCGAGCAGGTGGGTGAGGTACCGGTCGGCGTCACCCACGGGCCCGTGATAGCGCTGCTTCAGCGTGTGCGCCGAGCACCGCTCGTGCATCGCCCTGGCCGCTTCGAGGTCACGTGTGTCGGCCCGCCGCACGGTGAGGTCGCTGCCCTCGGCCAGCGTGAGCTCCTCCCGGCCGTGCGGGAGGCGCGGGCCGAGCCGGGCGTCCAGTTCCACCAGGGCCCTGGCCCGGGCGAACTCGGTCGGTGTGAACGGCAGATACGGGCGCTCCACGGTGATCACTCCGCCTTCCGGGGCGCGCAGCCGCATCACCGTGTCGTCCAGGGCCCCTTCCACCGGCGCGCTGCCCGGCGCCTGGCCGGCGCCGGCCGGAGCGGGCTGGGAGCGGATCGTGCACCGGCCGAGCAACTGCCGCAGGGCCAGGGGAAGTTCCGCCGAGTCCAGGGCGGTGCGGGCGGCGAGCCCGAGGACCCGGGTCGGCGCGTCCACCAGGTCGTGCGCGTCGGCCCGCTCGATCCAGGTGTCGGCGCCACCGGCCGACTCGACGGCCGTGGTGATCGCGGACGCCGACAGACCGTCCGGGCCCCGCAGCAGGAACTCGTCGACCGTGCCCGCGCCCAGCGGGTGCGTCTGGAGGCTCAGGATGTCGACGCGCTGTCCCGCCAGGGCCGCGCAGAGGACCGCCAGCGATCCCGGCTCGTCCTGGACCGTGGTCCGCATCCGCCACAGGGTGTTCGCCCCCGGCACCGCCTGTGGCGCCGGGGACCCGGTATCACCGGTCGGCGGGGCGTGTTCGTGGCGGCGTGTTCGCCATGTCCGGAACGCCTGCGCGATCCGCTGCCACGGTGTGGCGGTGCGGCAGTCGTCGAAGTGGTGCGGCACAGAAGTCACGTCTCGCGTCATGCACCCACTGTGACGGAGCGGTGTTGCACGATCGAGAACGCTTTGTGACCACCGGGTAAAGGGGGGAGCTTCCCCCCTTCACCGTCGTTTCAAACGTTGCGTTGCGTACTACTGGCCGACCCGGCCCGGCTGGAGCACCTGCGTGAACAACACGGTGCCGTCCTGCTCCCGCAGACGGACCGTCAGCTCCCCGCTGTGGCCGTCGATGTCGACCTCGCCGAAGAACTGGAAGCCCCCGGCCGGCGACACGTTGGCGGTCGTCGGGGCCTTCACGAACACGCGGTCCGGGCCGAAGGTGCCGTCGAGCGCGTTCGCCGGGAAGGCACCGGCGTTGAGCGGGCCCGAGACGAACTCCCAGAACGGCTCGAAGTCGGTGAAGGCGGCCCTCGACGGCTGGTAGTGCTGCGCCGAGGTGTGGTGCACATCGGCGGTCAGCCACACCGTGCCGGTGATCCGGCGGTGCTTGACGAACCGCAGCAGTTCGGCGATCTGCAGTTCGCGGCCGAGCGGCTCGCCGGGGTCGCCCTGAGCGACGGCCTCGATGTTCGGCGCGTCCGGGACGACGAGGCCGATCGGCATGTCGGAGGCGATCACCTTCCACACGGCCCGGGAGCGGGACAGCTCGCGCTTGAGCCACTGGAGTTGCTCGCGGCCGAGGATGCCCTGCGGGTCGGCCGGCTGGTCGTCCGGCGAGTTGGCGTTGCGGTAGGTGCGCATGTCCAGGACGAAGACGTCCAGCAGCGGCCCGTGGTGCTGCACGCGGTAGACCCGGCCGTCGGGGCGGCGCAGCGTGGAGATCGGGAAGTACTCCGAGAAGGCCCGGCGGGCGCGGGCGGCGAGCACGTCGACGCGCTTCTCGGTGTACCGGGCGTCGGTGAGGATCTCGCCCGGGTACCAGTTGTTGGTGACCTCGTGGTCGTCCCACTGGATGATGGACGGGACCCGGGCGTTGAAGGCGCGCAGGTTCTCGTCGAGCAGGTTGTAGCGGAAGTTGCCGCGGAACTCCCCGAGCGTCTCGGCGACCTTCGCCTTCTCCTCGGTGGTGATGTTCCGCCAGGTCCGGCCGTCGGGCAGGGACACGGCCTGGGTGATCGGGCCGTCGGCGTAGATGTTGTCGCCGCTGCACAGGAAGAAGTCCGGGTCGAGGGCGGCCATCGCGTTGTAGATCGTGTAGCCGCCGAACTCCGGGTTGATGCCCCAGCCCTGCCCGGCCAGGTCGCCGGACCAGACGAACCGCACGCCGTCGCGGCGCTTGGCGGACGCGGTGCGGAAGGTGCCGGTGACCGGCTCACCGGTGCGGCGCGGGTCGTCCGGGTCGGCGAGCAGCACGCGGTAGTGGATCTGCTCGCCGGACGGCAGGCCGCGCAGCCGGGTCGTGCCGGTGAAGTCGGTGCCCGGGCCCAGCAGCGGGCCGTGCCATCTGCGGGCGTTGCGGAACGACTCGGTGGCCGAGGTCTCGACGACCATCCGGGCCGGCCGGTCGGAGCGCACCCACACCAGCCCGGAGTCGCAGGTCACGTCTCCCGCCTGCACACCCCATCCCGCCGTCGGGCGCCCCGAGCGTGCGAAGGCGGGTGCCGCGCCGAGGGCGGTGGGCAAGGACAGGGCCGCCGACGCGGCGAGGGAGCCACGCAGGACGCTACGGCGCCCGGGCAACGGACGGTGGGACATGGATGCGCCTCCAGGGACGGGATCCGGCCAAGTGTGCACAGCCACACCTACTGGCCCGCCGCGGCGCGCACACGAACCCCAAGTGAACAACCGGCCGCGGGGTGAGGGAACCGGCGAACCGGCCGCCTCACCCGGCCGCGGCCTGCGCCATCAGGCGCACGCCCTCGGCGATCCGCGCCGGGGACACATGGGCATAGCCCAGGACGAGCCGGATCCTCTCGGCTTCCCCGGACCCGGTGCCGGGGTGGCGGTACGCCGACAGCGGGCGTACCGCCACCCCTGCCGCCGCCACCCGTGCGAGGAAGCGCTCCTCGGGTACGCACCGCGCCGGCAGCGTGACGATCACATGCAGGCCCGCGGCGATCCCGGACACCTGCGCGCCGGGGAAGTGCGTGTCCAGGGCGGCGACCAGCGCGTCACGCCGCTCGCGGTAGGCGCGCTGGCAGCGGCGCAGCTGGCGGTCGTAGTCGCCGCGCTCCAGGAAACGCGCGAACAGCGCCTGGTCCAGGGCCGGGTGGCCGAGATCCATGGCGCGTTTGCGCTCGACGATCTCCTGCGCCCAGGACTCCGGCACCAGGAGCCAGCCCAGCCGCAGGCCCGGGGCGAGGGACTTGCTGACCGAGCCCGTGTAGGCGACGTGGTCCGGGTCGAGGCCCTGGAGGGCACCGACGGGCGCCCGGTCGTAGCGGAAGTCGCCGTCGTAGTCGTCCTCCAGGACGATGCCGTCGACGGACCGCGCCCAGTCCAGCAACGCGGCGCGGCGCCGGGCCGAGTAGGCGATGCCGGTGGGGAACTGGTGGGCCGGAGTCGTCACCACGGCCCGTACGCCCGACGCCCACAGAGACTTCGGGGCGACCCCCTCCTCGTCCACCGGCAGCGGTACGGCTCTGACTCCGGCCGCGCCGTACAGCGCGTCGTGCTGGGGGCTGCCCGGGTTCTCCACGCCCACCGTGGTCATCCCGCGCGCGTGCAGCGCGAAACCGAGCAGGGTCGTCGCCTGGGTCACCCCCGAGACCACCACGATCCGCTCGGGGTCGGCCACCACGCCCCGCCGCCGGGCGAGCAGTTCGGCCAGCGCGGTACGCAACCGCGGGAGTCCGCGCGGATCGGGATACCCGAGTTCCTGGTGGGGCAGTCCGGCCAGCACACCGCGGTGCGCCGCGGCCCACGCCGCGCGGGGGAAGAGGGCCGGGTCCGGTGTCCCGGGGACGAAGTCCGCCCGGGTGCCGGGCGAGCGGGGAGCGAGGTCGTGCGCCCGCGGCCGCGCGGCCCGGACCGCCGCGCCCACCCACGTCCCGGCGCCCCGGCCGCTGCGCAGGTAACCCTCCGCCGTCAGCTGCTCGTACGCCTCCGTGACCAGGCCGCGCGACACCCCGAGGTCGGCGGCGAGGTCCCGGCTCGACGGCAGCCGGGTGCCCGGCGCGAGGCGGCCCGAGCGGACCGCCTCGCGCAGTGCCGCCTGGAGGGAACGGCCCCGGGTGCGTGCCGGTGCGGAGGCGGCGGGGAGCAGCAGTTCCCAGGCGGCGGACGCCTCGCCCTCGCCCGGGGCGCTCTGTGGTGACCTCATGGGGGCAGACCTTAGACGCAGCGCCGACCCCCTGGGCGGCTCAGCGGCTGCCGTCGAGCACGACCCGGGCCACCAGCGCCGGGTCGTCGTTCATCGGGACGTGCCCGCAGCCGGGCAGGCGCACCAGCCGGGCCCCGGGGATGACGCCCTTGGCGCGCACGCCCTGGCGGGGGATGAGCAGCCGGTCCCGGTTGCCCCACGCCACCGTGACCGGCGTGCCCACGATGTCGTGGGTGAACCGCACGGTCCGGCCGGAGCGCAGTGTCTCGGAGAACCCCTGGGCCCGGGCCAGCGCCAGCGTCTCGGCGACCACGGCCTCGGGCGAACGGCGGCCCGGGCGGGCGTAGATGGTGCTGGTCAGGAGGGTGCGGCCCAGGGCCGGGCGGGCCAGCCGTTCCACCAGGGGCGGCGGCATGCGCCGGGCGATCTGCCGCATCGTCGCCAGCACCGTGAAGGCGTAGCGGCGCTCGGCGTCGTTCCAGAACCCGGCGGGGGACAGGGCGGTGACCGAGCGGACGCGTCGGGTCCGGGCCAGGTCCAGCGCCAGCAGGCCGCCCAGGGAGTTGCCGGCGACGTGCGGCCGTTCGATCTCCAGCGCCTCGCACAGTGCCGTGAGGACCGTGCTCATCGTGGGCAGGTCGTGCGCCATGCCGTCCGGGAGGGCAGGTGACTCACCGCAGCCGGGCAGGTCCACGGCGATCACGTCGCGTTCGGCCGCGAGTGCCGGGATCACCGGTTCCCACGCCTGCCGGTGGTGGCCGATCCCGTGCAGCAGGAGCAGCGGTTCGCCGCTGCCCCGGCGGGTGTAGGCCAGGGTCACGCCGCGCTCGCCCTGCGGGGAGGCGACGGTGAAGGAGACGGTGGCGGACATGGGGTGCTCCTCGGCTGTGCTCGCTGACGGACGCCGTAGACAGCTTGTCAGCAATTGCTACCCGCCGGTAGCCCCATGGTGTCGCCGGTGCGCGGCACGGCCGCTCAACGGGCCCGGCGCAGCTCCAGGTTGAACTCGCCGTGCCCGAACTTCTGGAACAGGCCGACCCACAGGGGCAGCCACATCTCCACGCCGCGGGCCGCCCGGATGCCGCCGAGGTCGAGCACCCGGTCCGCCGGCCAGCCGAACTCCCCGAGCAGTGCCGTCACCCGCTCTTTGGCGTCCGGGTCGTCCCCGCACACGAAGACGTTGTGCTCACCGGGCACACGCGCCGGTTCCACCATCACCCGGCAGTTGACCGTGTTGAGCGTCTTCACCACGCGCGCCCCGGGAAACGCCCGCTGGATCTGCTCACCCACGCTGTCCGACCCGACCGGGGACAGCCGCGGCTCCCCCTCCTCGAACGCCAGCGGATTGGAGACGTCCACGAGGACCTTCCCCTCGACGTTCTCCGCCCCGACCGCCTCCAGCACGGTGAGGGCCACCCGCCCGCCGACCGCGTTCACCACGACCTCGCCGAACCCGGCCGCCTCGGCGAACGTCCCCACGCCCGCCCGCGGCCCGGCGGCCGCCGCCCACTGCACGGCGGCGGTGTTGTCCCGCGTGCGCGAGCCGAGCCGCACCTCGTGCCCCAGCTCCACCAGCCGCCCGCCGAGCGTGCGTCCGACCTGTCCCGTGCCCAGCACCGCGTACCGCATCGCCACCTCCGCAGCCGTGCGCCGATCACCGGCGCCCTGTCGGCCATTCTGTCCGGGAAGGGACGGTTCCGCCTGGACAGGGCCGCAGCGGTGGGCTGGGATGGAGCCGTGACCACCGAGACCGCGACCGACGTGTTCGAAGCGCACCGCCCGGTCCTGCTGGGCGTCGCCTACCGCATGCTGGGCCGCGTGGCCGACGCGGAGGACGTGGTCCAGGAGGCCTGGCTGCGCTGGTCCGGCGCGGCCCGCGACGACGTGCGCGAACCACGCGGCTACCTCGTGCGGATCACCACCCGGCTCGCCATCGACCGCCTGCGCCAGATCAAGGCCCGCGGCGAGACGTACGTCGGCCCCTGGCTGCCCGAGCCCTACGTCACCGACTTCGGCGACACCGTGCCCGACACCGCCGAGCGGGCCGTGCTCGCCGACTCCGTCTCGCTCGCCGTCCTCGTCGTCCTGGAGTCGCTGTCACCGCTGGAGCGGGCCGTGTTCGTGCTGCGCGAGGCCTTCGGCTTCCCCTACGCCGACATCGCCGCCATGCTCGACCGCGGCGAACCGGCGGTGCGCCAGCTGGCCGGGCGGGCCCGCAGGCACGTCGACGAGCGGCGCCCGCGCTACGAGGTCGACCCCGCCCAGCGCCGGAACGTCACCGAACGGTTCCTCGCCGCCGCTGCCGAGGGCGACCTCGAAGGGCTGATGGCGCTGCTCGCCCCGGAGGTCCGGCTGGTCGGCGACAGCGGCGGCAAGGCGCAGGCGCCGCTGCGGGTGCTGGAGTCCGCCGACAAGGTGGGCCGCTTCCTGGTCGGCGTCGCTCAGAAGAACCTCCCGGGGCTGTCCGTGCGGTTCCTGGAACTCAACGCGGGCCCGGCCGCGCTGATCCTTTCCGACGGCAAGCCCGACTCCGTCTTCCAGGTCGACGTCGCCGACGGCCGCGTCCAAGCCGTCTACATCATCCGCAACCCCGACAAACTGCGGTCGCTGGCCGCCGGGTGACCGGACCTCCCGGAGTCGCTCGGGAGGCCTTGTCACGGGGCCGTGAACGTTCCCGGCCATTGGTCTTGACCAAGGATCAGGGCCGCCCTATGGTCGCAGAGAAGTGCAACAACCTTTAATAAACAAGGGCGCTAAAACGCTGCCGACCACGGCGATTGCGGAGGACAGGGTGGGGACCACGCAGCTGGAATCGGTACAGGAACCGAAGTACTGGCATCTCAAGACCGTGCTCAGTCAGGCGCTCGACTCGGAGTTCTCGGTGGGGGAGATCCTTCCGAACGAGCGCGACCTCGCGGCCCGCTTCGGCGTCGCCCGCGCCACGCTCCGCCAGGCACTGGAGCAGCTCGAACTCGAAGGCAGGCTGCAGCGCCGCCGGGGGGTGGGGACGACCGTCGCGCCGCCGCGCGTGGGCGTCTCCCTCGGCACCGGCCCGCACACCTGGCCGGGCGGTCCCGAGGACGCCTGGCAGCCCGTCGACTGCACGGCGGCGGCGCCCCCGGCGGCCGTCGCCGAGACGCTGGGGACCGGCAAGGAGGAGTCCGTGCACATCGTGCGCCGCTCCCGCGTCTCGCACGGCCGGCCGGTGGCCGCGGAGTTGCTCTACATCCCGCAGCCCTCGGTGCCCGACCTCTCCGGCATCGACACGCCGTCCGGAGCGGCCCGCGCCCGTGCGGTGCTGCGCGAACTGCAGCGGCTGGACCTGGAGCGGCAGGAGAACGCGGTGGAGCTCGGGTCCGCCGGAGCCGACGAGGCGAAGGAGCTGGACCGGCTGCCCGGGGCGCCCGTGCTGGTGGTGACCACGCGGTTCGTCGCCGGGGGCCGGACGGCGGCGTTGTCGGTGGCGACGTATCGCGCCGACACCTGCCGGCTCACCTTCGGTGACTCGGGGGGTGTGGAGATCCACGCCGGACCCCAGAAGCAGGCGTCCTGACCCGAGGCCGTGCGGTGCGCTGAGTGGCGCCGCCCGGAGAGGTCGTCCTGAGGCGGCGCGGCGCGATGGGGGGGGGCGTGCCCGTCGCCGCCCGTCCCTGGCGTCACGGCCCGCTGCACCGGGGCCACGCGTCCGGTGCGGCCGATCGCGTGGTACCCGGTGCCCCTAAAAGGAGCGCGGCTCCACCGTGAACAGCTGCTCCTCCACGTGGTCCAGGGCCAGGCGCAGGGCGCCGGTGGCCACCGCCGCGTCCCCCAGGCCTGAGAGGGTCACCTTCGGCGGGCGCAGGCAGTAGCGGTCGAGTTCCTCGCGGAGGGGGGCCAGGACGCCGTCCAGGCCCGCCGCCCAGCCGCCGATGACGACCAGCTCCGGGTCCAGGGCGAGGACGAGGGCCGCCACGTCGTGGACCAGGCGCTGGAGGAAGCGGTGGACCGCCGCCCGGGCCTGCCGGTCGCCCTCGCGGGCCTGCGCGAAGACCTCGGCGACGGCCTGCTCGTCGAGCGGGTGCAAAGGCTCGTCGGTGGTCGAGAGCAGGGTCTCGGGCGTCACCCCCCGGCCCAGCAGATGCAGCGCGCCGATCTCGCCGGCCGCTCCGCCGTAGCCCCGGTGCAGCCGCCCCCCGATCAGCGAACCGGCGCCCGGACTGAGCCCCGCCAGCACGAACACCACGTCCTCCGACTCGGTGGCCGCGCCCTTCCAGTGCTCGGCGACCACCGCGGCGTTGGCGTCGTTCTCGACCAGCACCGGGCACTTGAACGACCGGCTCAGCCGCTCGCCCAGCCGCAGCCCCGTCCACCCCGGCAGCGCCGTGCCCAGCCGTACCGTGCCGTCGGCCTCGACGATCCCGGGTGTCGCCACGCCCACGGCCCGCAGCGAACCGCGCGCGACCCCGGCCCGCCGCAGCAGCTCGGCGACGGCCCCGCGCAGGCGCTCCAGCCGCTCGTCCGCCCCCGCCGTCTCGGGCACGTCCTTGGCCTGGGCGCCGATGACCCGGCCGTCCAGGTCGGACAGCAACGCGGCCACCCGGTGCGCCCCGATCTCCAGCCCCAGCAGATGCCCGGCCTCCGCCCGGAAACGGAACCGCCGCGCCGGACGCCCCTGCCGCCGGGCGGCGCCCTCCTCGGCCGCCTTCTCGACGACGAGCCCGGCCTCGATGAGCCCTTCGACGACCCCCTCGACCGTCGGCCGGGACAGCCCCGTCACCCGGGTGATCTCGGTCAGCGTCGCGCAGTCCGTGGCACGCAGCGCGTGCAGCACCACCGCGGAGTTGATCCTTCGCAGCAGCGAGGGGTCCCCGCCGGTCAGCCGCCCCACCGTCCGTCCTCCCAGGTCGTGCGCGTGATGGCCGGATCGTACTTCGGCACGGCACACCCCGGCGAGGGGCGGGGCACCGGTCCTCGCCGATCAGCCCGGCGCCACGAAGCCCGACTCGTACGCCACGATCACCGCCTGGGTGCGATCCCGCGCCCCCACCTTCGCCAGCACCGAGCTGACATGTGACTTCACGGTCTCGGTCCCCACGACCAGCCGGGCGGCGATCTCCGCGTTCGACAGACCCCGCGCCATCAGGCGCAGCACGTCGGCCTCGCGTTCGGTCAGCCGGGCCCGCTCCAGCACGGCCCGGGCCGCGCGGTTGCCGCCGGTGTCGCCGTACTCGGCGGCGAGCTGCCGCACCGAGGCCGGGAACAGCAGTGACTCGCCCTCGGCGATCAGCCGCACCGCGTGCACGATCTCGGCGGGCCGGGCCCGCTTGAGGAGAAACCCGTCGGCTCCCGCCCGCAGCGCCTCGTACACGTACTCGTCGTTCTCGAAGGTCGTCACCACGAGGATCCGGGGCGGCTCGTCCACCGTTCGCAGCAGCGCCCGGGTGGCCTCGATGCCGTCCATCAGCGGCATCCGGACGTCCATGGCGACCACGTCCGGCCGCAGCCGCCGCACGAGCGGGATCACCGCCGCCCCGTCCGCTGCCTCCCCGACGACCTCGATGTCGGGCTGTGCCTCCAGCACGGCCCGAAGCCCCGCGCGCACGAGGGGCTCGTCGTCGACGAGGAGAACGGTGACCGGCATCGGACCAGCGTAGATCAACTCAGCGGCAGTTCGGCATGAACCTGCCACTCGCCCGCGTCGGGTCCGGTCCTGGCCCGCCCGCCCAGCAGCGCCGCGCGCTCCCGTATGCCGCGCAGGCCGCTGCCGCGCCCGGAACCGGACGTCCCGGCCGGCAGCGGATTGCGTACCGCGAGGACGACCGAGTCGCCGGCCACCCGCACCCGGACGCGCACCGGGACCGCCCCGGCGTGCCGCAGGACGTTGGTCAGCGACTCCTGGAGGATCCGGTACCCCTCCCGGGAGACCGGCCCGGGCACGCTCTCCACCGGGCCGCTCACCTCGGCGTCGACCTTCGCCCCCGCCGCCCGGGCCGACTCCAGCAGGCGGTCGGCGTCCGCGAGGGTCGGCCGGCCGCTCACCGGCTTCTCCGACTCGCGCAGGACGCCGAGCACCCGCTCCAGGTCCTCCAGCGCCGCCCGGCCCGTCTCCTCGATGGCGCTGAGGGCGCGCTCGGTGAAGGCGGGATCACCCGCCGCCCGGGCGGCTCCGGCCTGCACGACGGCGACGGTGAGCGCGTGACCGATGGAGTCGTGCAACTCGCGGGCGATACGGGTGCGTTCGAGGAGCTGCTCCGTGCGCTCCTCCAGCGCGGCGAGCCGCTCGTCGGGGGAGGGGCCGAGCAGACGCAGGGCGATGCGGGTGATGAGGTGCCCCGAACCGACCACGACACCGGCCGCCACGGCCAGGGGCAGGGGCGCGAGCAGGACGTGCCACCGGTGAGGGCCCTCCACGGCGAGCCAGGCGTCGCCCGCGCGCTCACCGCTGAACGACGTCGACACCAGGTCCAGCGTGAGCAGGAGGAGCTGGACGCACAGATGGCTCACCAGGACCCCGAGGAACAAGCGCGCCTGAAGCCACACCACCATCCGCCCCCGGTCGCCCCAGGTGGACGAGGAGGCGACCACGATCTCCGGGCCCTGGCCGCCGTCCCGATGGCCGGTCAGCAGCAGCCGGGCCTGGAGCCCTTCCACCACCCGCATGGCGGGGACGAGGCCCGCGAGAGCGAGCAGCACGGTCGCCGTGCCCACGGTCCACCACGCCTCGTCGATGAACAGCCACAGGGCGGGCCACACGATGGCCATGGCGAGGTGCAGCCACCGGGTGTACGTCACCGCCCGGGTGAAGGGGCGCAGCATGCGGACCATGGCGTCATCGTGCCAGCCCCCACCGGCGGTGAGCCTCCCCCGCACGGGGGAGACGACCGCCACCGCAGGGGGAGGCCCGCGGCCCGGTCCGTCGGCCACGCTGCTGCCATGACCAGCATCGACGTCCAGGACCTCACCAAGGAGTTCGGCAGCCGGCGAGCCGTGGACCGGCTCACCTTCCGCGTGCTGCCCGGCCGCGTGACGGGCTTCCTCGGCCCGAACGGCGCCGGGAAGTCCACCACCATGCGGCTGGTGCTCGGCCTCGACCGGCCGACCTCCGGTTCCGCCACGATCGGCGGCCGCCCCTACCCGGTGCTTCGTGAACCGCTGCGCCACGTGGGCGCCCTGCTCGACGCCCAGGCCGCGCACGGCTCCCGCACCGCCCGCGACCACCTCCGTGTCCTGGCGGCGAGCAACCGCATCCCGGAGCGACGGGTCGACGAGCTGCTGGAGGAGACGGGACTGGCGTCGGTGGCCCGGCGCCGCGTGCGGACCTACTCCCTGGGCATGCGCCAGCGGCTCGGCATCGCCGCCGCCCTGCTGGGCGACCCCGAGGTGGTCATGCTGGACGAGCCGTCCAACGGCCTGGACCCCGAAGGCATCGTGTGGATCCGGACGTTGCTGCGGCGGCTCGCCGGCGAGGGCCGCACGGTGCTGGTCTCCAGCCACCTGATGAACGAGACCGCGTCCTTCGCCGACCACCTCGTCGTCCTCGGCCGGGGCCGGCTGCTCGCCGACACCCCGATGCGGGACTTCATCCACGCGCGCGTGCAGCCCCGCGTACGGATCCGCACGAGCGACCCCGTCGCCCTTCGGTCGGCCCTCGCCCGGCACGGCCACGCCGCCGAGGAACATGCGGACGGGCACTGGAGCGTGCACGACGCCCGCGTGGACGACATCGGCCGCATCACCTCGGCCGCGGGCGTCCCGGTCCTGGAACTGGCCGCCCAGGAGGGCACCTTGGAGCAGGCCTATTTCGACCTCACCGGTGCCGAGACCGAGTTCGCCGCACAGCCCCTGGAGGCCTGACCATGCACGTCACACCCCTGCTGCGCTCCGAGTGGCTGAAGATCCGCACGCTGCGCTCGCTGCCGGGCGCGCTGCTGGCGCTGTTCGCTGCCACCACGGCCTTCTCCGCGATCGCCGGGGTCTCCGACGCCTCCGACCCGGGGTTCGATCCGCTGTTCATGGCCCTGTCCGGTGTCCTGCCGGGCCAGATCGCGGCCATCGCCTTCGGGGCCATGGCCGTGTCGTCGGAGTTCCACCCGGGGGCGCTGCGGCTGTCGCTGGCCGCGGTGCCGCGGCGCGGCCGGTGGTTCGCGGCCAAGGCGGCCGTCATCGCCGTACCGGCGCTCCTCGTGGGGCTGGTGACCGCCCTCGCCTCGCTCCTCGCCGCCCGGGCGGGCCTCGGCGCCGCGGCCGACGGGCTCGACGCCGGTGAGCAGGTGCGCGGTGTCGTGGGCTGCGGCGTCTACCTCATGCTGATGGCGTTGTTCGCCGCCGGGATCGCCGCCCTGCTGCGCAGCGGCGTGGCGACCCTCGCCCTGCTGGTGCCGTTCGTCCTCGTCGTGTCGTTCGTGATCGGCGACGCGACGGGCACGGTCGCCGACTTCCTGCCCGACAAGGCGGGGCAACTGGTCCTGAGGGAGGCCCCCGAGGGCACCCTCGGCCCCTGGTCGGGACTGGCGGTGACCGCGCTGTGGACGGCCGCGGCCCTGCTGGCGGGAGCCTGGAGCGTGCGCCGTAGGGACGCCTGACGGAGGGCCGGATGATGCCCCGCCAACTGTCAGTGGTGGGCGGTTTACTGGACCCATGAACATCGCACAGCACATCGCGCTCATCGACGAGCTGTGCTACCGCCCCTTTCCGGCGGAGCACGGCCCGTCGGACGTCGGCGTCTCGGGGCCCGGTCACCACCTCGCGGTGTTAGAGGCCGCGACCGACGACCCGGCCGCCCGCGCGGTGGCGATCGACCAGTTCGAGAAGGACCGGGACGCCGTCTACGAGCTCCTCGCCTCCCGCTGGGGCGACACCGACCCGTACAACCTGCGGACCGTTCTGCTGCGCACCGAGCGGGAGGAGATACCCGCGCCGTGGGCCGAGTTGAGCGCGCGGGCGGGCGTCGCGCACCTGTGGGAGGTGGAGGGCACGGGCCGCTGGGTCGCCGTGGCGGTGGCCGACCGGGACCCGGCGCGGGAGGTCCAGCTGCTGGCCCTGGTCACGGAGACGGACCCGCCGTAGCGGATCAGTCCTCGGCGGCTTCCCGCAGCCGCCCGAACTCCTGCGCCATCGTCTCCAGCGTCCAGTGCGCGTTCAGTCCGCTCGGATTGGGCAGTACCCACACGCGCGTGTCCCCGATCGTCCGCGCCTGGGGTCCCACCCGCGCCTTGCGGTCGTCGAACGCGGCGCGGTAGGCGGTCACCCCCACCACGGCCAGCCAGCGCGGACGCAGCTCTTCCACCTTCGCCGCGAGCAGCCGCCCGCCCTCCCGGTACTCCTCGGCGCTCAGCTCGTCGGCCCGGGCCGAGGCCCGCGCCACGACATTGGTGATGCCGAGCCCGTACGACAGCAACTCCCGCTGCTCGGCCGGCTTCAGCAGCCGCGGGGTGAATCCGGACCGGTGCAGCGCCGGCCAGAAGCGGTTGCCCGGGCGGGCGAAGTGATGGCCCGTCGCGGCCGTCATCAGCCCGGGGTTGATCCCGCAGAACAGCACACGCAGCCCCTCCGCGACCACGTCGGGCACGACGCGGTCGCGGGCGGCCTGAAGCTCCTCGGGCGTGAAACGCGGCACCGTCGGCTACCCGGGCGGCGTGTCAGAGGATCGCCCCGGGCGTGTAGCCCGCGGCCTGGGGGTGCTGCTTGACGATCTCCTCGACCCGGGCCACGACGGCGGCGACCTGGTCACCCGCGGCACCGGTGAAGGACAGCTTGTCGGCCATCAGCGCGTCCAGCTGGTCGCGGTCCAGCGGGATGCGCGCGTCGGCGGCCAGCTTGTCCAGCAGCTCGTTGCGCTCGGCGCCCTGCTCGCGCATGGCGAGCGCGGAGGCGACGGCGTTCTCCTTGATCGCCTCGTGCGCCAGCTCCCGGCCCACGCCCGCGCGCACGGCGCCCATCAGCACCTTGGTGGTGGCGAGGAACGGCAGGTAGCGGTCCAGCTCCCGGGCGACGACCGCCGGGAACGCGCCGAACTCGTCGAGCACCGTCAGGAACGTCTCCAGCAGGCCGTCCAGCGCGAAGAACGCGTCCGGCAGCGCGACCCGGCGCACCACCGAGCAGGACACGTCGCCCTCGTTCCACTGGTCGCCCGCCAGCTCACCGGTCATCGAGGCGTAGCCGCGCAGGATCACCATCAGGCCGTTGACGCGCTCGCACGAGCGGGTGTTCATCTTGTGCGGCATCGCCGAGGAGCCGACCTGGCCGGGCTTGAAGCCCTCGGTGACCAACTCGTGCCCGGCCATCAGCCGGATCGTCTTGGCCAGCGACGACGGGGCCGACGCCAGCTGCACCAGCGCCGTCACGACCTCGTAGTCCAGCGAGCGCGGGTAGACCTGGCCGACCGAGGTGAAGGCCTGCGAGAAGCCCAGGTGCGTGGCGATCCGCTGCTCCAGGTCCGCGAGCTTGGCCGCGTCCCCGCCCAGCAGGTCCAGCATGTCCTGCGCGGTGCCGACCGGGCCCTTGATGCCGCGCAGCGGGTAGCGGCCCAGCAGCTCCTCGACGCGGCCGAAGGCGACCAGCAGCTCGTCGGCGGCGGTGGCGAAACGCTTGCCCAGGGTGGTGGCCTGGGCGGCCACGTTGTGCGAACGGCCGGCCATGACGAGCTCGCCGTACTCGCCGGCGAGCCTGCCGAGCCGGGCCAGGACGGCGACCGTGCGGTCGCGCACCAGCTCCAGCGAGAGGCGGATCTGGAGCTGCTCGACGTTCTCGGTGAGGTCGCGGGAGGTCATGCCCTTGTGCACGTGCTCGTGCCCGGCGAGGTCGTTGAACTCCTCGATCCGCGCCTTCACGTCGTGCCGCGTGACCTTCTCGCGCTCGGCGATCGAGGCCAGGTCGACGGTGTCGAGAACACGCTCGTAATCGGCGAGCGCCGCGTCCGGCACCTCGATCCCGAGGTCCTTCTGGGCCCGCAGCACGGCGAGCCAGAGCTGCCGCTCCAGCTTCACCTTCTGCTCGGGCGACCAGAGCGTGGCGAGCTCGGCGGAGGCGTAGCGTCCGGCGAGGACGTTCGGGATGCGGGGCTTGGCGGGAGCGGAAGTCACGTGCACGGATTCTACTGGCGATTCGTGCAGGCCAGCGCCGCGGGTGTCGTTGTCGGAACCTACGAGAGCGCCGGGGCCGTCTCCACCTGCGGCTACGCCAGGTCCTCGTACGGCAGCAGCTCCGGCCGCTTCGGGGGCATGCCGTCGCCCGAGGAGCGGCCCGTCAGGCGGCGGCCTATCCACGGCAGCAGGTGCTGCCGGGCGAAGCGCGCGTCCGCCACACGGCGCATGACCCAGCCCGGCGGGAGCGTCGCGGGCATCGGCGTGTGCCAGTCGGCGTCCTCGGGGTCGTAGCCCAGCGTCTGCCACACCGCCTCCGCGACCCGGCGGTGGCCCTCGGCCGTCAGGTGCAGTCGGTCCACGTCCCACATCCGCGGGTCGCTCAGGGAGGGCGCGCCGTACAGGTCGACGACGATCGCGCCGTGCCGGGCGGCCAGCTCGTCGATGCAGGCGAACAGCTCCTCCATGCGCGGCCGGAACCGCTCCAGGACGGGACCCTGCCGGCCCGGGCTGCGCATCAGGACCAGTTGCCGGCACGCGGGGGCCAGCTTCTCCACGGCCTCCTCCAGCAGCCCGCGCACCCGGCCCATGTCGCACTTGGGCCGCAGGGTGTCGTTGAGGCCGCCGACCAGGGTGATCACATCGGCGCCCATGGCCGCCGCGACGTCGACCTGTTCGTCGACGATCTGCCGGATCAGCTTGCCGCGCACCGCGAGGTTGGCGTACCGGAAGCCGGGTGTGCGGGCCGCCATCCGCGCGGCGAGCAGGTCGGCCCAGCCCCGGTAGGTGCCGTCGGGCATCAGGTCCGACATGCCCTCGGTGAAGGAGTCGCCGACGGCGACCAGGCTGCTGTAGGTGGGGTTCTTCTGCATGGCGACGGAAAGGGTATCCCGTGCATATACCCAGCAGTCGGTCGGGCCTCCGGGCCCGAGTGCGGCGTCCTTCCGCGGCCCGCCGACTTCACGCGCGCTGGCCGAACAGCTCCCGCAGCACGTCTTCCATGGTCACCAGCCCGGCCATCCGCCCGTCGGCCCCGAGGACGGCGGCGAGGTGCGTCCGGCTGCCCCGCATCGCCGTCAGGACGTCGTCCAGCGGTGTGCGCTCCACCACGCGCGCGATGGGCCGCATGTCACGCAGCCGGAACGGCGCGTTCCGTCCGGCGGCGTCCAGGGCGTCCTTCACATGGAGGTAGCCCACGATCCGCCGGCCCTCGTCCACCACCGGGAAGCGGGAGAACCCGGACTCAGCCGACAGCCGCTCCAGCCCCTCCGGTGTGATCCCCACGCTCGCGTACACCACGCGCTCCAGCGGCAGCACCACGTCCCGCACCGGACGGCGGCCGAGCTCCAGCGCGTCGCGCAGCCGCTCCTGGGCCCGGTCGTCGATCAGGCCGGCCTCGCTGGAGTCCTTCACGATCTGCGCGATCTCCGCGTCCGAGTAGGAGGCGGTGACCTCCTCCCGGGCTTCCACCCGCAGCAGCTTCAGCAGGGCGTTGGCGAAGGCGTTCACCGTGAAGATCACCGGGCGCAGCGCCCGGGACAGCGCCACCAGGGGCGGACCGAGTGCCAGGGCGCTGCGCACCGGCTCGGCCAGCGCGATGTTCTTCGGCACCATCTCGCCGAGCAGCATGTGCAGATAGGTCGCCAGGGCCAGCGCGATCACGAAGGACACCGCGTGCCCCGCGCCCTCGGGCACGCCCACCGCGTGGAACACCGGCTCCAGCAGATGCGCGATCGCCGGCTCGGCCACCACGCCCAGCACCAGCGTGCACAGCGTGATGCCGAGCTGGGCCGCGGCCATCAGCGCGGACACGTGCTCCAGGCCCCACAGCACGCTCTTGGCGCGCCGGTCGCCCCGGTCGACGTGGGGTTCGATCTGGCTGCGGCGAACCGAGATCAGCGCGAACTCGGCGCCCACGAAGAAGGCGTTGACGACCAGCGTCGCCAGTCCGATGAGCAGCTGGACGGCGGTCACAGCTCCACCCCCTTCTCCTCGGGCCTGTGGTCGTCGAGGGGGGCGCGCAGCCGGACCCGGGCGGCGCGGCGGCCCGTCGCGTCGAGGACCTCCAGGTGCCAGCCGGCGACCTCGAGGGTGTCACCGGCGGCCGGTATCCGGCCCAGCACGGTGGCCACCAGCCCGGCGAGCGTCTCGTAGGGCCCGTCCGGGGCGCGCAGCCCGACGCGCTCCAGGTGGTCCACGCGTGCGGAGCCGTCGGCCGAGTACAGCGGGTGTCCGGCCTCGTCGGTGCCGGCCGGGGCGAGGTCCGGGGTCTCGTGCGGGTCGTGTTCGTCACGGACCTCGCCGACGACCTCCTCGACGATGTCCTCCAGGGTGGCGACACCCGCCGTGCCGCCGTACTCGTCGATCACGACGGCCATCGTGCGCTTGCCGGAGAGCCGGTCCAGGAGCCGGTCGACGGTGAGCGACTCCGGGACCAGCAGCGGCTCGCGCATCAGCTCGGAGACGTAGATCCGGGTGCGGCGCTCGGCGGGCACCGCCAGCACGTCCTTGACGTGGGCCGTTCCGACGACCGAGTCGAGGGTCCCGCGGTAGACCGGGAACCGGGACAGACCGGTCGCCCGGGTCGCGTTGGCGACGTCCTCCAAGGTCGCCTGCACCTCCAGGGCGACGACCTGCACCCGGGGCGTCATCACGTTCTCCGCGGTCAGGTCGGCGAGGTTCAGGGTCCGCACGAACAGCTCGGCGGTGTCGGGCTCCAGGGCGCCTTCCTTCGCGGAGTGCCGGGCCAGGGCCGCCAGCTCCTGCGGCCCGCGCGCCGAGGCGAGCTCCTCCGCGGGCTCGACACCGATCCGCCGCACGACCCGGTTCGCCGTGTTGTTGAGGTGCGTGATGAAGGGCCGGAACGCGGCACTGAACCACCGCTGCGCGTTGCCCACGGTCTTGGCGACGGCCAGCGGCGAGGAGATCGCCCAGTTCTTCGGGACCAGCTCGCCGACGACCATCAGGAACACCGTCGACACCGCCGTGCCCAGCACCAGCGCGACGCTGTGCGACGCCGAGCGCGAGATGCCGAGGCCCTCCAGCGGCCCGGCGATCAGGGCGGCGATCGACGGCTCGGCGAGCATGCCGACCACCAGGTTGGTGACCGTGATGCCGAGCTGTGCGCCGGAAAGCTGGAACGTCAGATTCCGTACGGCCTTCAGGGCGCCCTGCGCACCCCGCTCGCCGCGCTCGACGGCCCGCTCCAGCTCCGCGCGCTCGACCGTGGTCAGCGAGAACTCGGCCGCCACGAAGGCGCCGCAGGCGAGCGAGAGCAGGATCGCCGCCAGGAGGAGGAGCACTTCGGTCATCGGTTCACCCCCGTCCCATGGTTGTCCAGGACGGGACGGAACGCGCGGTGTCGCGCACGGGGAGGCTCGCCCATGGGCGGACGCTCACAACCTTTCATGCAGGACCGAGTGGCCAATCAAGCGTAAAGGATGGGCAAAGTCCTCTCCGGGGCGATCACGAGGCCGGGTGCGCCCCCTGGCCGGCGAGCGGCTTCACCCAGCGCCGCCACTGCTCCTCGGGCCCGTAACCGGCGGCGTCCCACGCCCGGTGCGCTGTCTCGTTGCGGGTGAGCACCATCGCGTCCGCGCGCCGCCCGCCGAGCCGCACGAAACGCTCCTCCGCGGCGGCGAGCAGCGCGGACGCGATGCCGCGGCGGCGCCGCTCCGGGTGCACGGCCAGCCGGTACAGGTGGCAGCGCCAGCCGTCGAACCCGGCGATCACCGTGCCCACCAGTTCGTCGTCGAGCTCCGCCAGCAGCAAGGCCTCGGGGTCACGCGCGACCAGCCGCTCCACCCCGCCGCGGTCGTCACTGATGCTCGTGCCCTCGGCCGCCGTCTTCCAGAAGGCCAGCACGGCGTCGAGGTCCTCGGGCGTCGCGGCCCGGATGCGCAGATCGGTCATCTCTTGATCACATCACTCGTGCCGAACCGCGTCAGACCGTTTCAGCATGCGGACGTCACTCGTGCGCGATGGCCGCCAGCACGTTCATACGGGAGGCGCGCAGCGCCGGAAGCAGCGCCGCCACCACCCCGACCACCGCCGAACCGACCATCACCAGCGCGATCGTCGGCCACGGCACGGCCAGCGCCGTCATGCCCTGGAGCGCCAGCACCTGCTGCGTGCACACCCCCCACACCAGGCCCAGCACCAGCCCGAGGACCGCCCCGAACACGGCGATCACCACCGACTCCAGCCGGATCATCCGCCGCAACTGGCGCCGGGCCAGCCCGATCGCCCGCAGCAGCCCGATCTCCCGGGTGCGCTCGACGACCGACAGCGCGAGGGTGTTCACCACGCCCAGCACCGCGATGATGATCGCCAGCCCCAGCAGCGCGTACACCAGGTACAGCAGCACGGCGATCTGGTCGTGGACCAGTCGCTTGTAGTCGGCCAGGTCCCGCACCTGGACCTGCGGATACGGGTCCAGGCTCGCCTCCAGGCGCGCGCGCAGGGCGTCGTCGCCCGTGCCGCCCGAGGCGTTGACGTACAGCGCGGAGTCCTGCCCGCCCGGCGCGTACCGCTCCAGGGTGCCCAGCCCGAAGTACAGCCCGCCCTGGGTGCCGAACCCCTCGGCGGCGTCCTGGTCGGTGAGCGCGCCGACCGTCAGCCGGGCCGAGCGCCCGCCCTGGAACTCCACCGGGACCGTACCGCCCACCCGCACGCCGTGATCGCGTGCGAAGTCCCGGTCCATGGCGAGGTGCCCGCTCGCGAGGGCGGCCGCCGTGTCCCCTTGCGCGTAGGTGATGTTGGCGACCTCGTCGAGCCGCGGATCGTAGCCCGCGGCGGTCGTCTCCACCCGGTCACCGTCCGGGAGCCGCACCGCGACCGGGGTGAACCGTCCCCGCACGACGAGGCCCACCCCCTCCGTGCCGCGCACCTTGTCGGTGACCTCGCGCGGGAACGGCTGGAAGTTGCCGTTCTGCAGGACGAAGTCGGCGCCCAGCGTCTTGTCGATCTGCCGGTCGAACGACGCCGTCATCGACTCGCTCGCCACCGACATCCCGGCGACCAGGGCGATCCCCACCATCAGGGCGGCTGCGGTGGCCCCGGTGCGACGGGGATTGCGCAGGGCGTTGCGCTGGCTCATCCGGCCGACCGGCCCGAACAGCGCGGGAAACGCCGCGCCGAGCACCCGGATCACCGGCCGCACCAGCAACGGCCCGGCGATCACCGTCGCGATCAGGGTGAGCACCACCCCGAGCCCCAGCAGGGACGCCGCCGACGCCGTCCGCTCCGCCAGCGCGCAGCCCACGAGCGCCGCCGCACCGGCCGCGCCGGTGATCCCGCCCGCCACCGCGCGCATCCGCAACGGCCGCCCCACCCCGGCGACCTCGGCGTCCGAGAGGGCGGCCATCGGCGAGACACCCGCCGCCCGCCGCGCCGGGAGGTAGGCGGCGACGAAGGTGACGCCGAGCCCGACGGCGTACGCCGACACCGGGGTCACCCAGCGGATCTCCATCTCGTCGGCGTCGATGTTCATGCCGAGCAGGCCCATCAGCCCGATCAGCCCGGCCGCGAGCCCGATCCCCGCGGCGAGCCCCAGCGTGGAGCCGACCAGCCCGAGCAGCAGAGCCTCGGTGAGCACCGAGCGCCGGACCTGGCGCCGGTCGGCGCCGAGCGCGCGCAGCAGCCCCAGCTCCCGGGTGCGCTGGGCGATGAGCATGGAGAACGTGTTGACGATCAGGAACACGCCCACCAGCACGGCGATCCCGGCGAAGCCGAGCATCACGTACTTGATGACGTCGAGGAACCCGCCCAGCTGTTCCACATCCGACTCGGCCTGCTCACCGGCCGTCCTGAAGTCGTAGGTGTGTGCCCCGAGCGCGGCCGCCACCCGCTGCTTGAGCCGCTCGTCGTCGACGCCCCGCGCCGCGTCGACCGAGATGGCGGTGGCGGTCCCCGGCCGGCCGAGCAGCCTCGTCTGCGCGGTGGGGGTGTCGAAGTAGACCAGCGCGGAGCCGGGGTTGGTGGTCCTGAACGTGACGATGCCGACCACCCGGACCCGGAACGACCCGGGAGGCGCGATGACGGTGAGCGCGTCGCCGATGCGCACGTCCTTGCGGCCGGCGGTCTGGGAGTCGAGCAGCGCCTCGGCGGGGCCGTGCGGGGCATGGCCCGAGGTCAGCCGGACAGGGCTGCGCCCGTGCGGGTTCCAGGCGCGGCCGAGCGTCGGCGCGCCGGTGGTCGGGCCCACCGGCTGGTTCTCCTCGTCGACGACGGTGAGGCCGTTCACCTTGACGTCGGCACGGGCCGCCGCGACCCCGTCGACCCGCCGGACCCGGTCGGCGAGCGCGGCCGGCAGGGTGGCCGTCCGGCCGGAGGGCACCGCCTCGTCGAGGCCTTCCTTCGGGCTGACCGTGACATCGGCCGCGGTGGAGGCGAACAGCCGGTCGAAGGTGCGGCTGACGGTGTCCGAGAAGATCAGGCTCCCCGTGACGAACGCGACGGACAGCAGGACGGCGAGCGCGGAGAGCAGCAGCCGCCCCTTGTGCGCCAGGAAGCTCCTCAGCGTCGCCTTCAGCACGGGCTCAGCTCTCCTCGGGTGGGGCCGGCACGTCCTCGGACCGGGTGCGGATCACGTCGAACCTCTTCATCCGTTCCAGTACCGCCTCTGCCGTCGGGCGCCGCATCTCGTCGACGATCCGGCCGTCCCCGAGGAAGAGCACCAGGTCCGAGTGCGCGGCGGCGCCCGGGTCGTGGGTGACCATGACGACGGTCTGCCCGAGCCGGTCGACCGCCTCGCGCAGGAAGCCGAGCACCTCCAGGCCGGCACGCGAGTCCAGGTTGCCGGTCGGTTCGTCCGCGAAGATCAGCTCGGGCCGGGAGGCCAGGGCCCGCGCGCAGGCCACGCGCTGCTGCTGTCCGCCGGAGAGCTGCGCGGGGCGGTGCCCGAGCCGGTCCCGCAGGCCCAGGGTGTCGATCACCTGGTCCAGCCACTTCCGGTCGGGCTCGCGGCCCGCGATGTCCATGGGCAAGGTGATGTTCTCCAGGGCGTTCAGAGTCGGGATGAGGTTGAACGACTGGAACATGAACCCGATCCGGTCGCGGCGCAACCGTGTCAGCTCGCGCTCCTTCAGCCCCGTGATCTCCGTGTCACCCAGCCACACCTGTCCGGCGGAGACGGTGTCGAGGCCCGCCAGGCAGTGCATCAGCGTGGACTTCCCGGAGCCCGAGGGGCCCATGACGGCGGTGAACCGGCCGCGGACGACGTCCACGTCCACGGAATCGAGCGCCAGCACGGTCGTCTCGCCCGAGCCGTACGCCTTGGTCAGACCGCGGGCGCGCGCCGCGATCCCGTCGGCCGGCGCGAGGCCGGGTGCGTGCTCCGCAGCAGGTGTGGACAAGGCCGCCTCCTCGGGGTGGACGTCAGGGCACTCCGACCCTGCCCGAGGGTAATGTGACCCGGCCCACACTCGGTATCCTCCGCGGGTCGGAGCCCCGCCTCACCGGCGCCGGCGCGGGAAGCCCGTGATCACCCGCCGACCGGACGCCAGGCCGTCCCGAGCACGCAGTACGAGGTGGGCAGCTTTGGTCCCTCCGCCGGCATCAGCACCCGCCGGTAGGGGCCGAGTTCGAACCCGGCGTCCCGCAGCGCCCGCACCGGATCACGCGCCACATGGCAGCCCCCGCTCAGCAGCGGCCACACCGTCCGGTCCAGCGCGTGCTGCGTGCAGCCCATCACCCGGCCACCTCCCCGGCCGTGCTCGAAGAACCGCACCTCGCCGCCCGGCCGCAGCACCCGCCGCAGCTCCGCGAGCGCCCGCGGCACGTCCCGCACACTGCACAGCACCAGCGACAGCACGGCCGCGTCGAAGGCCTCGCTCTTGACCGGCAGCGCCTCGGCCGCACCCGGCGCCACGTCCACCGGCACCTCGGCGCGCAGCGCGGCCTCCACGGCCAGCTGCCGCAGCCGCCGCTCCGGTTCGATCGCCACGACCTCCGCGACGGTGCCCGGGTAGTGGGCGAAGTTCAGCCCGTTGCCCGCGCCGATCTCGATCACCCGCCCGGACAGCCCGCCGAGGAGTCTCCCGCGCATCCGGCCCATGCCCATCCGGGTCTCGGCGGCCACACTGGCCCGGGCGTAACAGCGGGCGAACAGCGGATGGTGCACGGCGTCCCGTGGCACCTTTCCGGAGCGCAGCGGCATGGGGACCTCCCTGACGATGCGGGGCCTACCGCGATTCTCCCCGCGACGAGCCCGGCGCACCCCTGCCGCCCGCGAAGACGTACGCGGCCGGGCGCCGGGCGTGGTCGCTCACGGCCACGCCCGGCACCGCCACCCGTGTCACCGCGGCCCCTCTTCCCGGCACCGGGCCGGGCCGCGCTCTCCTCACGGGCCGCGCCGTCGGTTCCTCCTGGACCATCAGCCCTCTACGGGCCGGGCCTCCCACGAGGACCTGCCGCGGACGGTGACGCTAGGCGAGTTCGGCCGCCAGCAGCGCGGCTGTCCGGGCCACCAGCGGGTTGTCGGCCTCGGCGTCCTCCTCCGGCTGGGTGGTCAGGACGGACAGCACGATCGGCGGGCCGTCCGGCGGCCAGGTGATGCCCACGTCGTTGTTGCTGCCGTACCGTCCGCCGCCGGTCTTGTCGGCGAGCAGCCAGTCGGCGGGCAGGCCCTTGCGGAACCTGTCGACGCTGGTGGTGTTGCGCAGCAGCCAGTCCGTCAGCCGCGCCCGGTCCCGCGGTTCCAGTGTGGTGCCGAGCACCAGCCGGGCGTAGGTCGTGCCGACCGCACGCGGGGAGGTCGTGTCGGTCAGCCGCCACGGCTCCGCCGAGTTGAGCTCGGGCTCCCACCGGTCGAGCCGGGTGACCCGGTCACCGACCGAGCGGCAGAAACGCGTGACGGCGGTCGGCCCGCCCAGCTCCTTCAGAAGCAGGTTGCCGGCGGTGTTGTCGCTGAAGCGGATGGTGGCGTCGCACAGCTCGCCGACGGTCATGCCGGTCGCGACGTTGTTCTTGGTGACCGGTGAGAACCCGGACCTCTCGACGTAGGCCTCGGTGTAGTGGACGCGCCGGGCCAGGAACTCGCCGTCGCGGTCGAGGTCGCGCAGGACGGCCGCGGCGGCCAGGGTCTTGAACACCGAGGCCATCGGGAAGCGTTCGTCGGCCCGGTACACCACCGTCCGGCCCGTGCGCAGGTTGCGGGCGTACACCCCCAGCCGGGCGGTGTGCTCCCGCTCCAGTTGCCGCAGCCGCGCGGTCGTCCCGCCGGTGGCGGTCGAGGCGTGTGCCGTGCCGCCGCCCAGCGAGAGGGCGGCGGCCGCGCCCAGCGTCAGGGCCGTGCGGCGGGACGGGCGTAATCCGTTCGTGTGCAAGGTGGTCCCTTCAGAGGCGATCACGTACATGGTTCACCACGCGATCACGTCCGCGCCGGTTGCACCTCCCGTCCGCCGGGCCCCTCAGAACGCCTCGGGCGCCTGCCGTACCCGGAAGGCCTCCGCGTCCCAGGAACCGTCCAGCCGGGGCGCCAGCCAGTGCGGCGCCGCCGTCCGGAAGGCGGTGGGCTCCAGGGCGCCCGACCCCGCCGGAACGGAGCCCAGCAGCGGCGCTCCGGCCACGTCCGGCAGGTCCGCCAGATTGCAGCGCGCCGCCAGATCCGGGGCCTCGGGCCAGCTCCCGATGACGAGACCGGCCAGGTCAAGCCCCCGGGAGCGCAGTTCCCGGGCCGTCAGCTCCGTCGTGTTCAGCGTGCCGAGCCCGGCCGCCACCACGACCAGCACCGGCGCCGACAGCAGCCGGGCCGCGTCCGCCAGGGTCCCTCCGGCCGCGTCGAAGCGCACGAGCAGTCCGCCCGCCCCTTCGACCAGCACCAGGTCGTGCTCGGTGGCCAGCTTGGCGGCGGCCTCCGCGACCTCGTGAGGATGCACCGGAGCCCGGCCGGCCCGGCGCGCCGCGGTCGCCGGGGCCAGCGGCTCGGGGTAGCGGGCCAGTTCGGCCGTCGTCAGCGGACCCGCCAGGCGCGCCACCTCGGCAGCGTCCCCCGGCTCGTCCGGCCGTACGCCCGTCTGGGCGGCCTTCAGCACGGCCACCGAACGGCCCGCCGCCAGGGCCGTCGCGGCGACGGCGGCGGTCACGACCGTCTTGCCGACCTCCGTGCCCGTGCCCGTGATCACCAGTACCGGCATGTCATCCCTCTCGCGCCGCCGCGCACACGGCCCGCGCGATCCGCGCCAGGTCCGTGTCGCCCGTGACGTACGGCGGCATGGTGTAGATCAGATCGCGGAACGGCCGCAGCCACACGCCCTCGCGCACGGCCGCCTCCGTCGCCGCCCGCATGTCCACGGAGTGGTCCAGCTGCACCACCCCGATGGCGCCGAGGACCCGTACGTCCTTCACCCCGGGCAGATCCGCGGCCGCCGCGAGCCCGTCCCGCAGCCCCGCCTCGATCCGCTCGACCTCCGCCTTCCAGTCCTGCCCGAGCAGCAGCTCGATCGAGGCGCAGGCCACGGCGGACGCCAGCGGGTTGCCCATGAAGGTGGGGCCGTGCGCGAGCACCGGCACCTCGCCCCGCGAGATGCCGTCGGCCACCCGCGCGGTGCACAGCGTCGCCGCCATGGTCAGGTAACCGCCGGTCAGCGCCTTGCCCACGCACATCACGTCCGGAGTCACCCCCGCGTGCTCCGCCGCGAACATCGCGCCCGTACGGCCGAACCCGGTCGCGATCTCGTCGAACACCAGCAGCACGTCGTGCGCGTCGCACGCCTCGCGCAGCACCCGCAGATACGCGGGGGAGTGGAACCGCATCCCGCCCGCGCCCTGCACCACCGGTTCGACGATCACCGCGGCCAGTTCGCCGGCGTGCCGCTCGATCAGCGACCGCAGGTGCCCGGCGTACGTCGCGTCGTACTCCGCGGGGGGCGGGTCGGCGAACACCTGGCGTGGCAGCACCCCGGTCCACAGGTCGTGCATCCCGCCCTCGGGATCGCACACGGACATCGGCTGCCAGGTGTCGCCGTGGTAGCCGCCGCGCCAGGTGAGCAGCCGCTGCTTGCCGGGGCGGCCCAGCGAACGCCAGTACTGCAGGCACATCTTGACCGCGACCTCGACCGACACCGACCCGGAGTCGGCGAGGAAGACGTGCTCCAGACCATCGGGTGACATGTCGACAAGGAGCTTCGCCAGACGGACGGCGGGCTCATGGGTGAGCCCGCCGAACATCACGTGGCTCATCCGCCCGAGCTGCTCGCGTGCGGCCTCGTTGAGCACCGGGTGGTTGTAGCCGTGGATCGCCGACCACCAGGACGACATCCCGTCGATCAGCTCTCCCGAGCCGTCGGCGAGCCGCAGCCGCACCCCGCTCGCCGACTCCACGACGAGCGGTTCCTGCCGTCCGGGCATCGGGCCGTACGGATGCCACACGTGCCGCCGGTCGAGCTCCAGCAGCTCGGCGACCGCCGGCTCAGGCATTGGGCGCGAGGTCCGTCCCGGCGCCCCGGCGGCGCACGGCGACCAGGTCGGTGCGCGGTTCGGCGCCGGTCCGGGTATCGGCGACCTGCGGCTCCTCCTCGGCGGAGCCGCAGCCGGTGCCGCCGGACCCGCAGACGCCGCCCCCGTCGTGACAGCCCCCTGCGGCCCGGTGCTCCGGAAGGGTCACCTGGCCGGTTCCCTCCACCTCGAACCCGGCGTCCGCGATCATCTCCAGGTCGGCCTTGCCGGCCTGGCCCTCACTGGTGAGGTAGTCCCCGAGGAAGATCGAGTTGGCCAGGTGCAGGGCGAGCGGCTGCATGGTGCGCAGATGGACCTCGCGTCCGCCGGCGATGCGCACCTCGACGTCCGGGCAGACGAACCGCGTCATCGCCAGGATCCTCAGGCACCGCTGCGGGGTCAGGTTCCACTCCTTGCCGAGCGGGGTGCCCTCGAACGGGATCAGGAAGTTGACCGGAACCGAGTCCGGGTCCAGCTCACGCAGCGAGAAGACCACGTCCACGAGGTCCTCGTCCGTCTCGCCCATGCCGGCGATCAGCCCGGAGCAGGCGGACAGACCGGCCGCGTGCGCCTTCTGCACGGTGTCGACGCGGTCCTCGTAGGTGTGCGTCGTGGTGATCTCCCCGTACGTCGCCTCCGACGTGTTGAGGTTGTGGTTGTAGGCGTCGGCGCCCGCCTCGCGCAGCCGCTCGGCCTGGCCGTCGGAGAGCAGCCCGAGGCACGCGCACACCTCGACGCCCTCGTTGTTCTCCTTGATCGTCTTGATCGTCTCGGAGACCCGGTCCACGTCCCGGTCCGTCGGACCGCGCCCGCTGGCCACCAGGCACACCCGCTTGGCCCCTCCGGCCACCCCGGCCGCCGCCGCGTCGGACGCCTGGTCGGGCTTCAGCCAGGTGTACTTCAGAATCCCGGCCGTCGAGCCCAGCCGCTGCGAACAGTACGAGCAGTCCTCGGGGCACAGGCCGGACTTGAGATTGACGAGATAGTTCAGTTTCACCCGTCGGCCGAACCAGTGCCGCCGCACCTTTCCGGCCGCGGCCACCACATCGAGCAGGTCGTCGTCGGACGTCGCGAGGACGGCCAGTGCCTCGTCGCGGGTCGGCAGCTCGCGCCGAAGCCCCTTGTCCACCAGCGTGTTCAGCAGGTCCATGGAAGCCGATCCTGTCCTACGGAGGCGCCCGGGGCCAAGGAGGCTTCGTACAACAGAGTCGCTTCGAGGTGTGGGTATTGCCACACACTGACCTGCTGGTCGTCCCGCTAGTGTCTGTGCACTGCCTACAAATTCCCCCGGAGGACCACCCATGGCGTTCGGCTGGATCGACGAGCAGGCAAAGCTGCGTGCCCGCGCCGGACTCGTACGGACTCTGCGCCCCCGTCCGGCCGCCTCACCGCTCCTCGACCTGGCGAGCAACGACTACCTGGGGCTGGCCCGCCATCCCGAGGTCACCGAGGGCGCGGCCCGGGCCGCGCGGACCTGGGGCGCCGGCTCGACCGGCTCCCGGCTGGTCACCGGCACCACCGAACTGCACACGGAACTCGAACGGGAACTGACCGAATTCTGCGGCTTCGAGGCCGCCCTCGTCTTCTCCTCCGGGTACGCCGCCAACCTCGCCGCCGTCACCGCGCTGGCGCCGCACGGCTCGCTGATCGTCTCCGACGCGGGCAACCACGCCTCGCTCATCGACGGCTGCCGGCTGGCCCGGGGCACCACCCAGGTCGTGGCGCACGCCGAACCCGACGCCGTGCGCAAGGCCCTGTCGACGCACGAGGGCACCGCGATCGCCGTGTCCGACACGGTCTTCTCGGTCGACGGCGACGCGGCCCCCCTCGCCGCGCTGGCGCGGGCCTGCCGGGAGCGCGGTGCCGGGCTGGTCGTCGACGACGCCCACGGCCTGGGCGTCCTGGGCGAGGGCGGCCGCGGCGCGCCGCACGCGGCCGGACTCGCGGGCGCCGGGGACGTCGTCGCGACGGTCACGCTGTCCAAGTCGCTCGGCAGCCAGGGCGGAGCCGTCCTCGGCCCCGCCCGGGTCGTCGAGCACCTGGTCAACGCGGCCCGGACGTTCATCTTCGACACCGGACTCGCCCCGGCCGCGGCGGGGGCGGCCCTGTCGGCCCTCCGGCTGCTGCGCCGGGAACCGGAACGGGCGGCGCGGGCCCGCGCGGTGGCGGCCGAACTGCACGCACGCCTGACCGCCGCGGGCCTTGAGGCGGTACGTCCGGACGCCGCGGTGGTCTCGGTGCGCGCGCCCTCCGCGGAGGACGCGGTGAACTGGGCGGCACGGTGCCGCGCGGCGGGCCTGGCCGTGGGGTGTTTCCGTCCTCCCTCCGTGCCCGACGGCATCTCACGGCTCAGGCTGACCGCTCGCGCCGACCTGACCGGTCAACAGATCGAAAGCGCGGTGCGGCTGATCGGCGAGACGCGGCCATGAGTCGGCGTGACACGGCCGTGCGTCGCACGATGAGGTATCGATCGAACGCGGTCAGATGCGGTCCATCCCGGCCGTGAACGCCGTCCAGCTCTCCGGCGAGAAGAGCAACGCGGGTCCGGCCGGGTCCTTGGAGTCGCGCACGGCGAGCAGTCCGGCCCACGGCGGGGCGTCCGGACGCGCGGTCTCGACGCAGTTGTTCGCGCCGGTGCTGTAGCTGCTGCGCAACCACCGCACACTGTGCAGTTCGCTGCTTGAGGGGACATGACGAGGCAGTGCACGCATGGTGCCTCCTTACGCGCCGGTGGCTGTCCCGGCGATGAAATCCAACGAGTCCTCGGGCGAAAGGGCGTGGATCTGAAGGGCGTTGAAGGCCTCCGTGTAGGCCTGGAGGTCTTCTTTCCGTTCGAGGTAGAGGCTACTCGTCAAGTGGTCGAGAACAACCACATCTAGATCAGAAGTGCTCGAAAATGAGAAGATAACGAAAGGGCCGGTGACGCCGATGTGCGCCCCGGCGGCGAACGGCAGGACCTGGAGGCGCACTTGGGGCAGCCGGGCGGCCTCGACCAGCCGCTCCAGCTGGCGGGTCATGACCCCGGGTCCGCCCACCTCCCGGCGCAGCACCGCCTCGTCCAGGACGGCGCTCAGTTCCAGCGGAGGGTCCGCGCGCAGCACGTCCTGCCGGGCCAGGCGCACCTCGACCAGCGCGTCGACCCGGTCCTCCGCGAGCCCCTCCACCGCCGCCCGCGTCACCGCGCGCGCGTACTCGGGCGTCTGGAGCAGGCCCGGGACCACCGTGGTCTCCAGCGTGCGCATCGTGCCGGCCTGCGACTCCAGGCTGATGAAGTCCCGGTAGGTCGGCGGCAGCACCCCGCGGTAGGCGTGCCACCAGTGATGACGTCCGTCGCTCGCGTCGCCGCCGGCCAACGCCAGCAGCAGGTCGCGCAGTTGGGTGTCGGCCACGCCGTAGGCGTCGAGGAGTAACCGCACATCGGCCGGTTTCACCCCGCTCGTGCCCGTCTCGATCCGGCTGACCTTGGACTGGTGCCAGCCCACCAGCCGGGCCGCCTCACCGCTCGTGAGCCCCGCAGAGGTGCGCAGCGCACGCAGTTCGGCGCCCAGTTTGCGGCGGCGTACCGCGGGACCGTGCTGCATGGGCTCCTCCTTACTCCTTCCGAGCCACCCAAATACGGTCTCGCGTCGCAGAGTTCACCGCTTCGAGCGACAGATATATGCATATCTTGGTGGATCGCCGTCCTTCACGGGCGTTCTGGTGGCAGTCTGGCGACGAAGCACCAGTCCGGGACCGTACTCGAACCATCCGCTCCGTGTCGGACCGCGGTCCCGTGGGAAAGGGACGACGTCGCCATGGCAGACCATTTGGAAGCATCCGTCACTCTGCCGAGCGATCCCGCCTCGGTCTTCGCAGCGCGTGCCTATGTCGTGGACACGCTGGCGGAGTGGGGCCTGCCGGCGGGCACGGAAGTGTCCGACACCGTCCGGATCATCGTCTCCGAACTCGCCACCAACGCCGTCCAGCACACCTTCGGCCAGTCGCCCACGTTCACCGTGGACGTCGCACTCGAGCGCGACGAACAGCTGCGCATCGGCGTCACGGACAGCCACCCGCGCTTCCCCAGACGCCTGCCGGCCGCCGTGCAGCAGGACAACGGCCGAGGACTGGTCATCATCCGCTGGCTGACCGCGGAGTGCGGCGGCCGGCTCCGCATCCGCCCCACCCGCGAGGGCGGCAAGACCATCTCGGTCGAGCTCCCGTGGGCCGTCCCGGTCCGGCCGGCGACCACGGCCCGGCAGGAGCCGTAGCTCCCCCCGCGCGCGCCCCGGCCCGCGCGACCGTCACCGCTGCCGCGCCGACGCCTCCCGGTGCGCAGCCGCTCCCCGGAGCCCTGACGGCTGCCTGACGGTGTGCCGCAGCGGTGCGGGGATCCCGCCGACGTCCTCCCGCTCCGGCTCCTGCCCGGCGGCCTCCGCGGCGCCCTCCGCCCCGTTCCGCAGCCCTGCCCGCCGTGCCAGCCGCGGCAGCACCCCCCACAGGCCGACGCAGACCAGGAACGTCGCGACGCCCGCCGCGACGCTTCGAGGACCTCGGCACGGTCCAGCGCGTCACCAGCGCGAGGTGCAGGCGAGCGAGAGCAGGAAGGCGAAGAGGATCTGTACGCCCGTCCGGGTGATCCGCAGTTCCTGGAGCAGCTCGACGACGTCGCGGCCGGCGCGTTGCAGCGGAGTCTCGTTGCGCGCGGTGCAGGGACGGTGCTCGGCCAAGGGGTGACGGGTGTCCCTGGGAGCCCGTGTCAAGCGCCGGCGTGCGGCGGCGCGTCAGGACGCCACCGCACGCCGGGTGGATCACTTCACGCGCCCGTACCAGACGCTCTTGGTCCAGATCTTCTGGAGCCGCACCACGTCCCCGCTCTTCGGGGAGTGCCAGAGCTTGTTCTTACCCGCGTAGATACCGACGTGGTACACGTTGCTGCCCGAGTGGAAGAACACCAGGTCTCCCGCCTTGCGGTTCTTGGCGGAGATGTGGCGGGTCTTGTTGTACTGCTGGGCAGCCGTGCGGGGGAGCTTCTTGCCGGCCTTCTTGAACGAGTAGAGCGTGAGCCCGGAGCAGTCGAACCGGTGCGGACCGGTGGCCCCGTACTTGTAAGGTGCACCCTTCTTCGAGGCCGCGATCTGGAGTGCCTTGGTCGCCGGCGTGGCTGCCGCGGCGTCGGAGGCGAAGCCGGGCGCCACTATCGAACCGCCGACGGCGGCGATGGTGAGCGCCGAGGCCGTGCCGGCCCGGGCCATGAGCGACGGGACACGATTGAGCGCAGTCATGCGCAACCCTTCGTCAGCCGCCTGTGAAGGATGACCTGTCGGATTCGGGCTGGCGAAGTTGCCCGGCCGCTGACGCGGCTTCACCCCAAGGGCTGCTCGGCTCCGGTCATGGCGTGACCGTGTCGGCGACCCGTCGTGCTTGGGTCCTCCACTCCTGCCGATCCACTCCTGTCGACCGGTCATCCGGGCGGCGGCAGGACTCGGCGTCCGCCCGGATCGCCCCGCCACAGCGGCGGGGGCTTGTCGTCAGACAGGGATCTTGGCTCATGCCTGTCCGGATTTCCCAACGGAACCGGGGATTTGTGTTGTTACTCACCACTCGCCCGTTCGGGTGGACACGTGTGCGTTCGAGCCACTGTCCACGGGTTCGCGGAGCGCCGGACCAGCGATGGAATAACCCATTCCGTCCCCTGGCCACGCGCGTTGCGCAACCGGGGCGGTCTCGAAATCGGTCTCCCGTCTACTCCGAACAGGGGTACGTCATTTGGTCCGTTTCGACTCAGCTCCGGACGCCTCTCAGTCGGATCGGGCGTCCGGGATCGACGGCTTCGCGTCAACTGGCGGACTCCGGCGGGAGGCTGAGCCGTGCCGTGCGCCGCTCGCCGTCCAGCACCCGCAGGGCCCGGGCCAGCGTGCGGGCGTGCAGCTCTCTCTCGCCCCGCTGGTGCATCAGGGCCAGTGCGTCCCGCAGGGCGGTGGCCTTGCCGACCAGGGCCTGGGCGGCGCGCAGACCGCGGTAGGTGTCGCCGTCCTGCGCGGGGTTGATACGACCCAGCAGGTCGACGACCTCGAGGTAACGGTCGATCAATTCCGCCTCGGCGCGTGTCAGGGCGGGCAGCGGCGGCAGTTCGGGCGGGAGCACCGGGACCTCACCGTCCGGCCGGCGGGACCGGGATGGCCTTGCGGCTGGGGATGATCCCGTCCACCAGGCCGTACTCCACCGCTTCCTGGGCGGTGAGGGTCTTCTCCCGTTCGATGTCCGTGCTCACCTGCTCCTGGCTGCGGCCCGTGTGCCGCGCGAGCATCTCCTCCATGCGGAGCCGGATGCGCGTCAACTCGTCGGCCTGGATCGCCAGATCGCTCGCCTGACCCCGGGCCGGCTCGGGCAGGGCGGGCTGACGGATCACCACGCGCGCGTCGGGCAACGCGAATCGCTTGCCGGGGGTGCCTCCCGCCAGCAGCACCGAGGAGACGGCGCCGGCCCGGCCCAGGCAGATCGTCTCCACGTCGCAGGAGACGTACCGCATCGTGTCGTAGACGGCCGCCATCGCGTGGAAGCTGCCGCCGGGGGAGTTGATGTAGAGCGAGATGTCGCGGTCCGGGGACCGGTACTCCAGATGTATGAACTGGGCCATCACGTCGTTCGCCGAGGTCTCGTCCAGGGGCGCTCCGAGGAAGACGATCCGCTCCTCCAGGAGCTTGGAGTACGGGTCCATCGTCCGGTGTCCCGGCCCGGTCCGTTCGGTGAACTCGGGCAGCACGTGACGGGCGGACGGTCGGCTCATGACGAACCCCTCCTCGCGGCGCGGCTGTCTCCGGCGGCAGCCGTCTCTGTAAAAAATGTACAGGACGTACGTCACGGTAGGATGGGGGCATGGCCTACGAGATTCCGGTGACGCAAGCGAGGGCTGAGCTCGCCGACCTGATCAACCGCGTGGTGTACGGCGGCGAACGCGTCGTCGTCACCCGGCACGGCAAGCCCCTCGTGGCTCTCGTCTCGGCCGATGACCTGCGGCGACTCGACGAGCTCCAGCAGCCCCCGGAGTCCGCCGAGGAGCAGGTGGTCAGCGCGGTCTCCACGGTCCGCGAGGTGGCGTCCGCCCCTGGCGAACCCCAGCGGTTCGGCATCGCGGCGGAACACCGCGGAGCCGGGCGGGCCTGAGCCGTGTCCGCGGAGCCCCTCCTGCCTCCGGGTGGACGGAGGGGCTGTGCGGACAGGCCTGGCCGCGGCCGGCACAGGACCGTGCGCCCCCGTCCGCCACGGCGGGGACGGGGGCGCGCGGTCGATTCCGGGGTGGTGGTCAGGCGACGGCCGAGAGCTCCCGTCGATCGGCCGCGGACCCGCCGCCCGCCTTCCGCGTCCGCAGCGCGTGGCCCAGCAGGACGGCCCCCAGGCCCAGCGCCGCCCACCAGGCCAGGGTCAGGGCGGGCCCGGTCCCGGCCGCGCCGTCGAAGAACGACACCGAGCGCAGCAGGGACGTGCCCGCGCCCGGCGGCAGCCACTGGCCGATCGTGCCGACCGGCTCGGGCAGCATCTGCGGGGCCGAGGTGGCGCCGGAGAAGGGATTGCCGAGCAGCATCACCACGGCGGCGCCGATCCCCGTCCCCGCGGGGCCGATCAGGGCGGCGAGTCCGGCGACGGCTCCGCCCACGGCCAGCGTGGACAGGCCCAGCACCGACGCCTCCGCCCACCAGTCGCCGCCGAGCACCCCCAGCCAGCTGTGCGCGATCAGGGCCGCGACCACACCCACCAGGGCGGACGCGCCGAGCAGCGCGATCACGGCCCGGATGCCGCGCAGCCCCAGCAGGGTGACCACCGCCCCCGCCGCGATCCCGGCCAGGGCGAGCGGCAGCACCGCGGCGCTCAGCGCCCCTCCGCGCGGATCGGCGGACGGGGTGGGCACGACATCGACCGTCTTGACCTGTGTGCCCCCGGCAGCGGCCTGCCGGCCCACGGCCTGCTGGAGGAACTGCGCGACGGCCGGCCCGGCCGCGGACGCGGTGAGCAGTTCGGGGCCCTGCGGCGTGACCACCACAGCGCCGTACACGCTCCGGTCCTCGATGGCGTCCCGGGCGGCGGTCTCGTCGGCGTAGCGGTGGAGCTCGAAGGCACCCTCGTGGCTCTCCAGTCGCCGCTCGACCTCGGTCACGGCGGAGGGCGGTCCGGCCACGCCCAGCGGCAGGTCGCGCGGCGCGATGCGGGAGGCCGGCCAGGCGAAGGCCCACAGGGCGAGGGCCGCCAGGACCGGCACGAGGACGACGACCGCGAGCACTTGGCGGTTGCGGGAAGGCATGAGGTCTCCTGAGGTGAGCCGGAAGGGCCGGAGCAGGCCGGCCGCTCCAAAAAGAAGGATCGTTCGTTTTTGCTCTGCCCTCACCGTGCTCCAGCTCGTCGCCTCTTGTCAAGAATGAATATTCGTTTTACTTTGGGGATCATGGCACGCGTGTCTCAGGAACATCTCGACGCCCGCCGCCGCCAGATCCTGGACGGCGCCGCGCTCTGCTTCGCCCGCAACGGCTTCCACGCCACGTCCATGCAGGACGTGCTGAAGGAGGCCGACCTCTCGGCGGGCGCCGTGTACCGCTACTTCAGCGGCAAGGAGGAGCTGATCGGCGCGATCGTGGCCGAGGTGCTCGGCTCGGTGCGCAGTGCCTTCGAGGAGGCGGCGCGGCAGACTCCGCCCCCGCCCCCGGACGAACTCGTCACCTCCGTGCTCGGCAGGACGCTCAGCGCTCGCGAGTCCCTGGTCGTCGACGGACGGCCGGCCTTCCCGCGGCTCGTGATCCAGGTGTGGACGGAGACGCTGCGCAACGAGGAGCTGGCGGCCCTCCTGCGGGAGGGCTACGGCTCGGTGCGCGCGGCCTGGGCGACGATCGTCGAGAGCTACCAGGAGGCCGGGATGATGCGGACGGACGTGGCGCCGGACCATGTCGCCCGCACGATGATCGCGGCCGTGCTCGGGTTCATCGCACAGCAGTCCCTCTTCGGGCCCGCCCCGGTCGAGGTGCTCCGCGACGGACTGCGGGCCCTGATGAGCATGCCGGGTGAGCCGCCCGCTCCGGCCTGAGAGATCACAGCTCGGTTAACGTGCCCGAAACGCGGTCCAACTAGCCTGCCGATCCACGCCACCTGGCACTTTGCCCGGTGGCCGCGGCAGCCGGGCCCCGCACGGCCCGGAGCGAGGACTGTGAGGTGGGACGTGCAACTGACCCCGCACGAGCAAGAACGACTGCTGATCCACGTGGCGGCCGACGTGGCCGAGAAGCGCCGGGCCCGCGGGCTGAAGCTCAATCACCCCGAGGCGGTCGCGCTCATCACCTCGCACATCCTCGAGGGCGCACGCGACGGCCGGACCGTCGCGGAACTCATGGCCTCCGGACGCACCCTCCTGACCAGGGACGACGTCATGGAGGGCATCCCGGAGATGATCCACGACGTGCAGGTCGAGGCGACCTTCCCGGACGGCACCAAGCTCGTCACCGTCCATGAGCCGATCGTCTGAGGGGGAGGCCGCTGTGATTCCCGGAGAGATCCTTTTCGCCGAGGACCCGATCGTCTACAACCAGGGACGCGAGGTCACCCGCCTCACCGTCCTCAACGCCGCCGACCGGCCCGTGCAGGTCGGCTCCCACTACCACTTCGCCGAGGCCAACCCCGGCCTGGAGTTCGACCGCTCCGCCGCGCGCGGCAAGCGGCTGAACGTCGCCGCCGGCACGGCCGTGCGGTTCGAGCCCGGGATCCCCGTCGACGTCGAACTCGTCGCGCTGTCCGGGGCCCGGGTGGTGCCCGGTCTGCGCGGGGAGACCGGAGGTGCCCTCGATGCCTGAGATCTCACGAGCCGCGTACGCCGACCTGTTCGGCCCGACGACCGGCGACCGGATCCGCCTGGCCGACACCGACCTGCTGGTCGAGATCGAGGAGGACCGCTCCGGCGGCCCCGGACTCGCCGGTGACGAGGCGGTCTTCGGCGGCGGCAAGGTCATCCGCGAGTCCATGGGCCAGTCACGCGCCACGCGCGCGGAAGGAACGCCCGACACCGTCATCACCGGCGCGGTGATCATCGACCACTGGGGCGTCGTCAAGGCCGACGTCGGCATCCGCGACGGCCGGATCACCGGCATCGGCAAGGCCGGCAACCCCGACACCATGGACGGCGTCCACCCGGACCTGGTGATCGGCCCGGAGACCGAGATCATCGCCGGCAACGGGCGGATCCTCACGGCGGGCGCGATCGACGCCCACGTGCACTTCATCTGCCCCCAGATCGCCGACGAGGCGCTCTCCTCGGGCATCACGACCCTCGTCGGCGGCGGCACGGGACCGGCCGAGGGCTCCAAGGCCACCACCGTGACCCCCGGGCCCTGGCACCTCGCGCGGATGCTGGAGGCGATGGAGGCCCATCCCCTCAACATCGGGCTGCTCGGCAAGGGCAACACCGTCTCCCACGAGGCGATGCTGTCGCAGATCCGCGGCGGCGCGCTCGGCCTGAAACTGCACGAGGACTGGGGCTCGACCCCCGCCGTCATCGACGCCGCGCTGACCGTCGCCGACCGCACCGGCATCCAGGTCGCCATCCACACCGACACCCTCAACGAGGCCGGGTTCGTCGGTGACACCCTCGCCGCGATCGCCGGACGGGGCATCCACGCGTACCACACCGAGGGCGCGGGCGGCGGGCACGCGCCGGACATCATGACCGTGGTCTCCGAGTCGTACGTGCTGCCCAGCTCCACGAACCCCACCCGGCCGTTCACCGTCAACACCGCCGAGGAACACCTCGACATGCTGATGGTGTGCCACCACCTCAACCCGGCCGTGCCGGAGGACCTGGCCTTCGCCGAGTCCCGGATCCGGCCGTCCACGATCGGGGCGGAGGACGTACTGCACGACCTCGGCGCCATCTCGATCATCTCCTCCGACTCCCAGGCCATGGGACGTGTCGGCGAGGTCGTCATGCGCACCTGGCAGACCGCCCATGTGATGAAGCGGCGGCGGGGCGCCCTGCCCGGTGACGGCCGGGCCGACAACCACCGGGTACGTCGCTATGTCGCCAAGTACACGATCAACCCCGCGCTCGCCCAGGGTCTGGCCCGGGAGATCGGCTCGGTGGAGAGCGGCAAGCTGGCCGACCTGGTGCTGTGGGAGCCGGCGTTCTTCGGCGTGAAGCCGCAACTCGTCATCAAGGGCGGCCAGATCGCGTACGCGCAGATGGGCGACGCGAACGCCTCCATCCCCACACCGCAGCCGATCCTGCCGCGCCCGATGTACGGGGCGATCGGGCGGGCGCCGGCCGCCAACTCCCTCAACTTCGTGGCGCCCCTGGCCGTCGAGGCCGGGCTGCCGGAGCGGCTGGGGCTCGGGAAGCGGTTCGTGGCGATCGAGTCGACACGCGCCGTCACCAAGGCCGACATGCGCGAGAACGACGCACGGCCCGAGGTCCGGGTCGATCCCGACAGCTTCGCCGTGCACATCGACGGGGAGCTGGTCGAGGCGACGCCTGCGGCCGAACTCCCCATGGCCCAGCGGTACTTCCTGTTCTGAGGGTGGTCTGATGTCGCGTGCGGCGCTTCTCGTCCTGGCCGACGGACGGTTCCCGGCCGGGGGACACGCGCACTCCGGCGGAGCCGAGGCGGCGGTCAAGGCCGGCCGGATCAGCGGGGCGGCGAGCCTGGGCGAGTTCTGCCGGGGCCGGCTGCACACCGCGGGGCTGACGGCGGCGGGGCTGTGCGCGGCGGCGGCCCTCGGGATCGATCCCGTCGCGCTGGACCGCGCCGCCGACGCGCGCACACCGTCGCCCGCCCTGCGGGCGGCCGCGCGCAAACTGGGGCGGCAACTGCTGAGGGCCGCTCGGGCGACCTGGCCTTCCGCCGAGCTGGACGCGCTCGGAAGGGAGTTCCCCAAGGGAGCGCACCAGCCGGTGGTGCTCGGGCTGGCGGCCCGGGCGGCCGGGCTGGGCCCGGTGGACGCGGCCTACTGCGCGGCGTACGAGAGTGTGAGCGGGCCCGCGTCGGCGACGGTTCGGCTGCTGAGCCTGGACCCGTTCGACGCGACGCGGGTGCTGGCCCGGCTGGCGCCGGAGGTCGACCGGGTCGTGGACCGGGCCGTGGAGGCGGCCCGGAAGGTGGTCGACGAGGGGGTCGACGCCCTGCCGGCGGGGTCGGCGCCGCTGCTGGAGATCGGGGCGGAGGTGCATGCCGCGTGGCCGGTACGCCTGTTCGCCTCTTAAGGGCGCTCAGCCTCTTGAGGGCGCTGAGCAGCCCACCCGGGGGCCCGGGGCTGTGCTCGCCGTGCGGCCTGGCCGTCTGAACGCCCCCCGCCGTCATCCACCCGCATCCGACCACGAGCCGCAGGAGCCGTACATGCACCTCGACCACCACCACGACACCCCCACCGCCCTCGGTGCGGACGCCCACCGCCCCGACGGCACCCGCAGAGCGCTCCGCATCGGGCTCGGCGGCCCCGTCGGATCCGGGAAGACCGCCACCGTGGCCGCGCTCTGCCGGGCGCTCAGGGACGAACTGTCGCTCGCCGTCGTCACCAACGACATCTACACGCGCGAGGACGCCGAGTTCCTGCTGCGCGAGGCGGTGCTGCCGCCCGAGCGGATCACCGCCGTGGAGACGGGGGCCTGCCCGCACACCGCGATCCGGGACGACATCTCCGCGAATCTGGAGGCGGTGGAGGACCTGGAGGACGCGGTCGGGCCGCTGGACCTGGTGCTGGTGGAGTCCGGCGGGGACAACCTCACCGCGACCTTCTCCAAGGGGCTCGTCGACGCGCAGATCTTCGTGATCGACGTGGCCGGGGGCGACGACATCCCGCGCAAGGGCGGCCCGGGCGTGACCACCGCCGACCTGCTCGTCGTCAACAAGACCGACCTCGCCCCGTACGTGGGCTCCGACCTGGCCCGGATGGCCGCCGACGCCAAGGCGCAGCGAGCCGAACTGCCGGTGGTCTTCCAGTCGCTGCGCGGTGAGGCCGGAGTGGCGGACGTCGCCGCGTGGGTGCGTGCCCAGCTCGCCGCGTGGACGGCGTGAGCGTGCGCCCCGGCGCCGGGGTGCGCTCCCTCGCCCGGATCGTCGCCCGCGACGACGGGCGGGGCGGGACCTCGCTGCCCGTGCTGGAGAGCGACGGCCCCCTGGCACTGCGGCGCACCCGTGCCGCCGGCGCCGAGGCGCGGGTCATGCTGGTCGGTGCGATGAGCGGACCGCTCGGCGGGGACCACTTCACGGTGCGGGCCCGGGTGGAGGAGGGGGCGAGGCTGTCCGTCGGTTCCGCCGCCGCCACCATCGCGCTGCCCGGTCAGGCCAAGGGCGAGGCCCGCTACGACGTCCGGATCGAGGTCGCCGAGCAGGCGGAACTGCAATGGATGCCCGAGCAGTTGATTTCCTCCCAGGGCAGCGACCTGTACGTCACCACCCGCGTCGAACTCGCCGGCACGGCCCGGCTCGTGCTGCGCGAGGAGCAGGTGCTCGGGCGCGCCGGTGAGCAACCCGGGCGGCTCACGAGCCGTCTGACCGTGCGGATCGCCGGACAGGCCGTGCTCGACCAGGAACTCGCCTGCGGACCGGGCGCCCCGGGCGGCTGGGACGGGCCCGCCGTGCTGGCGGGACACCGGGCGGTCGGACAACTGGTCGTCGTGCGCCCCGAGTTCGCCACCGAGCCGGTGACCGCCGCAGTGCTGGGGGAGGGGGCGTCGGTGGTGCCGCTCGCCGGGCCCGCCGCGCTGGTGACCGCCGTGGCGCCGGACGGCCTGCGGCTGCGGCGAGTGCTCGACGCGAGCCTGTCGTCCCTGACGCCGCGACCGTAGCTGTCCGTAGAGCAGAATCGGCTCTCCGTTTATCGGATTGGCAAAGAAGGGCGTCCGCCCCTGTTGTCAGGGACCTCACAACCGGGAGGATCCCCCGTACTGATCGCAACGAGGTACGGGGAGGTCCCCCTTGAGGGGTTCGATACCGAAGAGCCGGGTGACGGTGCTCGGTTCGGCCGGCGCGCTCGTCACGGCCACGCTGATAGCCGGCGCCGTCGCGGCGCCCGCCGCGAGCGCGAGCGCGGGCAGCGGCCACGGACAGGACCGGGAGGCCCGCGGCACCGCGATCGCCGCCGCCCGGGCCGCGAAGACCGGCATCGACTGGCAGGACTGCCCCGCCGACTGGAACCTGGCCAAGCCGATCCAGTGCGGGTACGTCACCGTGCCGCTCGACTACGCCAAGCCCCACGGCAAGCAGATCAAGCTCGCCGTCGACCGCATCGGCAACACCGGCACCGAGGCCGAGCGGCAGGGCGCGCTCCTGTACAACCCCGGCGGCCCCGGAGGCTCCGGACTGCGCTTCCCGACCCGGGTCACCAACAAGAACCCCGTCTGGGCCAACGCGGCCAAGGCCTATGACTTCGTGGGCTTCGACCCGCGCGGTGTCGGCAAGTCCACGCCCATCTCCTGTGTCGACCCGCAGGAGTTCGTCAAGGCGCCCAAGGCCGACCCGGTGCCAGACTCCGAGGCCGACAAGCGCGCCCAGCGCAAGCTGGCCCGCGAGTACGCCGAGGGCTGCCAGGAGCGCAGCGGCTGGATGCTGCCGCACATGACCACGCCGAACACCGCGCGCGACCTCGACGTCATCCGCGCCGCCCTCGGCGAGAAGAAGCTCAACTTCCTCGGCGTCTCCTACGGCACCTACCTGGGCGCCGTCTACGGCACCCTCTTCCCGGGCCACGTGCGCCGGATGGTCGTCGACAGCGTCGTCAACCCGTCCCGCGAGAAGGTCTGGTACCAGGCCAACCTGGACCAGGACGTCGCGTTCGAGGGCCGCTGGAAGGACTGGCAGGACTGGGTCGCGAAGAACGACGCGACCTACCACCTCGGTGACACCCGCGCCGAGGTCCAGGAGCAGTGGCTGAAGCTGCGCGCCACCGCGAAGAAGAACCCGATCGGCGGGGTCGTCGGCCCGGCCGAGCTGATCTCCTTCTTCCAGAGCGCCCCGTACTACGACTCCGCCTGGGCGTCGACCGCCTCGGTCTTCGCCAAGTACGTCGCCGGGGACACCCAGGCGCTCGTCGACGCCGCCGCCCCGGACCTGTCCGACACGGCCGGCAACGCGTCCTCCGAGAACGGCAACGCCGTCTACACGGCCGTGGAGTGCGCCGACGCCAAGTGGCCCACCAGCTGGCAGCGCTGGGACCGCGACAACACGCGGCTCCACAAGGACCACCCGTTCATGACCTGGGCCAACGCCTGGATGAACCTGCCGTGCGCCACCTGGCCGGCCAAGCAGCAGACGCCGGTGAACGTCAAGACCGGCAAGGGCCTGCCCGGCGTGCTCATCGTCCAGTCCGAGCGGGACGCCGCCACCCCGTACGAGGGCGCCGTGGAGCTGCACAAGCGGTTCAAGGGCTCCCGTCTGATCACGGAGAAGGACGCGGGCTCCCACGGAGTCGCCGGCCTGGTCAACCCGTGCATCAACCCCCGGGTCGACAGCTACCTGCTCACCGGCAAGCTGGACGGCGCCGACGTGACCTGCGCGCCGCACGCCACGCCGAAGCCGTAACCGTCGTCCGTACGGCGGTGAGGGGCGGCCGGGACACCGGCCGCCCCTTCCTCATGCCGGCCGGGCCCCGAACCAGGCGTCCTCCGCCGCGTAGTCGAAGAGGTCCGGGTAGGCGCGGGCGAGGGTGGGGAACGCCGCCCGCCAGTCCTCCTCGGACAGCCGGCTCACGAGCCAATCGACCGTCTCCGGGAGGGCTTCCGGACAGGACACCACCGGCCGGTACCCCAGCTCCCGCTCAGCGGCGGACATGTCGCACACCACCGGCAGTTCCACCGACCAGGGGGAGCTGCCCACGGACCCCTGCGCCGGCCCGTCCAGCAGGACGGTCTCCGTCTCCACCCCCATGACCGCGTCCACGGCGGAGCCGATCTCCGACACGGTCGGTGGCAGCGGATCGCAGGCGTTGAGCACCCGGGAGCCCGGTCGTGCCGCCGCCAGCCGGACGAGTTCGGCGATGTTGCGCGCGGCCGAGGTGTGGAAGACGCTCTCGCCCCGGAAGGCGAGCACCCGCCTGCGCCGGCCGTCGAGGTTCCGCTTGACGAAGTACAGCTCCCGGGGGAGGGGGCTGCCCGGTCCGTGGATCGCCCCGGGACGCAGCACGGTGGTCGGCAACCGGTCGCCCGCCGCCAGGAGTTCGTGTTCCAGGGCCACCTTGCGCGTGCTGTACGTGGCCTGACCGGGCGCGACGGTGACCTGGTCCTCCCTGATCGGCACGGGGTAGCGCGGCAGACCGTCCGGAGCGGTCATGGTGTCGAAGCCGCGGCCTTGGCCGTCCTCGTACACCGACACGCTCGACACCACCACGGCCGAGCCGATCCGGTCGGCCAGGCCGGTCAACTGCCGTGCGTGGCGGGCCCCGTAGGCGACGAGGTCGACCACGAGGTCGCAGCCGTCGCCGATCAGCGCGCCCAGCGCCGCGTCGTCCTCGCGGTCCAGCCGCCGCGTGCGCACCTCAGCGGGCCAGTTCGGGTGCCGGCCGCCGCCGCGCGAGAGAGCCGTCACCTCCCAGCCGTCCCTCGCCAGGGCCTCCACCGCGGGTTTCCCGATCTGCCCGGCCGCCCCGATCACCACAGCTCGTCTCATGCCGCGACCGTAGATCGCCCGGAGCGCAGGGGGAACGGGCCTCTGCCGACAGCAGAGCTCAACCGAGCGGCATCCGCCGGAACTTGCGCTCCTTCTTGGCGGCCTCCTCGGCCTTCACCACGGCCGCGTAGCGGTCGACGTACTCCTGCTCGGACAGGGAGAGGATCGCGTACATGATCTCGTCGGTGATGGCGCGCAGGATCGCCTTCTCGTTCTCCATGCCCTCGTAGCGGGAGAAGTCGAGGGGCTCGCCGAAGCGGATCACGACGGGGTGGAGGTTCGGGATGACCTTGCCGGGGGGCTGTGCCTCGAAGGTGCCGATCATCGCGCAGGGGATCACCGGGACGCCGGCCTTCAGGGCCATCACCGCGACCCCGACCTTGCCCTTGTAGAGGCGGCCGTCGTGGGAGCGGGTCCCCTCGGGGTAGATGCCGAGCAACTCGTCCTTGCTCAGCACGCCGAGGCCCTCGCGGATCGCGGCCTGGCCCGCGTCCTTGCCGGAGCGGTCGACCGGGATCTGGCCCGCGCTGCGGAAGAAGAAGGCGGTCAGGCGGCCTTTGACGCCCGGGCCCGTGAAGTACTCGGCCTTCGCAAGGAAGGTGATGCGGCGCTTGAGGATCGCCGGCATCAGGAAGTGGTCCGAGAACGACAGGTGGTTGCCGGCGATGATGGCGGCGCCCTCCGCGGGAACGTGCTCCAGGCCCTCTATGCGGGGCCGGAAGACCAGTCGCAGCAGCGGACCCAGCAGGACGTATTTCAGCAGGTAGTAGAACAAAGCGGGCGCTCCTCGACTCTCGCGGTGTACTCAACCGCCGCGTTCGTGCAGGTCAACCGGCATGTCGTGGGGTGCCAGTGTAGGTGCAGGGGCGGCCACCGGGCACCTCGTGCGGGCGGACCGCACAGATCCTCCGCCATTTGACTGATGGTCAGTCAGGCGGTGGGTGTCCGATGGTGCTCATGCGGCCGGGGAGAACCGCGGGACCAGTGTGCTGCGCCGCCCGGGTGACCGCCAGGCCGAACGGGTGGTCCGGCGCGATGGTGAGGGTGCGTGGCGGGCCGGTGGTCCTTGACGGCCGGCGGCGATCGTGGGCCGGTGGCGGGTGCCGCGGGGGCGGGTAATCTGCCGGACATGCGGATCTCTGTTTCCTCGGACATGGACGAACCCGTGGCCCGGTCCCTCGTGGCCGCCCTGCGCGAGCGGGGGCACGAGGTGCGCCCGCACGGCGCACTGCGCCCGGGGGACGACCCGCAGTGGGCGGTGTGCTCCGAGGCGGCGGCCCGCGAGGTCGCCGACGGTACGGCCGACCAGGCGGTGGTGTGCTGCTGGACCGGCACGGGCGCCTCGATCGCCGCGAACAAGGTGCCCGGCGTGCGCGCCGCCCTGTGTACGGACGCCTATACGGCCGACGGGGCGCGCCGCTGGAACGACGCCAACGTGCTCGCGCTCAGCCTGCGGCTGACGTCGGAGCCGCTGCTGACGGAGATCCTGGACGCGTGGTTCGCCGGCGAGCCCAGCACGGAGACCGAGGACCGGCAGAACGTCGACCGGGTCCGGCTGCTCGACCACGGCAAGACCCGTCTGTAGATCACGGACACGCGGTGCGGCTCGCCGCATTCACAGACGCACGATGATCAGCGCCGTGTCGTCGGTGGCGCCGCCGGGCGGCAGCAACTGCGCCAGAACGGTGTCGGCCAGATCCTCGGGGTCCTGGTCCCGATGGTCACGCAGGGCGGCGGCGAGCCGCTCCAGACCCGTGTCGATGTCCTCGCGCCGCCGTTCGATCAGGCCGTCGGTGTAGAGCACGAGCGTGGCCCCGGGCGAGAACGTGGTCGCGGCCTGGGGCCTGGGGATCGGGTCCGGGCGGGCGTCGAGCGGTGTGTCCGTGGCCTGGTCGAGGAACTCCGTGCGGCCGTCGGCGTGCACCAGCACGGGCGGGAGATGGCCGGCGCTGCTGTAGGTGATGACGTGACGGTCGCAGTCGATGAAGGTCGTCACCGCCGTCGCCGACTCGGCCCCGTCTATCACGTGGGCGTACCGCCCCAGCACGTCCAGCGCCTGGGCCGGCCCCGCGGCGACCCGGGAGGCCGCGCTGAGCGCGCTGCGCAGCTGCCCCATCACGCCGGCGGCCTCCAGCCCGTGCCCGACGACGTCGCCCACCGACACGCCGATGCGGTCGCCGCCCACCAGATCGACCAGGTCGTACCAGTCCCCGCACACATTGAGCGCGCCCACGGCGGGCCGGTACCGCACGGCGGCCCGGTGGTGGCCGACCTGCCGGGGCGCGGGCAGCATCGCCTCCTGCAACGCCAGCGCCACCTCCCGCTCCCGGGAGTGCGCCTGGCGCAGCCGCTCGTTGAGCTCCTGAAGCTCACGGGCGCGGGTGTACAGCTCCGCCTCCAGCACCCGGGCCCGGCCGCCCCGGCTCCCCTCGGAGCCGCCCCGGGCCCTGATCAGCTCCGTGACCTCCTCCACGCGGTGCACGATCAGCACGACCTTGCCGTCCGGGCCGAGCAGCGGGGCGTTCACCGGGCTCCAGTAGCGCTTGTGCCATTCGCCGGGCCGCTCGGGGTCCTCGACGTCGTAGCGCTGCAGGGCCATGGTGTCGCGCTCCCCGGTGGCCAGGACGCGGTACAGCGAGGCCTCCAGATTGCGCATGCCCGAGGCGGCCGGGTCGTGCGGGTTGTCCGGGAACACGTCGAAGATGTACTTGCCGACCAGCTGCTCGCGCGTGCGGCCCGAGACGCGGACGAACTCCTCGTTCACGTCGGAGTAGACCAGCTCGGGTGTCAGGAGGGCCACCATGCCGGGCAGGGCCTGGAAGACCGCCCTGTAGTCGATCGCCGAATCCGCCATGGCTGCCGCCTCACCGCCGCCGGGATCACACCAGTTTCGCACGGTACGGGCGAACCTGAACCGGCCTCATTCCGAGAGGCCGGTCAGCGACTGCTCGGCCCAGATGATCTTCCCCTCGGGGACGAACCGCGTGCCCCAGCGCTGCGTGAGCTGGGAGACCAGCAGCAGCCCGCGTCCGCCCTCGTCCGTCGTACGGGGATGGCGCAGGTGGGGTGCGGTGGCGCCGCCGTCGAGGACCTCGCAGACCAGGGCGCGCTCCCGGATCAGCCGGAGCCGGATGGACCCGGTGGCGTACCGGATGGCGTTGGTGACCAGCTCGCTCACCACCAGCTCCGTGGTGAAGGCCAGCTCCTCCAGGCCCCAGTGGGCCAGCTGCCGGGTGGCGGTGCGCCGGGCGTCGGCGACCACCGCCGGATCCGAGGGCAGGTCCCAGGCCGCGACCTGCTCGGTGCCGAGACGTTTCGTCCGGGCCAGCAGCAGGGCCACGTCGTCGTACGGGCGGGCCGGGACCAGCGCGTCGACCACGGCCCGGCAGGAGGAGTCGAGCGGACCGGTCCGCTCCAGCGCGCGACGCAGCCGCTCCCGGCTCGCGTCGACGGCCCAGGTCTCACCGCGGGCCAGCAGTCCGTCGGTGTGCAGCGCGAGCGTGCTGCCCTCCGCCAGGGTCAGTTCGACCGCCTCGAAGGGCGGGCCGCCCACGCCGAGCGGCGGGCCCTGCGGCAGATCGACGAAGACGACCGAACGGTCGGGCAGCACCACCGCCGGGGCGGGATGCCCCGCCGCGGCCATCGCACAGCCACCGTCGACCGGGTCGTAGACGACGTACAGGCACCCGGAGCCCACCCCCTGCGTGCCCGCGGACCCCACGGTGCCGGGCTCGGCCCCCTCCTCCCGTGCCGAGCGCGCCACGAGGTCGTCCAGATGCGCCAGCACCTCCTCGGGCGGCAGATCCAGAGCCGCCAGCGTCCGCACGGCCGTCCGCAGCTGCCCCATGGCCGCCGCGGCGTCGATGCCGTGCCCGGGCGCCTCGCCCACGACCAGCGCGACCCGCGCCCCGGACAGCGGGATGAGGTCGTACCAGTCGCCGCCCAGGCCGGTCAGCTCGTCGGCCGGCCGGTAGCACGCGGCGACCTCGACGGCGTCCTGCTCGGGCAGCCGGTGGGGGAGCAGACTGCGCTGGAGGACGAGCGCGGCGTCCCGTTCCCGGGTGTAGCGGCGGGCGTTGTCCACGCAGACGGCCGCGCGGGCGACGACGTCCTCGGCCAGCCGCAGGTCCTCCTCGTCGAACGGCTCCCGGCCGTCGCGGCGGTAGAAGGTCGTGATGCCCAGCGTGGTGCCGCGCGAGCGGATCGGCACGGCCATCACGCTGTGCAGGCCCAGCTCCCGGAACGTGGCCCGGCGGCCGCTCGGGGTGTCCGTCGTCCAGTCCCGGGTCAGCGGGTCGAGCCTCTCCCGGCGCCAGGACCGCCCGGTGGCCAGACAGCGGAAGGGGGGCGTCCCGGGGCGGAAGGCGACCGCCTCACCGATCGCGATGACGGCTTCCGTCAGGTCGTCCTGCGCGGACCGGTAACCGGCCCGGCGCAGTTCCACCGGCTCCTCGGAGTCCTCCAGCGGCCCGGGAGCCGGTTCGGCGCCCCGCAGCACCGACTCCAGCAGGTCCACCGTGACGAAGTCGGCCAGGCCCGGCGCGGCCACGTCCGCCAGCTCCTGCGCCGTGCGGGTGAGGTCCAGACTGCGGCCGATGCTCTGACCGGCCCGGTCCAGCAGCGCCAGCCGTTGCCGCGCGCGGTGCCGCTCGGTCATGTCCACGACCGTGTAGTACACGCCGATCGGATGGCCCCGGTCGTCCTCCAGCCGGGTGAACGACAGCATGTGGGCCGTCTCGCGCAGCGGGGCCGAGCGCACATGGCCCACGTGCTCGTAGCCGACCACCGGTTCGCCGGTCTCCAGCACGTGCCGCATCTGCGCCTCGACCGCCTGGGCGTCCATGCCCGGCTGGACGTCCGCGAAGCGCAGCCCGAGCCGTCGCGCCGCCGGACCGCCGCCGAACTGTTCCAGGGCGGCGTTCGACCACACGAAGCGCAGGTCCGTGTCCACGATCGCGATGCCGACCGGGGCGGCCGCCGCCATCTGTTCCAGGACCGTGCGGCTCATGTTCCAGCCGGGCGCGTCGGCCAGCTCCGACAGCAGCATCAGCCAGCGCGACCCACCGTGCGCCTCCTCGGCCGAGGCGATCCGGGCCACGACCCTCACCGGCCGGCCGTCCCGGCGGCGGGCCGTCAGCAGCCCCGTCCAGCCGCCGTTCCTGCGGCACCGCTCGACCAGGTCCGGCACCCGCTGCGCGTCCTCGGCGACCAGCAGGTCGGCCAGCTTCCTGCCGACCGCCTCGGCGGCCGGGTACGCCAGCAGCCGCCGGGCAGCGCTGGTCCAGCCCGTCACCACGCCCTGTGGATCGAGCAACAGGGGCGCCGCGTCGGCCACATCGAACCGCTGCCGGGCAACGCCGTACTCCTCGTCTGCGCCCACGGCCGACCTCTCTGTCGCTGAGAGTGGTCTACCACCTCTTGCCCCAATCTTCACCCTTCCGGCGCCGGGAGGCGGCTCGGGCGGGGCCGCGCGTGGTGGCGACCGGCACTCCGCCCGCGGCTCTGGCCGCGGAAACCGGCGTCGTCGGTGCCGGTTCCGCCCGGCCGGGCCCACCTGGGTGCCGAGGGGCACCGATCGTCACCCCGGTGGGCCGGCGGGGGTGCCTACCCCAGCGTCTTCTCCAGCGCCGCGAGCGCCTCCCGCAGCTCTTCGCCCGTGATGGTCAGCGGCGGGGCCAGGCGGATCGTCGAGCCGTGGGTGTCCTTCGCCAGCACGCCCTCCCGCATGAGCCGCTCGCTGATCTCACGGCCCGTGCCGAGCGCCGGGTCGACGTCCACGCCCGCCCACAGGCCGCGTGAGCGGAAGCCGACGACGCCCTTGCCGACCAGGCTGGTCAGACCGTCGCGCAGGATCACGCCCAGCTCGGCCGCCCGGCGCTGGAACTCGCCCGTCTCCAGCAGCTCCACCACCGCCGTGCCGACCGCGGCCGCCAGCGGATTGCCGCCGAACGTCGAGCCGTGCTCCCCGGGATGCAGCACCCCGAGCACCTCCCGCCGCCCGACCACCGCCGACACCGGCACGATCCCCCCGCCCAGCGCCTTGCCCAGCAGCAGCACGTCCGGCACCACCGGCTCGTGCTCCACCGCCAGGGTGCGGCCCGTGCGGCCGAGCCCGGACTGGATCTCGTCGGCGATGAACAGACAGCCCTCGCGGCGGGTCAGCTCCCGCACACCGGCCAGATAGCCGTCGTCGGGGATGATCACCCCCGCCTCGCCCTGGATCGGCTCGATCAGCACCGCCGCCGTCGTCTCGTCGACCGCCGCCTCCAGCGCGGCCAGGTCGTTGTAGGGCACCACCCGGAATCCCGGGGTGAAGGGCCCGAAGCCCGCCCGGGCCGTCTCGTCCGTGGAGAAACTGACGATCGTCGTCGTACGGCCGTGGAAGTTGTCCGCCGCGACCACGATCGTCGCCCGGCCGTCCGGTACGCCCTTGACGTCGTAGGCCCACTTGCGGGCCACCTTCACCCCGCTCTCCACGGCCTCCGCGCCGGTGTTCATGGGCAGCACCATGTCCATGCCGGTCAGCGCGGCCAGCCGCTCCGCGAACCCGGCGAGCCGGTCGTTGTGGAACGCGCGCGAGGTCAGGGTCAGCCGGTCCAGCTGACGATGGGCCGCCTCGATCAGCGCGGGATGCCGGTGGCCGAAGTTGAGGGCCGAATAACCGGCCAGCATGTCCAGGTAGCGCCGTCCCTCCACGTCCTCCACCCAGGTGCCCTCGGCCCGGGCCACGACCACCGGCAGCGGGTGGTAGTTGTGCGCGAGGACCGGCTCCTCCGCGCGGATCAGCTCCTGCGAGCCACGGCTCGCCCGCCCCTCACGGGCGCCCTGCGAGTCGTCGGTGCGGACGGGTGCGGTCATGAGCGGATCTCCCGGATCTCCTGGGTGCAGCACTTGATGCCGCCACCGGCCTTGTGGAACTCGGACAGGTCGACGGGGACGGGGACGTACCCACGGCCGGCCAGTTGCCCGGCCAGTCCCGTCGCCCCCGGCGAGATGAAGACATGACGCCCGTCGCAGACGGAGTTGAGCCCGAACGCCATCGCATCCTCACGGGTGGCGAGCACCGCGTCCGGGTACAGCCGGGCCAGCACCTCGCGGCTGCCCGGCGAGAACGCCTCGGGGTAGTAGGCGATGTTCCCGTCGTGCCCGTCGTCGAGGACGAACAGCGCCGTGTCCAGGTGGTAGAAGTACGGATCCACCAGCGTCAGGCCGATCACCGGCGTCCCGAAGTACTCCTGCGCCTCGCTGTGGGCCGCCCGGGTCGTACGAAAGCCCGTCCCGGCCAGGATCCAGCGCCCGGCCGGCACGAGATCGCCCTCGCCCTCGCACACCGACTCGGGGTGGTACACCTCGTAGCCCTCCGTCTTGAACCACGCCTCGTACGGCACGGACTCGGGACGGCGCTCGGGCGCGTGGAAGAGGGAGCCGAACACGCGGCCGTCGACCACGACCGCCGCGTTCGCGGCGAAGACCATGTCGGGCAGACCGGGGACGGGTTTCACACTGTCCACGGTATGGCCGTGGGCACGATAGGCGTCGACCAGCGCCTGCCACTGGTCCAGGGCGCGGATCACGTCGACGGGTTCACCGGGACGCATCCACGGGTTGATCGCGTACTGCACGGCGAAGTGTCTGGGTTCGCAGACGAGGTAGCGCCGCCGACGCGGCACACGGGAGTCGGGCACAGAGGGGTCCCTCCGCTTCCTCACGGTGTGTGACGGTATGTTGACACAACGGTAGGAACTGGCGGTGGTGCCCGACAAGGAACAAAGATTGCGCGTCCGCGCAGGAACGCTGCGTCTTGCGGCCGCTCAGCGCACGTCTGCTGCGCCGCCCGGCGCGCCCTCGGGAGCCGGATGGCTCGCCCCGGCCTCCGGACTCTCCGGAAGCAGATGCGACAGCACCATCACACTGATCGTCTTCCGGATGAACGGCTCCTGCCGGATCCGCTCCAGCACCTCCTCGAAGTGCTCCACGTCCCGCGCCCGCACATGCAGCAGCGCGTCAGCGCCACCGGTCACCGTCATCCCGGCGGTGATCTCCGGGTAGTCGCGCACGACCTCGGCCAGCCGTCGCGGCGGGGCGGCGCCCTCGCAGTACACCTCGACATAGGCCTCCGTGCGCCAGCCCAGCGCCGACGGCTTCACCGTCGCGGAGAACCCGGTGATCACACCCGTCTCGCGCAGCCGGTCGACCCGCCGCTTGACCGCCGTGGCCGACAGCCCGATCGCCGTGCCGATTTCCGCGAACGACGTCCTCGCGTTCGCCATCAGCGCGGTGATGATCTTCCGGTCGAGTTCGTCGGACGGCGTGGACGACCTGCTGTTCATGTGGGCACTGTATCCACGTGTCCGCACGGCGGGGATCGCCCCTACACTCCACGTTCATGCTGCGCGCCCTGGCTGTCGACGACGAACGCCCCTCCCTGGAGGAGCTGCTCTACCTCCTGCACGCCGACCCCCGCATCGCCAGCGCCGAGGGCGCCGGTGACGCCACCGAGGCGCTGCGCCGCATGAACCGGGCCCTGGAGTCCGGCCCGGACGGGCCCGAGGCCGTCGACGTCGTCTTCCTCGACATCCAGATGCCCGGCCTCGACGGCCTCGACCTCGCCCGGCTGCTCACCGGCTTCGCCCGGCCGCCGCTCATCGTGTTCGTCACCGCCCACGAGGACTTCGCCGTGCAGGCCTTCGACCTCAAGGCCGTCGACTACGTCCTCAAGCCCGTCCGCAAGGAGCGCCTGGCCGAGGCCGTCCGCCGGGCCGCCGAACTGCGCGGCGCCCCCCCGCGCATCCCCGTGCACGAACCCGACCCGGACCACATACCCGTCGAGCTCGGCGGCGTGACCCGCTTCGTCGCGGTCGACGACATCACGCACGTCGAGGCCCAGGGCGACTACGCCCGCCTGCACACCGACAAGGGCAGCCACCTGGTGCGCATCCCGCTGTCCACCCTGGAGGAGCGCTGGCGCACCCGCGGCTTCGTCCGCATCCACCGCCGCCACCTCGTCGCCCTGCGCCACATCGGCGAACTCCGCCTCGACGCGGGCACCGTCAGCGTCCTCGTCGGCTCCGAGGAACTCCAGGTCAGCCGGCGCCACACGCGCGAACTGCGCGACCTGCTCATGAGGAGGCCGTGACGGTGCCCCAGGACCACACCGAACGCCGCGTCGTCGTCACCGGCCCGCCCCGCCGCACCGGCCGGGCCTCCGGCTACTACCGCCCGCGCACCGAGATCGACGAGCAGACCACCCTCGGCCACACCTACGTCCGCTCCCTGATGCGCACCCAACTGCGCGCCGCCCTCACCGTGTTCGCCGTCCTCGGCCTGCTGGTCGGCCCGCTCCCGCTGCTGTTCGCGGCGATGCCCGACGCCCGCCGCCTGGAGTGGGCCGTCCTCGGCTTCGGCCTCTACGCCCCCCTGGTCCTGCTCGCCCGCTGGTACGTCCGCCGCGCCGAGCGCAACGAGCGCGACTTCGTACGCCTCGTGGAAGACCGCTGAAACCGCACCCATGAACTCCGGCTACGCCATCCCCGCCGTCGCCCTGGTCGTCGTCGCGACGATCCTCGTCGGCGCCTTCGGCCTGCGCATCTCCCGCACCACCTCCGACTTCTACGTCGCCTCCCGCACCGTCGGGCCGCGCCTGAACGCCGCCGCCATCAGCGGGGAGTACCTCTCCGCCGCCTCCTTCCTCGGCATAGCGGGCCTCGTCCTGGTCCAGGGCCCCGACATGCTCTGGTACCCGGTCGGCTACACCGCCGGCTACCTGGTCCTGCTGCTGTTCGTCGCCGCCCCGCTGCGCCGCTCCGGCGCCTACACCCTCCCCGACTTCGCCGAGGCCCGCCTCGCCTCCCCGGCCGTGCGGCGGCTGGCCGGCGCCTTCGTCGTCGGGGTCGGCTGGCTGTACCTGCTGCCCCAGCTCCAGGGCGCCGGACTGACCCTGACCGTGCTGAGCGGGGCGCCCGACTGGCTCGGCGGAGTCATCGTCGCCGTCGTCGTCACCGCCATCGTCGCCGCCGGAGGCATGCGCAGCATCACCTTCGTGCAGGCCTTCCAGTACTGGCTGAAGCTCACCGCCCTGCTCGTCCCCGCCCTCTTCCTGGTCCTCACCTGGCAGGGCGACGGCGCCCCCCGGCACGCCTTCGACGAACCGGCCACCTTCCGCGAGCAGCGCGCCGTCCGCGTGGACGACGGCATCGATTTGAAGCTGGACCGGCCCCTGACGGTCACCGTGACCGGCACCGTCGACGGCCGGACGCACACCGGCACCCGTCTCCATCTCCCCGCGGGCACCCACCGCATCGAAGGCGGCACCCGTCTCACCTTCGCCGCGGGCGCCCCCGTCCCCAGGGCCGAGCGCAGCGGCGGCGGCGACCTGTCCCCGTCCCAGGCCGAGAGCCGTGAGGAACGTCCGCTGTACGCCACGTACGGGCTGATCCTCGCCACGTTCCTCGGCACCATGGGCCTGCCGCACGTCGTGGTCCGCTTCTACACCAGCCCGCACGGCGTCGCCGCCCGCCGCACCACCGTCGCGGTCCTCGGCCTGATCGGCGCCTTCTACCTCCTGCCGCCCCTCTACGGCGCGCTCGGCCGCCTCTACGCCCCCGAACTCACCCTCACCGGCGACCCGGACGCCGCCGTGCTGCTGCTGCCCGACCGCATGATCGGGGGAGTGGGGGGCGACCTGCTGGGCGCCCTGGTCGCCGGGGGCGCCTTCGCCGCGTTCCTGTCCACGGCCTCGGGCCTGACCATGGCGGTCGCCGGCGTCCTCACCCAGGACGTCCTCCCCTCCCGGGGCGTACGGCACTTCCGGCTCGGGACGGTCCTCGCCATGGCCGTGCCCCTCGCGGCGAGCGTCCTGGTCGGCGGGCTGCCGGTCGCCGACGCCGTCGGGCTCGCCTTCGCGGTCTCGGCGTCCTCCTTCTGCCCGCTGCTCGTCCTCGGGATCTGGTGGCGCCGGCTCACCCCGCCCGGAGCCGCCGCCGGGATGCTGATCGGCGGCGGCTCGGCCCTGCTCGCCGTGGCCGCCACCATGGCGGGCTACCCCGGCGAAGGCGCCGCCGCGCACGCCCTGCTCGCCTGGCCCGCCCTGTGGTCGGTGCCGCTGGGCTTCCTCACCATGATCCTGGTCTCCCTGGCCACCCCGGGCCGGGTCCCGCCCGGCACCGCCGCCGTCCTGGCCCGCTTCCACCTGCCCGAGGAACTGCGCACGGAGGTGACGGCATGAGCGGATTCCTGGCGGGCCTGTGCGTCGCCGTGCTCCCGGTGCTGGCCCTGGGGGTCTGGATCGGCCGCCGCACCGCCCGCGCCAAGAGCCTCGCCGGCCTGGGCACCCCCGTCGAGCACGCCACCTTCGAGACCCTGCACACCGCGTCCCTCGCCGCACCCCCGCTGCGGGCCGGCCTGACCGAGGAGACCGCCCGCAAGTCGGCCCGCAAGCTGCGCTCGCTGCTCGGCACGGACGCCCTCTGCCTCACCGACCGCAAGCAGGTGCTCGTCTGGGACGGCGACGGCGCCCACCACCGCACCGAGATCATGGAGCGCCTCGCCGGCTCCCTGGAGACCGGCCGGGGCGAGGCCTTCCGGCTCACCTGCGACAGCCTCGACTGCTCCGTGCGCTGGGCGGTCGTCGCCCCGCTCACCGTCGACGACCGGGTGCACGGCGCCCTCGTCGCCTGCGCGCCCCGTGAGTCGGCCGTCCTCGTCCGGGCCGCCGGCGAGGTCGCCCGCTGGGTCTCCGTCCAGCTGGAACTGGCCGATCTCGACCAGTCCCGCACCCGGCTGATCGAGGCCGAGATCAAGGTCCTGCGGGCGCAGATCTCCCCGCACTTCATCTTCAACTCGCTCGCGGTGATCGCCTCGTTCGTCCGCACCGACCCCGAGCGCGCCCGCGAGCTGCTGCTGGAGTTCGCCGACTTCACCCGCTACTCGTTCCGCAGGCACGGCGACTTCACCACGCTCGCCGAGGAACTGCACGCCATCGACCACTACCTGGCCCTGGTGCGGGCACGCTTCGGCGACCGCCTGTCCGTCACCCTCCAGATAGCGCCGGAGGTGCTGCCGGTGACTCTGCCCTTCCTGTGCCTTCAGCCGCTCGTCGAGAACGCCGTCAAGCACGGCCTGGAGGGCAAGGCCGTGCCCTCCGGCAAGTGCCACATCCAGATCACCGCCCAGGACACGGGCGCCGAGGCGCTCGTCGTCATCGAGGACGACGGCGCCGGCATGGACCCCGGCCTGCTGCGCCGCATCCTCGCCCGCGAGGTCAGCCCCTCGGGCGGCATCGGCCTGTCCAACGTCGACGACCGGCTGCGCCAGGTCTACGGCGACGACTACGGCCTCGTCATCGAGACCGCCGCGGGCGCGGGCATGAAGATCACCGTGAGGCTCCCGAAGTACCAGCCGGGCGTGCACTCGGCGGGCCGGCTGCCCCGGGAGTGAGCCGTCAGGTGCTGCGTGTGGTGACCACCAGTCCCAGGGTGATCAGACCCAGCACGACCCAGCCGAACCACAGCCAGCCGTTGCTGCCGAGCGCCACCGTGTAGGCCGTCACCGCGACCAGCCCGCCCACGGTGAGCACTCCCATGGTCTTCGTCGAGTTGGAACCGTTCGTGGAACCGGGCATCGCAACACCCTCCTCATGGTTCGGTCCCTCCATGGTGCCCGGCGGACGCCCGGCGCGCACGGCCCGTACCCGAGCGGTGTTCAGCGCCCCTGCGTGTTCAGCGAGGCCAGATAGGCGTTGTACGCCTCGAGTTCCTTGTCCCCGTCGCGGTCGGCGGCCCGGTCCTCACGCCTGGCCTGGCGCTGGTCGGAGGCGTACCACTGGAACAGCAGGGCGACCAGCACCAGCACGGAGGGGATCTCGCTGAACGCCCAGGCGATGCCGCCCGCCGCGTTCTGGTCCGACAGCGCCTCGATGCCGAGCGAGCCGGGCGGGTTCTTGAACGTCTCGACCATCGGCTCGGACGCCATCATCAGGGCGATCCCGAAGAACGCGTGGAACGGCATGCCCGCGAAGAGCTCCAGCATCCGCATCAGATAGCCCGGGCGGTGCGGCCCCGGGTCCACGCCCATGATCGGCCAGAAGAACACCAGGCCGACGGCGAGGAAGTGCACCATCATCGCGATGTGGCCCGTCCTGGACCCCATCAGGGTGTCGAAGATCGGGGTGAAGTACAGCCCGTACAGGCTCGCGATGAACAGCGGGATCGTGAACGCCGGGTGCGTGATGATCCGCATGTACCGGCTGTGCAGGAACATCAGCAGCAGCTCGCGGGGACCCTTGCGGTCCCGCCCGGCGATCGGCAGCGCCCGGAGCGCCAGCGTGATCGGCGCCCCGAGCAGGACGAGGATGGGCGACACCATGCTGATGACCATGTGCTGCACCATGTGCACGCTGAACATGACCATGCCGTAGTCGTTCAGCTGGGTGCACATCATGAGCATGACGCTCAGCACACCCAGGACGTAGGCGACCGTCCGCCCCACGGGCCACTTGTCCCCGCGCCGGGCGAGCCGCACGACACCCCACCCGTACAGGGCCAGCCCCGCGAGGCAGGCGACGAGGAAGAACGGGTCCGCCGACCACTCCAGACCTCGTCCCAGCGTGAACGGCGGCAGATCCATGGTCATGCCGTGCCCGCTGTGATCCATTCCGCCGGCTCCTGTTTCGTGGGGGTGTGCAGCCATCTGTCCGCCCACAAGAGTAGAACCGCCCCCGACCACACACATGACCGGGGGCGGATTTCAGGGGCGCGGGGAACTGGGCGAACGGCCGCACACCTCCCGCACCCGGACGACTGCAGCAACCTCAGAGAACGGTCTCCGCTTCGGCATACCGCTCGTCCGGCACGGTCTTCAGCGTCTCCACGGCCTCAGCCAACGGCACCATCACGATCTCGGTCCCGCGCAGCGCCGTCATCTGCCCGAACTCACCCCGGTGCACGGCCTCCACCGCGTGCCACCCGAAGCGCGTCGCCAGCACCCGGTCGTAGGCGGTCGGCGTCCCGCCCCGCTGCACATGTCCGAGGATCACCGGCCGGGCTTCCTTCCCGAGCCGCCCCTCCAGCTCCACGGACAGCTGCCGGGCGATCCCGGCGAACCGCTCGTGCCCGTAGATGTCCTTGCCGCCCTCGTCGAACTCCATGGTCCCGGCCTTGGGCTTCGCCCCCTCGGCCGCGACGACGATCGCGAACCGCTTGCCCGCCTCGAAGCGCTCACCGACCCGGCGGGTCAGCTCCTCTATGTCGAAGGGCCGCTCGGGCACGACGATGGCGTGCGCACCGGCCGCCATCCCGGAGTGCAGCGCGATCCAGCCGGTGTGCCGGCCCATGACCTCGACCACCAGGACCCGCTGGTGGGACTCGGCCGTGGTCTTCAGACGGTCCAGCGCCTCGGTCGCCACCCCGACGGCCGTGTCGAAGCCGAAGGTCACGTCCGTGACCGCGATGTCGTTGTCGATGGTCTTCGGCACGCCCACGACGGGCAGGCCGCTGTCCGACATCAGGCGCGCCGCCTTGAGCGTGCCCTCGCCGCCGATCGGGATGATCGCGTCGAGGCCGAGCTCCTCGACATGGCCCCTGGCCCGCTCCACACCGTCGCGCAGATGGGAGGGCTGGACCCGGGAGGACCCGAGGATCGTGCCGCCGCGGGCGAGGATGCCGCCCACCGCGTCGAGGTCGAGCTTGAGGTAGTCGCACTCCAGGAGGCCCTTCCAGCCGTCCCGGAAGCCGATGACCTCGTCGCCGTGGTCGACGACGGCGCGGTGCACGACGGACCGGATGACGGCGTTCAGGCCGGGGCAGTCGCCGCCGGACGTGAGGACACCAATGCGCATAGCCCGAATACCTTCTCCACGTGGGCCGGGGGCCGGACCACCTTGTCCGGCTGGAATCCCCGCCACCCTAGCGGCACCGAGGGGCCGGACCGAAGCACGCGTCCGCCTGCTGGACGACCTCGCTCACCTGTGCGGATGTGCCGTCAGACGGGCTGTTGACCAGCAGGTTGACGCGTGCCGCGCACACGCTGCGGCGCTGCGCTCAGGCAGGCTGCTGAGCAGCGGCGATGCGCTCGTTGCGCAGGGCCTCGTACCAGCGGTCGTCGGTCGGCGGCAGCGCGTTGACGTCGAGGGCCAGCTTCAGCAGCAGGTCCGCGATCAGCGGGTTGCGGGCGAGCACCGGCCCGTGCATGTACGTGCCGAAGACGGTGTCGTTGTACGCGCCCTCCGTGCCGTCGCCCGTGCCGTTGCCGTTGCCGAAGCGCACCCGGGCGAGCGGGCGGGCGGTGGGGCCGAGGTGGGTGACGCCCTGGTGGTTCTCGAAGCCGGTCAGCGGGGGCAGGCCGAGCCGCGCGTCGACGTCGCCCAGCACGTCACCGACACAGCGGGCACCCTCGCCGCGCGTCGACACCACGTCCAGCAGCCCGAGGCCGGGCTCGCGCTGGCCGAGGTCGTTGATGAACTCGTGGCCGAGGATCTGGTAGCCGGCGCACACGGAGAAGACGATCGCGCCGTTCTCCACGGCCCGGGTCAGTCCGCCGTCCCGGCGCAGCCGCTCGGCGGCGAGCCGCTGCGGCCGGTCCTCACCGCCGCCGATCAGGTAGATGTCGCCGGAGGTCGGGATCGGCTGGTCGCTGCGCACGTCCAGCCGGGCCACGTCCAGGCGGCGCTGCCGGGCGCGGCGCTCCACGACGAGCACGTTGCCTTGGTCGCCGTAGGTGCTGAGCAGGTCGGGATAGATCCAGACGATGCGCAGTTGGTTGTCGCTCACAAAAGTCCCCTGACGTCTCGTGCTCAGTTGCCGACGCGGCGGCGCAGGTCCTGGAACGCCGTGTAGTTGGCGATGACCTCGATGCGGCCGGGCGGGCACGCGGCCACGGCCTGGTCGAGGTTCTCGTAGACCTGGAAGTGCTGGTCGGCGACCTCCAGGCGCACCGCCAGGTCCAGCCGGCGGTCGCCCACCACGCAGATCGGGTGGCCGGTCAGGCGCGTGTAGTCGACGTCCCACAGCCAGGAGGTGTCGGTGCCGTCGGCGCCGCGGGCGTTCACGGAGAGGATGACCGGGGTGGGCGGCGGGTCGATGAGCGAGAACGTCTCCAGCCAGCCGGCCGGGTTCTTCGCGAGCAGCAGCCTGAGGTCGCGGCCCTGGAACTGGACGACGTCGTAGCGTCCGGCCACCGCCTGCACCTGGTACATGCGCTCCAGCGCGACCTGCGGCGGCACCCCGAACACGGCGGCCACGGCGGCCGAGGAGGCGGCGTTGGCCTTGTTGGCGCGGCCGGGCAGCTGGAGGTGGATCGGCCAGGCCGAGCCGTGCGGGTCGAGGACGTGGTCGCCCGAGAGGGCCCAACTCGGCGTGGGACGGCGGAAGCCGCACTCGCCGCAGAACCAGTCGTCGCCGGGGCGCTGCATCACGCCGCCGCAGGACGGGCAGGACCAGGCGTCGTCCTTCCACATCTGCCCGGCCGCGACCCAGATCACATTGGGGGAGGACGACGCCGCCCACACCACCAGCGGATCGTCGCAGTTGGCCACGACCACGGCCTTGGAGCCAGCGAGCCCCTCCCGCCAGTTCTCGGCGAGCATGCGGGTCTCGGCGGCACGGTCGAGCTGGTCGCGCGAGAGGTTGAGCAGGGCGATGCACTTCGGGGCGGTGTCCCGGGCCACGCCCGCGAGGTACTTCTCGTCGACCTCGATGACGCCGTAGCGGGCGTCCGAGCTGCCGGCGAGGGCCGAGGTGATGCCGGCCGGCATGTTGGCGCCGAGCGCGTTGGACACGACCGGTCCCGCCGCGCGCAGGGCCTCGGCGATGAGCCGGGTGGTGGTGGTCTTGCCGTTCGTCGCGGAGACCAGGGTCACGTCCAGGTTCTGGGCGAGCCGGGCCAGGAGGTCGGGGTCGAGTTTGAGCGCGACCCGGCCGCCGATCACCGATCCGCTGCCGCGCCCTGCGGCGCGCGATGCCGCCGCGACCGCCTTGCCCGCGGTCACGGCCAGCTTGGCCCGCGGCGAGAGCGGGTCCGAGTTGCCTGCCATCAGTTCTCGATCCTCCTTGCGTACGCGCCGCGCCTTGAAGCCTGACGGCCACGTGGTGTGGACCTCAGCCTATCGAGATCCATTCGCACTCCCGAACCGCGGCACTGTGGCGAACTCGTGTGGAAGGCGCGGACCGACAGGACCTTACTCTTGCCGCCATGCGACACAGCTCCATCCCCGGCGCCCACGGCCGCGTGAGACCCCTCACCCTGCACGGCGACCCGCTCCTGCACGCACCCTGTGCCGAGGTCACCGACTTCGGTCCCGAACTGGCCCGGCTCGTCGAGGACTTGTTCGCCACCATGTACGCCGCCCGGGGCGTCGGGCTGGCCGCCAACCAGGTCGGCGAGCCGCTGCGGGTCTTCGTCTACGACTGCCCGGACGACGAGGACGTCCGCCACGTGGGGCATGTGATCAACCCCCGGCTGACCGAAAAGGACGGCGTGGTGATCCGGGGCCCGGAGGGCTGCCTGTCCCTGCCGGGCCTGGAAGCGGGCACGGAGCGGTACGACCACGCGGTGGTGGAGGGTTTCACGGTGACGGGAGAACCCGTCACCGTCCACGGCACGGGCTTCTTCGCCCGCTGCCTGCAGCACGAATGCGACCACGTGGAGGGCCGCGTCTACGCGGACCACCTCACAGGCTGGCGCCACCGCAGGCTGATGCGCCAGGTGGCCAAGGCCGCCTGGCACCGGTGATTCCCTCAGGGGCGAGGGGAACCGCGCGACCAGCCCCTGCCGGTCCGCACACGGCACATGACCGTCAGAACCCCGGGCCACCCACCCGGTCCCCGGCGGCGGCGAGCCTGCCCCACAGCAGATCGGCCAGACTGCGCACCAACTCGGCACGGGAACACGGCCGTTCTCCCAGCCACCAGTCCCCGGCCGCATGCATCATGCCGACGATCCCGTGCCCCCACACCCGCGCCAGCTGCTGCCCGCCCGGACCGAGGTCCAGCCGCTCCTCGATGACCTGCGCCAGTTCCTCGCCCATCCGCCGCAGCAACGGCGCACTGTGCTTGCCGACGTCGAATCCCTGATCCCCCGGCTGGCTCCCCTCCGCCGGGTGCATCAGGAACCGGTACACCTGGGGCCGCGCCTCGATCGCCGCGAGGTACGTCCCCAGCGTCGCCTCGACCCGTTCCCGCCGGTCCGCCGGCGCGTCCAGCGCCGCCCGCAGCGAATCCAGCAGTGCGTCCGTGTGCCGTTTGGCAAGGGCCGCGTAAAGTCCGCCCTTGTCGCCGAAGTGCCGGTAGAGGATCGGCTTGGTGATGCCGGCTTCCGCCGCGATCGCGTTCATGGAGGCCTGCGGGCCGTCACGCAGCACCACTCGGTCGGCGGCTTCCAGCAGCTCACGCCGACGGCGGTCGGCGGACCTTTGCTGATCGGTCCGCTGTGTGGTGTCCATGTGCTCTCCCCACCCGTGGTGTTTCGCTGACGCCTGCGCAAACTAACACTGAAGCATGCTCAGGACACCGAACGGGTGCCGACCGGTCGGTAGGAGTTGACTTCTCCTACCCGCCGGTAACACACTGGTGTTACCGCAAGTAACATGCACGTGCGCCGCTGGAGGGGACGACATGGCCGAGTTCACCATGGAGCTCAACGACGAACAGAAGGAGGTCCGCGACTGGCTCCACGGCTTCGCCGCCGACGTGATCCGGCCCGCGGCCGCCGAATGGGACGAGCGTGAGGAGACTCCCTGGCCGGTCATCCAGGAGGCCGCCAAGGTCGGCATCTACTCCCTGGACTTCTACGCCCAGCAGTACTTCGACTCCACCGGCCTCGGCATCCCCATGGCGATGGAGGAGCTCTTCTGGGGCGACGCGGGCATCGCGCTGTCGATCGTCGGCACCGGCCTCGCCGCCGTGGGCGTCCTCGCCAACGGCACCGAGGAGCAGATCGGCACCTGGATCCCGCAGATGTACGGCGACGCCAACGATGTCAAGGTCGCGGCCTTCTGCTCCTCCGAGCCCGACGCCGGCTCCGACGTGGCCTCCATGCGCACCCGGGCCGTCTACGACGAGGCCAAGGACGAATGGGTGCTCAACGGCACCAAGACCTGGGCGACCAACGGCGGCATCGCCAACGTCCACGTCGTCGTCGCGGTCGTCGACCCCGAGCTGGGCTCCAAGGGGCACGCCTCCTTCATCGTCCCGCCGGGGACGCCGGGTCTGTCCCAGGGGCAGAAGTTCAAGAAGCACGGCATCCGCGCCTCGCACACCGCCGAGGTCATCCTCGACAACGTGCGCGTCCCCGGCTCGTGCCTGCTGGGCGGCAAGGAGAAGCTGGACGAACGCCTGGCCCGCGCGCGGGAGAAGGCCAAGCAGGGCGGGGAGCGGGTGAAGAACGCGGCGATGGCCACGTTCGAGGCCTCGCGCCCGGCGGTCGGCGCCATGGCGGTCGGCACCGCGAGGGCGGCCTACGAGGTCGCCCTCGACTACGCGAAGACCAGGGAGCAGTTCGGCCGCCCGATCATCGACAACCAGGGCGTCGCCTTCCAGCTCGCGGACATGCGGACCTCCATCGACGCGGCCCGGCTGCTGGTGTGGCGCGCGTCCTGGATGGCGATCAACGGCAAGCCCTTCACGGCGGCCGAGGGTTCGATGTCCAAGCTGTTCGCGAGCGAGACGGCCAAGAAGGTCACGGCCCAGGCGATACAGATCCTCGGCGGCAACGGCTACACCCGCGAGTACCCGGTCGAGCGGATGCACCGCGACGCGGCCATCTACACCATCTTCGAGGGCACCAGCGAGATCCAGCGCCTGGTCATCGCCCGCACCCTGGCCGGGGTGCCGATCCGCTAACGGTGCCTGAGCGGCGTCAGCTGCTCGATGTCGTACCGCGCCCGCAGCTCCTCGATCGCGGCGTGGTCCGGCGGGCCCCCGCCGCCGAGGATCTCCAGCAGCTCCTCGAAGTACCGCTCGTGGTCCGGCGGCGGGCTCGCCTGGAAGAACATCTTCGCGGGCTCGTCCGTCGGGTTGGCGAACGCGTGCGGACAACCCGGCGGCACGGCGATCACCGTGCCCGGTGTCGCCCGCACCACCCGGTCCCCCGACCGGGACTCCCACCGCTGCCAGTGGTCGGGAGTGCGCACCCGCGGCTCGAAGGCGAGGACATCCAGCTCGCCCTCGAGGACGTAGAACAACTCCTCGCTGCGGGTGTGCACATGGGCGCCGACGTCGAAGCCCGGCGGCACCACCACCTCGAAGGTGGACGCCGTCCGGGAGTGCGCGCCGGTCACCTTGAAGGTGACGTGGTGGGCGGGGGCCGCCATCACCCGGCCGTGGCCCGGGGGGACGAACAGTCCGTCGGTCGCCGTCATCGCCCGCTCACCACGTCACGGGCAGGGCCTCGGGCCCGCCGACCGGAGTGTTCCTTCCGGGGGACACCGCCTCGGCCGGGACCGCGAGCCGCAGGCCCGGCACCCCGTCGAGGAGCGCGTCGGCCAGGAGCTCCAGCTCCATCCGGGCCAACGCGTCGCCGGGGCAGTGGTGCGGGCCGGAGCCGAAGGAGAGGTGCGGGTTCGGGTCGCGATCGACGTCGATCGCCTCCGGGTCCGGGAAGACGACCGGGTCGTGGTTCGCGGCCGCGTACGACACCTGGACCACCTCGCCGGCCCGGACGCGGACACCCCCGATCTCCACGTCCTCTCTGGCGATGCGTCGCGGCCCGTCCGGGTCGTCCCGGCAGAGCCGGCGCAGCAGTTCGTCGACGGCCCGGGGACGGATCTCCGGCTCGGCGCGCAGGCGTTCGGCCAGCTCGGGGCGGCTCAGCAGCAGGCGGAACAGCCGACTGCCCAGGTGGGTGACCGCCTCGCCGCCGATCTGAAGGCCCACCGCGCATCCGGTCGCCTCGTCCAGGGTGAGCTCCGCGCGGCCGAGGGCGGCGCCGAGCAGGGAGGCGACGTCCTCGCCGGTGCTGCCCTCGCGCAGACCGATCAGATCGGAGAAGTAGGCGGCCATCTCCTTCCCGGCCCGCTCGCCCGCGTCGGCGCCGTGCGGGGAGGACAGGATCTGCCGCGTCCACGCGTGCATGCCCTGCCGGTCGGCGGGCGGGACGCCCATCAGTTCGCAGATCACCGCGACGGGGAACGGGCCAAGAACGGCCTCCGTCAGATCGGCCGGCGGGCCGTCCTGGAGCATCTCCTCCACCAGCTCGCTCAGCATGCGGCCGCACCGCTCACGCCTGCGCTCCACCCCGCTCGCACTGAACGCGGCGGCCACACCGCGCCGCAGGCGGTTGTGGTCCGGCGTGTCCGGGAAGCCCGCCGCGCCACCGGCCCGGACAGGGTGCGGGGCCGGGCGGCCGACGCGCCGGCCGGTGACGGCCACGCGGCTGAAGCGCGGGTCCTCGGCCACCGCCCGCACCTCGTCGTGCCGGGTGACCAGCCATGCCCAGCCCGCGCCGTCGGGTAGCCCGACGCGAGTGGGAGGGCCCGCGTCCCCCGGCTCGCACAGCGGGCCGGGGTCCGCGCCGGGCGGGGCGGACGCGGGGCGCTCCCGGACCGGGGGCCGGTCCCCGCTGATCGTCTCCTCGCTCATGTCACATCGTCTCGTCCGCGCTGCGCCAGCGGCCCAGGGCCATCTCGGCGGTGATGCCGGGTCCGAACCCGGCGAGCAGTCCGCGCGCCCGGTCCTCGGGGCGGCCCTCGTCGAACAGCCGGCGCAGCGCGTCCAGGACGACGGCGCTGGCGATGTTGCCGTACTCGGTGAGCGTGGCCCGGCTGAAGCGGAAGGCGTGCGGGTCGACGTGCAGGAAGGTACTGAGGTCATCCAGGATGCGCGGCCCGCCCGCGTGGACGATGTAGAAGTCCAGGTCGGTGGCGTCCCAGCCGTGGTCACCGGCCAAGTCCTTCAGCACCGGGGCGAGCGGCTCCATCGTGCCCGGCACCCGCTTGTCCAGCAGGAAGTGGAAGCCGGTCGCCCGCACGTCGTACATGATCCATTCCTCGGTCTTGGGGATCAGGTACGAGCCGTTGCGCTCCAGGAGGACTCCTTCGCCGCCCCGGCCGCGGACCACGGCGGCGGCGATGCCGTCACCGAACAGCCCGTTCGACAGCAGCGAGCCGACACCGATGTCGGTGGGCTGGTAGCACAGCGAGCAGAACTCGCACGCCACGATCAGCACGTTGGCCTCGGGATACGCCGTGCAGAAGTCGTGGGCCCGGTTGATCGCCGCACCGCCGGCCGCGCATCCCAGCTGGGCCACCGGCAGCTGACGGGTGGTCGGTTCGAAACCCATCTCGTTGATCAGCCAGGCCGTGAGCGAGGGCATCATGAAGCCCGTGCACGACACGTAGATGATCAGGTCCACCTCGGTGGTGAGCAGCTCGGCGTCGTCGAGTGCCTGCTGCACGACCGCGGGCACGCGGGCCTTGGCCTCGGCCTCGTAGAGCTTGTTGCGGTCCTCGAACCCGGGGTGCTTCAGCGTTTCCTCGATGGGCTGCACGATGTGGCGCGTGCGCACACCGGTGTTCTCGATCAGCCGAAGGGCGAGCGGCAGTTGCGGGTGGTCGGCGTGGCGCCGGCGCGCCAGCTCCAGCGTCTCCTCCATCGTGATCACGTACTCCGGGACGGACACCGCGGGTCTGCACAAAGTCGCCATGAACCATGCCTGCTTTCGCCTTCCGGAAGGCGCCTCGCCCCCCGGCCAGAAGGTGGTTCACCACTAGGGGTGGTCACCCCACGATCACCCGCCGGCACCGCGACTTCGCGCCGGGCTACTCCGTACCGGGGAGGACGTGCAAGGCTCGTTGCGACACTTGGATGACGGAGGACGCGATGACGCACCCGGCCCGGGACCTGCTGACGAAGACCACCGCCCGCCTCGCCCCCGATCCGCGGTCCAACCCCCTCGTCCCCCGGATCGCCGACGGCACGGCGCCGCGCTCGGTCCTCGCCGCCCTCGCCCTGGAGCAGACCTGGGTGATTCCCGCGGACCGCCGCGCGTTCGAGCACCTGGCGGAGCGTTCCGCGGTGACGGACCCGCGAGCCGCGGCGTTCTTCACGGCGCTCGCCCAGGGCGAAGTCCTGGCGGGGGAGCGGCTGACCGCCTTCGCCCGGGCATGCGGCGTGGACCAGGAGAGGGAGGCGTCCTACGTCCCGCTGCCCGGCTGCCAGACCTACCCGGCCTACGTGGCCTGGCTGGCCCTGAACGCCTCACCGGCGGACGTGGTCCTGGCCCTCACGGCCAACTTCTCGGCGTGGGGCGGCTATTGCGCGACCATCGCGACCGCGCTGCGCGAGCGGTACGGCTTCACGGACGAGGCCTGCGCCTTCTTCGACTTCTTCGCCGAGCCGTCGCCGGACCTCGACCGGCTGGCGACGGAGGCGGTGCGGGCGGGGCTGGACGCCGGCCGCCTCGACGAGACACGAGCCCACGCATACGGCCGCCTGCTGCAGACGTACGAGGCGAGGTTCTGGTCGACCCTGGGGGAGCCGACCGCCTAGGGGCGCGGCCAGCCGCGCCGCACAGCACGGCGCACCGCACGCGCGGCACCTATGTGGCCGTCCCACTGCTGTGCGCGATGCAGGCCACATCGATGCGATCGGCCAGCTTCGCCAGCTCGATGGCCAGCTCGGCGACCGTGTCCTCGTCCAGCCCCGACTCCCCGCCTTCCACGAGCCGCACCCACCGACCCCCCACCGTCCGCAAGAGCTTGCTCACATCCGCCGCGGCCACCTGCAAGGTTCCGCGGTCGTCGACGATCAGAGGCAGAGTCACTTCGCGGTTCACAGACGCGATCGTAGCCCCGCAACACTCACGCACCATGCCAAACAGTGGTGATGTTGCAGAACTCGCGGATTCCGTGCCCGGACAGCTCACGCCCGTACCCGGACCGCTTCACACCGCCGAACGGGAACGCCGGGTGGGACGCCGTCATGCCGTTGAAGAACACCCCGCCGGCCTCCAGATCGCGTGTGAACCGCTCCACCTCTTCCTCGTCGCGCGTCCACACGTTCGAACTCAGTCCGAACGGCGAGTCGTTCGCGATCAGCACCGCCTCGTCCAGGTCGGCCGCCCGGTACAGCGTCGCGACCGGCCCGAACGCCTCCTCCCGGTGGATGCGCATCTCGCGGGTGATGCCGGCGAGGATCGTCGGCGTGTAGTACCAGCCCGGGCCGTCCGGCCGTTCGCCACCGCACAGCACCTCGGCCCCGCTGCGCACCGCGTCGTCGACCAGTTCCTCCAGATCACGCAGTCCCTGCTCGCTGGAGAGCGGCCCGACCTCGGTGTCGTCGGACAGGGGGTCGCCGACCTTCAGCGCCCTCATGCCCGCGGCGAACCGCTCGGCGAAGGCGTCGTAGACGTCCGTGTGCACGATGAACCGCTTCGCGGCGATGCACGACTGGCCGGTGTTCTGCACCCGGGCGGTCACCGCGACCTTCGCGGCCCGGTCGATGTCGGCGGAGGGCATGACGACGAACGGGTCGCTGCCGCCCAGCTCCAGCACCGTCTTCTTGATCATCTCTCCGGCGGTGGAGGCGACCGCGCGTCCCGCCGGTTCGCTGCCGGTGAGCGTGGCCGCCTTGACCCGCTCGTCGCGCAGGATCTCGTCGACCGCGGCGGAGCCGATCAGCAGCGTCTGGAAGGTGCCCTCGGTGAAGCCCGCCCGGTGGAAGAGGTCCTCGATGTACAAGGCGGTCTGCGGGACGTTCGAGGCGTGCTTGAGCAGGCCCACGTTGCCCGCCATCAGCGCGGGCGCGGCGAAGCGGATCACCTGCCACAGCGGGAAGTTCCACGGCATCACCGCCAGCACCGGGCCGAGCGGCCGGTAGCGGACCCGCACGCGGGAGGCGCCGGAGTCCTTGACGTCGGCGTCGGCGGGTTCCTCGTCGGCGAGCAGCTCCTCGGCGTGGTCGGCGTACCAGCGCATCGCCTTGGCGCACTTCGCCGCCTCGGCCCGGGCCTGCTGGATCGGCTTGCCCATCTCGGTGGTCATCACGCGGGCGATGTCCTGCTGGTCCTCTTCGAGGAGGTCGGCGGCCCGGTGCAGCAGCCGCGCCCGCTCGTCGAAGCTCGTCGTCCGGTAGGTGCGGAACGTGGCCTCCGCGAGCTGGAGCCGACGCTCGATCTCCTGCTCGTCCATGGCCTCGTACGTCTTGAGCGTCTCGCCGTTCGCCGGGTTCACCGTTGCGATGGGCATGGCTGACCTCCCTCGGAGCGGGCTGTGTCTCGACCTTCCCGCGCGGCGGAGGGGACCGCAACGCGGGAGCGTCTCCTCAGGGCGAGTGCTCCGCCAGGCGGTCGAGAAACGCCGCCTGCGCCGTGACGATCACCGCGCGGGCCCGGTCCAGGCCGAACCAGGCCACCCGGTCCAGCTCCGGGAACTCCTGGAACCGTCCCGACCTCGGCGGCCACTCCATGCTGAAGGTGCCCGGTGTGATCGTCGCCGGGTCGAGGTCCGCCTCGACCGCCCAGGCCGTGACGATCTTGCCGCCCGTCTGCCGGACCTCGCCCAGGTCGAGGGCCTCGCCGTCGGGCGGGGGCAGCCCCAGTTCCTCCTGGAACTCGCGGCGGGCGGCGTCCCAGGCGGACTCGTCCGGGTCGTACTCGCCCTTGATCACGGTCCACGCCCCGGCGTCGCGCCGGGCGAAGAACGGCCCGCCCATGTGGCCGAGCAGCACTTCGAGGCCCTCGTCGGTGCGGTGGAAGAGCAGCAGGCCGGCACTGCGCTTCACGGCTTCACCTCCGGATGCGCCGCGAGCAGCGTCTCGACCGTGTCGGCGTCCTCGGGGCGCTTGTCCTCCCGGTAGCGGACCACGCGGGCGAAGCGGAGGGTGACACCGGCCGGGTAGCGGGTGGAGCGCTGAAGTCCGTCGTAGGCGATCTCGACGACGAGTTCGGGGCGGACCCTCACCACGTAGTCGTCGGTCTCGACGGCGAGCCGCTGGAGGCGTTCGGTCTGCCAGGTGAGCATCGCGTCGGTCATGCCCTTGAAGGTCTTGCCGAGCATGGCGAGGCCGCCGTCGGCGGTGCGCGCGCCCAGGTGGAGGTTGGAGAGCTTGCCGGCGCGGCGGCCGTGGCCCCACTCGGCGGCCAGGACGACCAGGTCGAGGGTGTGGACCGGCTTCACCTTCAGCCAGGACGCGCCGCGCCGGCCCGCGCTGTAGGGGGCGTCGAGCGCCTTGAGGACGACGCCCTCGTGGCCGCGCTCCAGCGTCGCGGCGAGGAACTCCTCCGCGCCGGGCGTGTCGTCCGGGCCGGACACCAGCGTGCGCCGCACCCGCATCGGCTCGGGCACCAGGCGGGCCAGCTCGGCGTGCCGCTCGGCGAAGGGCAGGTCGAGCAGGTCGTGGCCGTCGACGGACAGCGCGTCGAAGAAGACGGGGGAGACCGGCACCGCGCGGGCGGCCGTGGCCACGTCCGTGCGGGAGCCGACACGTCCGGCGGTCTCCTGGAACGAGCGGGGGCGCCCGCCTTCGTCGAAGGAGATCACCTCGCCGTCCAGGATGAACCGCTCACCCCGCAATTCAAGGGCCGCGGCCGTCACTTCGGGCAGGCGGTCGGTGATGTCGTCGAGGGTGCGGGTGTAGAGCCGCACGGTGTCGCCGTCCCGGTGCACCTGGACGCGGATGCCGTCCAGCTTCTCCTCCACCGCGCAGGTGCCCAGCTTGTCCACCGCCTCGGCCACCGAGGAGGCGCTGTGCGCCAGCATCGGCAGCACCGGACGGCCGACGGTGAGGCGGAAGCGGTCGAGGGAGCCCGGCCCCTGAGCGAGCAGCGCTTCCGCCACCGCCTGGAGGGAACCCGCGAGCATCACGGCCCGGCGTACGTCCGCCGACGGTGCCCCGGTCGCCTGGGCCAGCCCCTCGACCGCCACCGCGTCCAGCGCGCCCTGCCGGACCTCTCCGGTGAGCAGCCCGAGCAGGAACCGCTGCTCGTCCTCGGTGGCCGCGCCCATCAACTCGGCCACCAGGCGGGTCCGTTCCGCCTGGGAGCCGGGCCCGGACACCTTGGCGAGCTCGGACAGCCGGGCGTCCACCTCCCGCACGGTCAGGCCCGGCTCGGCCGCCGGGCCGACCGGGCGGCTCAGCACCTTCCAGCCGACGCCGATCCGCCCCTGCGGCAGCCGTCCCGCCAGGTACGGGATGACGATCGGCACGTCCTCGGGCTCGGCGTCCCGGAAGAGCTCCGCGAGCAGGGCCGTCTTGCGGGACCGCGCCGAGGTGGCGGCGACCTCCCGGGACACTCGGGCCAGCCGGTGCAGCAGCATGCAGTCATGGTGCACCGCCGACGGTGCCTCTACACCTGCGCGGCCGCGTCGAGGTCGGTCATCAGCAGGTCCCCGACGATCGCCGACGCCGCCCGGTATCCGCCGCTCGCCGCGTGCACGACCTGCTCGGCGAAGCCGATCGCGTTGCCCGCGGCCCACACGCCCGGCACCGTCGTCAGGCCGGTCGCGTCGATCACCGGGTAGGCGCCGAACGGCGTCTCGTGCAGCTGAGCGCCCAGCCGCTGAAGCAGGCCGGTCCGCGGAACCGCCCGCGGGGCGGTGAACAGCACCGACCGGGCGTGGGTGGTGCCGTCCGCGAGCCGCACGCCGGTGAGGCGGTCGTCCTCGACCACCAGTCCCGCGACCTGCCCGGGCACCACCTCCACCCCGGCCGCGGCGAGCCGGCGCAGGTCCACGTCGGACAGCTCCTCCTCGGCGACCGTGTGCAGGAAGAACCGCACGTCCTTGGACCACTGGGACACCATCAGCGCCTGGTGCACACTCGCCGCGGTCGTGGCCAGCACGCCGAACGGCTGGTCGCGCACCTCCCAGCCGTGGCAGAAGGGGCAGTGCAGCACGTCCCGCCCGAACCGCTCGGCGAGTCCGTCGACCTCGGGCAGTTCGTCCTTCAGCCCTGTGGCGACGACCAGCCGCCGGGCCCGTACGGTCCGGCCGCCGGCCAGCACCACGGTGAAGTCCTCACCCTTCTCCACGTCCACCACCCGGTCCCGCACGAGGTCCACGCCGTAGCGCGCGATCTCCTCCCGGCCGAGGGCCAGGAACTCGGCGGGCGGCATGCCGTCCCGAGACAGGTAACCCTGCATGTGGGCGGCGGGCGCGTTGCGCGGTTCGCCCGCGTCGACCACCAGCGTGTGCTGCCGGGCGCGCCCCAGCACCAGCGCGGCGGACAGACCCGCCGCGCCCCCGCCGACGACGACCACCGTGTATGTGTCGGTCATGTGACCACCTCCGCTGCCGAGCGTCGCCCGAGCACTGCGGGATTGACAAACGACTTTGCCGAACCTGCAATACCACCATGACGACGGACGAGGTACTCGCGGGCGTGGGCCCCAGGCTGCGGCAGCTGCGCAAGGAGCGGGAGGTGACCCTGGCGGCACTGTCCGAGACCACCGGCATCTCCGTCAGCACCCTCTCGCGGCTGGAGTCCGGCCTGCGCAAACCCAGTCTGGAACTGCTGCTGCCGATCGCGCGCGCCCACCAGGTGGCGCTGGACGAGCTGGTCGGCGCCCCGCCGGCCGGTGATCCGCGCGTGCGTGCCAAGCCGATCGTGATGGGCGGCCGCACCCACTGGCCGCTCACCCGCCAGCCCGGCGGCCTTCAGGCCTACAAAGTCCTGGAACCCCGGCGCCGGCAGGAACCGGAACCGCGGACGCACGAGGGCTACGAGTGGCTGTACGTGCTGTCCGGGAAGCTGCGCCTGGTGCTGGGCGAGCACGACGTGGTGCTCACCGCGGGGGAGGCCGCCGAGTTCGACACCCGGGTGCCGCACTGGTTCGGCTCGACGGGGGAGGGGCCCGTGGAGTTCCTCAGCCTGTTCGGACCGCAGGGCGAGCGGATGCACGTGCGGGCGCGGCCGAAGGGCGCGTGACGTACGGCGGACCTCCGCGCGGGACTTTCCCGGAGACTGTTCCCTGATCAGCAAGCGACCGCTTAGTATGCGAACCGACCCCGGTCAGACGAAGCAGTCCCCCGTGGAGGCCCCGCATGCAGGCATGGCAAGTGCACGAGAACGGCGAGCCGGGCGAGGTGATGAAGCTCGAGGACGTGGAGCCGCCCACGCCCGGTGACGGCCAGGTTCTGCTGAAGGTACGGGCGGCCAACATCAACTTCCCGGACGCCCTGCTGTGCCGCGGCCAGTACCAGGTCAGGCCGCCCCTGCCGTTCACCCCGGGCGTGGAGATCTGCGGCGAGACCGAGGACGGCCGCCGGGTGATCGCCAACCCGGCGCTGCCCCACGGCGGCTTCGCCGAGTACGCCGTCGCGGACGCCGCCGCCCTGCTGCCCGCGCCGGACGCACTCGACGACGCCGAGGCCGCGGCCCTGCACATCGGCTACCAGACCGGGTGGTTCGGTCTGCACCGCCGGGCCGGTCTGGAGGCCGGCGAGACCCTGCTCGTCCACGCTGCCGCCGGAGGGGTCGGCAGCGCGGCCGTGCAGCTCGGGAAGGCCGCCGGCGCCACCGTCATCGGTGTCGTCGGCGGCCCCGGGAAAGCGGCCGTCGCCCGCGAGCTGGGCTGCGACGTCGTGATCGACCGGCACTCCGAGGACGTCGTCGCCGCCGTCAAGGAGGCCACCGGCGGCCGGGGCGCCGACGTGATCTACGACCCGGTCGGCGGCGAGGCCTACACACAGTCAGCCAAGGTCGTCGCCTTCGAGGGGCGGATCGTCGTCGTCGGCTTCGCCAGCGGCACGATCCCCAGCCCGGGCCTGAACCACGCCCTGGTGAAGAACTACTCGATCCTCGGCCTGCACTGGGGCCTGTACAACACCAAGGACCCCAAGCTGGTCCGGCACTGCCACGAGCGGCTCACCGAACTGGCCGCCCAGGGTGCGATCAAGCCGCTGGTCAGCGAACGCGTGCCGCTCGGCTCGGCGGCGACCGCCGTGCAGAAGGTGGCGGACGGTCTGACCACCGGCCGGGTCGCGGTCGTCATGGAGGAGGCAGCATGACCGGCACCGAGGAACTGCGCCGCCGCACCCGGGAGTTGCTGGCCGCCCACCCGCCGGCCTCCACCGACCGCCGGGACTTCCTCCGGGCCCGCTTCGACGCCGGGCTGGCCTGGGTGCACTACCCGGAGGGCCTCGGCGGACTCGGCGCCCCCCGGTCTCTCCAGGCCGTCGTGGACGCCGAGCTGGAGGCCGCCGGGGCGCCCGACAACGACCCGCGGCGCATCGGCATCGGTCTGGGCATGGCCGCGCCGACGATCCTCCAGTTCGGCACCGAGGAACAGAAACGGCGTTTCCTCAGGCCGCTGTGGACCGGCGAGGAGGTCTGGTGCCAGCTGTTCAGCGAGCCCGGAGCCGGATCCGACCTGGCCGCGCTGGGCACCCGGGCCGTGCGGGAGGACGGGGGAGACTGGGTCGTCAACGGGCAGAAGGTCTGGACGTCCAGCGCCCATGTGGCCCGCTGGGCGATCCTCATCGCCCGCACCGACCCGGACGTGCCCAAGCACCGGGGCATCACCTACTTCGTCTGTGACATGACCGACCCCGGTGTCGAGGTGCGGCCGCTGCGGCAGATCACCGGCGAGGCCGAGTTCAACGAGGTGTTCCTCACCGACGTCCGCATCCCCGACGCGCGGCGCCTTGGAGCGGTCGGCGACGGCTGGAAGGTCGCCCAGACCACGCTGAACAACGAGCGCGTGGCGATCGGCGGCATGCGGCTGCCCCGCGAGGGCGGCATGATCGGCCCGGTCTCGAAGACTTGGCGCGAGCGGCCCGAGCTGCGCACCCACGATCTGCACCAGCGGCTGCTGAAGCTCTGGGTGGAGGCCGAGGTCTCCCGCCTCACCGCGGAGCGGCTGCGCCAGCAGCTCGTCGTGGGCCAGCCCGGCCCCGAAGGCGCCGGCATGAAGCTGGCCTTCGCCCGCCTCAACCAGGAGATCAGCGGCCTGGAGGTGGAACTCCTCGGTGAGGAAGGCCTGCTGTACGACGACTGGACCATGCGGCGCCCGGAGCTGGTCGACTTCACCGGCCGCGACGCCGGCTACCGCTATCTGCGCTCCAAGGGCAACAGCATCGAGGGCGGGACCAGCGAGGTCCTGCTGAACATCGTCGCCGAGCGCGTCCTCGGCCTGCCCGCCGAGCCGCGCACCGACAAGGACGTCGCCTGGAAGGACCTCGCCCGATGAGTGACCTGTTGTACTCGGAAGAGGAAGAGGCGCTGCGCGCCGCCGTCCGCGACCTGCTCGCCGACCACTGCGACGCGCCCGGCGTCATCGCCCGCACCGAGTCGGACACCCCGCACCACCGGGCGCTGTGGAAGACCCTGACCGAGGGCATGGGCCTCGCCGGCCTGCTGGTGCCCGAGGAACTCGACGGCCAGGGCGCCACCCACCGCGAAGCCGCCGTGGTGCTGGAGGAACTGGGACGCGCGGTCGCGCCCGTGCCGTACCTGACCAGCGCGGTCGTCGCCACCGAGGCCCTGCTGGCCTGCGGCACCGACGACCTGCTCCGCGACCTCGCGACCGGGACGACGATCGGCATCCTCGCGGTCGCCCTCCACATCGCACCCGGGACCGCCTACCGGACCGTCCGGCACGACGGCGGCGCCCTGCACGGGGAGTTGACCGGCATCGCCGACGCCGCCGTCGCGGACGTCCTGCTCGTGCCCGCCGACGACGGCGGCCTCTACGCGGTCGACGCCTCGGCCGCGACCGTCACCCCCCGGACCTCCCTGGACCTGACCCGGCCGCTCGCGACCGTCACCCTCGACGGAGCGCCGGGCCGGCTGCTGGGCGACGCCGAATCGGCCGTGCGCCGTGCGCTGCGCGCCGGGGCCGGACTGCTCGCCTCCGAGCAGTACGGGCTGGCCGAGTGGACGCTGACGGAGACCGTCCGCCACCTGAAGGACCGCAAGCAGTTCAACCGGCCCGTCGGCGGCTTCCAGGCGCTCAAGCACCGGCTCGCCCAGCTGTGGCTGGAGGTCGTCAACACCCGCGCGGCCGCCCGCAACGCCGCCGACGCCCTGACCACCGGCGAGGACGTCGACGTGGCCGTCACCGTCGCCCAGGCCTACGCGGCACCCGTGGCCGTGCACGCCGCCGAGGAGGCCGTGCAACTGCACGGCGGCATCGGCATGACGTGGGAGCACCCCGCGCACCTGTACCTCAAGCGCGCGAAGGCCGACTCCCTCGCCTACGGCACCGCCGGCGCCCACCGGGAGGCCCTGGCCGCACTGGTCGACCTCCAGGCCCCCTGACGCACATCCGGCCGACGCGAGGGCACCCTCGCGAGACCCGGGAAACCAAGAGGCCCGTCCCACCAGGGGCGGGCCTTGGCGCACCCCGCTCCACCGAAGTGAACGCGTGGCGGCAGTCCGGCCAACTCCGCGCGCGGGCCTGCTCCTTGGGCCGATCGGGACCCCATACTCGCAGGGTTCCCGTACGGCACCTCCAGGGAGGCAGAGCATGGCCCTCACCACCCGTCGCGGAGCCCTCACCGCCCTCGGCGCAGCCCTCGCGGGCTCGATCGCCCTCCCGGCCGCACCCGCGTCGGCCGGTGAACGCAACGACCGGCAACGCCCGTTGTGGCGCGCCCACGCCCACAACGACTACGAGCACCCGCGCCCCCTGTTCGACGCCCTCGACCACCGCTTCGGCAGTGTCGAGGCCGACATCCACCTCGTGGGCGACCAGCTCCTCGTCGGCCACGACCCGGACGGCCTCGACCCCTCCCGCACCCTGGAGTCCCTCTACCTCGACCCGCTCGCGGCCCGCGTCCGGTCCCACCACGGCTCGGTGTACCGCGGGCACCGCGGCTCGCTGCAACTGCTCATCGACATCAAGACCGAGGGCGCGTCGACCTACCTCGAACTCGACCGTCACCTCCGGCGCCACCGGCACCTGTTCACCACGTACGCCCACGGCCGCGTCCACCGCGGCCCGGTCACCGTGGTGATCTCCGGCGACCGCGCGGCCCGCGTGCCCATGGAGGCCCAGACCGCCCGGCGCGCCTTCTACGACGGCCGCCTCGCCGACCTCGGAAGCCAGGCACCGGCCTCCTTCGTCCCGCTGATCAGCGACAACTGGTCGCTCAACTTCACCTGGCAGGGAGTGGGACCCTTCCCGCACGCCGAGCGGGAGAAGCTGCGGAGCATCGTGAGGGCCGCCCACCGGCGCGGGCAGAGGGTGCGGTTCTGGGCCACCCCTGACCTGGCCGGACCCGCCCGCGACGCGCTGTGGGGCGAACTGCTCGCCGCCGGCGTCGATCACCTCAACACCGACGACCTCGCCGGACTGGAGGCGTTCCTCGACGCCCGGCGGGCCGCCTAGGGCCGGAAGAACACCACACGAACACCACACGTTCGGCGGACAGGTCAGCCGCCCGGACGAACCCTCCGCTACGCCACACTTGCGGCCGAACGCCGTGAACCGGACATGGCGGCGTGGCGGAGGAGTTGACGATGGCCATTTCCATCTCTGTGGTGCTGCTGCTGCTGATCCTTGCGGTGATCTTCCTCCGCAACGGCGGGCTGAAGGTCTCCCATGCGGTGGTCTGTCTGCTGCTCGGCTTCTACCTGGCCAGCACCAGCATCGCCCCCACCATCCACAGCGGCCTCACGGCGACGGCGGACATCGTCAGCGGTCTGCGGCCCTGAGCTCACCCCGAGAACACGCCGATGCCGTTCGGCACGAGGCGCTCGGCGCCGCCACTGGGGTGGTTGCGCACGGAGACCTTGCTCGCGCCCTGCTCCCGGGCGACCAGGGTCGACGATCCGCCGCCGTCCAGGCTGAAGGCGTCCTCGGCTCCCAGGTCCCGCAGCGTGGCGGCGACTTCGGCGATCGTCAGCCCGCTGCGGTAGGCGGCGGCACCGTCCAGCGCGAACAGCAGCACGCGCCGCCCCCCGTCGGCGATCCCCACGGCCGTACGGACGGCCGACGTCGTGGTGTCGAGCCCAGGCAGCGGCTGCCCGCCCGTGAGGACCGGGTAGCCGCCGAGGGCGGCCCGGTAGGCGGCGCCGTCCGAGGCCGCCACCAGACCGTGTTCGACCTCGACCGGCTCCCCGGTGGAGAACTTGCGCAACTGCTGGGCGCCCGCCTCCCGGCCGACCAGCACCGTGGTGCCCGCGGCGATGGGACCGCTGCCCGGGGTGTCGGCGGCCGAGACGACCTTGCCGTCGCGGACCGTCACCTCGTAGGTGTCGGTGCTGCACGGAGCGGCGCGGTCGGTGTCCGTGCCGCACGTGGCGCGGACCCGCGAGACGCTGCCCCAGTCGGAGGTGAACGCGCCGACCGAACCCACCGGCAGCGCGTACTGGTTCAGACCGCCCAGAGGCAGCTGCGCCTCGGCCGTGCGGACCACCCCGGAGAGCTTCAGCCGGTCCAGCCGTGCCCGCCCGTCGCCGTCCACGCCGAACACGTCCTCGGTGGTCGTACCGGGTGGCAGGGCCGGTCCGAAGCGCTGGCCGTTCGGCACGGCCGCCTTGAGCGTCCGCCCGGCGGCGATCGCCGGTCCCACACTCGCCCCGGTCGCCTCGACGCCCGGATGCTGGGTCTCGCTGATGTTGAAGAAGTCGCCGTTGACACCGGCGACGGCGCCCTGGGTGTCCGCCATCGCCGAGACCTGTGCGCGCGAGGCCACCGCCCCCGGGTACAGCAGATCCACCCGCACCTGAGAATTGCTCAGATCGACCTTCAGCAGATGTGCGTGCGTCACCCCCTTGGCCGCCTTGATGTCGAACTCCTCGTACGTCACGCCCGGCGCGACCCGCCCGCCCTTCTGGACGGCGCCGGCCGGAGCCGCTCCCGCCAGGGCCGCGCCGGTCAGCGCGCTGAAGGCCGTGACGAACGCCAGTACCGCTCTGCCCGCTCCGCCGCGCCTGTGCCGACCTGTCACCGTGCCCCCTGATGCCTCGTCAACCGTCCGGAGTCCTCGGGGCAGTGCACCAGACCACGGGGTCCGGCAGGGCGGCTGAGCGCCTTCTCCGCGGGAACGGCTGAAAAAACGCACCCCTCTGGGTGCTCAGCCGTCACCCGTTCCGGTGTCGAACGGCGTGACGTGCGCGGGTGCGCGGGCGCTGGGTCGATCGGCGGACCCGGCTTCCGGCAGGCGGCGCTCTTCTTGCGGCCACGTCCGGTGCGGGCCGCGGTGAGGCTCAGCCGCCCGCGACGGCGTCCCGCGGCAACACCGTGACCCGGTGGAAGTTGCACCCCGTGCGCCCCGGTTCCGCCGTGTCCGCGGGCCGGTTCTGGTGTGCCTTGAGGGCGATGCTCACCAGGCTCAGCAGCAGATCGACGTCCGCCTGACAGTCGAGGTGGACCGTCACCCAGCACGAACCGGGCAGCAGGTGGATCGCGCTCGAACCGGCGAGGTCGTAGTGGAAGCGCTGGACGGCCCGGCGGGTGAGGTGGAGGTCCACGTCCCGCGAGGAGTGGAAGTGGACGATCTCGTCACGGACGGAACGGAGCGCCCTTCCGGTACCGCAACTCGCCGGGCCCGCCATCAGGTCGGGCCAGGCCTGCAGGCGCTCCATGGCGCGCTGGGCCAGAGTCATGGCCCCATCGTCGCCCGCTCACCGGTCCGCAACCAGCAGTTGAGCGATTCGTAACCGGGACGTGAGGTGAACCGCCGTGCGCCGGCCGGGCGTTCAGGCGGAGGTGACGAGTCTCAGGTAGCGCTTCCAGTCCCAGTGCCGGCCCGGGTCGGTGTGGTCGCTGCCCGGCACCTCGTGGTGGCCGATGATGTGGGCGCGGTTCCTCGGGATGCCGTACCGCGCGCAGATCGCCGCGGTGAGCCGGGCCGACCGCTCGTACATGGCGTCGGTGAAGTACCCGGGCCGGTCCACCCAGCCTTCGTGCTCGATGCCGATGCTGCGGGTGTTGTAGTCCCAGTTCCCCGCGTGCCACGCGATGTCGGACTCGCGCACATACTGCGCCACGCGCCCGTCGGAGGAGCGCACCACGTAGTGCGCGGACACCTTCTTCCCGGGGTCCCGGAACACGGACAGGGTGCCGGAGAAGGTCGTCTGCGCCACGTGGATGACCACATAGCGCAGCGGATGGGCGCGCGGGCGGTTCGACGGCGTGTAGTTGCCGCGGCTCGCCGGGTGCCACGCCGCTCCGGGGTGATCGACGGCCTGGGGCCGGGCACCGGCCCGGCCGCCGGTGAGCAGGACGGAGGGGACGGCGGTGAGGGCGGCGCCCGCGAGGATGCCGCGCCGGCTGGGGGAGGGGGTGGTGGTCCGTTCCATGGGTGTGTGCCTCTTCCGGGCTCGACGGGAGGGTGTGTCCTGATCGACTGAGCGGAGCGGCGGCCGTCGTGGTCGCGGCCCGCGGTGATCAAGTTACGGCTCCTGCCGACGGCGTGCGGGGAGGCGGTGCGTCGCGGTGGACGGGCCTGCGGATGTGGACAACTCCCTCACTCGGCCGGGTGATTGGCGAGGCGAGAGACGAGCTGGTGACCGTGTCCGGTGGCCTTTCTCAGGCCTGCCCGGCGACGGACGCCGGGTCGTCGAGCACCGCCCGCACCACCGAGTGCGCGGCCCCCAGCAGCGGCCCCTGGGGACCCAGTGCGGACACGGACACCGGGCAGACCGGGCCCGCCGTGCGCCGGGCCAGCTCGTCCCGCAGCGAGGGCAGCAGCCACGGCGCCAGCCCGGAGAGTTCACCGCCCAGGACCACGCTTCGCGGGTCGAGCAGGTTGACCGCCCCGGTCAGGGCCACACCGAGCGCCGTACCGGCCTCGCGCAGGGCGCGGCGTACGTTCTCGTCGCCCTCCGCGGCGCGCCCCGCGAGCAGCCCGACCCGGTCCTCGTCGGGTTCAAGGCCGGCGGCGCGCAGCACGGCCTCCTCGCCGGCGTACTGCTCCAGGCAGCCCCGCCCGCCGCAGGCGCACTCCGGCCCGTCCGGCCGGACCGGAACGTGCCCCAGTTCGCCCGCGAAACCGCGGGTTCCGCGCAGCAGCCCGCCGTCCACCACGACCGCCCCGCCGATGCCGATCTCCGCCGAGACGTGCAGGAAGTCCTGGGGCGTGCCGTCGCCCAGCCAGAGTTCGGCGAGGGCGCCGAAGTTGGCCTCGTTGTCCACGGTCAGCGGGAGGTCCGCCGGTAGCAGCTCGGCGAGGTCCGTGTCGTGCCAGCCGAGGTTCGGGGCGCGCACGACGGTCCGGGCGTCACGCGCCACCAGGCCCGGCACCGCCACGGCGAGTCCGGCCGGCCACAGGCCCTCGCCCTCCGCCTCGGCGACGACCTGCCGGATCAGCTCGGTGAGTTCCGCGAGCACGGGTCGAGGGGAGCGGTCGCGGTTCGCTCCCTGCCGTATCGCCCGTGACCGGGTCGTGCCGCGCAGATCGACGGCGCAGACCGCGAGATGGTCGACGCCGACCTCCGCTCCGATGCCGGCCGGGCCGCGTGCGCTGACGGCGAGCGCGGAGCCGGGGCGGCCCACCCGGCCGGGCCGCTCGGGCCCCAGTTCCTCGAGAAGTCCCGAGCGGATGAGTTCGTCGACGAGGGTCGAGACCGCCGCCCGGGTCAGGCCGATCCGCGAGGCGACGGCGGCCCGGGACAGCTGCCCCTCGTCGCGGACCGTGTGCAGGACGCGGGCGAGGTTGCGGCGGCGCATGCCCTGCTGGGTGTCGGGCAGGGCGCGTCCCGGCCCGGCGTGACGTGCCTCGTGCAGCGGTGCGGTCATGCCTGACGCCAGTCCTCAGTGGGTGTCGGTGGGCCGCTCCAGCAGCGCAGCCGCGTCGGAGAGTACCCCGGCGATCCTGGCCAGCGTCTCCTGGTCCCGCTCGACGGCCTCCAGCACGGGCCCGGCCGCGGTGTCCCAGCGTCGCGCGACCGCCGCCGGATCCTCCCCGGTCAGCAGCCCGGCCGCCTGCGCGGCGGCCCCCAGCGCGACCAGCTCCTTGGCCTCCGGCACCTGCACGGGCCGTCCCGACAGCCTCCGTACGGTCTGCTGCCAGGCGGTGCCGCGGGCACCGCCGCCGATGAGGAGCAGCGGCTCCGAGGGGTCCGCGTCCTCGTCGAGGACCAGGTCGAGCGCCCCGAGCAGGGAGTGCACGGCGCCGTCGTAGGCGGCCTGGAGCAGCTGGCCGGCGGTCGTGTCGTGACGCAGTCCGTGCAGCAGGCCGGAGGCGTTCGGCAGGTTCGGAGTGCGTTCGCCGTCCAGGTAGGGCAGCAGCGTCACGGCCGTGCCGGGTTCCACGGCCTCGCGGTCGAGACCCAGCAGCGCCGCGACGCGGTCGACGGCGAGCGTGCAGTTGAGGGTGCAGGCCAGCGGCAGCCAGTCGCCGCGGGCGTCGGCGAAGCCCGCCACGGTGCCACTCGGGTCGGCGGGCCGCCGCTGCGACACCGCGTACACCGTGCCCGAGGTGCCGAGGCTCATCACCGGAACCCCGGGGCGCACTCCCAGACCCAGCGCTGCGGCGGCGTTGTCGCCGGTGCCGGGCGCGACCAGAGTGCCCTTGGAGAACGGCAGATCGTGACGGTCGCGCACCGTGCCCGCGATCTCGCCGGGCCGGACCACACGCGGCAGCAGGGCCGGGTCGAGCCCCACGCGCGCCAGGATCTCCTCGTCGTAGGCCTCCGTCCCGGACGCCCACCAGCCCGTCCCGGAGGCGTCGCCGCGGTCGGTCGTGCCCTGCCCGGTGAGCCGCTCGGTGAGGTAGTCGTGGGGGAGCCGCACGGCCTTCGTGGCGCGGACCGCCTCCGGCTCGTGCTCGGCCAGCCAGGCCCACTTGGTGACCGTGAACGAGGCGGCGGGCACGCTCCCGGTGCGCTCGGCCCAGACCTTCGCGCCGCCCAGTTCCTCCATCAGCCGGCGGGCCTGCGGCGCCGAACGCACGTCGTTCCACAGCAGGGCGGGCCGTACCGGCTCACCCCGGCCGTCCAGGGTGACCAGGCCGTGCTGCTGGCCCCCGACCGACACGGCGGCCGCCTCGTGCGCCGCCTCACCGCACTGGTGCAGGGCCTCGCACAGCGCGTCCCACCACTGGCGCGGGTCGCTCTCGCGCCCGGCCCCCGAGGAGACCGTGTGCGGCGCCTGGCCGCTCGCGATCACCCGGCCGGTGGACGCGTCGACCACCAGCGCCTTGGTGGACTGGGTGGACGAATCCACACCGACGACGAGCGGACCCTCGGCTGCTGACATCGGGCTTCTCCCTACTGCGCGCGGCACGTGTCTCCGTTCGGAGGCACCTTGTCTCTTCCCAGAGAGGTGCTCGCATACTAATTTGTAAATCGGCATGACGAAATACCTCAGAGAGCAAGGAGCCGCGGCATGAGCTACCAGCCCACCCCCGAGGACAGGTTCACGTTCGGCCTGTGGACCGTCGGCTGGCAGGGACGGGACCCCTTCGGCGACGCCACGCGGCGTGCCCTCGACCCGGTCGAGACGGTGCAGCGCCTGGCCGAGCTGGGCGCCCACGGTGTGACCTTCCACGACGACGACCTGATCCCGTTCGGGTCGGGCGACACCGAGCGCGAGGCGCACATCAAGCGCTTCCGGCAGGCACTGGACGCCACGGGCATGAAGGTCCCGATGGCCACCACCAACCTCTTCACGCACCCCGTCTTCAAGGACGGCGCGTTCACCGCCAACGACCGCGACGTGCGCCGCTACGCCCTGCGCAAGACCATCCGCAACATCGACCTCGCCGCCGAGCTCGGCGCCCAGGTGTACGTCGCGTGGGGCGGGCGCGAGGGGGCCGAGTCCGGCGCCGCCAAGGACGTGCGCGTCGCCCTGGACCGGATGAAGGAGGCCTTCGACCTGCTCGGCGAGTACGTCACCTCCCAGGGCTACGACCTGCGCTTCGCCATCGAACCCAAGCCGAACGAGCCGCGCGGCGACATCCTGCTGCCGACCGTCGGCCACGCCCTGGCGTTCATCGAGCGCCTGGAGCGCCCCGAGCTGTACGGCGTGAACCCCGAGGTCGGGCACGAGCAGATGGCCGGTCTGAACTTCCCGCACGGCATCGCGCAGGCGCTGTGGGCGGGCAAGCTGTTCCACATCGACCTCAACGGCCAGTCCGGCATCAAGTACGACCAGGACCTGCGTTTCGGCGCCGGTGACCTGCGCGCCGCCTTCTGGCTGGTCGACCTGCTGGAGTCGGCGGGCTACACCGGTCCGCGCCACTTCGACTTCAAGCCGCCGCGGACCGAGGACCTCGACGGCGTGTGGGCCTCGGCGGCCGGCTGCATGCGCAACTACCTCATCCTCAAGGAGCGCGCGGCCGCCTTCCGCGCCGACCCGGAGGTCCAGGAGGCCCTGCGCGCGGCCCGCCTGGACGAGCTGGCCCAGCCCACCGCCGCGGACGGCCTCCAGGCACTGCTCGCCGACCGGTCGGCGTTCGAGTCGTTCGACGTGGAGGCGGCTGCCGCGCGCGGCATGGCCTTCGAGCACCTGGACCAGTTGGCGATGGACCACCTGCTGGGGGCCCGTGGCTGAGACCACGCGCGCGTGCGGGCCCGTCGGCGGCCGTTCCTGCCGTCACTCCGTCCGGCCGACGGGCCCGTCATGCTCCGGAATCATGCGGTCCACGCCATGGGTGCGTCTCGGCTTCCGCACGCCTCTCCCGGTTCGACCGGTGCGCGGCGACTCTGGTCGGTATGGCCATGCCTCCCGTACCGCCGCACCCGCCCGGACCTCCCCGGCGCCGCAATCCGCTGCTCGTCCTGCTCGCCGTCCTCGTGGCCGCCGCGGCCATGTCCCTCGTGGTGCTGATGGCCTCGGGGCGGGACGACTCCCCGGACGGCGAGCCGGAGGGCGGGAGCACCGGCCGCACTTCCACTCCCTCCTTCGGCATCCCCACCGAGCTGCCCACCAGGCTGCCCAGTGAGCTGCCGACCCGGCTGCCGTCGGGCTTCCCGACCCGGCTGCCGAGCGATCTGCCGAGCGATCTGCCGAGCGGCATCGCATCGCTCCTGCCCTCCCTGGACGCGGGCGAGCCACAGCCCTGACACCTGCAGTCCTCCGGCAGGGTTCGAGCTCCTACCGTCCGGCGCCGAAGGGGGCGTCCTCCGCACCTCCTGGGGCGTGGCTCCCCGGAGCGGGTTCCGCCGAAGCCGGGGCCACCGCTGCGGCCAGGGCCGTCGCCGGGTCCTGTGCGGCGCCTCCGGCGGGCAGCCAGCGCCCGCGTTCCTTGCGGTACGGCCACCAGCGGCCGTCCCGGCCGAGACGCAGCTGGGCCGGTGCCCCGACGACCGTCCAGCGGTTGCCGCGGGCCCGCAGCTCCGGTCGGTCCTCCTTCTCCCAGGCCGAGTCCAGCGCGGCACGCGCGCGTGCGAGCGCGTCGCCCTCCACCCGCCACTCCTCGTCGAGGACGGACAGGGCGGCCGCCTCGCCGTGCTGCCAGGCACGGACCGCCGCCGCGAGCCCCTCCCGGCCGCGTCCCGATCCGTCGGCGAGCCGGTCCTCCCTCTCCCGTCCCGGAGAGCCCGCGGCCAGCCGCGCCGCGTCCTGCGCCGGCGTCAGCTCCGCCTCGAAGCCGCCCCTGAGCGCCCTCGTGAGCAGCGTGTGGGCCCGTACGGCGGTCCGCGCCGCGAGGTACTCCAGCGCGTCCGGGTCGATGCCGGGAGCGGGCGGCGTCTCGGTGTCCAGGGACGGTGGCGCCCCCGGCTCGTCGGGCGGTTCGGGCAGGGGCGGCAGCGGGGGCAGGATGTCACCGGCCGCGTACGCCTCCGCCGCGTCCACCCCCGAAGGCCCCGCGAGCCCGGCACCGGACGTGGAGCCGCCGCGCGTCTGGAGGTCGTCCAGCACGGTGGTCTCGGCGCGCCCGCGCATCAGCAGCAGGACGAACGGGTCCTGGTCCAGCAGCCGTGCCACCTGGTAGCAGAGTGCCGCCGTGTGCCCGCAGTGGTCCCAGCCCCCGCAGTCGCACCGGGGCTCCAGATCACCCAGGCCGGGCAGAAGTTCGACGCCCGCGTCCGCCGCGTCCTCGACCAGGTGCGGCGGCATGTCCCGGTCCAGCAGCGCCGCCACATGACCGGCCCGCTCGGCCGCCATGTCCAGGAAACGTTCCCACTGTTCGGGCGAGAGCTCCTCCAGCAGCACGTCGGCCCGGTGTGCCGTGCGGTCGCGGTCCTGGACGACGGCCGTGAGCCGCCCCGGCCGCACCGAGACCGCGCCGACCGCACCCGCGCGGGCGAGCCGGCGGCCCGCCTTGAGCTGCGCCGAGTCCAGCGCCGTGGCCTCCAGCGCCGTCAGCCACGCCTGACCCCACCAGGTCTGTGCGAAGCCCCGCCCTTGCGCGGGCGGGAGCGCCGCGAAGGTGCGTTCCGTGTCGCCCTCGTGCCGGCTCATCGCAGGTCCCCTCGCAGTTCGACCAGATCCGACAGTTCAGCGTCTGTGAGTTCCGTGAGCGCCGCCTCGCCCGCGCCCAGCACCGAGTCGGCCAGCTCCCGCTTGCGCAGCAGCAGTTCGGCGATGCGGTCCTCGATGGTTCCCTCGGCGATGATCCGGTGCACCTGCACGGGGCGGGTCTGGCCGATGCGGTACGCGCGGTCGGTGGCCTGCGCCTCGACGGCCGGGTTCCACCAGCGGTCGTAGTGCACGACGTGCTCGGCCCGGGTGAGGTTCAGGCCGGTGCCCGCCGCCTTCAGCGACAGCAGGAACACCGGCACCTCACCGTCCTGGAAGCGCCGCACCATGGCCTCGCGCTCCGGGACCGGGGTCCCGCCGTGCAGGAACTGCGACGGCGTGCCCCGGGCGGCCAGATGCCGCTCCAGGAGACGGGCCATCTGCACGTACTGCGTGAACACCAGCATCCCCGCCCCCTCGGCGAGGATCGTGTCGAGCAGTTCGTCCAGCAGCTCCAGCTTCCCCGACCGTCCCACGATCACCGGACGGTCCTCCTTGAGGTACTGGGCCGGGTGATTGCAGATCTGCTTGAGAGCGGTCAGCAGCTTCACGATCAGGCCCCGGCGGGCCATGCTGCCGGCGCCGGAGATCTCCGCGAGCGCCTCGCGCACCACCGCCTCGTACAGCGCCGCCTGCTCCTGGGTGAGGGACACGGCGTGATCCGTCTCGGTCTTGGGCGGCAGCTCGGGCGCGATCCCAGGGTCCGACTTGCGGCGCCGCAGCAGGAACGGACTGACGAGCCGGGCCAGACGGTCGGCCGCGGCCGGGTCCCGGCCGCCCTCGACGGCTTCCGCGTACCGCCGGCGGAAGGTGCCGAGCCGGCCCAGCAGCCCCGGCGTCGTCCAGTCGAGGATCGCCCACAGCTCCGAGAGGTTGTTCTCCACCGGAGTGCCGGTGAGCGCCACGCGCGCGCGTGCCCCGATGGAGCGCAGCTCCCGCGCGGTCGAGGAGTAGGGGTTCTTCACGTGCTGGGCCTCGTCCGCCACGAGCAGGCCCCACGGCACTCCGGCGAGCCGGGGCGCGTCCAGGCGCATCGTGCCGTACGTGGTCAGCACGAACTCGCCGTCCGCCAGGTCGTCCAGGCCGCGTCCGGCGCCGTGGAAGCGCCGTACCGGTGTGCCGGGCGCGAACCGTTCGATCTCCCGCTGCCAGTTGCCCATCAGGGACGTCGGGCAGACCACCAGGGTGGGCCCGGCCGACCGGGACTCCGTCTGCCGGTGCAGATGAAGGGCGATCAGGGTGATCGTCTTGCCGAGTCCCATGTCGTCGGCGAGACAGCAGCCCAGGCCCAGCGACGTCATACCGGAGAGCCAGCTGAGGCCGCGCCGCTGGTAGTCCCGCAGGGTCGCCGCGAGGGCGGCCGGCTGCTCCACCGGCCGCTGTCCCTCGGGGTCGGCCAGCCGCTCCCGCAGGACGGCCAGCCACCCGGTGGGCCGCACCTCCACCCGGTGGCCCTCCACCTCCGCCCAGCCCGTCAGGGCAGCGCCCAGGGCGTCCACCGGTGTCACCTTGCGGTCCTGCCGGGAGCGGGCCAGGCGCACCTCCTGAGGGTCGATCAGGACCCACTGGTCGCGCAGTCGCACCACCGGACGCTTGGCCTCGGCCAGCCGGTCCAGGTCCTCCCTGTCCAGCCGCCGGTCACCGAGGGCGAACGACCAGGAGAAGGCCAGCAGCGCGTCTGCGGACAGGAACGACGGCACGGCCGCGAAGGACCGGCCGGACTCCGGCTCGCCTTCGGCCGGGCCCACCTCGGCATGCGTGGTGAACTCGCGGGTCAGCCCCTTGGGCCAGTGCACGTCGACACCGGCCGCGCTCAGCGCACGGGCGCCCGGGCCGAGAAGCTCGGTGACCTCCTCGTCGGCGAGTTCGGCCGCGTCCGGCACGGTCTCCGACAGCAGGGGCGTGAGCGGAGCCCACGCCCGGGCCGCACGGCGCAGCGCGAGGAGGGCGTCCATCCGCGCGCGCGGGCCGAAGGCCTCGCCCCCGGCGCCGGCCCAGACGTCCGCGGCGTCCGCGACCAGCGCGGGATCGCTCACGCTGTGCACCTGCAGTACGGCTCGGAACCGCACGTCCGAGTCGTCGGCCTCCGCGTCTCCCAGGCCGTCCGCCTCGATCCGCAACGACAGCCGGACGCCCGCGTCGTGTCCCGCGGCGACATCGGCGGCCCAGGCGCGCTGCCCGGGCATCCGCACCGGCTCCGGCGCTGCGTAGGCCGGGCCGCCCGTCACCAGCACGGCGGCGGGGGAGCGGGGCAGGGTGTCGGCGACCGCGTCGAGGAAGGCGCGCAGGAGCTGCTCCGGGTCCGGCAGTCGCCCGCGCCCGGCACCTTCCAGGGGCACGGCGTGTGCCTCGGGGGGCATCGCGGCGGCGAGACGGCGTACGGCCTCCACGTCCGGTGTGCGCAGGGGGCCCGCGCGCCAGGCGTCGTGGTCGCCCGGGGACAGGCCGGGCAGCAGCAGCCCGCGCGCCACGAGATGCAGGGCGTGCAGAGCCGCGGCGCCCCAGAAGACGGTGGACCGGTGCCCTTGTCCGCCGGCACGCGCACGCGTGAGGACCGGCAGGGCCGAGCGCACCGGCACCAGGGTGGCGGGCACACTCACCTCCTCGACCCCGCCGCCGTGAGGCACGACGACGGTCAGGTCCGCGACGGTCGCGGACGCCACGACCGGAGGAGCAGTGCCATCGGGCCGCCAGAAGGCGACCCTGCCGGCGCGCGCGGGGTCGCCGGGCACGAACACCGAGGGACACAGGGCTAGTTCGCAGAGATCGGTGGAAGAGTCCGGGGGAGTCGGATGCTCGGCTATGACTGATTCCTCAAATTTGACTAGTGGAACGGAGTCGCCGAGAGTACAGCACTTTCGATGCGCGCGGGTATGACTTGTAGGTGAGCTGGGTCACCATGGAGGTCTCGGGGGTGCGTAGGGGTCATACATCGGGGATGACTCAGGGTCGCGGTCCGGAACCGCCGTGAGCGCGGGTCCGTTCTCGGGACAGAGAGCGGCAGTGACCGCGAAGGAGGCGACAGTCATGTCGAACAACGCCAAGATCGCCGCAGGCGGTGTGGCGGTCGGGCTCATCCTGCTGATCTGGCTGCCCTGGTGGGCATCACTCCTGATCATCCTGGGCGTCCCGGCCGCCGCGTACCTCGCGCTGGACCCGTCGCAGCGGCGCCGGCTGCGCCGCACCACCCGCAAGGAGCTCGGCCGCTGAGACGCTGACCCGGGGCGGGCCCGGCCCGGCGCGTCACCCGGGTCCGGCCGAACCGGCGTGTCGATGGGGCCGGCTGAACCGGTGTGTCGATGGGGCCGGCTGAACCGGTGTGTCGATGGGGCCGGCTGAACCGGCGTGTCGACGGGGCTGGCCGAACCGGCGCGTCATCCGGGCCCGGCCGAACCGGCTCAGTTCGGCCGTACGGCCATCTTGTCGAGCGCTTCGAGGAGGCCCGGCAGCTCCGGCCCCCGGCCCACCGGCAGCACCTCGCCGGGTTCTTCGTCGAGCAGCACGAACGCGATGTCGTCGGTCCGGGCCACGAGCGACCAGCCCGGACCGTCGGCCCGCAGGGTCCTGGCGTCACCCGACGCGAACGACGACCGGACCCGGCCCAGAGGCGGCGGCGAGTCGAGGTAGGCGCGGGCCTCCGCGAGGACGCGCCGGATGCCGCTGTGCCCCCCTGTGGACCCGCTCTCGGCGGCTCCGGCCGCGCCCTCGCCGTCGGCCGCACCCTCCCCGTCACCCGGCGTCGCCGAGGAGCCGGGCACCGGGAAGGTCGCGTCGTCCACCTGCTCCCGCCACGCCGCCCACTGCAGCGCGATCTCGTCGGCTCCCAGGCGCCGCTGGGCCGGACCCCAGACACCGGCGTCCGGAGGGGCCAGCGGGGGCCGGTCGTCCGCCTCCGGGTCGGGGTCGTGCGGCGCGGGTACCCCGGGGGCCGCGACGGCGACCTCCAGGGGCCAGCCGGGCAGGGCCGCGACGACCGTGCGCTCGTCGGGCGACAGCTCGTACTCCATGCCGCAGTCCCAGGACGCGATCGCCACGGCCACCAGGGAGACGTCGTCGATGGCCACCGTCCACCGGGCGCCCTCGCCGTCCTGGCCCAGTACCAGCCCGTAACCGTCGGCGAGCGGCGCGAGGCCGAGCGCCGCGCATGCCTCGGGGTAGTCGTCGCCCAGCACGCTCGGGAACTTCGCCGGCGTCAGCAGCACCGCCGTGAGCACATAAAGCGCGTCGTCCGCGGCGGCGACGGCTTCCTCGTCCGTCCCGGCCATCCCAGCCTCCCCATCGGTTCGTCCACCGGCGCGCACCCTAATGCGCCCGCGAGCCCCTTGTCACGGCCTGTCCCGCGCGCTCGGAGCTGCCGTTTTCCGGCGGACGGGGCGAATCGGCCTTCCGGGAGGCCCCCCTCACGCCGCCGGCAGCCCCAGCAACCCGCGGGCCACGGTCTCCGGTGACTCGCCGCGTTCCCGGGCGAGCGCGACCACGGCCCGGCAGGCCAGCTCGTTCACACCGAACGACAGCGCCTCGGGAGACACCCAGGCGGCCGCCTCGTCGGCCCGCTCCTGGTCGTCCTCCGCGCTCGCCGTGACATACGTCGCCGCGGCCTCGAACAGATTGTGCGGGCGCTCGCCGCCACCGGCCCTCGGCTCGGTGCGCCACGCGCCGGCGACCCTTCCCCCGGCCTTGCGGAACCTGCCCCACATGCTGACCACCTCTCCCCCCTGCGCACCTGCGGTGCCTCTTCCTCCATCTCCCTGCCCCCAACGTAAAGTTGGTGAACCTGTGGCAGAAGGGGGACGGCACGGTGAAGCGCTTTTCACGGCTCGAACAGATCCGGGGGATGGACCCGTACGAGGAGGCTACAGAGATCTACCGGCTCAGCGTGGCCTACGAGTTCCCCTGGGACTTCACACGCGCCCTGGAGCTGGCCCTGTACCGCACGTACGCCGTCCCCGGCATCGGCCGGCTGCTCGCGCGGACCGCGGAACTCACCGACCGGACGCAGAAGCGCTACGACGACACCTCGCTGCTCCTGGACGCCGTGGTCGAGCACGGTTTCGGAAGTGACCAGGGCCGGACCGCGATCCGCCGCATCAACCAGATGCACCGCGGCTACGACATCGGCGACGACGACATGCGCTACGTGCTCTGCACGTTCGTCGTGATGCCCAAGCGGTGGATCGACGCCTACGGCTGGCGCAGGATGTCACGCCACGAGATCGTCGCCAGTGTCGTCCACTACCGCACCCTGGGCCGGCACATGGGCATCAAGGACATCCCCGAGACCTACGAGGAGTTCGAGAGCTTCCTCGACTCCTACGAGGCCGCCCACTTCGCCTGGGACGAGGACGCCCGGCGCGTGTCGGACGCCACGCTCGCTCTGATGGCCTCCTGGTACCCCGCCCCCCTCGCGCCCCTGCTGCGCACCACGACCCTCGCGCTGCTCGACGACTCGCTGCTGCGCGCCTTCCGTTACGCCCCGCCGAGCGCCGCCACGCGCGCGTGGGTGCGTCGCGCGGTCCGGCTCCGGGGCCGAGCCGTCCGTCTGCTGCCGCCCCGGCGAGCCCCGCACTTCGCCCGCCAGAACTGGGAGATCAAGAGTTACCCCTACGGCTACCGGATCGCCGACCTCGGCACCCACCCGGTCCCGGGTGTCCGGGGCTGCCCCGTGCGGCACGCCGCGCCGGACGCCGAGGAGGGCTGACGCGACGGCTCAGTCCTCGCGCACGGCCAGCGCGAGGAAGCGGGAGTCCTCGTCGACGTACGAGGTCAGACGCCAGCCGGAACCGGCCAGCAGGGGGCGGAGGTTGGGCTCGGCGCGCAGGTCGTCCGGGGTGAGCGGGCGGCCGTGGCGGGCCGCGAGAGCCGCCCTGCCGATCGGGTGGAACAGCGCCAGCACCCCGCCGGGGCGCACCACGCGCGCCAGCTCCCGCAGGTCCTCGGCCGGCCTTCCCAGGTGCGAGATGAGGCCGGCCCCGAACACGGCGTCCAGCGACCGGGAGCGCAGGGGCAGCGCGGCCACGTCCGTGAGCAGCAACTGCCCGTCTCGGTCGCGCCCGGCCCGCACGGCCTCCCGCAGCATCGCCGGCGTCAGGTCCGCCCCGATGACCACGCCCGAGGCCCCCACGGCGGCTCGCAGGGGCGGCAGGGCGCGTCCGGTCCCACAGCCCGCGTCGAGCACCCGGTCGCCGGCCCGCAGCCCGAGTTCGGCCACCGCGGCGGTGTAGGCCGGGCCGTCGTCGGGGAACCGGCTGTCCCAGTCGGCGGCGCGGGCGGTGAAGAACTCCTGGACACGCGTCTGCTCGTCACTCATGTACGGCATGATTCCGCACCGGCGCGGAGGGCGCCGCATCGGCGCAGACGGACGACTCGCCTTGGAGGGCGCCGCACCGGCACAGAGGGATGACCCGCCTGAAGGGCGCCGCACCGGCACAGAGGGATGACCCGTCTGAAGGGCGCCGCACGGCGGAGAGGGATGACCCGCCTGAAGGGCGCCGCACCGGCACAGAGGTCGAGTCACCGGCAAGGAGGACGCCTCAGTGCACACGTTCGAAAGTGACCCGATCGTTCCGGTACCTCCTTGCGTCATATTCCAGCACCTTTCGAAATGCGCCCCCTTCGCGCGCCCCAGCCGGGTCTAGCGTCCCGGGGCCATGGGACACCTGGACCACGCAGCCCTGGGGTGGCTGACCCCCGCACTGTCGTACGTGATGGCCTGCATAGGCGCCGCGCTCGGTCTGCGCTGCACCGTCCGCGCCCTCGCCACCACCGGGCGCTCGCGCCGCAACTGGCTCGTCACCGCCGCCTCGGCGATCGGCACCGGCATCTGGACCATGCACTTCGTGGCCATGCTCGGCTTCGGCGTCACCGGCACCGACATCCGCTACGACGTGCCGCTCACCCTGCTGAGCCTGCTCGTCGCCATGGTCGTCGTCAGCGCCGGCGTCTTCGCCGTCGGCTACGGCAAGGACCGGGGCCGGGCGCTGCTCGTCGGCGGGCTCACCACCGGCCTCGGCGTCGCGAGCATGCACTACCTGGGCATGGCCGCCGTCCGTCTGCACGGAGACGTGACCTACGACCCGCTGCTCGTCGGACTCTCCGTGCTGATCGCCGTCGTCGCCGCGACGGCGGCCCTGTGGGCGGCCCTCAACATCAAGTCGCCCGTGGCGGTCACCATCGCCTCGCTGATCATGGGCGCGGCCGTCAGCAGCATGCACTACACCGGGATGTTCGCGGTGGGGGTGCGCGTGACGCCCTCCGGGGAGGCCCTGCCCGGGGCGACGGCGATGCAGTTCATCTTCCCCCTCGCCGTCGGCCTCGGCTCCTACCTTTTCCTCACCTCGGCCTTCGTCGCCCTGTCTCCGACCGCGGGGGAGCGAGCGGCGTCCGCCTCGGCCCAGCGGCCCGTTCAGAACGCGGCCCCCTAGCGAACGGCTCGGCGACCGCCTCCGGTCCCGCCGTGCGCCCAGAAGCCCGACGGTGTCCCCGGCCGGAACTCCGGCTCGCACGCCCCCGACCCACTCCCGAGCGAGGAGTCCATGCGAACACCCCGTAGGAGCCCCACCGACGGCGTCGAGCCGCCGCCTCCGCCCGTGCGCGGTCGCCGTGCGCACGCCGGACCACCGGCCGAAGAGGGCCCCGAGACGGACCCGGGCGCCACGGCGGACGGGATACCCGCGCGCGCGGAGCGCTGGCACATACGGCCCCGCACCGTGCGGGCCAAGATCGTCTGCCTGCTGATGGTGCCGGTCGTCTCCCTCCTGGCCCTGTGGGCCTACGCCACCGTCACCACCGCCCAGGACATCTCCCGGCTGCGGCAGGTCCAGCGCGTGGACGCCACGGTCCGCGCCCCCGTCTCGGCCGCCGTCACCGCCCTCCAGGCCGAACGCGCGGCCGCCGTACGGCACGCCACCGATCCGTCCGCCGTCCGCACCGGCGAACTGGACGAGCTCGCCCGGCGCACCGACCGGGCCGTCGCGAAACTGCGGCTCGGCAGCGGCAACACCGTCGCCGACAGCGGGGAACTGCCCACCGGGGTGGCGCACCGGCTCGAGGAGTTCGTCACCGGCGCCGAACACCTGCGGCCGTTGCGCTCCGCGGTACGGGAGCGGCGCGCCGGCTGGGCCGAGACGTACGACCGCTACACCGGGACCATCGCGGCCGCTTTCGGCGTCGAAGGTGCCCTCACGGGGATCCAGGACGCCGATCTCGGATCCGACGCGCGCGTGCTGCTGGAGTTCGCCCGCGCGGGCGAGGCGCTCGCCCAGGAGGACACGGTGCTGGCGAGTGCCCGCCTGGACGGCACCCTGAGCGGCGAGCGGCTCCGGCTCTTCACCGGCGCCGTCGAGCTGCGCCGCACGCTCACCGCATCGGCCGTCGCGGATCTGAGCGGCGCCGAACGCGCCGCCTGGGACGCCCTCGCCGACGACAGCGCCTCCACCACCGTGACCGACGCCGAGGACGGCGTCCTCGCCCGGGGGCCGGGCGCGAAGGCCGTCGACGCGGCCCCCGAGAGCGCCTGGAGCACCGCCCACGCGCGCGTGCAGAACGGCATGCGCGCCATCGAGAACGACGCCGCACGCGGTGTCGCGCGGGACGCCGACCCCTTCACCCGAGGGCTCCTGACCCCCGCCGGTGCCGCCGTCCTGCTCGGCCTCGCCGCCGTCGCCGCCTCGCTCGTCATCTCCGTGCGCATCGGACGCGGCCTCGTCGTGGAACTGGTCGACCTGCGCAACACCGCCCTGGAGATCGCCCGGCGCAAACTCCCCGACGCCATGCGGAAACTGCGCGCGGGCGAGGAGATCGACCTCCGGGTCGAGGCGCCTGCGGGAACGCCCGCGGAGGACGAGACGGGGCAGGTCGCCGAGGCCCTCACCACCGTGCACCGCGCGGCGCTGCGGGCAGCCGTGGAACGCGCCGAGCTCGCCAGCGGCATCTCCGGCGTCTTCGTCAACCTGGCCCGCCGCAGTCAGATCCTCGTGCACCGGCAACTGGCCCTGCTCGACAGCATGGAACGCCGCTCCGACGACCCGAACGAACTGAGCGACCTGTTCCGCCTCGACCACCTCACCACCCGCATGCGACGCCATGCGGAGAGCCTGATCATCCTCTCCGGCGCCGCCCCCGGGCGGGCCTGGCGCATGCCCGTCTCCCTGACCGACGTGGTCCGCGCGGCCGTCTCCGAAGTGGAGGACTACGCGCGCGTGGAGGTCCGCCGGCTCCCCGAGGCAGCCGTCGTCGGCTCGGCCGTCGCCGACCTCACCCATCTGCTGGCCGAGATCATCGAGAACGCCGCCCAGTTCTCGCCACCCCACACGCGGGTGCGCGTCACCGGTGAACCCGTCGGCAACGGCTACGCCGTCGAGGTCGAGGACCGCGGCCTCGGCATGGGCAAGGAAACCCTCGCCGAGGCCAACCGCCGTATCGCGCACTCCGAGGCGCTCGACCTGTTCGACAGCGACCGGCTCGGCCTGTTCGTGGTCAGCAGACTGGCCGCACGGCACGACGTCAAGGTCCACCTGAGGACCTCACCGTACGGCGGCACCACCGCGGTCGTCCTGCTGCCGACGGCCCTGCTCCAGACGGGGGTGGCGGAGCGCTCCCCCGAGGCGGTGGAACCCGTGCGGCCGTCCGGGGAACGCGCCCACGCGCGCGTGCCCGAGTCCACCCGGCTCCCGGACGCCGTCCCCGCCCGGAGCGACCGGCGTGCCCTCGTGGCGCCCGTACCGGTCTCCGCGCAGAACGAGCGCGTGCCTCACGCGGGCCCCTCGCCGGATGAGCACTTCTCGCGTGACGCGGACCGGTCGGGTCACGAAGCCCCTCCGCGTCACGAGGACCCGTCGTGGCACGAAGACCCGTCCCGTCAGAAGGACTCGTTCCGGCAGGAGGACTCGTCGCGTCACGAGGACTCGTCGCGTCAGGACTACTCATCGGGTCACGAGGACTCATCGCGTCAGGACTACTCATCGGGTCACGAGGACTCGTCATGCCTGGCGGACCTGTCGCGTCACACGCAGGGCCCGCGCCATCTCGAGACCCCGAGCCAGACCCCACCACCAGGAGTCGCCACCTTGCGACTGCACCGCCCGCAGCAGCCCGACGACTCCGACGACCTCCCGCGCCGCGTACGACAGGCCAGCCTCGCCCCCCAACTGCGCGACGGGCGTCCCGAGGAGCGACCGCCGACGCCCGCCTCCCAGGACGACGAACGCACCCCCGAACTCGTACGGGACCGCATGGCGGCCTATCGCGACGGCTGGGCGCGCGGCGGCGGCAGGCGACCCGGCCGCGCCCTCACGCACCACCCCGCCACGGGCAGCGACAGCAGCGAAGGAGACCCCGCATGATCCAGGACCCGAGCACACACTCCGCCCGGCGCTCCGGCGAACTCGACTGGCTGCTGGACGACCTGGTGCTCCGCGTGAGCGACATACGGCACGCCGTGGTGCTGTCCAACGACGGCCTCGCCGTGGGCGCCTCGACCGGCCTGCGCCGTGAGGACGCCGAGCACCTGGCCGCGGTCGCCTCAGGCTTCCACAGCCTGGCCAAGGGGGCGGGACGGCACTTCGGCGCCGGCGGGGTCCGCCAGACCATGGTGGAGATGGACGAGGGGTTCCTGTTCGTGGCCGCCGCGGGTGACGGCTCCTGCCTCGCCCTCCTCACCTCCGTCACCGCCGACATCGGCCTGGTGGCCTACGAGATGGCACGCCTGGTCAAACGCGTCGGCGAGCACCTCGGCACCGCGCCCCGTGCCGCCGCCCGGCCACCCGCCGCCGGATGAACCGGGAGAACGGTCCGCGCAGATGACCGAGGACATGACGGGCACCCCGCTCGAACAGGGCAGCCAGTGGTACGACCACGAGGCCGGCCCGCTGGTCCGCCCCTACGCCATGACGGGCGGACGCACCCGGCCCGGCCCCACGGGCGTCCGGTTCGACCTGATCGCCCTGGTCACGCTGGATCCGGGCGCACCCGGCGCCGACGACGCCCCGCTCGGGCCGGAACACCGCAACCTCCTCGACCTGTGCCGCACGGAGACCCAGTCGGTCGCCGAACTCGCCGCCGGCGCGGACCTGCCCGTCGGCGTGGTCAGAGTCCTCCTGGGCGACCTCATGGAACTCGGCTGCGTCACCGTCAGCCGCCCCGTACCGCCGGCGCAGCTGCCCGACGAGCGCATCCTGCGCGAGGTGATCGAGGGGCTGAGGGCGCTGTAGCTCCCACGCCCTGCTCGAACCACGTGACCGTCCCCGACATCACCCACACCCCCGCGCGTTACTCACGACACCCGGCACTCCTGAGAGAAGTGATCAATGGTCTCCGAGCACTCCGACGACCCGGGCGGCGAGACCGCCGCGCTGGCGTTGAAGATTCTGGTCGCCGGCGGGTTCGGGGTGGGCAAGACCACCCTGGTCGGCGCCGTCAGCGAGATCCGGCCGCTGCGCACCGAGGAACTGCTCAGCGAAGCGGGGCAGTCGGTGGACGACACCGACGGCGTGGACCACAAGACCACCACGACGGTCGCCATGGACTTCGGCCGCATCACCATCCGGTCCGGTCTCTCGCTGTACCTGTTCGGCACGCCCGGCCAGGACCGGTTCTGGTTCCTGTGGGACGAGTTGTCGCAAGGGGCGCTCGGCGCGGTGGTCCTCGCGGACACCCGCCGCCTGGAGGACTGCTTCCCGGCGGTCGACTACTTCGAGCACCGGCGCATTCCGTTCGTCGTGGCCGTCAATTGCTTCGCGGGCGCCCGCCGGCACGGCGCCCCGGACGTCTCGCGCGCCCTCGACCTCGACAAGGGAACGCCCGTGGTGCTGTGCGACGCCCGTGACCGCGACTCGGGGAAAGAGGTGCTGATCCGGCTCGTCGAGTACGCCGGACGGATGCACACCGCCCGGCTGCTCGACTCGGTCGGCTGACCGGGGAGCGGGTGTCCCGCGGTCAGTTCGCGACGCCTCGCTCCGCCAGCACCCTGTCGACCGTGACCCGGACGAGGAGTTCGCCGGGGACGCCGTTGCGCGCGCCGAACTCCTCGGCGCGATCCTCGCCCATGTACCGGGCGCCGATCCGGGTGGCCCAGTGCCGCACCTCGTCGAGGTCCTCGACGACGCGGGCGCGGCCCCGCAACACCACGAAGGAGTAAGGCGGCCGGTCGTCGTCCACGCAGAGGGCGACCCGGCCGTCCCGGACGATGTTGCGCCCCTTCACGCTGTCCTGACCGGTGTTGAACACCACCTCGTCGCCGTCCAGCAGGAACCAGATCGGAGTCACGTGCGGGCTGCCGTCGGCCCGGACGGTGGAGAGCTTCGCGGTGCGTGTGCCGTGGGAGACGAACTCCCGCCATTGCGCGTCGGTCATCTTCTCTGCCATGGCTCCCATCCTCCTTGCCCCGGCAGCGGTCGTGGTGAAGGCTGGCATGGAGATCCTCCGGCCAGGAGGAGAATCGCACGGGGAGAAAACGGGGAGAACGGACATGGCGCAGAACCAGGGACTCGACTGGCTGCTGGACGACCTGACCGAGCGCGTCCACGAAGTGCGTCACGCACTGGTCCTGTCCAACGACGGCCTGGTGACCGGCGCGAGCACCGGACTGCGCCGCGAGGACGCCGAACACCTCGCGGCCGTGTCGTCCGGTCTGCACAGCCTGGCCAAAGGCTCCGGACGGCACTTCGGCGCGGGCAACGTACGCCAGACGATGATCGAGTTCGACGACGCGGTGCTCTTCGTCACCGCCGCCGGAACCGGCAGCTGTCTGTGCGTCCTCAGCGGCGCCGAGGCCGACATCGGCCAGATCGCCTACGAGATGACGCTGCTGGTCAACCGGGTCGGCGAGCACCTCGACGTGGACGCCCGCCAGCCGGAACAAAAACCGATCGCAGACCTCTGACCTGCACGTCCGTTATCCCCGCGGAGTTATCCACAGGCTCGCCACGAGATGCGCGGCAGCGGCTACGGTTTTTTTCACGGCGACCGCACACGGCGTGAGCCGCCGACTCCACGGGGGAGACCGACCATGGCACGCATCAGCACGACACCCCACCACCTCACCTGCGCCCCGAGCCGGGCGGCCCGCGAACTGGAGCTCAAGCGAAGCGAGTTCGAGCTCGCGGTGAACCTGGGGCTGATCCGGACCGTCCCCGACGAAGGAGGCGGAGGCCGGTGCGTTCCCCGGGCCGAGATCGACCGGCTGCGCTCCGCGGACGGCTTTCCGGGCGCCCTGCGTGAACGCGTCGCGACCGCCGGCACCACGGAGGGCGCCCGGCTCATGGGGGTGACGCCCACCAGGTTCACGAGCCTGGCACGCTTCGGCCTGCTGATCCCGGTGACCTTCTACCTGAACCGCTATCGGACGGTCGTCTGGCTGTATCTCGCCGAGGAATTGCGGCAGTTCGCGGCCGAGCCGAGCAACGCCCGGCTGCTGACGGGCCGCCGCACACCCGCGGAGGTCCGGGAGGGGCTGAAGGCCAAGATGGACCGACGCCCCCGCAACTGGCGGGGGCGGCACATCGGATTCCTGTTGCGGCAGGCGGGCGACGACCCCTGGGCACGCGCCGCGGCCGTCGCCTGTCTCCTCGACCCCGCCGACGTCGCCGACGTCGTCCCCGACCGGCACGAGCGAGACCACCTGGACCGCTGCCGCCCGCGGCTCCCGGCGCACGGCACCCCCGGTTCGCCCACCGCCGAGCTGGCCGAGACGCTGATGACCGCGAGCGAGCCGGACGAGGTGGCCTGGTTCCGAGCGGACCTGGCCCACACGCTGGCGACCGCCCGAAGGCACCTCCCTCCGGCAGAGGCTCCCCTGACACGCCCACCGGTACCGGAGCCGCCCGGGCCGCCCCGGGCACCGGCCGCGGAAACACTCGCGCCCCCGGACCCCACACCTCCCCACGGCCTGCTGAGCAGACTCCTCCGCAGAGGCAGGCGGCCGGGCGGGTGATCCCGCGGGCAGGCGGCCGGCCGGGTGACCCCGCGGCACCGCGTCACCGCAGCACCGCGTCACGCCGGGGTGAGGAGCCGACCGATGAGTTTCCGGATGCGCCGGGGTCCCACCTCCGAGGAGACTGGCCCGAGGAGGCGATCATGTTCGGTACGACGAAGGCGTTCAGCGGGTTCTCGGTGGACGACATCGACGCGGCCAGGGCGTTCTACGGCGACACACTCGGTCTGCGCGTGTCGGAGGAGAACGGGATGCTGATCCTGCACCTCGCGGGCGACCGGGACACCCTGGTCTACCCCAAGCCGGATCACACCCCGGCGACGTTCACCATCCTCAACTTCCCGGTCGACGACATCGAGGCCGCGGTCGACGAGCTGGGCAGACGAGGCGTGCGGTTCGAGCGCTACGACCACCTGGAGACGGACGACAAGGGCATCTTCCGGGGCGGCGGCCCGCTGATCGCGTGGTTCACCGACCCGGCGGGGAACGTGCTGTCCGTCCTCCAGGAAACCTGACGCGCCGCCCATGCCCGAGCTCCCCGACGTCGAGGGCTACCGGCAGGTGCTGGAGTCCTGCGCGAAGGGCCGCGTCATCCGGCGCGTCGAGGTGCGGGACGCGGGTGTCCTGCACGGCGTCGACGCCCGGCGGCTGCGGGACGCCCTGGAGGGGCGGCGGTTCGGCTCGCCGGAGCGGCACGGCAAGTGGCTGCTCGCCCGCACCGGTGGCCCGACCCTCGTACTGCACTTCGGCATGACCGGGCGGCTGGTGTGCGGGCAGGCCGATGATCCCGTCCACGCGTACGACCGGGTCCTGTTCACCCTGGGCGGGGTCCGTCAGCTGCGCTTTCGTGACCAGCGCAAACTCCAGGGGCTCTGGCTGGCCCACGACGAGTCCGATGTGGAGCGGCTGCTGGACTCGCAGGGGCCGGACGCGCTGGCGGTGGACCGGGCCGGGTTCGACGAGGCGCTCTCGTCGCACCGGGGGCGTCTCAAGACGGTCCTGACCGACCAGTCCGTCCTCGCCGGGCTGGGCAACCTGCTCGCCGACGAGATCCTGTGGCGGGCCCGGCTGCGTCCTGCCCACGGGGCAGCTGATCTCACGCAGGAGGAACGCCGGCGTCTGTACAGCGAGATGCGCAGCACCCTGCGCCGGTCCGTCGCCGCCGGTTGCGTGCCGCCGCGTGAGTCCTGGCTCACCGGCCACCGGGACGGCCCGGACCCGAGGTGCCCGCGGTGCGGCAGCGGGCTGCGCAGGTCCCGGATGGGCGGGCGGGGCACGGTGTGGTGCCCGCGGTGCCAGCCGGACCGGTAACCCACCGGGCACGGCCCGCTCCTGTCGGCCGGCTCCTGGCCAGCCGGGTCCCGTCGGTCGGCCACCGGCCGGTCGGCGGCCCGGGGATCGGCCGGTGCCCGGGCGGGCGCCCCGGCGATTCAGTCACGGCGATTCAGTCACCGGCGATCAGTCACCCGGCCGGGGTCCAGGACGGCCGGTGCCCCGGCCAGGAGGCCGCCGTCCACGATGAGCAGCGGCGAGGTCCGTCCCCTCGGTGTCCCACCACGGAGGCCCCTCGGCCGCGAGGGCGCGTGCCACGGTGCTCCCGATGCCTGCGGCGCCGCCGGTGACGATCGCCATCCGCTCGCTGAGGCGTTCCCTGGTGGACCTCATCCGGTCAGGGTGCCGCCGCGGTCTCCTGCTCCTCGTCCGGGGCCACCAGCGACTGCGTGAGCGGAATCCGTGCCAGCGCGAGCACTCCCGCGGCGATCAGCGCGACACCGAACAGCTGGGGCAGCAGCCACCACCCGGCGCGGACGGTCTCCTCGTACAGGGTGATGCCGAGGGCCAGGCTCACCAGCGCGTCACCCAGGGTGAGCGCGGGCTGCGAGGCGACCAGCGGGCCGGCCTGCATGGCGTTCTCCAGCAGGAACAGCGCGCACACGCCGGTCGCGGCGAAGGCGTAGGTCTGCCAGGCGGTGAGGAAACCGACGAGGCCCTGCTCGTCGAGGATGTGGGTGGCGGCCTTCATCAGCGCGGCGGTCACCGCGTAGCTGATCGCCGTCGCGGCACCCAGGCAGGCCGCCCGGGCGCGGCCCTCCGGGCGCCGCAGCGCCGCGAGAGCCAGGGCGACGACGGCCCCCGCGCACACGGCGAGCGCGGGAATCCAGCGGTCCAGCGCCACATGGGTGCGGTTGCCGGCGGGGGAGGCGGCGGCGAGCGCGATCGCCAGACCCGTCACCACCACCGTCACGGCCAGCCAGCCCCTGCCCGGCAGGTGCCGGTGCATGAGCAGGGAGGCGACGATCAGGGTGAGCGGCAGCTCCAGCACGAACAGCGGCTGCACGATCGTCAAAGGCCCGGTGGCCAGCGCCAGCGCCTGGCAGACGGCGGCGCCGATCACCGCGAGGATGCCGGCCAGCCACACGGGCCGGTGCAGCAGGTCGACGATCAGCCCGGCCCGCAGTCCTTGGGACGCGGGCACGGTGAGCGCCGCCTTGCGTTGCAGCACGGTCGCGACGGCGTTGCTGAAGGCCGCGCAGATCGCGAACACGACGGGGAGCACGGTGTGCAGCGTGGCCACCTCCCGGAGCGGAGGGCGTGTGACGTCGGCTGTGCCTGCTCCTGCCATGGTCGCCGGATCCGGTCGGGGACGCGATCGGAACCCCGCCGCACGGGCCCGGACGGGCCAGGAGCCAGGTCAGCCGAGCTTGCGGAAGAGCCCCTCCTGCACCACGGACACGACCAGACGGCCCTCACGGTCGTAGATCCGGCCCCGGGCCAGGCCACGGCCACCGACCGCGATCGGCGACTCCTGGTCGTAGAGCAGCCAGTCGTCCGCGCGGAACGGGCGGTGGAACCACATGGCGTGGTCCAGCGACGCCATGTCGAAGCCGCGCGGGCCCCACAGCGGCTCGACGGGGATGCGGACGGCGTCCAGGAGCGTCATGTCACTGGCGTAGGTGAGGGCGCAGGTGTGCACGAGCGGGTCGTCGCCGAGGGGCCCGACCGCGCGCATCCACACCGCGCTGCGCGGCTCGGCGTCCTCGACCTCGGCGGTGCTCCAGCGCAGCCGGTCCACATAGCGGATGTCGAACGGCTGGCGGCGGGCCATCCGCTCCAGCTGCTCGGGCAGCGTGCCCAGGTGCTGCCGGATCTCGTCGGTGACCGTGGGCAGGGACTCCGGATCCGGGACCTCGCGGGCCGGCGGCAGCTGGTGCTCGAAGCTGCCCTCCTCCGGCTTGTGGAAGGACGCGGTGAGATTGAAGATCGTGCGGCCCTGCTGCACGGCCGTCACCCGTCGGGTTGTGAACGACCGCCCGTCGCGCACATGCTCGACCTGGTAGACGATCGGCACGCCGGGCCGGCCCGGGCGCAGGAAGTACGCGTGCAGCGAGTGCACCGGGCGGTCGCCCTCCGTGGTGCGGCCCGCGGCGACCAGGGCCTGCCCGGCCACCTGGCCGCCGAAGACCCGCTGCAAGGACTCCTGCGGGCTGCGGCCGCGGAAGATGTTGACCTCGATCTGTTCCAGGTCGAGCAGATCGACAAGTCTCTCGGCAGGGTTCGTCGTCATCGGTGGGATTCTCCTGTGCTCGCTGCTGCCCGGCCCGTCACAGCTGGCCGACGTCGGTCACGCGGACGACCGCGCGGCCCTCCGCGTCCGAGGCCGTGAGGTCGACCTCCGCGCTGATGCCCCAGTCGTGGTCGCCGTTCGGGTCGTGGAAGATCTGCCGGACCCGCCACAGGGCGTTCTCCGGCTCCTCCTCGATGAGCAGCAGCTTGGGGCCGCGGGCGTCGGGGCCGGTGCCGAGATCCTCGTACTCGTCCCAGTACTTGTCCATCGCCTCGCCCCACGCGTCGGCGTCCCAGCCGGACTCGGCGTCCATCTCGCCCAGTACCCCGACCTGGTCGAGGGCGGCGAGTTCGACGCGGCGGAACATGGCGTTGCGGACCAGGACCCGGAAGGCGCGCGCGTTGGCGGTGACCGGCTTGACCTCGTCGGCCTTCTCCTGGGCCTCCTCGGCGGTCATCTCCGCCGGGTTGGCCAGCTGCTCCCACTCGTCCAGCAGGCTGGAGTCGACCTGGCGCACCATCTCGCCGAGCCAGGCGATCAGGTCCTGGAGGTCCTCGGACTTGAGGTCGTCGGGGACGGTGTGGTCGAGGGCCTTGTAGGCGCTGGCGAGGTAGCGCAGCACGATGCCCTCGGTGCGGGCCAGCTCGTAGTGGGACACCAACTCGGTGAAGGACATCGCCCGTTCGTACATGTCACGGATGACCGACTTGGGCGACAGCGGATGGTCGCCGACCCAGGGGTGGCTCTTGCGGTACGTGTTGTACGCGTGGAAGAGCAGCTCCTCCAGGGGCTTCGGGTACGTGATGTCCTGGAGGCGCTCCATGCGCTCCTCGTACTCGACGCCGTCCGCCTTCATCTGGGCCACGGCCTCGCCGCGCGCCTTGTTCTGCTGGGCGGCGAGGATCTGCCGCGGGTCGTCGAGCGTGGACTCCACGACGGACACCATGTCGAGCGCGTACGACGGCGACTCGGGGTCGAGCAGCTCGAACGCGGCGAGGGCGAACGTGGACAGCGGCTGGTTGAGGGCGAAGTCCTGCTGGAGGTCGACCGTGAGGCGGACGACGCGGCCCTCGGCGTCCGGCTGGTCGAGCTTCTCGACGATGCCGCCGTCCAGCAGCGAACGGTAGATCGCGATGGCCCGGCGGATGTGCCGCAACTGCTGCTTGCGCGGCTCGTGGTTGTCCTCCAGCAGCCGGCGCATCGCCTCGAAGGCGTTGCCGGGGCGGGCGATCACCGACAGCAGCATGGTGTGCGTCACCCGGAACCGAGAGGTCAGCGGCTCCGGCTCGGAGCCGATGAGCTTCTCGAAGGTCTGCTCCGACCAGGCGACGAAGCCTTCCGGCGCCTTCTTGCGGACGACCTTGCGGCGCTTCTTCGGATCGTCGCCGGCCTTGGCGAGGGCCTTCTCGTTCTCGACGACGTGCTCGGGCGCCTGCGCGACGACGAAGCCCTCCGTGTCGTACCCGGCACGCCCGGCCCGGCCCGCGATCTGGTGGAACTCCCGGGCGCGCAGCGTGCGGACGCGGGTGCCGTCGTACTTGGTGAGGGCCGTGAACAGCACCGTGCGGATGGGGACGTTGACGCCCACGCCGAGGGTGTCGGTGCCGCAGATGACCTTCAGCAGACCGGCCTGGGCGAGCTTCTCGACCAGGCGGCGGTACTTGGGCAGCATGCCGGCGTGGTGCACACCGATGCCGTGCCGGACGTAACGGGAGAGGTTGCGGCCGAACTTGGTGGTGAAGCGGAAGTTGCCGATCAGGTCGGCGATCTGCTCCTTCTCCTCCTTCGAGCACATGTTGATGCTCATCAGCGCCTGCGCCCGCTCCACGGCCTGCGCCTGCGTGAAGTGCACGATGTACACGGGGGCCTGCCGGGCGGACAGCAGATCGGTGAGGGTCTCGGTGAGCGGGGTGTAGCGGTACTCGTAGGACAGCGGCACGGGGCGGGTCGCCGAGCGGACCACCGCGGTGGGGCGACCGGTGCGGCGGGTGAGGTCCTTCTCGAAGAAGGACACGTCGCCGAGGGTCGCCGACATCAGCACGAACTGCGCCTGCGGCAGCTCCAGGATCGGGATCTGCCAGGCCCAGCCGCGGTCGCCCTCGGCGTAGAAGTGGAACTCGTCCATCACGACCTGGCCGACGTCCGCGTTCCTGCCGTCGCGCAGCGCGATCGACGCCAGCACCTCGGCGGTGCAGCAGATGACGGGAGCGTCCGCGTTGACGGAGGCGTCGCCGGTGAGCATGCCGACGTTCTCGGTGCCGAAGATCTTGCACAGCTCGAAGAACTTCTCCGACACCAGCGCCTTGATCGGGGCGGTGTAGAAGGTGACCTCGTCACGGGCGAGAGCCGCGAAGTGCGCGCCCGCCGCGATCATGCTCTTGCCGGAGCCGGTGGGCGTCGACACGATCACGTTCGCACCGGAGACCACCTCGATCAGCGCCTCCTCCTGGTGGGAGTAGAGGGTGAGCCCCCGCTCGCCGGCCCACGACTCGAAGGCTTCGTACAAGGCGTCGGGGTCGGCGGTCCGCGGCAGCTGATCGATGAGGGTCACGCCCCCATCTTGCCTGGCCCGGTGCCCGATGCGGGAATCGGCTGCGGGCCCGAAGATCACCGGCGCTACGCTGGGGCGCCGACGGGACGTCAGCACGCCCGGTCAACTGGACAGCGGCGGACGAGGAATGGGGCGGGCAGCGGCCATGATGGGACCAGCACACTCACTGTCGGGAGCCGCCGCCTGGCTCGGCGTCGGTGCGGCCGCCGCGGCGGCCGGGCAGCCGATGCCCTGGCCCGTCCTCCTCGCCGGGGCCCTGATCTGCGCCGGAGCCGCCCTGGCCCCGGACCTCGATCACAAGGCCGCCACCATCTCCCGGGCCTTCGGACCGCTGTCACGCTGGCTGTGCGAGGTCGTCGACAAGCTGTCCTACGCCGTCTACAAGGCCACGAAGAAGCAGGGCGACCCGCGCCGCTCCGGCGGTCACCGCACCCTCACGCACACCTGGCTGTGGGCGGTCCTGATCGGAGCGGGCACCTCGGTCGTGGCGATCACCAGCGACCGCTGGGGCGTGCTGGCGATCCTCTTCGTGCATCTGGTGCTCGCCATCGAGGGCCTGCTGTGGCGCGCGACCCGGGGTTCCAGCGCCGACGTCCTCGTCTGGCTGCTGGCCGCGACCACCGCGTGGATCCTCGCGGGCGTCCTGGACAAGCCGGGCAACGGCGCGGACTGGCTGTTCACGGCGCCGGGCCAGGAGTACCTGTGGCTGGGGCTGCCGGTGGTGCTGGGCGCGATCGTGCACGACATCGGGGACGCGCTCACCGTGTCCGGCTGTCCGATCCTGTGGCCGATCCCCGTCGGGCGCAAGCGCTGGTATCCGGTCGGGCCGCCGAAGGTCATGCGGTTCCGGGCCGGCAGCTGGGTCGAGCTCAAGGTGCTGATGCCGGTGTTCATGCTGCTCGGCGGGGTGGGCTGCGCGGCGGCGCTCAACGTCATCTAGCCCGCGCGCCTCAGCAGCCTCAGCCGCCGCCGTAGCGCCGCTCGAACGCGGCGACCCGGCCCTCCGAGTCCACCGTCCGGGCCTTGCCCGTGTAGAAGGGGTGGCTCTCCGAGGAGATCTCCACGTCCACGACCGGGTAGGTCTCCCCGTCGTCCCATTCGATGGTCTGGTCGCTGGCCGCGGTGGACCGGGTGAGGAACGCGTACCCGGCGGCGCGGTCGCGGAAGACGACGGGGTGGTAGTCGGGGTGCTTGTCCTGCTGCATGGATGCTCCTCGAACGACTCGGGCCGGTGCTGCGATCAGCCGTACAGGGTGTCCTCGTCGACGATGTGCACGGCGGCCTCCTCGGCCGACGCGGCGGCGCCGTCGATGCCCACGTCCGTGGCGACCAGCGCCTCCTCCTCGTCCTCGTGGGCGCCCTCGTCGGGTGCCACGAGCCGGCCGGAGCGCGCGGCACCGACCTCGTTGTCCAGGAGTTCCCCGTCGGTCCCCGCGCAGTCCCCGAGACCGTCACCGTCCGGGGCGGCGGCGTCCGGCAGCTCCTCGGACAGCCGCTGGTCCAGCGTCTCGCCCCGCTGCCGCTCGGCCGCCGTCACGCCGAGGTGCTCGACGGCCCAGGGCCGCTCGGGCGGGGACCAGCCCCGGTCCAGGGGATCGTCGACGCCGTCGTACTCCAGGGTGTCCTCGGCGTCGAGCAGCCCCGTGTCCTCCCTCTGCTCGTCCTGGTCCGGCTGGTAGACGTCGTCTCCCCAGCCGTCGGAGCTGTTCACGGGTACCTCCAGGGGGTGGGGGCGGGCCCCTTTCACGGAGCCCGCGCCGGGCCGCCGCCGCACGGAGCACTGGCGTCGCCCGAACCGCTGGTTCCCGGACGTCCCCGAGCCGGTGCCTGATTCCAGCCTTCACCCCGGCTCGGGACCGCGCAACGCCAAGAACCGCGCAACGCCAAGGACCGCGCGGCCCCCGGGCCCGCCCCGCTCCGCCTCAGCCGTGCCACGACCTCCACAGCGCCGCGTACGCCCCGTCCGCCGCGACCAGCTCGTCGTGACTGCCCAGCTCGCTGATGCGGCCGTTCTCGACGACGGCGATGACGTCCGCGTCATGGGCGGTGTGCAGCCGGTGCGCGATGGCGACGACGGTCCGGCCGTCGAGGACCCGGGCCAGGGACCGTTCCAGGTTGCGGGCGGCGCGCGGGTCGAGCAGCGACGTCGCCTCGTCCAGGACCAGCGTGTGCGGGTCCGCCAGCACCAGGCGGGCCAGGGCGATCTGCTGCGCCTGGGCCGGGGTGAGCGCCAGACCGCCCGAGCCGACCTCGGTGTCCAGGCCCTCCTCCAGCGCCCGGGCCCAGCCGTCGGCGTCGACCGCGCCCAGCGCGGCCCACAGCTCGGCGTCGAGGGCACCGGTCCGCGCGAGCCGGAGATTGTCGCGCAGGGACCCCACGAAGACGTGGTGCTCCTGGTTGACCAGGGCCACATGGGAGCGGACGCGCTCGGCGGGCATCCGGGACAGCTCGGCGTCGCCCAGGGTGATGCGGCCGTCCCGGGGCGCATAGATCCCGGCGAGCAGCCGGCCCAGCGTGGACTTGCCCGCACCCGACGGGCCGACCAGGGCCAGCCGGGTGCCGGGGGAGACCTCCAGGGACACCTTGCGCAGCACGTCCACGCCCTCCAGATAACCGAAGTGCACCCGGTCGGCGTGCACGTGGCGTCCCTCGGGGGCCACCGACGGATCACCGGCGTCCGGCTCGATGTCGCGGACCCCGACGAGCCGGGCCAGCGACACCTGGGCCACCTGGAGCTCGTCGTACCAGCGCAGGATCATGCCCACCGGGTCGACCAACATCTGGGCGATCAGCGCGCCGGTCGTCAGCTGCCCGACGTCGATCCACCCGTGCAGGGCGAACACGCCGCCGATCATCAGGACCGAGGCGAGTACGGTCACGTGGGTGACGTTGATGACCGGGAAGAGCACCGACCGCAGCCAGAGCGTGTACCGCTCCCAGGCCGTCCACTCCTGGATCCGGCGCTCCGACAGCGCGACGCGGCGGTCGCCGAGGCGGTGGGCCTCGACGGTGCGCCCGGCGTCCACGGTCTCGGCGAGCGCGGCGGCCACGGCGGCGTACCCGGCGGCCTCGGAGCGGTAGGCCGAGGGGGCCCGCCGGAAGTACCAGCGGCAGCCCACGATCAGCAGCGGCAGGGCGAGCAGCACGGCGAGCGCCAGCGGCGGCGCCGTGATCACCAGCCCGCCCATCAGCAGGATCACCCACACCACGCCGATCGACAGCTGCGGTACCGCCTCGCGCATGGCGTTGCCCAGGCGGTCGATGTCGGTCGTGATCCGGGACAGCAGATCGCCGGTCCCGGCCCGCTCCAGCACCCCGGGCGGCAGCCCGACCGACCGGACGAGGAAGTCCTCGCGCAGGTCGGCCAGCATCCGCTCGCCCAGCATCGCGCCGCGCAGCCGCACCTGACGGACGAACACCGCCTGCACGGCCAGCGCGGCCACGAAGAGCCCGGCCGTGAATTCCAGGCGCAGGTCACGCGCCCCGTCCGAGACCCGCTCCACGAGCCCGCCGAGCAGCCAGGGACCGGCCATCGAAGCGATCACGGCGGCGGTGTTGACGGCGATCAGCAGCAGGAACGCCCGCCGGTGCCGCCGCAGCAGTTCGGCCACGTAGCCGCGGACGGTCTCGGGAGCGCCGACCGGCAGGGTGCTCGCCGTGGTCGGGGCCGCCGGGTCGTACGCCGGTGGCGCTACGCCGATCATGCCTTCTCCTCGATCTCTTGCAGTTCCTGGAGGACGTCCTTCAGGGCGACGGAGCCGTTCGGCGCGGCCTCGTCGTCCGTCTCGCGGGTGACCACCGCCCGGTAGCGGGGCTCGCTCCGCACCAGCTCGCGGTGGGCGCCCACGGCCACGGCCTCGCCGTCGTGCAGGAACACCACCCGGTCGGCGCGGTCCAGCAGCAGCGGCGAGGAGGTGAACACCACGGTCGTGCGCCCCGCGCGCAACTCCCGCACGCCCTGCGCGATCCGTGCCTCGGTGTGGGAGTCGACGGCCGAGGTCGGCTCGTCCAGGACGAGCGCCTCGGGGTCGGTCACCAGCGACCGGGCCAGAGCGAGCCGCTGGCGCTGACCGCCGGACAGGGACCGGCCGCGCTCGGTGATCCGCGCGTCCATGGGATCGGCCGCCTCCAGCGAGCCCTGCACCAGCGCCGCCAGCACGTCGTCGCACTGCGCTGCCGCCAGCGCCGCCCGCGGTGGGACCTCACCCGACGCGGGCACGTCGAGCAGTTCGCGCAGCGTGCCGGACAGCAGGACCGGGTCCTTGTCCTGGACGAGGACGGCCGTGCGGGCGCTGTCCAGCGGGAGTTCGTCGAGCGGCACCCCACCGAGCAGCACCGAGGTGCCCTCCTGGGACGCGTGTCCGCCCAGCCGCTCGGCGAGCAGGCCCGCCGCGTCCGGGTCGCCGCACACCACGGCGGTGAGCCGCCCGGCAGGCGCGAGCAGTCCCGTCTCCGGGTCGTAGAGGTCACCGGAGGGGACGTCGGCGGCGCGCGACCCGGCGGTGTCCGTGGCCCGCTGAAGGGACAGCACTCCCGCGGCCCGCTTGGCGGAGGGCCGGGAGAAGGAGTACGCCATGGCGATCTCCTCGAAGTGCCGCAGCGGGTACGTGAGGACCATGACCGAGCTGTAGACGGTGACCAGTTCCCCGACGGCGATCCGGCCCTCCCGCGCCAGCCGCACGCCGTGCCAGACGACGGCGATGAGCAGCAGTCCCGGCAGCAGGACCTGGATCGCCGAGATCAGGGACCACATCCGGGCGCTGCGCACGGCCGCGTGGCGGACCTCCTGGGAGGCGCTGCGGTAGCGGTCGAGGAACAGCTGCTCGCCGCCGATGCCGCGCAGCACGCGCAGGCCGGCGACGGTGTCCGAGGCGAGTTCGGTGGCGCGTCCGGCCTTCTCCCGCTGGGTGTCGGCGCGCCGGGTGGCGCGGGGGAGCAGCGGCAGCACGGCGAGCGCCAGCGCGGGCAGTCCCACGGCGACGACCACACCGAGTGCCGGCTGGTAGACGAGCAGGCCGGCACAGACCAGCACGATGGTGACCAGGGCCGCGGTGAACCGGGACAGGGCCTCGACGAACCAGCCGATCTTCTCGACGTCACCCGTCGAGACCGCCACCACCTCACCGGCCGCGACCCGCCGGGTCAGCGCCGAGCCCAGATGGGCGGCTTTGCGGGCGAGGAGTTGCTGCACGCGGGCGGCGGCCGTGATCCAGTTGGTGATGGCGGTGCGGTGCAGGAAGGTGTCGCCGACCGCGTTGCCGACGCAGGCCAGCGCCAGCAGACCGCCGGACAGGGCGAGTCGGGAGCCGGAGCGGTCGACGACGGCCTGGACGGCGACGCCGACACAGAAGGGCAGCGCGGCGACGGAGGCGAAGTGCAGCAGCCCCCAGGCCAGCGACTTGAGCTGGCCGCCCAGCTGATTCCTGAAGAGCCACCACAGGAATCGGGGGCCCGAACGCGCGTCCGGCACGCCTGGGTCGGGGTAGGGAAGATCTCGAATCTGCATGACGTCCCAGTGGCTCGTGTCAGGGGGCGAACGGATGGGGAGGCGGGTCGGCGGGGGAGGCGAGGGCGCCCGCCGACGGAGGCAGCAAACCGTGACAGGTTCGCGTCGCGGCGGGGCCGGAGGCAAACGGTTTTCCGTCCGCCGTACGGAACCGGCCGACCATCGTGCGGGATCGGCCGACCGTCGTGCGGAATCGGTCCTCGCGCGTTACGGAACCAGCCGACCGTCGCGCGGAACCGTTCGACAGTCGTGCGGAATCGGCCGACAGCCGACAGCGAGCCGGGTGCACTCGCCCGGCGACGGGCCGACCGTCCGGACCTCACCCACCGTCGTTCCGAACCCGGTGCGACCATGGAGCGATGCACAGTGGTGGCGTACGACGAGCGGTGGCCGCGGCGGCGGTCCTCGCCTCTCTTCTGACGGCTCTGTCCGCCTGCGGCAACACGAAGGGCACCGGGGGCACGGATGCCGCGGGCCGGGCGGCCCACACCCCCGCGGCCAAGGCCGCCCCGACGCGCATTCCCGGTGTCGGCGAGCGGCTCCAGCGGCGGATCCCGTCCGGCTCCCGCCAGGTCGTCGCGGTCTACGGCGACGGGAAGGACTCCGCCGCCTCCACGGTCGTGCTCTACACCAAGCACGGCTCGACCTGGCAGCGCGAGCGCGGCTGGGCCGGCCACAACGGCAAGAAGGGCTGGACCACCGACCACCACGAGGACGACGACCGCAGCCCGGTGGGCGTGTTCACCCTCAGCGACGCGGGCGGCGTGCTGCCGGATCCGGGCTCCCGGCTCCCGTACACCCACTCCGCGGCCTTCGCCGCACCGCGCTGGTGGTCCAAGTCCTACTGGCACGACTTCGACTACGTCATCGCCATCGACTACAACCGCGTCAAGGGCACCCCGCCGAACGACCAGACCCGCCCCGAGGGTCAGAAGAAGGGTGGCGGGATCTGGCTGCACATGGACCACGGCAGCGGCACGTCGGCCTGCGTCAGCCTCCCCGAGCAGGCGATGAGGTACCTGCTGCGCACGCTCGACCCGCGACAGCGTCCCGTGGTGGTGATGGGGGACCGGGCCGACCTGGCGGCTTAGTGCTCATTGCGCGGGTGGCCGACTCCCGTAGAACACCGCCATGAAGAGACGGATCGTCATGTCCATGCTCGCCGGAGCGACCCTCCTGGCGGGCACCCTCCTCGGTACCGGTCCCGCCGGGGCGGCGGCCGCCCCTGTCCCGGCGGCCGCCGCCCCGGCCCCCGGCGCACCCGCCGAGTTCGGCACCGACTGGCACGACCCGGTCACGGCCGCGCCGCCCGTGAAGAGGCCCGCCGGGAAGTCCTGCGAAGTCACCCTCGTGCGGGCGCGGTTCCGCGACTTCACCCCGTACCGCGGCACGTACACCCCGCCGGTCGGCTGTGGCGACCGCTGGAGCACGGTGGTGCTCCGGCTCGACGGCAAGGTCAAGGGGCGCCAGTACGACCGGCTCGGCCACCTCCACGTCGGCGGGGTGGAGGTCTTCCGGACATCGACTCCGCAGCCCTCCCCGGACGGCATCGAGTGGTCCGTGGAGAAGGACGTCACGCGCTACAGCGACACCTTCCGCGCGCCCGGGGACGTCGAGATGCTCATCGGCAACGTCGTCGACGACACCTACACGGGCGTGTTCGACGTCGAGGTCACGCTGACGTTCTACCCGGGCCGCCCCGACGGGACGACTCCCGACCGGGTCCTCACCCTCGACGGCGACTCGGCCCTCACCACCCCGCGCAACAGTGAGCGCGTCCTCGCCGAGGTCTACGCGACCGGCTCCGGCGGCGGCTGCGAGGAGTACTGGTACCTGACGGTCCCCGAACCGGCGCCGTACTCCTGCAAGGCCGGGCAGGGCCCCTACCGGGAGGTGCGGATCAGCGTCGACGGGCGACTCGCGGGCATCGCCGCCCCGTTCCCGACGGTGTGGACCGGGGGCTGGTCCAACCCGTTCCTCTGGTACGTGATCCCGGGTCCGCGCGCCTTCGACGTCAAGCCGGTCACCTACGACCTCACGCCCTTCGCCGGGATCCTCAACGACGGCCGTCCGCACCGCGTCGAGGTCACGGTCGCCGGCGTGCCCGAGGGGCAGAGCGGCTGGAGCACGCCGGTGAACATCCTCGTCTGGCAGGACGAGCGAAGCGAGCGGGTCACCGGCAAGCTCACCGTGCACAGGGCGGACGGCCTCACGAACTCGTCGGCCTACACGCCCGGTTCCGAGCACCGCGTCGAGACCGAGGGCGGCCACCGGCTGACCGTGGGCGGCTACGTAGACACCTCGCACGGCCGCGTCAGGACGACGGTCAGCCGCTCGCTGACCCACACCTCCACGCACCGCTGGACCGACGGCGAGACGACCGACGCACTCGACGCCACGTGGACCGACGCCGAGTCGGTGACCGTCGGCGGACGCGCCACGCGCACCCACCGCACCTACACCATGGACGGCACGACCACCCTCGGCGCGGGCGACCGGCTGCGCACCGTGCTGACCCTGGGCGACCGCGCCACGGTCGTCAGGACGCACGGCGGGCGGCGCGTCGCGTGGTCGAGGCTCGACGACACCGTCACGGGCGACGCGACCTACACGGCGAACGTGCCGCGCGACCAGCGTCACGCGGTCGGCACCACGAGCGAGCGCTACCGGCTGTACGGCTCGCACGGCTGCCACGACCGCACCCTGACCACTGTTCAGGGGGTGCTCACGGGAGACCGCAGGCGTTGCTGAGGGTGTCGCGGGGCGAGTGAGGCGCGGCGGCGATGGCATTTTTACCTGGCCGAAACGCTGCGGTCTTGTGCGTGATCGAGACAGCGCCCAGAGTGTCGTAAACGGAATTTGCATTCCGTATCACAGAAGTCCCCTCCGGCTTCTGCGCGCCCCGTCCCCCTTAGGAGGCTTCGTGCCGCCCTCCGCAGCGTCCCTTCCGCGCCGCCTCGCACGCACCCTACGCACCTCGCTTTTCGCGCAGGTTTCCGTCGCGCTGGTCCTCGGAATCGTCGTCGGGAAGCTGTGGCCGGACACGGCCACGGCTCTCCAGCCGCTCGGCGACGGTTTCACCCGGCTCATCAAGACGGTGATCTCGCCCCTGGTGTTCTGCGTGGTCGTCGTCGGCATCGCCCAGGCCGGAGACCTCAAGGCGTTCGGCCGGATCGGGGTCAAGGCCCTCGTCTGGTTCGAGATCGCCTCCACGGCGGCCCTGGTCATCGGTCTGGTCGCGGCCAATGTCGTCGGACCGGGCAGGGGCATGAACGTCGACCCCGCCTCGCTGGACACCAAGGCGGTGGACGCGACGACCGGCGGGGGCCACCTGCCCTCGACCACCGAGTTCGTCCTGAACGCGCTGCCGCAGAGCTTCGTCGGCGCCTTCGCCGAGAACGAGCTGCTCCAAGTCCTCATCCTGGCCTGCCTGGTGGGCGCGGCCCTGCTGCACCTCGGGCACACCAAGGTGCCGAAGATCCTGCCGGCCGTCGAGCAGGCGCAGGAGATCGTCTTCGCGGTCGTCGGTTTCATCATGCGGCTGGCACCGCTCGCGGTGTTCGGGGCGATGGCCCACCTGGTCGGCAACTACGGTCTGGGCGTGATACGGACGTACGCCGAGCTCATCGTGGTCTGCTATGTGGCCGCGGCGCTGTTCCTCACGCTGCTCGCCGTCGCCCTGAAGGCCGTCACAGGGCTCAGCCTCTGGAAGTTCCTGCGCTACATCCGCGAGGAGATGCTCCTGGCGCTCGGTACCGCCTCCACCGAGTCGGTCATGCCGCGCGTGATGCAGAAACTGCGCCGGGCCGGTGCCCGGGACGACGCTGTGGGGCTGGTGCTCCCCACCGGCTACTCCTTCAATCTCGACGGGGCCTCGCTCTACCTGTCCATCGGTACGCTGTTCATCGCCCAGGCGGTGGGCGTGGACCTGAGCCTCGGTCAGCAGATCACCGTCGTCCTGGTGCTGATGCTGACGAGCAAGGGCATGGCGGGCGTTCCCGGTTCCGCGTTCCTCGCCCTGTCCGCGACCGCCTCGTCCCTGGGGGCGATCCCCACCGGCGCCGTCGCGCTGCTGCTCGGCGTGGACCGCATCATGGACTCGATGCGGGTCGTGACGAACCTGCTCGGCAACTGTGTCGCCGTCTTCGCGGTGTCCCGCTGGGAGGGAGCCCTCGACACCGACAGGGCGAAGAGGGTGCTCGACGGGGAGGACACCTCCGAGCCGGACGGCGATGAGGGGGCCGCCGGCGGTGAGACCGGCGCCGGCGCGCTCGCCGCGGCCATCCCGGCCCAGAAGTCCACGGCGCCCGAGGAGCTCAGGGAGCCCGCCGCCGGGGCGGGTTGACGGGACCGCACGGACCGCGGCCGCCGCTCCGGACGAAGGAGCGACGGCCGCGGTCCGTCTGCGGGGTTCGGCCGGTCAGCAGGACCTGACCGGTTCCCCGTCGATCAGTGTGTTCAGCAGCCCACCGAGCGCCTCGCGCTGATCGCCCGTCAGCGGCGCGAGGATCTCCTCGGCGGCCGACCTGCGGGCCGCCCGCAGTTCGCGCAGCGCAGCCCGGCCGTCGTCCGTGAGCTCGATGCGGATCACCCGCCGGTTCGCGGGGTCCGGGACCCGGCGCACCTTGCCGCTCGCCTCCAGGGCGTCGACCAGAGTCGTCACGGCCCGCGGCACCACCTCGAGGCGCTCCGCCAGGTCCGCCATGCGCGGTGGCGAGCCCCAGTGCGCCAGCGTGCGCAGCAGGCGGGACTGAGCCGGGGTGATGCCGAGGTCGCGCTGCTCCAGATGGCGCTTCTGGATGCGGTGCACACGACGGGTGAGCCGCAGCAACTGCTCGGCGAGCAGGCCGTCGGAGTCGGGCGTGGTCATGCGGGAACAATATCAGGATGCAGTTCATTGTGAGTATAGGTAACAATGAGCTGTGATCCGATCCGCCGCATCCCTCGTAGGAGCCCATGCATCCCGACCGTGAAGCCTCCTGGACCCCACCGGCCGACTCGAAGGAGCAGCCCCGGCAGGTCCGCCGCATCCTCGGCCTCTTCCGCCCCTACCGGGGCCGCCTCGCGATCGTCGGCCTGCTGGTCGGTGCCGCGTCGCTGGTCTCGGTCGCCACCCCCTTCCTGCTGAAGGAGATCCTGGACGTCGCGATCCCCGAGGGGCGCACGGGCCTGCTCAGCCTGCTCGCCCTCGGCATGATCCTCAGCGCGGTCCTCACCAGCGTCTTCGGAGTCCTCCAGACCCTGATCTCCACGACGGTCGGCCAGCGCGTCATGCACGATCTGCGCACCGCCGTCTACGGCCGGCTCCAGCGCATGTCCCTGGCCTTCTTCACGCGCACGCGCACGGGCGAGGTGCAGTCGCGCATCGCCAACGACATCGGCGGCATGCAGGCCACCGTCACCTCCACCGCGACCTCCCTGGTCTCCAACGTCACCAGCGTGGTCGCCACGATCGTCGCGATGATCGCCCTGGACTGGCGCCTGACGGTCGTCTCCCTGCTGTTGCTGCCGGTGTTCGTGTGGATCAGCCGCCGCGTCGGCAACGAACGCCGGAAGATCACCACCCAGCGCCAGAAGCAGATGGCAGCCATGGCCGCCACCGTCACCGAGTCGCTCTCCGTCAGCGGCATCCTGCTCGGCCGCACCATGGGCCGCTCGGACTCGCTGACCAGGTCCTTCGCCGAGGAGTCGGAGGAACTGGTCGACCTCGAGGTCCGGTCGAACATGGCCGGGCGGTGGCGCATGGCCGTCATCACCATCGTCATGGCCGCCCTGCCCGCCGTCATCTACTGGACCGCCGGCATGGCCCTCCAGCTGGGCGGCCCCGAGGTCTCCATCGGCACCATCGTCGCCTTCGTCTCGCTCCAGCAGGGCCTGTTCCGCCCGGCCGTGAGCCTGTTGTCGACCGGTGTGCAGATCCAGACCTCGCTCGCCCTCTTCCAGCGCATCTTCGAGTACCTCGACCTGCCGATCGACATCACCGAGCGCCCCGACCCGGTGCGTCTGGACCGGGTCAAGGGCGAGGTGCGCTTCGAGAACGTCTCCTTCGGCTACGACGGCAAGGGCGCTCCCGTCCTCGACGGCATCGACCTCACCGTCCCGGCCGGAGGCAGTCTCGCGATCGTCGGACCCACCGGCGCGGGCAAGTCCACCCTCGGCTATCTGGTGCCCCGGCTCTACGACGTCACCGGCGGCCGCGTCACCCTCGACGGGGTCGACGTCCGCGACCTCGACTTCGACACCCTGGCCCGCGCGGTCGGCGTCGTCTCGCAGGAGACGTACCTCTTCCACGCCTCGGTCGCCGACAACCTGCGCTTCGCCAAGCCCGACGCCACCGACGAGGAACTGCGTCAGGCGGCCGAGGCGGCGCAGATCCACGACCACATCGCCGCCCTGCCCGACGGCTACGACACCGTCGTCGGAGAGCGCGGCCACCGTTTCTCCGGCGGGGAGAAGCAGCGCCTGGCCATCGCCCGCACCATCCTGCGCGACCCGCCGGTCCTCATCCTCGACGAGGCCACCAGCGCCCTGGACACCCGGACCGAGGCGGCCGTCCAGGACGCCATCGACGCCCTGTCGGCGAACCGCACCACCCTCACCATCGCCCACCGGCTCTCCACCGTGCGCGGCGCCGACCAGATCGTGGTCCTCGACGCGGGCCGGGCGGTGGAACGCGGCACGCACGAGGAGCTCCTGGACCTGGGCGGCCGGTATGCGGCGCTCGTACGCCGGGACGCCCAACTGGAACCGACAAGATGAAAATATGCCGGGTTTGTGACGATATGCGGGTTACCGTGCCCGCATGCAGAAGAACACTCCGCCACGGAGCACGATCCGACTGACGCGCCGGGGCCGCATCGCCCTCGTCGCGGCCGGGGCCGTCGTGGTCGGTACCGCCGTGGCGGTGCCGCTGCTGACCCTCGGCACCGAGGAAGAGGGCCGGCCCACGACGCTGGCCGTCCCGGAGGGCTGGCGTGCGAGCCAGGTCTACGCGGCCGTCGACAAGGCCCTCGCCCTGCCCCCGGGAAGCACCAGGAAGTCCCTGGACAAGGCCGCCCTGAAACTGCCGAACGACGCCGAGGGCAACCCCGAGGGCTATCTCTTCCCGGCCACGTATCCGCTCCGGGAGAAGACCACGCCGGACAAGCTCCTCGCGCTGATGGTCGACACCGCCAACGAGAAGTTCAACGGCGCGCCCATCGCCGCCGGGGCGCAGCGCAACGCCATGAACGTCTACCAGGCCGTCACCATCGCGAGCATCGTCCAGGCGGAAGCGGCCACCAGGGCCGACATGGGCAAGGTTGCCCGGGTGATCTTCAACCGCCTCGAACGCGGCATGCCGCTGCAGATGGACTCCACCATCAACTACGCCCTCAACCGCTCCACCCTCCGCACGACGGAGAGCGACACCCGGATCGACAGCCCGTACAACTCGTACCAGCGCATGGGCCTGCCGCCCACGCCCATCGACAACCCGGGCGAGGAGGCGATGCGCGCGGCCGTCGACCCGCCCCCGGGTGACTGGCTGTACTTCGTCACGGTCCGCCCGGGCGACACCCGCTTCACGGCGGACTACCAGCAACACCAGCGCAACGTCGCGGAGTTCAACGCGCGGAACCACAAGGGCGGGGTGCGGGCGGCCGGGTGACGGGCGCGTCGGTGCCGCCCGGCCTCACGCCGCGGCCGGTTCCCTCTCCAGCAGTCGCCTGATGTCCCGTACGGCGGCGCGGCCGGCCCGGTTGGCCCCGATGGTGCTGGCCGACGGGCCGTAGCCGACGAGGTGGACGCGGGGGTCCGCCGCCGCGTGCGTTCCCTCCATGCGGATGCCGCCGCCCGGGGCGCGCAGCCGGAGCGGGGCGAGGTGGTCGAGGGCGGCGCGGAAGCCGGTGGCCCAGAGGATGACGTCGGCGTCGACGTGGCGGCCGTCGGCCCAGTCCACACCCGTGGGCGTGATGCGGTCGAACATCGGCTGGCGGTCGAGCACCCCGTCCTCGATGCCCTGCCGGATCGCGTCGTTGAGCGGCAGCCCCGTCACCGAGACGACGCTGCGGGGCGGCAGTCCCTGCCGCACCCGTTCCTCGACGAGCGCGACCGCCGCGCGGCCCGCGTCCTCGTCGAAGGGCCCCTCACGGAAGACCGGCGGGCGCCGTGTCACCCAGGTGGTGGCCGCCGCGTACGAGGCGATCTCCAGCAGATGCTGGGTGCCCGAGGCGCCGCCGCCCACCACCACGACCCGCTGCCCGGCGAACTGCTCGGGCCCGGGATACTGCGCCGTGTGCAGCTGCCGCCCCCGGAAGGTCTCCTGGCCGGGATAGCGCGGCCAGAACGGCCGGTCCCAGGTGCCGGTCGCGTTGATCAGCGCGCGAGTCGCCCACACGCCGTCCGAAGTCTCGACGAGCAGCCGGCCACCGGGCCCCTCGCGTACGGTCCGCACGTCCACCGGACGCCTGACCCGCAGATCGAAGGCCCGCTCGTAGCGGTCGAAGTAGGCGCTGATCACCTCGGCGGACGGCCGCTCCGGGGCGGCGTCCGTCAGTTCCATGCCCGGCAGGGCGTGCATCCCGTGCACCTTGCCGTAGGTGAGCGAGGGCCACCGGAACTGCCAGGCGCCGCCGGGGCCGGGGGAGTGGTCCAGCACGACGAAGTCGCGGTCCGGCTCGAAACCGGATCGCCGCAGGTGGTAGGCGGCGGCCAGACCTGCCTGACCCGCGCCGATGACGACCACGTCGACCTCGTGTGTGTTGTTCACACTTCTACCAACCGGGGCGGAGGCGTGGATCTTCCCTCGGCGATCGCCCGGCGCGACGGGAGGTGGGTGGCGCAGGCGGCGGCGGGGTGGAGGGCTCGCCACCGGCCGGGCATGTCCCGGGGACGGCCACCGGGTGCGTCAGGATGGGAGCATGTCAGATGTCTTCACCACGCGAGTCCTGAACGTCAGCACCGGTACCGCCGAGCGGGTCCTCGACATCACCGGCGACTGTGAGTCCTTCCTGCGCGAGGCGGCGGCCGGTCGCGACGGTCTGCTCAATGTCTTCGTCCCGCACGCGACGGCCGGCATCGCCGTCCTGGAGACCGGCGCCGGCAGCGACGACGACCTGCTGGCCGCCCTGCACACCCTGCTGCCCGCCGACGACCGCTGGCAGCACCGGCACGGCAGCCCCGGTCACGGCCGCGACCACGTCCTGCCCGCCCTCGTCCCGCCCCACGCGACCCTGCCGGTGGTGGGCGGCCGACTGGAACTCGGCACCTGGCAGTCGGTGTGCCTGGTCGACACCAACAGGGACAACCCCGAACGCAAGGTACGCCTGAGTTTCCTGGGGTGAGCGCCGCCCGTCCGCTCCGCCGCCCGCTCCCGTCCGCCGCTCACCGGTCCCGTGGGTCCCGGCTGCACCGTGACGTGTGACCGTTATGCCCGTATCCTCATCAATGCCAGACTCTCTTCCGAGCAGCGGATTATCGCGGGCGCAAGTGAGGCGAAGCGTGGTTCGGTCCGACGAGGAACCCAAGCCGGCGGGGCGTGCGACGGACGGCACGGGGCCCGTGAGTCTTCGTGAACGGTTCCTCCAGGGCGAGCCGGTCGCGGCCGGTGTACGGACGTCCATCCTCAACTCGTGGCAGCGCAGCCGCTCCCTGGGGCTGTCGCCGGACGCGGTCGACCTGCCCTACCGGGACGACTTCGACCCGGGAGGCCGGATCGTCCGGGCGGCCGCGCCGGTGCTCGACCGTTTGCAGGCCACGTTCGCCGGGAGCCAGGTCAACATCTCCGTCGCCGACGCGAACGGGACGGTGCTGCTGCGCCGCTTCGGGGACCCGTCGATGGCCAGGAGCCTGCCGGCCATCCAGGTCGTGCCCGGGTTCGTCTTCGCCGAGCAGGTCGCCGGCACCAACGGCATCGGGCTGGCCCTGGCGGAGCGGCAGCTCATCCGCGTCTACGGCGCCGAGCACTTCGCGGAGCGCTCCCAGCAGAGCGCCTGCGTCGCGCTGCCCGTCCGGGACCCGCTCAGCGGGCGCATCGAGGGCGTGCTGTGCCTCGGCTACCCGCGTGGCTTCGAGCGGCCCGCGCTGGGCGTCGCCATCCGCAGGGCCGCCGAGGGCATCGAACGGCGACTCCTTATGCAGAGCTCGGCGCACGAGCGCGCCCTGTTGCGAACGTATCTGGCCACCGCGGCCGAGACGGCCGGTCCCCGCCGCGGTGTGGCGGTGGGCGCCCTCGTGAACGCGTTGCGTCCCGTCGACCAGGAGCTCTTGAAGGAGAAGGCCGCGGCGCTGATCTCCGGCGCCCGGCCGGGGACCCTCGAGGTGACCCTGTCCGACGGCCGGCGGGTGACGCTCGTGAGCCGTCCGGTGAGGAGCGGATCCGGCGTGCGGGGCATCGCCATCGAGGCCGAGCTGCTGGGCGTCCCGGCGGGAGAACCCCTCGTCATACCCCACCAGACGGACGAACTCCTTCCGCTCGCCGCCGCGCTCTCGTTCGCGCGCCCGGCGCTCACCCTTCCGTCCGGCTTCCTCGCCGCGTCCCCCGGCCGGGCGGCCACCTCCACCGGAGGCCGCGGTTCCGCCGCAGCGGACGCGGCTGCCGGGCCCGACGGACCCGCCGAACCCGTCGCCCCCGGCACGTCCGGTATGACCGACGGGCCCGACCCATCCGTCGCCCCCGGCGCGCCCGGCACGACCGCCGAGCCCGACGCACCCCTTACCCCCGGCGCGCCCGGCAGCCGTGGGGATGCCTCCTGGCCCGGTGGCGCGACGGCCCGGTTCGGGGCGGACTCCGGGCCGGATGCGCCTGCCGGGTCGGATGAGCCTGTCGGGCCCGACGGAGCTCTTCCGGCGGCGGGCGGGGGAGGTGGGGCCACGCCGAAAGCGGACGGCCCGGCCGAGCCCGACGCGGTCGTCACGGCCGACGGCGGCCGCAGCGCCGCCGAACCCGACGCGCCCACGCCGGACGGTGCACCGCCTCCGGATGGCGCACCCGCGCCGGACGGTGTACCCACGCCGGACGGTGTGTCCGCGCCGGACGGTGTACCCACGTCGGACGGTGCACCGCCGCCCGACGGCGGAGGGCGTCGCCCGCCCCGTGTGCCGTCCGAAGCCGCGTTCCCCGCGCGGGGACTGGTGATGCTGGGGGAGCCGCACGTCGGGGCCTACGCCCTGGCAGCGCGTCGGCGTCTGGAGTTGCTGTCCGAGGCCAGCACCCGCATCGGCACCACCCTGGACGTGCGCCGCACCGCCGAGGAACTGGCCGAGACGGCCGTTCCCGGACTGGCCGACTTCGTCACCATCGACCTGCCCGACGCCGTGCTGCGGGGCGAGGAGTCCGCCGACCCCCTCGCCGACCTGCGCCGCACCGTCCTCCACGGCATCCGTGAGGGACTGCCCTTCACTCCGCCCGGCAAGCGTATGGACTACGGCCCGACCGCACCCCAGCTGCGCTGTCTCACCCGTGGCGAGGCCGTGCTGGAGCCGGATCTGAAGGCCGCCGCGGGCTGGCTCGCCCAGGACCCCGAGCACACCGAGCGCCTCCTGACCCATGTGCAGTCCCTGATCGCGGTGCCCCTGCTCGCCCGGGGCGTGGTACTCGGCATCGCCAGCTTCTACCGGGCCGGCGGTTCCTTCGGGGACGACGACCGCTCCCTGGCACAGGAACTCGCCTCCCGCGCCGCCCTGTCCATCGACAACGCCCGGCGCTACACCCACGAACGCACCATGGTCCTGGCCCTCCAGCGCCGGCTCCTCCCGCACGGCCTGCCCGACCAGGACGCCGTCGAGGTGGCCCACCGCTACCTGCCCGCCGAGTCCGATGTGGGCGGCGACTGGTACGACGTCATCCCCCTGTCCGGCGCCCGCGTCGGACTCCTCGTCGGCGACGTCGTCGGCCACGGCATGCTCTCCGCGGCCACGATGGGCCGCCTGCGCACCGCCGCGCGCAGCTTCGCCGAGCTCGACTTCCCGCCGGAGGAGGTCCTCACCCACCTGGACAACCTCGTGGGCCGCCTCGACCGGGAGGACCCGGACGGCAAGGGCGCCGGCGTCATCGGCGCGACCTGCCTCTACGCCATCCACGACCCGACCACGCAGCGGTGCCTGATGGCCCGGGCCGGTCACCCGCCGCCCGCGCTCGTGCTGCCCGACGGCACCGTGAGCTTCCCCGACCTCCCCGCCGGGCCACCGCTCGGTCTCGGAGGCCTGCCCTTCGACGCCGTCGAGGTCGACCTCCCGGCGGGCAGCCAGCTGGTCCTGTACACCGACGGGCTCATCGAGGACCGGCACCGCGACGTCGACCTGGTCCTGGAGCAGCTGCGCGAGGCCCTGGCCCGTCCCGGGCGCGCCCCCGAGGAGACCTGCCAGGCGGTCCTGGACACCGTCGCGCCCGCGCACCCGCACGACGACATCGCCCTGCTGGTCGCCCGCGTGCACGCCATGGATCCCGCCCGGGTCGCCACCTGGGAGCTGTCCGCCGACCCGGCCCTCGTCGGTGAGGTCCGGGCGTGCGCCATGCGGTGGCTGTCCGAGCGGGGCCTCGACGACACCGCGTTCGCCGCGGAGCTGATCCTCAGCGAGCTGATCACCAACGCCATCCGGCACGGCGCCGAGCCCATCCGGGTGCGGCTGCTGCACGGCCGCACGCTGATCTGCGAGGTCTCCGACGCCAGCAACACCGCCCCCCACCTGCGCCGCGCGGCCAGTACCGACGAGGGAGGCCGCGGTCTGTTCCTCGTCGCGCAGCTCTCGCAGAGCTGGGGGACGCGCTATCTGCCGGAGGGCAAGGTCATCTGGGCCGAATGCGGGATCGACGCCGCGTGAGCGAGTGGAGCCGTGACGAGCCGAAGAGTGCCCGAAATGCTGTAATTTGATCGGGTGCGCGACACTCCCGACAGGTCGGCGAAGACGGCTTCGCCGTTCGGGCCGGAACCCCTGCTCCGCATCCGCGGGCTCAGCAAACGGTTCGGCGGCACCGTCGCGCTGGCCGGGGTCGACCTGGACGTCCGTCCGGGCAGCGTCCTCGCCCTGCTCGGACCCAACGGCGCCGGGAAGTCCACCCTCATCAAGATCCTCGCCGGAGTCCACCAGGCCGACGCCGGTCAGATCACCGTCGCGGGGGAGCCGCTCGGCAGTCCCGCCGCCACCCGGAGCATGTCCTTCATCCACCAGGACCTCGGCCTCGTGGAGTGGATGACCGTCTCCGAGAACCTCGCCCTGACCACCGGCTACGCACGCCGGTCCGGGCTGATCTCCTGGCGGCGCACCCGCGCGCGCTGTGCCGGCGCCCTGCGCACCGTCGCCGCCCACCTCGACCCCGACGCGCCGGTCTCCACCCTCACGCCCGCCGACCGCTCCCTGGTCGCGATCGCCCGGGCCCTCGCCGCCCGCGCCCGGCTCCTCGTCCTCGACGAACCGACCGCCCGCCTGCCCGCCGCGGACAGCGCCCGGCTCTTCGGCGTCCTGCACGACCTGCGCGACCGCGGGCACGCCCTCCTCTACGTCAGCCACCGCCTGGACGAGGTCCGCCAGGTGGCCGACGCGTACGCCGTCCTGCGCGACGGCCGTCTCGTCAGCCACGGCCGGACGGCGGACCGCGACCCGGCCCGGCTGGTCCAGGACATCGTCGGCGAGGCGGCCGCACCGGCCACCCCCCGCCCCGCGAGGGCACCGGCCGCAGCGCCGCCCGTCCTGACCCTCGACGGCGTGCGTACCGCCGGGGCCGGACCCGTCGGTCTGGAGCTGGCGGCCGGGGAGGTGCTCGGCCTGGTCGGCCTCTCCGGAGCCGGGCACATTGACCTCGGCCGAGCCCTCGCCGGCGCCCGGCCCCTGCTCGGAGGGCGGGCCGCGCTGCGGGGACGTCCGTACCGCCCCCGCTCGGTCGCGGAGGCCGTCGCCCTCGGGGTCGGTCTCGTACCGGGCGACCGGCTGCGCGAAGGCTGCCTCGCCGAGCTGACCGTACGGGAGAACCTCCTGGCCGACCCCCGCGCGGGAGGCCCGCGCGCACCGCGCTGGATCGGCCCCCGCAGCGAACGGGCCCGGGCCGCGGCCCTGATCGAACGGTTCGCGGTGCGCCCGCCGGATCCCGAGATCCCCATCGCCACGCTGTCCGGCGGCAACCAGCAGAAGGTCGTGATCGGCCGCCGGCTGCGGTCGGATCTGCGGCTGCTGATCCTGGAGGAGCCGACCGCGAGTGTCGACGTCGGGGCCAAAACCGCCATCCACCGCCTGCTGGCCGAGGCGCTGGAGGCGGGCCTCGCGGTCCTGCTGCTCTCCACCGACTTCGAGGAGGTGGCGAGCGTGTGCCGGCGCACGCTGGTCTTCGTGCGCGGGACCGTGACGGAAGAGCTGAGCGGTCCCGCCCTCACCGTCGCCGGACTGACCCGGGCGGCCTCGGCCCTGCCCCCGTCCCCGGCAGGGCACCCATGACGCCGCCGCGGCCCGGGCGCCGCCCCGGCGGCCACCTCGTCGGCGCCTACGGCCTGCTCGCCCTCACCGCCCTGCTCTACCTGGTCTTCTCCCTCGCCCTGCCGGACACGTTCCCCACGCTGGACACCCTCGACTCGATCCTGTCCAACCAGTCGATCCCGGCGGTCCTCGCCCTCGCCGCCATGCTGCCCATCGTCACCGGCGCGTTCGACCTCTCCCTCGGATACGCCCTCGGCCTGGCCCATGTGATGGTGCTCTGGCTCGTCGTCGAGCAGGGCTGGCCCTGGGCCCCGGCCTGCCTCACGGTGCTCACCGGCGGGCTGGTCGTGGGCGTCCTGAACGGCGTCGTCGTCGAGTTCGGCCGGATCGACTCCTTCATCGCCACGCTGGGCACCGGCAGCATCCTGTACGCCGTGACCGGCTGGATCACCGACGGCGGCCGGATCGTCCCCGGCCCGCGGGGCCTGCCGCCCGCGTTCACCGACCTCTACGACTCCTCCTTCCTCGGCCTCCCGGTCCCCGCCTTCTACGTACTCGCCCTCGTGGCCCTCCTCTGGCTGGTGCTGGAACGGCTGCCGCTCGGCCGGTACCTCTACGTCGTCGGGTCGAACCCGCGCGCCGCCGACCTCCTGGGCATCCCGACCCGCACGTACACCGTCTACGCGTTCGCCGCCTCGGGCCTGATCGTGGGCTTCGCCGGGGTCCTGCTCGCCGCCCAGCAGCAGATCGGCAACCCGAGCGTGGGCCTCGACTACCTGCTGCCCGCCTTCGTCGGCGCCCTCCTCGGCTCCACGGCGATCAAGCCCGGCCGGCCCAACGCCCTCGGCACCCTCGTCGCCGTCGCCGTCCTCGCCGTCGGACTCACCGGCATCGCCCAGCTCGGCGCCGAGTTCTGGACGGTCCCGCTGTTCAACGGCGGCACCCTCCTGATCGCCGTGGGCCTGGCCGGATACGCGGCCCGCCGCAGGCTGCGCGGCGGCGCGGCCCGCGACACACCCGCGGCACCGCCCCCGTCCGCTCCTGCGCCCGGGGGCGGCACGTCACCGCCCTGACCCGTCCGGCACCCGCGCCGAACCCTCACTGGAGCTCCCGTGCACCGCACCCGCAAGGCCGCCCCCGCAGTCCGCACCGCGCGGCTGGCCTCGTGCGCCCTGCTGGCCGCGGCCGCCGCCCTCACCGGCTGCGAACGCGGTTCCTCCGAGACCGCGGAGGAGTCCGCGACGGGCCCGAACGGCTGCCCCGCCGTCCACGCCCGGGCCCGCGAGGCCGTCACCCGCGCGCAGCGCACCGACATCCCCTGGTCGGGGCCCACCAGCGGCCCCGAAGCGGTGCCGGGCAAGACGATCGTCTTCGTCGCCCAGACCATGACCAACCCCGGCGTGGCGGGTGCCGCGGACGGAGTGCGGGACGCCGCGCGGGCCATCGGCTGGAACGTCCGGGTCATCGACGGCGGCGGCACCCCGGCCGGTATCCAGGCGGCCATGAGCGAAGCCGTGGCCCTGCGTCCCTCGGGCATCGTGATCGGCGGGTTCGACCCCGACTCGACGGCGCAGCAGACCGCCCGGGCCAACGCGCAGCGCATCCCGCTCATCGGCTGGCACGCCGTCCCCGAGCCCGGCCCCAGCCGGCGGCCCGACCTGTTCACCAACGTCACCACCCGCGTGCGGGACGTGGCCCGCATCAGCGCGCAGTGGATCATCTCCGACTCCGGCGGCCGTGCCGGTGTCGTGCTCATCACGGACGCGTCGATCCCCTTCGCGCGCAACAAGTCCGACCTGATCCGCGAGGAACTGACGAGCTGTCAGGGCGTGCGGCTGCTCTCGGTGGAGAACATCCCGATCCCCGACGCCAGCAGCCGCACCCCCCGGGAGATCTCCTCCCTGCTCTCCCGCTTCCGGGACCGCTGGACCCACTCCGTGGCCATCAACGACCTGTACTTCGCCGACGCCGCCCCGGCCTTCCGCGCCGCCGGTGAGAAGGGCTCGGGCCCGCCCTTCAACATCGGGGCGGGCGACGGCGACCCGTCCGCCTTCCAGCGCGTGAACAGCAGGCAGTACCAGGCCGCCACCGTGCCCGAGCCGCTGTCCCTCCAGGGCTGGCAGATCGTCGACGAGTTCAACCGCGCCTTCTCCGGCCGTCCCGACAGCGGGTACGTGGCGCCGGTGCACATCGCCACGGCCGACAACAGCGAAGGCGCCACCACCTGGGACCCGTCGGGTTACCGGGAGGCGTACCGGAAGATCTGGGGCAGGTGACGGGAAGATCCGGGGCAGGTGACGGCCGGTCAGGTGCCGAACCCTTCACGGAACATGCACCGAACCTCGGAATCCCTTTAGTTTTCAAGCGCTACTGTCGCGTCAGTCGAGTGGCCGCCGAGGGTCGATCCGAGCGGGGCCCGTCCGCGGCGGCCCTCGCTCTCCCCCCCACAGGCACAGGAGACTCGGTGTGCACGACGGCGACGTAGTGGTGATCGGCGGCGGATACGCCGGTGTCCGGCTGGCCAGGCGGCTCGACACCACGGCCCGGGTGACGCTGGTGGACCGCAAGGAGGTCTTCTTCCACCGCATCGCCTCCCTGCGCGCCGGAGTCCACCCCGAGTGGACCCACACCCCCTTCATCCCCTACGACCGGCTGCTGCACCACGGCCGCGTCGTCACCGGCAAGGCCGTACGCCTCGACACCGCCGAACGGCACGTCGTCCTCGCCACCGGCGAGCGACTGCCGTACGACGTGGTCGTGATCGCCACCGGCGCCGACTACCCCGAACCGGCCCGCTTCACCGGCACCACCACCGAGGAAGCGGTCAAGTCGTTCGCCGGGCACCAGCGCGACATCGCCACCGCCGAACACGTCCTGGTCGTCGGCGGCGGCCCCGGCGGCGTCGAACTCAGCGCCGAGATCCGCCTCGCCCGCCCGGACGCCCGGGTCACCCTCGCCCACTCCGGGTCCGCCCTGCTCGACTCCACGGGCCAGGCCCGCCCCGGACGCAAGGCGCTGGCCTGGCTGGAGTCCCACGACATCGAGGTGCGGCTCGAGTCCTTCATCTCGCCCGGCACCGACTTCGGCACCTACCGCGACGCCCGCGGCACCGTCATCGAGGCCGACCTGTCCTTCTGGGCGACCGGCACCACCCCCAACACGCTCTGGCTGCGCCTGGCCGGGCACGGCGACTGGCTCGACGCCGCAGGACGCGTCAAGGTCGACCGGACGCTCCGCGTCGAGGGCAGACCGGACGTGTTCGCCGTCGGCGACGTGAACGACATCAGCGAACTCAAGATCACCCCCGCCGCGCTCGCCCAGGCGGACCTCGCCGCCCACAACATCCGCGCCCACCTGCGCAGTCCGGGCAGGCACCGCAAGGAGCCGCGCCTGTACCGCCCGATCCGGCGCACCCCGCTCATCGTGCCGTTCGGCCCCGCCGACGGACTGACCGTGCTGCCCGTGCCGGGCGGCGAATCCGCCGTGCTGGGCGGCCGCACCACCACCCTGGCCAAGGCGAAGAGCCTCATGACGCCCTACATGCGCCGCCAACTCGGTTACACGGCAGCCTGACACGCCACGGCACCGCCCCCACCACCCGACCCCCGTCGTTACCCGTGGGTTCAGCCTGGGGTAGGGTCCCCACCGTTTCCGGCTACCGACTGATGGTGCGCCGGTACAGGGCGTGTCGGAGGGTGGCAAGACGATGGAATCCCAGTGGGGTGACGGCGGATCCGTGGACCTGGACGACACGAGGCTGGAGACACTCAGTCCCGAACCGCTGCTGACCAGGGACTACGAGACGCGTCCCGCGCTGGTCTACGAGCGGCTGCGCCGGGAGCACGGGTCCGTCGCGCCGGTCGACCTGCTGGGGGTGCCCGCCTGGCTGGTTCTCGGCTACCGGGAGTCGCTCCAGGTGCTCCAGGACGACGACGGCTGGCCCAAGGGCCTGGAGAACTGGCGGGCCCGCTCCGAGGGCAGGGTGCCCGCCGACTGGCCGCTGGGACCCTCCCTGGAGGTCAACCACATCCTCATCCAGGGCGGCGCCGGCTACCGGCCGCTGCGCACCGCCTGGGACGTCGCCCTCAAGCCCTTCCAGGACCCCCGCCACCCCCAGGCCAAGCGCCTGAAGGCCGCCGTCACCGCCTACGCCGACGAACTGATCACCCTCATCGGGCAGGGCGGCAAGAGCGGCCTCGCGGACCTGTCCGCCCAGTTCTCCCGGCCGCTGCCCCTGATGGTGGCCAGCCACCTGCTGGGCTTCCCCGGCTCGCAGGGCGACGACGCGCTGATGGACATGTGGCGGGTGCTGGACGCCGGCCCGGACGCCGAGGCCGCACTGGAGCGCCTGCTGGCGACGCTGGCCGAACTGGCCGCGCTCAAGCTGGAGAAGCCGGGCGACGACTTCCCCTCCTACCTGCTGGCCGCCCACCCGGACCTGTCGCTGGACCATCTCGCCCGAGAGCTGTTCATGCTGCTGGGCATGACCTCCGACCACGTCGGCATCCTCATCTCCAACACCGTCGTGGAGGTCATCTCGGGCGAGGGCAGCGTGCGCGCCAGCCTGTCCGCCGGGATGGTCAGGGAGACCATGAACCGGGTGGTCATGCGCAAGCCGCCGCTGGTCAACTTCGTCCCGCGCTTCGCCGCCCGGGACACCCAGCTCGGCAACTACACCATCCGGGCCGGCGACCCGGTCTGGGTCTCCCCGGGCGCCGCACACGCCGACCCGCTCTTCGCCGACCACATCGCCTCGGGCACCACCATCAGCACCCGGGCCCACCTGTCCTGGGGAGCGGGCCCGCGCCAGTGCCCGGCGCGGGAACTGGCCTCGGCGGTCGCGGCGGCCGGGGTGGGGCGCCTGTTCGAGCGGTTCGACTACCTCGACCTCGCCCTGCCCGCCGATCAACTGCCGTGGCGCTCCTCGCCCTTCATGCGCGGCCTGCGCTCGCTGCCCGTGCGGTACGACCTCGCCTCCGCACCGCCTCCCCGGCCGTGGGCCGACGTGCCCGCGCCGGGGGCGGCCGAGGAGGTCCTGCCGGACCCGGCCGCCCGGCAGCGCTCCTCGCTCTGGCGCTATCTGACGGGCCTCATCCGCGGCGGCCGCTGACCCGCAACCGAGTCGAACGCCCATCCCGCACCGACGTTCCTCACGGTCCGCGAAGGACGCTTTCACACCGCACGCGTGACAAAAGGCGCTGGTGGACGGTGCCCCCGTGCTGGGATGCTCGAAGCAGATCCCGGGAAGGGCGCGAGGCCCGCGGGGGCCGGGCAGGTACACCTCGATGACCTGCCCGGCCGTCCCTGCGCCAGGGCCCGCCACGGGGGCGTGAAGGGGCGTGCAGGAGCATGGTGGATCACACCCAGCCCGACTCCGTGGCGATCCTGATGGCGTCGATCCGGTTGCGCCCGCCCGTCTTCCGGGTGATCGCCGACAGATGGTTGCGCACCGTCGCCGCGGACAGGCACAGCCGCTCGGCGATCTCGCGCGTCGGAGTGCCGTCGGCGGTCAGCCGCAGCACCTGCACCTCACGCGGGGTGAGCGGGTTCGCTCCCGCGTCCAGCGCGGCGAGCGCGAATTCGGGGTCGACGAACCGCTGCCCCCGCACCAGCTTGCGCACACCGTGCACCAGCCGGTCGGGAGGGGCGTTGGTGCAGATGACACCGGCGGCGTGCACATCGAGCATGCGGCGCAGCCGCTCGGGTGTCGTCGAGGCCATCATCAGCAGCAGCCGGCACTCCGGCAGCCGCGCCCGCAGCTCGCCCCGGACGGCGATCTCCTCGCCCTCCCTGGAGTCCACGCCGATCACGGCCACGTCCGGCCGGCATACCAGGGCACGCGCCAGGACGTCACCGTCGCCGTCGGCCTCCGCGACGACCTCGATGTCGTCCTCCCGCGACAGCAGAGCGGCGAAGGCACCCCGCACGAGACGGGTCCCCTCGACGAGAAGAACGCGGATCACGGTCGCTCCTCTCCGCCGTACGCGGCCCACTGGGCCACCTTGACCGGATTATCCCCGCACAGCGCGCGAATCTCAGCTCGGCCGCCACGCAACCGGCCCCGCCCGGCCCGACGGTGATCGAGTGGTGGGGCGGGAGAGGCGGGCGTACCGTCGAACGGTGGACACCGCAGGCAGCAGCCCGCAGCCGGCTTCACCACAGGCGACCACCACCAGGGAATCCGGTGGTGGCGGAAACGCGATGGCACTGCTGGTCATCGCCTCCTGCCAGTTGATGGTGGTCCTCGACATCACCATCGTGAACATCGCGCTGCCGCACATCCAGAGTTCGCTGGAGTTCTCCACCACGAGCCTGTCCTGGGTGGTGAACGCCTACACCCTCACCTTCGGCGGGCTGCTGCTCCTCGGCGGCCGGGCCGGTGACATCCTGGGCCGACGGCGGGTCTTCGTCTTCGGCGTGCTGCTGTTCGTGCTCGCCTCCCTGCTCGGCGGGTTCGCCCAGAACGCCGGCCAACTCCTGGGCGCCCGTGCCCTTCAGGGCGTCGGCGGCGCCATCGCCTCCCCGACCTCCCTCGCCCTGATCAGCACCACCTTCCGCGAGGGGCCGGAACGCAACCGCGCCTTCGGGGTGTTCGCCGCCGTCTCGGCCGGTGGCGGCGCGATCGGCCTGCTCGCCGGCGGCATGCTGGTGGAATGGCTGAACTGGCGGTGGGTGCTGTTCGTCAACGTGCCCATCGGCCTGCTCATCGTGCTCGCCACACCGCGCTACATCAGGGAGTCCGAACGCCACCCCGGCCGCTTCGACATCGCCGGCGCGCTCACCTCCACCGCGGGCATGGTGCTGCTCGTCTACGGTTTCATCAGAGCCGCGCAGGACGGCTGGCGGGACCCGCTCACCCTCGCCTCCTTCGCCGGGGCGGTCGTGGTCCTCGCGGCCTTCATCGCGATCGAGCGGCGGTCGAAACAGCCCATCACACCGCTGCACATGTTCGCCGACCGCAACCGCGCCGGTACCTACGGCATCATGCTGTGCCTGGCCGCCGCCATCTTCGGCATGTTCTTCTTCCTCACGCTGTTCGTGCAGAACGTGCTCGGGTTCAGCCCGCTCTCGGCCGGACTGGCCTTCCTGCCGGTCAGCGCGGTCATCGCCATCGGCGCCGGACTGGCCTCACGGTTCCTGCCCGTCTACGGGCCCAAGCCGTTCATGGTGGTGGGCGCGATCCTGGCCGCGACGGGTCTGGCCTGGCTGACCCTGACCGACGTGCACTCCACCTACGCGGGCAGCGTCCTCGGCCCGATGCTCGTCTTCAGCCTGGGCATGGGCATGGAGTTCGTGTCCCTGACCCTCATGGCGCTGTCCAACGTGCCCACACCGGAGACCGGCGCGGCCTCCGGCCTCCTCAACGCCACCCAGCAGGTCGGCGGCTCCCTCGGCCTGTCCATCCTGGTCACGATGTACGGCACCGCCAGCACCAACGAGGCGGACAAGCAGGTCCCGGACTTCCTCCGGCAGGCGACCCCGGCCGAGCGCATCCGGTTCGAACGCACCGGGCAACTGCCCAAGCCCTGGTCCGACGAGATCCTCACCGCCGGCGTCTCGGCCGCCTTCATCGTGGCGGCGATCTTCACCGCCGTCGCCGCGCTGATCGCCCTGCTCGTCATCCAGGTGCGGCCCTCGGACCTCGAACGTCTCAAGGGGGGAGCGGGCCCCGGCCCGATGTGAGACCCGCCCCCGGCCCTCGGGCTCCTATGAACCGATCCGGGCCGCGATGACCGGCGCGAGCCGGTCGGCGATGACCCGGTGCCCCCGGTCGTTGGGATGCACCGAGTCGGTCAGGTCGCCCGACCCCAGCCAGCCGGTGGTGTCGACGAAGGAGACCCGGGCGTCACCACCGGCGACGGCGGCCTTCACGGCGGCCTCGGTCTGCGGGACGAACCGTCCCCGGAACGTCTCCAGCGCGAAGATCCACGCCTGCGGATAGGCGGCCCGCACCTTGCGCAGCAGACTGCTGTACGCCGACTGGAACTGCGCGGCACTCACCCCGTGGCCCACGTCGTTGGTTCCGAGGTTGATGACGACCGCGTCGGCCCGGTAGCGGGAGAAGTTCCAGTCGGGCGTCGACGCGTTCGGGTTGAGCTTGGTGAACTGCCGCTCCAGTCCCACGCATCCGTCCGCCGCGGCCACCAGGCACGCCCCGCCCTGCGCGATCTGCGTGTGCTCGACGCCCAGCCGCTCACCGATCAGCCAGCCGTAGGCGGTACGGGCGTTCTGCGAACTCGTCGTGCCCACGGTGATGGAGTCGCCGACGAACTCGACCAGCTTCGACGGGGCCGCGGGCGCGAACGTCGTCGCGCCGCTGTCCAGGACCAGCCCCTGGAAGACGGCGTCGCCCCGGTAGGAGCCCGCCACCACCTGGTAGTTGACCTGGAGTGTGTGGTTGCCGGGGGAGAGGGCGGTCGGGGTCAGGTTCACGGTCCCCTTGACGTCGTCGTAGAACTTCACGGGACCGTTGTCGATCCGCGCCCACAGGTCGATCGTGCCCCGCTGCTTCAGCTTGACCGTCCGGCCGGTGAAGCCGGCCCGGTAGTACGCGCCCGCCCAGTACGGGGTGTAGGCGGTGCTGGAGCTGGTGGTGTCCCAGCGGCCGACGAACTTGATGTTCGGATCGCCGGGCTGCCCGGGGGCGGCCGCCTTCGGCGTGACGTCGCCCGGGGCGGCCTGCGCGGGCGAGCCGCCGGTCAAGGACAGCAGAAAGGCCATGAGCATGGCAGTCAGCAGGGCCGGCAGGGCGCATCGTCTGGGGGAGGTGTGGGGGGAGGTCTGCACGGGGTTCCCTTCACGTGGGGGTGTGGGCTGGGAGCGCTCCCATAGGCAGCCTTATGAGGGAAGCAGTGAAACGGTTCAACGTCAAGCAGTGTGCGCAGTACGGCAGTTGAGGACGAATCCGCCGCCCTGCTCGCCCTCCGCCCTGCTCACCGCCCCGGCCGCGGGCAGGCCTCCAGGGCCGCCACCAGACCGGCCGCGTCGGTGCCGAGCTTCCGGTACACGGAGGACAGCTGCCGGCGCACCCCTTGCTCGGTGATGCGGAGCTGCTTCGCGACCACCGAGGCCGGGTGCCCCTGGGCGGTCAGCTCGGCGGCTTTGCGTTCCTGGGCCGTGAGCATGTCGGTCTGGGCGTAGCGCAGGGGCAGGGGGCGCAGGCCCGCGGCGGACAGTTCCCTCCTGGCCCGGGCGGCGAGGCCCTCGGCCCCGCAGTGCACCGCTCCTTCCAGGCCCTGGTAGAGCCGGTCGGCGGCGTCGTGCAGGTGCCCGGCCCGGGCCAGCGCGGCCCCGTGGCCGACCTGGGCACGGGCCAGTTCGTACGCGGCGGGCGACTGCTGGAGGTGGTCGACGGCCTCCGCGTGCAGTCCGAGCGCGGCCTCCCCGCCCGTCACCTCCGCCTGGGCGTGCAGGGCCTGGCCGATCGCGGAGGCCGCGCCGAAGTCCCGGGCCCGCTTCACGGCGTCCTGCGCGTGGCGCACCGCCCGGTCCGGGGCGCTGCGCGACAGGGCGGAGGCGAGTCCCAGCTGCCAGGGGCACCACGCGGGGTTGCGCCAGTCCCGGCCCTCCAGCCACTCGCCGACCTCGGTCAGCAGGACGGCGGCCTCGTCGGGCCGGCCCTCCGCCAGGAGCAGCTCGGCGTGGACGGTGCGCGGGTCGGGATAGATGACGGAGTTCGGGATGCTCTCGCCGTAGCGGTAGGTGTCGGCGAGCCGGCGCGCCCCCAGGACCCGGCCGCGGGCCAGCAGCGTCTGGATCAGGATGCCGACGGCGAACCACTGGGCGGGCACCGCGCCTTCCACCCGGTCGGCGATGCGCAGCCCCTCCCGCACCAGGTTCTCGGCCTCGACCAGGCAGCCGCGGCGGTACCGGATGTACCCGGCCAGGGTCTGCCCCAGGGCCAGGTGGGAGCCGCGCCACCCCTTCGACTCGCATTCGGCCATGCCCTTGGCGAACAGCTCCTCGGCCCGCCGTGGCTGGTCGCAGTACATGAACACCAGCGCGACCGAGACGGGAACCTCGAAGCCCCGGTTCTCATGGGTCCAGCTCAGTCCGCCGCGCAAGGCCTCCTCGGCGAACGCCAGCGCCTTGTGCCGGGGCTCGCCGCACATCATGGCGTCCCAGGCGCGCGACCCGAGGATGTACCGCTCCTCGAGACCGCGCCCGGGCAGCCGGTCGGCCAGCCGGGCCAGCGCCCGCGAGCGGGCGGACGAATCCGACTCGTCGGCGCGGAACGCGCTCCACACGAAGTGGTCGGCCTGCATCCGCAACCGGATCCGCGGATGGGCGGCGGCCCGCCGCGCCTCGTCCGCGGCCACCGTCGCGGCCTCCGCCATCCGGTCGGTGTGGGCCAGCGCCTGGGTCAGCCGGTACACCATCGAGGCACGCAGCTCGGGGTCGATGTCCGGTTCCGCGAGGGCCTCCCGCAGATGCGTGACGGTGGCCGTGGGCTTGATGAGGAAGGTCGCACAGGCGAGTTCGTGCAGCAGCGCGGCCCGGTCCTCCGGCAGCGGCGGCTCCTGCAGAGCCCGGTTCAGCAGCCGCCGGGCCGCCTCCGGGGCGCCGGAGTGCAGCGCTTCCCGGGCGGCCCGCCGAAGACAGGCCACCGCCTCGCTGCTGCCCTCGCAGGGCACTTCCAGGAGGTGCCGGGCCGCGGCGGCGTCACCGAGCCCGGCCGCCCGCACGACCTCCGCGGCCGAGTTGTGCAGCCCCTCCCGCAGGCTCGGACGGATGGACCGGTAGATCGTCGTGGCGATCAGGGGGTGCACGAAGTCCAGGCTCTCCCCGGGCCCCTCGCCGTCGGCCAGAATGCGCGCGGCGCGCAGCTTCTGCGTGGCCTCGGCCGCCGCGGTGCTGCCGATCGCCGCGATACGGGCGGCCAGTTCCGGGGAGATGGCCTGCCCGAGCACGGCCCCCGCGTAGGCGAAGCGGACGGTGGTGGTGCCGAAGCCCTGAAGCCGTTCGATCAGCCCCGGCCCCTTCACCGCGGCCGCCAGGTCACGCATCGCCGGCAGGTCCTCGCTGGTGCCCCGCACACTGCGCTCGCCCAGCCTGATGGAGAGCTCCACGGCCTCGAACGGGCTCCCCCCGGTGACCTCCCAGCACTCCTCGCAGAACTCGTCCTCGGCCTCCTCGCCGACCTCGTCCCGGACGATCCGGGCCACGGCCGTGGCGCTGAGCGGCGCCAGAGTGAAGGGACGGCTCCCCAGATCGGCGGCCGGGGAAGTGAAGGCAGCGGCCTCCAGCGGCAGTTCGTCGGGCCGGAACGCGACCACGACGAGCAGTGACAGATCCATGGCCCGGGGCGCGAACGAGGCGAGCCAGCTCAGCGACTCGACGTCGGCCCAGTGCAGATCGTCCAGCAGCAGCACGAGAGGGCATTTCGTCACCGCCAGGCGCGTCATCACCCAGTCGAGACCGTCACGGACCCCGGTCGGATCCGGCACATGGCCGCTCGGCGTCGCGACCAGGCCGAGCGCGGCGGCGACGATGTCGTGCCAGCCGCCCAGGAAGGCGCGCCGTTCCTCCTCCTCCATGGAGGCCAGGACGGGCTGGACGATCTGGCGCACCAGGTGGAACGCGAGCCCCTGCTCCTTCTCACCACCCCTGCCCGACAGCACCGTGAACCCCTGCGCCCCGGCGCGGATCCGGGCCTGGGTCAACAGGGCGGTCTTGCCCATCCCGGCCGGACCGGTGAAGGCGAGGACTCCGCCGCGCGGCGCCTGAGGCACGCCGTCGACGCTGTCGCGCAGACCCGTCAACGCCGAGTCGAGTGCGCGGAGCTCCTTGCGGCGCTCGAGCAACGGCCGGGTCTGGGGCGGGGATTGCCGCAGCTCGTTCGCCATGGGGCGTACCGCTTCCTGTCGTCGGCCATCGGGAGGCAGCGAGAGCGTACGCCTCCCGATGGGCACCGTTCCGGATTCTGGAACGAGCTCGACGAAGAAGGGTGAATGACCTGCTACAGCCGCGTGAAACACCGATCCCGCGGGTACCGTTGCCCGAATGGGCACTCGCTCCGCGGTCTGATCAGCGCCCTGTCACCCCGCCAGGGGGCCGGCCGCGTCCGCGTAGCGCGGCACGGTGCGGGACCAGTAGTAGCAGCCGCGGATCCACCCGGCCATGCCTTCCACATAGCCGACGCCCGAAGGGCTCAACGACGGTTCGATCGCGGCGCGCAGCTCCTGGAACTCGCGGATCGTGCGGTTGATCCGCTCGATGGCCAGCGTGACGGCCACCGGCAGGGGGCACTGGTGGGCCCGTTGGTAGGCGAGGGCCAGATTGATCATTCCGCCGGACCGCTGCTCCTTGACCGCGGAGAAGAGGTCGGGGATCCACACCGCCGCGTCGGCCGACAGCCGGGCGAGCCGCCGCATGAGCGGGTGGTGGAGCTCGCCGGGGGGCAGCTCGCAGGGCTGCGCGGCCTCGCACAGCGGGTGGAAGGGCTCCACGCCCGCGGTGAGGGACCGTATCGAGGTGCACAGCCCCGACCGGAGGGGGGAGGGGTGGCTCTGCGCGACCGCCTCGTACAGCAGGCCGTGCACGTACTCGCGGCTCTTCCACGCCCAGCGCGCGGCCTGCGCCGGGGTGCAGCGTTCGCCGACCTGGCGGTGGAGGTCGGCCAGGGCGGCACCCAGCGGGGTATCGGGCGCTGCGCCGTCCCGCAGGATCGCGATGCTCTCGCACAGCATCGGCAGCAGGAGCCCCGGCCCGTGCCGGCCGACCTCCTCGGCCCGGTCGTCGAAGACGAACTGGTAGGCGATCTGGAGGGCGACGAGCCGCAGGATGCCGGGATCCGCGTCGGGGCTGTTGTAGGAGGCCAGTTCGGCCGGGCGGGTGCGGGAGATCATGGCCGCCACCCCCGGCTCGTCACTCAGCCCGGTCACGCGCAGCCAGTGGTCGACGGCCGCCGCGGCGTCCGGCTCGTGGGGGTTGCACCGGAACGGAAAGGGCATGTGGAGCCGGGTGTCGATCAGCTCGACCAGGTTCGCGGGGGCGGTTCCGCCCGGCGTGACGATCGTTGCTTCCTCATGCGTGGTGGACACCGTCGTCACCGTCCCTCCGGCTCTTGTCCGCCCCGGGCGCCGCGGGCGCGGCTCCGGGCGCGGCGGCGACGGCGTGCGGCGCGGTGCCGCCCGGTGCGTCCGCCCGTGGGACGCAGATCATCGTCAGGGACCTCGGTCCCAGGGTCGCCCCCGGGCGGGGCGGGGCGACGCGTCCGGTGGGATGCCGTAACCGCCAGCGGCCGGCGATGGTGGCCAGGGCCACCGTCATCTCGGCCATGGAGAACAGGTCGCCGATGCACTTGCGGTTGCCGGCGGCGAACGGGATCAGCGCCCCGTGCGGACCGGCGGCCGCACCGCCCTCCAGCCAGCGCTCGGGCAGGAACCGGTCGGGCTCGGGGAATGACTCGGGGTCGTGGTGCAGGAGGTACGGGCTGTACAGGACGGTGGTCCCCCTCGGCAGCCGGCGCCCGGCCAGCTCCGTCTCGCGGGTCGTGACCCGGGTGAAGAGCCAGCCCGGCGGGGAATGGCGCAGGGTCTCCGTGAGGACGGACCGGGTGTAGACCAGACGCGGCAGATCATCGGCGTCGGGCAGCCGGCCGCCGAGGACGGTGTCGACCTCGGCGTGCAGTCGCCGCTCCACCTCCGGGTGCTGGGCCAGCAGACCGAACACCGAGGCCAGACACATCGAAGGGCTCTCCGACCCGGTGAGCAGGAGCGACACCAACTGGTCCTGGACCTCCCGGTCGGTGACCGGGGGCGTGCCGTCCTCGGCCCCGGCGGCCGTGAGCAGGAGCCCCAGCAGATCGTCGCGGGGCGCACCCACGCGGCGCTCGGCGACGGCCGCGTCGATGAGTTCGCGTACCCGCTCCACCGCACGCCGGTAGCGGCGGTTGGCCGGAGTGGGGAGACGGAACAGGACGTCGACCGGCACGACGGTGCGCACGAACAGGCCGCGCACGATGGCGGCGAGGCAGTGCCGCACCTCGTCGGCCGCCGCCGGACCGAGCGAGTCGGACAGCAGGAGCCGGCTGATCAGCCGGGTCGTCAGAGTCAGCGTGGCGGCACTGACATCGACCTTCTGCCCGTCCCGCCAGTCACGGCACAACGCCTCGGCCTCCCGGGCCATCAGGTCCGTCTGCGCGGCGACCCGGGAAGGGCGGAAGGTGGGTTGCAGCATGCGGCGCTGGCGCCGGTGCTCGCCGTGCGGGCAGGTGACGACGCCGTTGCCCATCAGCGCCCGCAGCCGCTCGTACTGCGGTCCGCCCTTGTCGAAGGTACGGGTGTCCCTGAGCATCAGGTGGACCAGCTCGGGGTGACACACCATCCAGGCCCGCTGGGGGCCCAGGCGTATCTCGACCAGATCACCCCGCTCGGGAAGAGAATTCAGAAACTCCAGCGGACGGCGGAACAAGGCGATACCGTGGCCGATGGATGGGAATATGCCTGGAGCAGTACCAACCGTCCATGCCTGTTGCGATTCGGGAACGCGGCTGTTCATCGAATACCACCCGCTTCGGTCGACCGGGGAAAACGGTGACGTTTCACCGACGTGGCGCTTGCACCATGTCCTGCCCAGTCCAACCCCGCCGCTGACTTGACGAACCCTTTCTCCAAGGGGGCGCACGGGTGCACAGGGAAGCGCTGAGTGCATCACTTCCGAAGCACGTCAGGCAAAAAGCGGTGTTCTTCCGTCACTCGCGCTTCTCGGGGCGTCCTCACGTCTTTTCCGTATACACCGATATGCACCGGTCCGGAAATGCCGCCGGGAGCAGCCGGGCGGCTCGGCGGCTCGCTCACGGAGCCGACGGGCCGCCCGGTCCCGGGTCAGGAGCGGCGATAACTCTCGGGCGGCGCCAGATACCCGCCCCCCGCCCCGCCCGTGTCGATCACGATCTGGTCCACCGCGATCCCCGGATCCACCATGAACACCCTCAGCACATGGTCGCCCGGAGCGGCCACCGTCACCCGGACCGTCAGCTTCTCGACGCCCTCCTCCACGTTGCGCGCCCAGGCGTCGCCCCGGTTGCCGGTGGCGACCGCCTGGCCCGACACGACCGCCGGGGGCTGGTCGTCGAGGGCGACGGCGACACGTCGCCTGCCGCGTTCGTCCAGCGAGGGCAGACGGAAGACGGTCACCGGGAACGTGCCGGCCGTGGAGAAGCGGATGCGGTACCGCAGCTCCGGTGACCGGGTGGTGAGCTCCTCGGTGATCGGCGGTGCCGTCGTCGGGACCGCCTCGACCGCCGCCGTACGGCGGCCCAGCCCGCGCACCACCCGCCACCGCGCCCCACCGCGCGGCACCTCACGGTCGAAGTGCGCGGCGTCGATCGACACATAGCCGTGGGCCTCGACGAACCCGCGGGCGCGACGGCGCGCCCGTTCCCCGTCGTTGACCACCAGCAGCGGCACCCCGATGCTCCGGCCGGCGCCCGTGAAGGTCAGCGCCGGGCGGTGCGTGCCCTCCGGCACCCGCGCCCAGTCGATCTCGGCCCACACCCGCAGCTGGTCGGTGAGTTCACCGCCCGTCGTGCTCAGCCGGATCCACGGGGCGCTCGGCTCGGCACGCCACTCCAGCGGCAGGAAGCCGGTGTTGAAGACGTCCACGAAACGGCGGTCGCGGGTGTAGGAGGAGAAGGACAACGGGCGGTCGGTTCCCGTCTCGTTGCCCTCGGAGGCGAGGCCCAGGCCCGAGGTCTCCTGGCGGGGGAGTCTGGTCACGGCCGGGCGGCCCGGTGCCTTGGGGATCTCGGACGGGTAGGGGTTGACGATGCCGTCCCACTTGCCGCCCGCGATCTGCGTGTTGTAGCGCCGGGTGATCGCCTGCTCCTCGGTGTGCGCCGCCTCGGCCAGGTCCGCGAAACGGTTCGTGCCGGCCCCGCGGCCCTGCCGGGCGGCGAGCGCGTTGCGATCGGCCCAGTAGTACTTCAGGTTCATCAGGTACGCGCCGTGCACGGGGTACTCGACCAGCTCGAAGTAGGCGTCCCGGCAGGACTCGGGCAGCTTCGCGCCGAGCCGGCGCGCCCGCTCCAGCAGGTTCTCGTAGGCCGTCATGCGGCGGCCGGCCTCGTCGCCGTGGTGCACCGTCGAGAAGACCGCCCGGTCGATGAACTCCGGGCGCCGCTCCGCCGCGAGGCGGTAGTACTCGGTGCGCAGGGCGGCGATCTCCGCGCCGTACCGCCGGCCGAACTGGCGCCCGGACCACTCCACGAGGAAGTCCTCGACGTTCTCAGGGCCCCACCGGTCCACGTCCCAGGCCATGTCCAGGCAGAAGGACAGCCCCGTCTCGATCGACTTGATGTCACCGACGTTGAAGATCCACATGCGGTCCGCCCGGTGCTCGTGGACCCGGCGCAACTCCTGCCACACCTTGCTCAACTGCGTGGTGTCCAGCCACAGATAGCTGCGGGGGCGTCCCCAGTAGGAGAGGTGGTAGTAGATGCCGTTGCCGCCGGAGCGGCGTCGCTCGGCGTCGTTCGGGAGCTGGCGCATGTTGCCGTGGTTGTCGTCCGGCCAGATCAGCGTGACGTCCTCGGGGACCTGCACGCCCGCGTTGTACAGCTCCAGGACCTCCTTGTACGGGATGAAGATCTGCGGCCCGGCGGCCGGGCCGACCTCCTCGGCCAGGATGCGGCGCTGGTCGGCGATGATGTCGTTCATCACCGCGACCTTCTCCGGGACGGTGGTGGCGTGCTTCGTCTCCAGCGCCGAGTCGTGCAGCCCGCGCATGCCGATCGTCCAGCTGCTCTCGTAGGCGGCGTTCTGGCGCGCCCGCGCCCGCCAGTAGTCGGAGATGACGGACGGGTTCACCGTGTAGTCGTACAGGGGGAGCGTGCCGTCCGCGGCCCGGTGCTCCTCGGCCCACGGCTGCCACTCGTGGACGCCGTTGCGCAGCATGGCCTCGGGGTGGCTGGAGCCGACCACGATGCCGTAGCGGTCGGCCAGTTCGGGGTTCTCGCGGTGCTTGTTGAAGAAGTCGGAGTAGGGGTGCATCGCCGGCCAGAGGTAGTTGGCCTTGAGGCGGAGCAGCAGCTCGAAGACCCGCTCGTAGGTCTTCGGGCCGATGTTCTTGTCCGGCTCCTGGGTGCGGTGGGACCAGGTGGTGAGGTTCTGCTCGTCGTTGATGAAGATGCCCCGGTAGCGGACGGCGGGTTCCCGCCGGACGAGGGGCCCGGCCGGGACCGTCACCGTGTCACGGCGGGCCACGGGGACGTCGGCCCACCAGTACCAGGGCGAGACGCCGATGCGCTCCGAGGTGTCGTAGACGCCGTAGACCGTGCCGCGGCGGTCGCTTCCGGCGATGACCAGGGCACGCTCCACACCGGGCAGCGGACGGTCCACGACCTGGGTGACGGAGGCCTCCCAGCGGTCCTTCACCCGGGAGACGTCCAGGCGTCCCTGCCCGATGAGCCGGTCGATCACCGGGCTCGCGCCGATCGTGCCCACCAGGACCAGCAGCCGGGCACGCGGCGGGACGGTGTGCACGAGCTTCGGCCGTACGCCGCCGACGCGCTCCACGTCGGCCTGGAGGTCCCCGGCCGCGCGGATGACGGCGGGGTCGTCCGCCGCGTCGACGCACACGTCCACGGCGGTGCCGTCCTGGAGCAGGGGGAAGTCCGGGCGGCGGGCCGAGGGCGCGGCCTCGGCAGCGGGGACGGGAAGCAGGGGAGCGGCACCCACGGCCGCCATGCCCCGTAAGAAGGACTTGCGGGTGACGGACGGGAACGGCGGTCTCTGCGGCACTGGGCACTGCCTTTCCGCGCCGGCCCGCGACGGTTCCTCGTCCGGTCGTCGGCGGGGCTGCGCACACGGGAGTTGGCATGGGCAGGCTAGAAAGCGCTTGCCGCAGCACCCTAGGGGAGGCTTCGTGAGGGCGTCCAGACGGTGACGGCGGGTCTGTTGGTGCGCCCGGTTCGTGAGGCGCGGCTTCTCGGCGCCCTTCGGGCTGGGCCGGCCCGGCCGGGTGGCGCTCCGTGCGGAGGATTCAGGCGGGCGCCGCCGTCGATGCGCCCCGGTGCTGTGCGGTCCCGCCGCTCAGAAGGCGTCGCCGGTCTCGACGAGCCGGGCCAATTGGGCCAGGGCCATGCGCGTGCCCGTCTCGTTGTCCGCGGCGGGCACGGCGTCGGGGACGCCCTCGTGCACCATGAGCACGTCGGTGCCGCCGTCCTCGGCGTCGGTGAGCGTGGTCGTCAGGGTCATGGTGCCGCCCAGGGCGGGGTCGGCGGTCTCGAACTCCAGCACTTCCACCACCTGTTCGCCGGGCACCAGACGCGCGAAGTGCCCGTGGTAGGTGTCGGTGTGCGCGGCCGACTTCCCTGAGGCGGCCGGTGCGTCGTAGGTGAGGGAGACACGGAAGCCACCGCCCTCGCGGGCGTCGAACTCGTGCACCTCGGCGCGCATCCCGGCCGGCACCCGCCAGCGCGCGATCGCCTCGGCGCTCACCAGCGCCCGGTAGACGGCGGCACGGGGAGCGTCGACATGGCCGGAGACCCGGGACGTGTACATGGGCCCACCCTAGGTGCCACGGGTGTGGCGGGCAGGTGGAGCGCGGGCGTGGTCACCTCCCGGTGGTCTTCGTCCGCACCTGCCAGGTCCGAGGGTTTCCGTGACGTGCTGGGTCAGGAGCGGCCGCTGAGGCTTGCGGCCACCGCGGTCAGTCGGTCCATCGCGTGAGCCACGCCGAGCCCGTCCATGTAGTCGCGGACATGCACGATCTGGCCGTTTCGGACACGGATCACGAGGAGGCCCGGGAAGCTGAAGGGCCGGCCGGTCGTGGTCACGGTCCCGGAGACGACCTGCTCGACGACGATCACCTCCGGATCGGTGGACTCGTGCACGGCGACTTCGCGGATCTCCTGCGGTTGTGCCGGGCTCGCGCCCCAGGCCGCTCGATAGCCCGCGCGGACCTCGTCGCGTCCCCGGTAGCGCTCGGGCATGCCGGGGAAGAGGAAAGGGAACTCGTGCACGGCGTCGACCGCGTACAGATCGGCCAGGTCGTCCGCGGACTTGTCGAGCATCGCCCGCTGGTATCGGGCCAGCACCTCACGAGGGCCGAGGTCGGCCGAAGTGGTGTCCGGCATCGCGATGGACTCCGTTCCGTCGGCGTGTGGACGAGTGTGTTCGAGAACTGGGCCGCAACTCAAGGGGTTTGTGTCTCGGGGACCGGACAACGGCCTCCGAGATCCACTGATCCGACCACCTCAGCAAGAGCCGTCAGAAGGGCCCTGGTGCGAGCCGAGGAACTCGATCGTCCGCCGGGTCAGGAGTTCGGCTGCGGCCGGAGTGTAGGACGGCAGCGAACGGTCCGCGAACAGGTGCCGGTCTCCGGGGTAGAGGAACAGCTCCGCGTCAGCGCTGCCGGAGACGAGGGCGCGAGCCGCGTCGGCGTCCTCGGCGAAGAACGGGTCGGCTTCCATCGCGTGCACCTGCACCGGCACGCCGTCCGGCCAAGCCGTCCCGAACTCGGCCACCGGGATGCAGGCGTGGAACAGGAGCGCGCCCCGAGCGCCCGCCCGTGTCTGGGCCAGCTTCTGGGCGGGCAGCACACCGAGTGAGAAGCCGACGTAGAAGACGTCCTGCGGAAGGTGTCCGGCCGCGCGGACGCCGCGCTCGGTCGTTTCGGCGAAGCCGATCCGTTCGACATGGCCCGCGCCCTCCTCGAGAGAGGCGAAGGTACGGCCCTCCAAGAGATCGGGTGTGTGGACGGTGTGGCCGGCGCCGCGGAGTTCGTCGGCGAATGCGGCGACCCCCGGGGTCAGGCCCTGCGCGTGATGGAACAGGACGACTTCTGCCATGTCCGGACCCCTTGCCGACGAGTAGCGGATGATCCGGAACTCTAGGAGATCGAGGGGCGCCGCGACAGGCCGGCAGGGTCAGCCCGGCCGACGGGGCGTCATGCCGTACCGGTGTGGTCCGCACCGTCGCGCAGGGGCGGCTTCGACGCGAGGCGGTGCAGTTCCTCGTCGGTGAGGAGACGGGAGCGGAGCAGGAAGCGGACGCCCTCCGGGGCCTCCAGCGAGAAGCCGCTGCCGCGGCCGGGGACCACGTCCACGGTGAGATGGGTGTGCGACCAGTGCCTGAACTGGTCCGCGCTCATCCAGAACGGGGTGTCCCCGGCCACGTGTCCCAGCAGCACGTCCGAGCCGCCGACCCGGAACTCGTCGCGTGGGTAGCACATCGGGGCGCTGCCGTCGCAGCAGCCGCCGGACTGGTGGAACATCACCGGCCCGTGCGCCGCGGTCAGCCGCCGCAGCAGCTCCTCGGCGGCGGGGGTCAGTTCGACACGTCCTGTGCGCACGGTCATGTGGTCCTCCTGGCGGCGAGGGCGGGTCGGGAACCGGTCCGTATCGCGAGTCCTCCAGTATCCGCCGCCGTGCCCGCGGGAGCCGCAAGGCGGGTGCACCCGGCGACTTCCGTGCCCGGCGGGAGAGACGGCCCGCGGGCGGCGCTGGTTGAATGCCGCGCATGACCGAGACGGACACGCACGAGGCCGACCCCTGGGTTCAGTACTTCGCCCGACGCGGCCACCCACGCGCGCGGCGCCTCGCCTCCGGCATAGAGGGGACCGTCTACCGGCTCCGGGAGGGAACCGTGGCGAAGGTGTGGACCGGGCGCCCTCCGCAGGACTTCGCCCTGACCCGACGGCTCTACGCCGACATCGCCCGGCACCCCCTGCCCTTCGACACTCCGGAGATCCTCGGCGTCGAGGAGCACGACGGGGTGCTGGTCAGCTATGAACGCGAGCTGGGCGGGCGCCCGTTGCGCTCCGGCACCGAGGGCGACCCGCCCGCCCGCGACCTGCCCCGCGGCGAGACCGACGCCCTGCTCACCGTCCTGCGCGGGCTCGCCTCCGTCCCGGGCACCCATGCCATGCGGCGCATGGCGATCCAGGGGGACGACCGGCCGCTCTGGCAGGGCCACTCCCGCTTCTCCGACGCGCTCGCCGCTCTCGTGGAACGGGCCGCGGGCCGCAACGGGGACGCCCTCGCCGCGCACGTGCCCGGCCTGGCCGACGTCGTGTCCCGCACGGCCGCCGCGCTGCGGGCCCTGCCCGACCAGGCCGACAGTGTCGTCCACGGCGACCTGGTGCCGCCCAACATCCACCTCGACGAGGCCGGACGGCCCGTGGCCGTCCTCGACTTCGGGTTCTGCACCACGGTTGGCGACCCCGCCTTCGAGGCGGCGGTCACGGCCGCCGTCTGGGACATGTACGGACCCGACGCCGACCGTCACACCGCCGAGCTGAGCCGTCTCTTCGCCCGCGAACTGGGCCATGCCGAAGAGGTCCTGACCCTCTACCGCAGGGCCTACGCCCTCATCACGTACGACCTCTTCGGCACCGGCCCGCAGGACGGGCACTTCCGCTGGTGCGCCGCCCGGCTGAGGTGACGCGGCCTACAGCAGGTCGCGGGGGACCTCCTCGTTCCAGGTGCGGGAGAAGACCCGCCGGCCTGCCTCGTAGGCGTCGAGGGTCGCGTCGACGAAGAAGTCCGTCTCGTCGCACGTGAGCCGGGTGTGGGTGACCACCCGCACGTCCCAGTCGTCCCGCTGGAACCGCATGGTCCACGTGGTCTCGCCGCCGACCGAGGTGAAGTCGTCGGCGACCGCCGTGTACCGCTCGTGGGCGCGGCGGCCGGCCTCCAGGCCGATGTCCTCGAAGCGGACCGTGCCCCGGTCCTTCACGATGTCCAGCTCGGAGCGGTAGTCGATCAGATCCCGCTTGACGTCCCAGCGTTCCTCCGGCGGCGTCACCTGGGTCATGGCGAGCGGGGGAGTGCCCTCGGGCTCACCGAAGGGCGAGGACGGCACCTCGTCGGGCTCGTCCACCGGCCGCACCGGCAGGGTGAGCGTGCTGGAGTGCTCGTGGACGCTGAGCAGGGCCGGCTTGGGCGCGGGCCAGGCCAGCGGCCAGTAGGACGTCGACAGGGACAGCCGGATGCGGTGGCCGGGAGGGAACGCCTGGGCCACCCCGTTCAGCGGGATGGTGGCCCGGTAGCGCCGGCCCGGCTCCAACGGCTCGGGGGCCTCGGTGCTGTCACGGCGGGTCAGATTCAGGATGCCGTACGAGACGCGCGTCGCGGCGCCGTCGGGGCTCACGTCGGACAGCCGCGCGGCCACCAGGGCGACCGGCTCGCTGACCGACAGGTCGAGCTCCACGCTCGGCGAGCCGAGGATCTCCACCGGCTCGGTCAGCGGCTCGGTGTCGAAGACGAGCGAACCGCCGTCCTCCTCCCGCTGGTCGTAGGGCAGGTCCGGGGGCGCGTTGTAGGAGGCCCACTTGCCCGCGAACTGGCCGACGGAGAGCGGTGAGCGGACGGTCATCGCCTCACCGCCCTCGGGCGCCGGCGCGTCCGCGTCGCGCGGCGGCCCGATCGTGTGCCGGGTGAGCGGGTGCGTGACGGACCGGATGTGCGGGGACGGCCAGTCCGGCTCGCCCACCCAGCGGCCCGGCCGCTCCTCGTAGGAGGTGGAGGGCGGCACGCTGTCCTGCATCCACGCCTGGAGCATCGGCCCGTCCATGACGCCGTTGTCGACACCCTTGAGCCAGTGGTCCCACCACCGCACGAGCTCCTGGAGGTAGCCGATGGCCGGGCCCGGCTCCCCGAGGTGCGGGAACTTGTGCGACCAGGGCCCGATCAGCCCCTTGCGGGGCACGTCCAGGTTGCCCAGCAGCCGGGTCACGGCGTTGGAGTAGCCGTCCGCCCAGCCGCTCGAGGCCAGGACCGGACATTGCACGCTCGTGTAGTCCTCGCACACCGAGGCGTGCCGCCAGTAGTCGTCGCGGCGCTGGTGGCGCAGCCACTCCAGCACCCAGGGCTCGGTGTTCTCCAGCCGCTCGTGCCACATCTCGCGCCAGCGCTCGCCGACCACGGCCGGGTCGGGCGGGCAGGTGCCGTAGGCGAACATGGTGCCCGCCTCGGCCAGGTTGTCCGACAGCAGGGCGCCGCCCATGTAGTGCATGTCGTCGGCGTGCCGGTCGTCGGTGAACGAGGCGATGGCGATGGCCTTCAGGCTCGGCGGCCGGCGGGCCGCCACCTGGAGCGCCGCGAACGCGCCCCAGGAGATGCCCATCATGCCCGTGCCGCCGTCGCACCACGGTTGCTCCGCCAGCCAGGCCAGGACCTCCTCGGCGTCCGCCTGCTCCCGCTCCAGGTACTCGTCGCGCAGCACGCCCTCCGAGTCGCCGGTGCCGCGCAGGTCGACGCGGACGCAGGCGTAGCCGTGCCCGGCGAGGTAGGGGTGGTGGATCGAGTCGCGTACGGCGGTCAGGTCGCGCTTGCGGTACGGGATGTACTCCAGCACCGCCGGCACCGGCTCCTGGTCGGAGGAGGTGGGGCGCCAGATGTGCGCGGAGAGCCGGATCCCGTCGGACATCGGGATCGTGACGTGCTCTTCTTCCTTCGTCTCGTACGGCAGGTTGGTCACATAACGCATTGAAGTGACGTGCTCCTCACTTTCGCGCGGCTTCGGCTCCGGACGGGGCGTCCTCGAAGAGGAGGCCCAGGGCCGCCACGCAGTGGTCGAACTTCGCCCGCAGCTCCGCCTCGTCGGCACCGCCGGTGTAGATGTGCGCCAGCTCGTAGCTGTAGCTGTCCTGCCCCGGCAGCTCCGAGAGCCTGTCGCCCTGTGCGGGGACGACCTCGATGCGCACACCCGGGGTCTCCCGCTCGATGCGCGCGATCTCCTCGGCGCTCGGCACCCGGCGCACCACACCATCGGTGAACCAGCGGTGGTACCACTTCGCGGCCATGGCGTACTCGCCCTCGCGGTGCGGCATGCGCGGGTCCTCGCCGAGGGCGAGGCGGACCATGCAGTGGTGGTTGGGCACGCCGTCGACGTACTGGAACAGCTCCGCGTGCGACTGGGAGTGCCGGGGGTTGATCTCCAGCAGATTGATCTCCTGGGTCCGCGGGTCGTAGAAGTACTCGATGCTGAAGGTGGCCGAGTCCATCCCGATCTGCCGCATCACGCGCTCGCTGACGTCGTGCAGCCGCGCGATGACCGGGGGCGGCAGCATCGAGGGGTACTGGTGGCGCAGGAAACAGGAGGAGTCCGGGTACTGGATGGAGTCCAGGACTCCGTAGACGGTCACCTCGCCCTGGTGGACGTAGCCCTCGACGGCGACCTGGACGCCGGACAGCGCCTCCTCGGCGAGACAGACCCGGCCGCCCACGCCGTGCATCTCCGGCGGCAGGTCGATGCGTTCGAGGATGTGCTCGAAGGGCCGGCCGATGCGGGATATGCCCTCGCGGATCTCGCCGACCGCCTTGCGGAACTCCTCTTCGTCATCCACGCCGAAGGCGAGTTCGGAGGAGTACGAGAGGGCGGGCTTGAGCCACATCGGGAAGGTCACGTCCTGCGGCGGGCGCGGCGGCTCGGCCGACAGGTCCACCTGTCCGAAGCGCGGATGCCGGTCGGTGGCCTTCTGCTGCTCCAGCCGGCTCCAGTACTTGTGCTCGCACTTGACCACCGACTCCAGGCTGGTGCTGCGGGTGCCGTAGCGCTCGCTCAGCATCGGGACGAGGGTGCTGACCGGGAAGTCCCAGTACCCCACGATCGCGTCGATGCTGCCGTCGAACGCGTCGAGCACCCCCTGGGCCTTGTCGAGCAGCGAGGGGAGGTGCACTTCGCCGACCTGGAGCTCCTCGATGGTCAGCAGCTGGTGGAAGCGCAGCCGGTCGGCTCCCGGGACCTGCTGGAGCGTGGGCAGATTGGCCTCGTCGAGCCCGATCACGAAGACGTTCTTCACCGTCTCGTCAGACACGGCTCTCCTTCCGACGAACATACGGCCCGAGGGCCGCCTTGCAAGATCACCGGGGTACCCGTGGTGCGTGCCGGCATGCCGCATCGGACACCGCGCCCGTACCGGACGCCGGGGAACAGGCCCGCCGTGACCGGGCATCGCGGACCCGCGAGTGTCCGGTTCAGATGCCCGGCGGCAAGGGCTGCTCCGCCCAGATGGTCTTGCCCGTGGCCGTCTGGCGGGTGCCCCACCGCTCGGCGAGCTGGGCGACGAGCAGCAGGCCCCGGCCGCCCTCGTCGAAGACCCGGGCCCGGCGCAGGTGCGGCGCGGTGCTGCTGCCGTCGGACACCTCGCAGATGAGGGTCGAGTCGCGGATCAGCCGCAGTTCGATGGGGGCGCCGCCGTACCGCAGCGCGTTGGTGACCAGCTCGCTGACGATCAGTTCGGTGGCGAACTCCGCCTCCGCCAGCCCCCATTCGGCCAGCTGATCGCCCGCCATCTTGCGGGCCCGCGCCACGGCCGCGGGGTCCGGCGGCAACTGCCAGGTGCGGACCTTCCCGGGGTCGAGGACGGCCGTGCGCGCGAGCATCAGCACGATGTCGTCGTCGGGCCGGCCGGTCAGCAGCGTGCGCAGGACCCGCTCGCAGGTCTCCTCGAGCGTGCCGCCGAAGTCGCCCAGGGCGTCGCGCAGCAGGGCCGTGCCGATCTCGATGTCGTGGTCGGGCGCCTCGATCAGACCGTCGGTGTAGAGGGCGAGCAGGCTGTTCTCCTCCAGTTGCACCTCCACGGCCTCGAAGGGCAGACCGCCCAGGCCCAGCGGCGGCCCGGCCGGCAGGTCGAGGAACCGTACGCCGCCGTCGGGCGTCACCAGCACGGGCGGCGGATGCCCGGCGCGGGCCATGGTGCAGCGACGGGACACCGGGTCGTACACGGCGTACAGGCAGGTGGCACCGACCTGCCCCGACGCCTCCTCCGCCCCGCGCGCCTCCGGGCCCTCCTCCCGGTCGAGCCGGATGACGAGGTCGTCCAGCTGGGTGAGCAGCTCGTCGGGGGCGAGATCGACATCGGCGAGCGTCCGTACGGCGGTCCGCAGCCGGCCCATCGTGGCCGACGCCTGGATGCCGTGGCCGACCACGTCACCCACGACCAGGGCCACGCGGGCGCCGGACAACGGGATCACGTCGAACCAGTCGCCCCCGATGTCCGCCCCGGCCCCGGTCGGCAGATAGCGGTAGGCGATGTCCATCGCCGCGAGGTCGGGGAGCCGTTCCGGGAGCAGGCTGCGCTGGAGTGCCAGGGCCGTGCGGCGTTCCCGGGTGAAGCGGCGGGCGTTGTCCACGCTCACCGCGGCCCGGGCCACGATGTCCTCCGCTAGCAGCAGATCGTCCTCGCTGAACGGGTCCGGGGTGCGGTGGCGCAGGAAGTGCACCAGGCCCAGCGTCACGCCGCGGGCCCGCAACGGCACCATCATCACCGAGTGCATCATGAACCGGGACACGGACTCGGCGCGGCCCGGTGAGGCCGTGATCCACTCCCGCAGCTCCGGATCGCCCGGCCGGTGCCGGGCACCCCGGTCGGCTGCCAGGGTCCGCAGCGGCAGCGTCCCCACCGGGTAGGGGGTCGCGGCGCCCGCTGCCACCACCGACTCCGGGCAGCCCTCCAGCACCGACCGCTGTGCGGTGCGCCGCACGGTGACGGGCGTGTCCGGCGGCAGCGGTTCCGGCTCCTCGCCCAGGGCGACGGACTCCAGCAGATCCACGGCGACGAAGTCCGCGAAACCCCCGGCCACGGCCACCTCGGCCAGCTCCTCGGCCGTGCGGGTCACGTCCAGGGTGCTCCCGATCCGCAGACTGGCCTCGTTCAGCACCGCCAGCCGGCGGCGGGCCCAGTACTGCTCCGTCGTGTCGAACACGGTCGCCGACATGCCCCGCACCGCGCCGGTCTCGTCCTTCAGCGGCGACATGAACATCGACCAGGCGTGCGGCCGGGTCTCGCCCGGGGCCTTGCCGTGCTCCTCGTGGAAGATCAGCTCACCGGTGCGCAGGACCTCCCGCTGGAGGCGGTCGTAGGAGTCGAAGGGCGGGTTCGGCTCGATCTCCCACAGGGTCAGGCCCTTCATCTCCTCCACGGACCTGCCCATCACCGCGGTCATCATCTCGTTGGCCGCCACCAGCCGCGCATCCCGGTCGTACACCGCCACCGGCACGGGGAGCTGGGCGAGCGTGAGGTCCCACAGGGGCAGGGTCGCCCGGTCGGCGGGCGCCGCCGGGTACACCGGCGCGGTGCCGGTCACGAGCCACAGCCGCCTGCCCCGCCCGTCCAGCATCGGCGTCCCCTGGAGCCGGACCACCACCCGGTTGCCGTCCCGGTTCCACAGCGCCACCTCACCGGCCCAGCGCCGGCCCTCGGCCGCGTGCCGCCGCGTGGACTCGGGCAGCCGGGCGGCGAGCAGGTCGTCGGCGGGCCTGCCCACGACCTCGGCGGGCTCGTGTCCGAGCAGGCGGCGAGCACCGTCGCTCCACACCGAGATCGCCCCGTCGGCGTCGACGACGACCGCCAAGTCCTCCGGTACGCGTCCCTCCACGGTGCCTCCGGATGTGCCGCCCCTGGCTGCTCACGCTTCCTGCACCGATTGTCCCGCTACCGGCCCGCACCGGCGCGTCTGCGCTGAGCCACTGCGGTGACCGGCGAAGACACTCAGATGGCCGCCCGGATCGCCCGCTCGAACCCCTCGACGTGCCCATGGGCCAGCCGCGCCGCCCGCTCCGGCTCGCCCGCGATGATCGCCTCGATCAGCGGCCCGTGCTCCTGGACGTGGCCCGCCATGTCGGGCAGGCGGTCCAGGAACAGGCACCAGATGCGGGTGGCGAGGTTGTCGTGGCGGATGAGGGTGTCCTCCAGATACGGGTTGTGCGCGGCGGCGTAGACGGCGCGGTGGACCCGCAGGTCCAGATGCATCAGCGCGCCGGGATGCCGCCGGGCGGAGTGCGCGCCCGCCAGCTCCTGCCGCAGGGCCGTCAGGGCCGCCCGGTCCGCCGTCGTGGCGCGTCGCGCGGCCAGCGCGGCGGCCAGGGGTTCCAGCTCCTGGCGCACCTCGAAGACATGGGCAAGGTCGGTGATGTTGACCTCGGTGGCGAACGTGCCGCGCCGGGGATAAGCCGTGATCAGGCGCTCGTACTGGAGCCGCTTCAGGGCCTCGCGCACCGGTGTCCGCCCGACGCCGAGGGACTGCGCGAGCTGCTCCTCGTGGATCGGCGCACCCGGACGGATCTCCAGCATGACGAGCCGGTCGCGGATGGCGCGGTACGCGCGCTCGGCGAGGGACAGCTCCTCGGCCCCGGGCTCCGGACCCAGGGACTCCCCGCTCGCGAGCTCCGTCGCCGACTGCCGCATGAAGGCCCCCTTGACCTGTCCGGTGAGCTCCCATACCGTACCGCACAGTCTGATATATCAGTCGCGCATCAACCGGCTCCCAGAACGGTGCACCCAGGACGACCAGCCCGTCGACCAGCCCCGCCGCCCCCCACCACGCGAACGGAGCCGTGGCATGAGCGCCGAGCCGCCGCCGGAACATCCCGACTTCCTCTGGCACCACCCCGAGCCGCGTTCCTCGTACGACGTCGTCGTCGTCGGCGGGGGCGGCCACGGCCTGGCCACCGCCTACTACCTCGCCCGCGACCACGGCATCACCGACGTGGCCGTTCTGGAGAAGGGCTGGCTGGCGGGCGGCAACATGGCCCGCAACACCACGATCATCCGCTCCAACTACCTCCGGGACGAGAGCGCCGCGATCTACGAACACGCCCTCAAGCTGTGGGAGCGGCTCCCTGAAGAGCTCGACTACGACTTCCTCTTCAGCCGGCGCGGGGTCCTCAACCTCGCCCACACCCTCCAGGACGTCCGCGAGAGCGTGCGCCGGGTGAACGCCAACCGTCTCAACGGCGTCGACGCCGAATGGCTCGACCCGGACCAGGTCGCCGAGGTCTGCCCCATCCTCGACGTCTCACCCCGCACCCGCCATCCGGTCCTGGGCGGCACCTTCCAGCCCCGGGCCGGCATCGCCAAGCACGACCACGTCGCGTGGGCGCTGGCCCGTCGCGCCGACCAGCTGGGCGTGCACCTGATCCAGGGCTGCGAGGTCACCGGCTTCGTCAAGGACGGCGACCGGGTCGTGGGCGTCGACACCACCCGCGGCCGCATCCACACCGGCCGCGTGGGCCTCGCGGCGGCAGGCCACAGCAGCGTCCTCGCCGAACGGGCGGGGCTGCGGCTGCCGGTGCAGTCCCACCCGCTCCAGGCCCTGGTCTCCGAGCTGCACGAGCCGGTGCACCCGACCGTCGTCATGTCGAACCACGTGCACGTCTACGTCTCCCAGGCGCACAAGGGCGAGCTGGTGATGGGCGCGGGCGTCGACTCCTACAACGGGTACGGCCGGCGCGGCTCGTTCCACGTCATCGAGCGGCAGATGGCCGCCGCCGTCGAGCTGTTCCCCGTCTTCGCGCGGGCGCATGTGCTGCGGACCTGGGGCGGCGTCGTCGACGTCACCCCCGATGCCTCACCGATCATCGGCGGCACCTCGGTGGAGGGTCTGTACGTCAACTGCGGCTGGGGGACCGGCGGCTTCAAGGCCACCCCGGCGGCCGGCTGGACCTTCGCGCACACCCTCGCGACCGGCGAGCCGCATCCGCTGAACGCCCCCTTCGCCCTCGACCGTTTCACGACCGGCGCGCTGATCGACGAGCACGGCGCCGCGGCCGTGGCCCACTGAGGAGGACACCGTGCTGCTGATCACCTGCCCCTGGTGCGGCCCGCGGGACGAGACCGAGTACCGCTACGGCGGGCAGGCCCACGTCCCCCACCCCGAGGACCCCGCCGGGCTGACCGACGAGCAGTGGGCCGAGTACGTCTTCTACCGCGACAACCCCGAGGGTCCCTTCGCCGAGCGGTGGGCACACAGCACCGGCTGCCGCCGCTGGTTCAACGTGCTGCGCGACACCGCCACTTACGAGGTGCTGACCACCTACCGGCTCGACGAGCCGCGCCCCGGAGGGACCCGATGACCGAGCAGCGTTTCCGGCTGCCGCACGGCGGCCGCGTCGACCGCGCCACCCTGCTGCGCTTCACCGTCGACGGACGGGAGCTGACCGGCCACCCCGGTGACACCCTCGCCTCCGCGATGCTGGCGAACGGGCTCGTCGAGGTCGCCCCGTCGCTCTACCGCGGCCGTCCGCGCGGCATCGTCGCCGCGGGTGTCGAGGAACCCAACGCCCTGGTCCGGCTCGACGGCCCCTGCCCGGAGGGCATGCTCCCGGCGACGACGGTGGAGCTGTACGACGGACTGTCCGCCACCACCCTGTCCGGGAAGGGCCGGCTCGCCCCCACCCCCGACCCGGCCCTCTACGACAAGAAGTACGCCCACACCGACGTCCTGGTCGTCGGCGCCGGCCCGGCCGGACTCGCGGCCGCCGCCGCTGCCGCCGCTTCCGGCGCCCGGGTGATCCTCGTCGACGACAAGCCCGATCCCGGTGACCGCCCGCACTCCGGCACCGGCGAGGGCGCGGGCCCGCGCGCGGCCCCGGCCCGCGACCCCGAGACCGTCGTCCTGCGACGCACCACCGCCTTCGGGTCGTACGACGACAACTACGTGCTCGCCCTCCAGCGCCGCACCGACCACCTCGCGACCGCCGTCGAGGGCGTCTCCCGCCAGCGGCTGTGGCACATCCGGGCCCGCCAGGTGGTGCTGGCGACCGGCGCGCACGAGCGGCCGCTGGTCTTCGCCGGCAACGACCGGCCCGGGGTGATGCTCGCCTCGGCCGTGCGGACGTACCTCGACCGGTACGCCGTGGCCCCCGGATCCCGGGCCGTGGTGAGCACGACCAACGACAGCGCCTACGACACGGTCGCCGCTCTGCACGCGGCCGGGATCGGCATCGCCGCCGTGGCCGACGCACGGCCCTGCCTGTCCCGCCGGGCCGCCCGGATCGCCGGGGCCACCGGGGTGCGGGTGCTGACGGGCAGCGCGGTGACCGGTACGGCGGGCGGGCCGAGACTCACCGGCGTCACGGTCCGGGAACTCGACGCGGACGGCCGGCTCACCGGCGCGCCCCAACTGTTCGCATGCGACCTGCTCGCCGTCTCGGGCGGCTGGAGCCCGGTGGTGCATCTGCACAGCCAGCGCCAGGGACGGCTGCGCTGGGACGAGGACCTGGTCGCCTTCGTGCCCGACGGCGCCGTGCGGGACCAGCAGGTCGTCGGTGCCGCGCGCGGGACGTACGACACCGACGGTTGCCGCTCGGAAGGGGCCCGGGCGGGCGCGCTGGCCGCGACGCGGGCGGGGTTCCCGGTCGCCGTACCGCCCGAGGGCGAGCGGCTGCCGGCCGGCCCGGCCCGCGCCCTGTGGCTGATCCCCGGACCCGACGGCGAACCGGCCACCTGGGACCGTCACTTCGTCGACCTCCAGCGCGACGTCACCGTCGCCGACGTCTGGCGGTCCACCGCGGCCGGGATGCGCGGCGTCGAGCACGTCAAGCGCTACACCTCCCTCGGCACCGCGAACGACCAGGGCAAGACCTCGGGCGTCAACGCGATCGGCGTCATCGCCGAGGCGCTCGGCGGTTCACCCGGGCAGATCGGCACCACGGCCCACCGGGCGCCGTACACACCGGTCGCCTTCGCCGCCCTGGCCGGACGCGAACGCGGCGAGCTGTTCGACCCGGAGCGGACCACGCCGCTGCACGGCTGGCACGTGGCGCACGGCGCCGAGTTCGAGAACGCAGGGCAGTGGAAGCGCCCCCGGTTCTATCCCCGGCCCGGCGAGGACATGGACACCGCCGTGGCCCGGGAATGCCGGGCCGCCCGCGAAGGGGTGGCGTTCATGGACGCCTCCACCCTCGGCAAGATCGAGATCCGGGGCGCCGACGCGGGCGAGTTCCTCGACCGGATCTACACCAACGCCTTCGCGAAGCTGAAGCCCGGCACGGCCCGCTACGGCGTGATGTGCAGGCCCGACGGCATGATCTTCGACGACGGTGTGACCCTCCGCCTCGACGACGACCGCTACTTCACGACCACCACGACCGGCGGTGCCGCCGAGGTCCTGGACTGGCTGGAGGAGTGGCTCCAGACCGAGTGGTCCCGACTCGACGTGCACTGCACCTCGGTGACCGAGCAGTGGTCGACCATCGCCGTCGTGGGCCCGAAGTCCCGGGACGTCGTCGCCCGGCTCGCGCCCGGCCTGGACCTGTCCGCCGAGGCGTTCCCCTACATGACCTTCCGCGAGACCACCCTCGCCTGCGGCGTTCCGGCGCGCGTCTGCCGCATCTCCTTCTCCGGCGAACTGGCCTACGAGATCAACGTCTCGGGGTGGTACGGCCTGGCCGTCTGGGAACAGGTCCACGCGGCCGGGCAGCCGTACGGCATCACCCTGTACGGCACCGAGACCATGCACGTGCTGCGGGCCGAGAAGGGCTACATCATCGTCGGGCAGGACACCGACGGCACCGTCACACCCCAGGACGCGGGCATGTCCTGGGTGGTGTCGCAGCGGAAGGACTTCATCGGCAAGCGGTCCTTCTCCCGTGCCGACACCGCCCGCGCCGACCGCAGGCACCTGGTCGGCCTGCTGCCGAGCGACCGCACGACCCGGCTGCCCGAGGGCACCCAACTCGTCGCGCGGGACGCCGACTTGGACAGGACGCCGGTGCCGATGCTCGGCCACGTCACCTCCAGCTATCACAGCCAGGCCCTCGGCCGCCCCTTCGCCCTGGCCCTCGTCACCGGCGGGCGGGCCAGGATCGGCGAGACCCTGCTCGCCCCGGTGGGCCGGGACCTGGTGCCCGTCGAGGTGACCGACTGCGTCCTCTACGACCCCGAAGGGACCAGACGAGATGGCTGACACAGGCCCCGCGACACTGCGCCGAAGCCCCCTGGCCCACCTGGAGGAACGGATGCGCGCCGCCACCGTCACCGGTGCCCGGGGCGTCGCCCTGCGGGAGCTGCCGTTCCTCGGCATGGTGAACGTGCGCGTCGAGCCCGCCTCCGCGGCGGCCGGCCGGATCGAGAAAGCCCTGGGGGCGCCGCTCCCGCGCCGGTGCGGCGACACCACGACGTCAGGGCCCCGCACGGTCCTCTGGCTGGGCCCCGACGAGTGGCTCGTGCTCTCCCCGTCCGACGAGACCGCCGCCCTGCGCAAGGCGCTGGGCCCGGACCCCGGGTCGGTCGTGGACGTCTCCGCGCACCGCACCACGCTGGAGCTGAGCGGCCCGTCCGCCCGGCAGGTGCTGGAGAAGGGCTGTCCGCTGGACCTGCACCCCCGGGCCTTCGGTCCGGGGCGGGCGGTGTCGACCACGGTGGGCCCCGTCACCGTCCTGCTCTGGCAGACCGACGGCACGCCGACGTACCGGCTGCTGCCGCACTCCTCGTTCGCCGACCACCTCGGGCGCCGGCTCGTCGACGCGATGAGCGAGTTCCACGGACCGGAGGTGCCGTGAGGGAACCGGCCGCGCACGGCGCTGCCGATCTCCTCCTCCCCGTTCCCTTCTTTACCGCCGTATCCCGGTATCTGGGCAGAATCTCCTCCATGGATGCCCTGGACCGGAAAATTCTCACCGAGCTGCAGCAGGACGGCCGTCTCACGATCACCGAGCTCGCCGCCCGCGTGAAACTGAGCGTGTCGCCCTGCCACCGCAGGCTGCGCGACCTCGAACGCGAGGGCGCGATCCGCGGCTACCGCGCGGTGGTGGACCCGGCCGCCGTCGGCCTGAACTTCGAGGCCCTGGTCTTCGTCACCCTGCGCTGGGAGGACGCCGACACGGTCTCGGCGTTCGAAGAGGCGGTCGCCGCCGTCCCGCACGTGCTCCAGGCCCAGCGCCTGTTCGGCGACCCCGACTACCTCCTGCGGGTCGCCACCACCGACCTCGGCGCCTTCCAGCAGCTCTACGACCAGCGGCTCGCCCGGCTCCCCGGCGTCCAGCGCCTCAACTCCACCCTCGTCATGAAGCACGTCGTCGACGACCGCCCCCTGCCCGGGTGAACGGCCCGCCGTCGGGTGCGCCGTCGGGTTCTCGATGGGCACCGGTGAGGTCGCCCGTACGTGTCCGCGTACGGCTCGGCACGGGTCGCCAAGGTCGCCTTCCTCGCCTGACTCGAGCCCTGCCTGCTCGAGTCCGACGACAACCCGGACGGTGATGATCGGCGCACGCGCCCCCGGTTCACCCGGTGCGGCCCGCGGGGCTCAGAAGTGGTTCCCACCAGTCGCGGTGGGCGCGGTACCACTCCACCGTCTCGGCCAGGCCCCTGGCCAGCGGGACGGTCGGGCCGTAGCCCAGCTCGCGGGTGATCTTGGAGTGGTCGACGCAGTAGCGCCGGTCGTGGCCCTTGCGGTCCTCGACCCGGCGGACCTGCTCCCACGAGGCGCCGCAGGCCCGCACGAGCCGGTCGACGAGGTCGCGGTTGGCCAGCGGGGTGCCGCCGCCGATGTTGTAGGTCGCGCCCGGCCGCCCCCGGGTCCTGACCCGTTCCACGGCCCGGACGTGGTCCTCGACGTGCAGCCAGTCCCGTACGTTGCCCCCGTCGCCGTACAGCGGGGCCTCCCGGCCGTCGAGCAGCCGGGTGATGAACAGCGGGATCAGTTTCTCGGGGAACTGGTACGGGCCGTAGTTGTTGGAGCAGCGGGTGACCCGGACGTCCAGGCCGTGCGTCCGGTGCTGGGCGAGGGCGAGCAGGTCCCCGGCGGCCTTGGACGCGGCGTACGGGCTGTTCGGCCGCACCGGGGAACTCTCGCTCCAGGCGCCCCGGTCGATGGACCCGTAGACCTCGTCGGTGGAGATGTGCACGATCGGCCCGACCCGGTGGCGCAGCGCGGCGTCCAGCAGGACCTGCGTGCCCGTCACATTGGTCCGTACGAAGTCCGCCGCGCTGTCGATGGACCGGTCGACATGGGACTCGGCGGCGAAGTGCACCACCTGGTCGTGTGTGCGCATCAGCGCGTCGACCACCTCGGTGTCGCAGATGTCCCCGTGAACGAAGGTGAGCCCCGGATGGTCCTCCACCGGCGCCAGGTTCGCCCGGTTGCCGGCGTAGGTGAGGGCGTCCAGCACGGTGACGGTGACGTCCCCCGGGCCGTCGGGGCCGAGGACGGTCCGTACGTAATGGGAGCCGATGAAACCCGCTCCGCCCGTGACGAGCACTCTGGTCATGACAGCTCCGCGCTCTCAGACGACGCGGACGTCCGGCACGTAGAGAATCCATTTCCCGCCTTGTTCCCGGAACGCGGTCTCCCTCGCGATGATTTCCTCGGCGTGGTTCCAGGCGAAGAGCAGCGCGTATTCCGGGTAGGGCGCCGAGAACTGTTCGATCGGCTTGACGGGAATGTGCACGCCGGGGGAGAGGCGGCCCTGTTTCGCGACCGTCGAGTCGTAGATCGCGGGAATCAGGTCGGGACCGATGCCGCAGTAGTTCGTCACGGTCGCGCTCTTGGCGGTGGCGCCGTACGCGGCGACGGTGTGCCCGGCGTCGCGCAGCCGGTGCAGCAGCGCGGTGAGCTCCTCGCAGTTCCTCTTCACCTGCATGCCGAACCGTTCGAGGATCGTGCTGTCCGTGAGCTGCCGGCGGCCTTCCTCGGCGGTCAGTTCCGCCACCGCCGGGCTCGGCTGCCGGCGGCCCGCGCGGGCCAGCGTGTAGCGCACCTCGCCGCCGTGCACCGGAAGCCGCTGCACATCGACCAGTTCGAAGCCGAACCGCCGGGCCGCGGCCTGCACCGACGAGGCGGAGAACAGGTAGAAGTGCTCGTCGTAGATCTGGTCGAAGCTGGCCCGCTCGACGATGTCGCCGAGGTACGGGTCCTCGAAGACGAACACCCCGTCCGTGCCCAGCAGCGCGTCGACACCGCGGAACACCGAGTCCAGGTAGGGGATGTGGCACATGGTGTTGGCGGCGTAGACGACGTCGGCCGGACCGTCCGCGGCCCTGATCTCCTTGGCGGTGGACTCCTGGAAGAAGTCGAACCGCACCCGCACGCCCTGGGCGGCCGCCAGTTCCACCACGTCGCGCGAGGGGTCGACGCCCAGGTGGCGGACACCGGCGGCGGCGACGGTCTTCAGCATGGCGCCGTCGTTGCACCCGATCTCGACCACGAACGGGTCGTCGCCGTGGCACTCGGTGGCCAGCAGGCGGCGCGCGGTCGTGGCGAAGTGCTCCCGCATGACCGACGACATGGACGAGCGGTAGGGGTAGTCCTCGCGGAACATGCGCTCCCGCGGGACCTCCTCCATGAGCTGCACCATGGCGCATTCCTCGCAGACGCCGACGGCGAGTCGGTAGAAGAACTCCTCCGACGTCTCCTCGGGTCGGCGAAATGCATCGGACAGCGGCTGGCGACCGAAATCGAAGAACTCGGTGACGGAACTCCGGCAGACGCGGCAAGTGGTCATGCTCGCACGCTAGGGCGGGTTCCTCGAAGAGAACTAGACACCTGCTAGATGGAGTGGGGAAAGCCCGCCGCCCCGGCCGGACGGAATCCCTGTCGAGTCGTCGTCGAGGCGCTCTCGAATACCGGATGACGGAATGTACGGCGTACCCATTCACCGCGAGCGGAGGGCGGGAGACACCCGTGAAGGGGATCATTCTGGCGGGCGGTTCGGGAACACGGCTGAGGCCGCTCACCCTCGGCGTCTCCAAGCAGCTGCTTCCGGTCGGCGACAAGCCGATGATCTACTACCCGCTCAGCGTGCTGATGCTCACGGGCATCCGGGACATCCTCATCATCTCCACCCCGGTCGACCTGCCCCAGTTCCAGCGGCTGCTGGGCGACGGATCACAGCTGGGCCTGTCCCTCACCTACCGGGCCCAGCACCGGCCCGTCGGCCTGCCCGACGCGTTCGTCCTGGGCGCCGACCACATCGGGGACGACCCGGTCGCCCTGATCCTCGGCGACAACATCTTCCACGGCCACCACTTCTACTCCGTCCTGGCCGAGCACAGCGCCGACGTGCGGGGCTGCGTGCTGTTCGGCTACCCGGTGCACGACCCGGAGCGGTACGGCGTGGGCGAGGTCGACGCCGACGGGCGCCTGCTGTCGATCGAGGAGAAACCCGAAAAGCCCCGCTCCAACACGGCGATCACCGGCCTGTACTTCTACGACAACCGCGTGGTCGACGTGGCGCGAAACCTCCGGCCCTCGGAACGCGGCGAACTGGAGATCACCGACGTCAACCGCTGGTACCTGGAACGGGATGCCGCCCGCCTGGTCAACCTGGGCCGGGGCTTCGCCTGGCTCGACACCGGAACCCCCGAGTCGCTGCTCCAGGCCGGACAGTACGTGGGCACGCTGGAGGCCCGGCAGGGCGTGCGCATCGCCTGCATCGAGGAAGTCGCCCTGCGCATGGGCTACATCGACAGCGAGGCCTGCTACCGGCTGGGCGTGCGGATCGGGCCCTCGGGGTACGGGGCGTACGTGCGGACCATCGCGACGGAACTCGCGCGGGAATGAGACGGCCCACGCCCGCTCCGGAGCCGGTGGCCGGAGCGGGCGTGGGCGTCTCAGCTCGCGTCCCCGACCGGCACGAATCGCAGGTCGTGCCGCTCGGCGTCCGCGGCCGCGAACCGCAGCAGGCGCTCGCCCTCCGCCGCCACCTCCGCCTCCTCACGCGCCGTCAGCGGGGAGAAGAACTTCACGGTCAGGACCGCGGCCGTCCTGCCGCGCCCCTCCCGCTTGATCACCCACAGGGCGCGCACGAAGCCGTCCACGAGCACCGCCGCCTCGACGATGATGTGCCGGCGCTGGTCGTCGGTCATCAGCCGGGAGCGGTCCGCGTGACCGAGCACCACGTTGTCCAGGGCGGCCAGGAACCGCACCGGGACCACCGAGTCCGGGTCGGGCAGCGGCGCCCCGGGAAGGTCGAACAGCTCCTCCCCGCCCTCGCCCCGGTACACCCGCAACCGCGGCCGCAGCTCCTCGACCACCTCACGCAGCCGGGTCGTACCGCTCCACGCCTGGACGTCCTTGACGGTGGCCGGGCCGAACCCGGCGAGATGCCGCAGCACGAGCTGCCGCCGTGAGGCGTCCGCGGCGAGCGGCCGGTCCAGCCACTCCTCGGCGAGCGCGAACGGGGTGGTGCCCCGGCGCCCCCAGGTGCCGTCCGGCGGCGGGTGCACCACGGCGAGCAGCCCCTGCACCGAACGGGCCAGCGCCACCGGGTCACGCCCCGGCCAGCGCTCCGCGAGCAACCGGCCCAGCTCCGGCCGCGCCAGCGAACCGCCGGCCAGTGCCGAACGGGCCGCCGCGGCCAGCTCGGCCAGATCCACACCGGCCGTCTGCTTGCCGAAGGCGGCCTTCTGCCAGCGGTCCAGCATCGGCTGCAACAGCGGGCGCAGCCACAGATAGTCCTCCGCCGTGACCAGGTGCTGGGTCCCGCGGAACAGGGTCGCCCGCACCACCGCGCGCTCCTCGAGCAGCTTCGTCAGCTCCTCCAGCCGGAAGCCCTCGATCCTGCTCCACAGCCCGATGTACGGCGGATCGGGGTCCTGCGCCTGCAACCCGGCCAGCCGCTCGATCACCGCCGGGGCGGACAGGTCCGTGCGCCGCGTCAGCAACTGGCGTTCCAGGGTCGCCCGGTTGAGGGCCCGGCGCGTGAGAACTTCGGCCATGGCGTCCTTTCGCCTGTGTACGCGCCGAGCACGGCGGCGGGGAGACGATCGCCCGCGGGGCCAACCTAGCCGCGATCGCGGTCAGCCACTGACCGCGATCGGGCAGCTGCCTGGAGCGGACCTGTAGTGCGCTTCGAGGCGGCCGGGCCACAGTCATCGCCCATGGAATCGAGAGAGCTCGAGGTCGCCGGTGCGCGCGTCTTCACCCCCGAGGTGTTCCGGGACGACCGGGGACTGTTCGTGTCGCCCTTCCAGTCGCAGGCCTTCCTCCGGGCGACCGGCCGGCCGCTCTTCCCGGTGGCCCAGACCAGTTGCAGCTTCTCCCGGCGCGGTGTCGTGCGCGGGGTGCACTTCACCCGCACTCCGCCCGGCATGGCGAAGTACGTGTACTGCGTCCGGGGAAAGGCCCTCGACATCGTCGTGGACCTCCGCCTGGGCTCGCCGACCTTCGGCCGGTGGGACGCCGTCGTCCTCGACCCGGTGGACTTCCGCGCCGTGTACTTCCCGGTGGGCGTCGGGCACGCCTTCGTGGCGCTCGAGGACGACACGGCCATGGCGTACACCCTCTCCCTCGCCTACGACCCGGACAACGAACTGGCGCTGTCCGTCCTCGATCCCGAGCTCGGCCTGCCGCTGCCCGGTGACATCCAGCCGGTCCTCTCCGAACGGGACCGGGTGGCTCCCACCCTCGCCCGGGCCGCGGACGCCGGACTGCTGCCGCACTACGGGGAGTGCCTGAAACTCGAGGACGCCCTCACGGCACCGCGCGACGGGGCCTGACCGCCCGGCGGGGGGGGGGGCGTGCCGTCCCAGCCGGATTCGAGTGCCGTTCCGGCCCGCTCTTCTACCTTCCCCGGCATGAAGACACTGGTGGCCACCGGCCCAGCTCACCCGCTGTACTACCCGATCGTGCCCCTCGCGTGGGCGCTGCGCGCGGCAGGCCACGAGGTGCTCGTGGCGGCCCCCGAGAGCTTCGAGGGCCCCGTGCGCGGCTCCGGCCTGCCCATGGCGCCGGTCTACGGCCCGCTCGACATGGGCGAGGTGATGGCCAAGGACCGCGACGGCGGGCGCGTCCGGGTGCCCGACACCGACGAGGAGATGGCCGAGGGCATCGGCCGCGGCTTCGGACGGCTCGCCGCCCGCACCCTGGAGGGCACCGCCGAACTCGTCGACCGCTGGCGCCCCGACCTGATCGTCGCCGAGTCGTACGGATACGCCGCCGCGGCAGCGGCGTCCGCCCGGCACGACATCCCCTGGGTCAAGCACGTAGTGGGCCCCGGCGACCTGCCCGTCGACCCCTGGATCGCCGACGAACTCGCCCCGGAGCTCAAGGAATTCGGACTCGACGCGCTCCCCGACCCCGCCCTCGTGCTCGACAACTGCCCGTCCCTGCTGGGCGACGCGGCGCCCGGCACGACGCCGCTGCGCTACGTGCCCTACGGAGAGCCGGGCACCGTGCCCGAGTGGGTGCTGCGGCCCCGCACCCGCCCCCGGCTGCTGGTCACCCTCGGCTCCGTGCAGCCGCAGATCGGCGGCGCCCCGATGCTCGGGCAGATCGTCCGCTCGCTCGGCGAACTGGACGTGGACCTGGTCGTCGCGGTGGCCGACCACCTCGTCGGGCAGCTCGGCGCGCTGCCGGACAGCGTCATCGCCACGGGCTGGCAGTCGCTGACCTCCGTCCTGCCGGGCTGCGACGCCGCCGTCCACCACGGTGGCCCCGGCACGATGATGGCCTGCCTCGTCCACGGTGTGCCGCAGGTCGTCGTGCCCGGACGCGGAAAGCCGCTCGACGCCATCGCCCGCCTCGCCGACCTGGGCGCGGTACGCCGCGTCCACCCGGCGGAACTGTCGCCCGCGACCATGCTGGAGGCCGTCCGCGCGCTGCTGGAGGACCCCTCGTACGCGCGCCAGGCGCGAACCGTGGCGGACGACAACGCCCGCCGCCCGTCCCCGGCGCGCACCGTGCCGGTATTGGAAGAACTCGTCGCCGGGCGTTCCGGCGCCTGAGGGGGAACCGGGCGGCCGGTCACCGGCCGCCCGCAGGACCGGGAGGACGGCATGACCACATCGCACCGGCCCGCACCCACACGGCGGCGCGTGGCCGTCCTCGGCGGCACGGGCTGGGTGGGGCGCCACGTGTGCACCGCCCTGGCCGCCCGCGGCGACGACGTCCTCGTCGTCGCCCGCCGGCCGGCCCCCCACATCCGCCCGTACGCCTTCGCGCCCCTGGACCTCGGCCACGCCGGCCGGGAGCGCATCGCCGGGCTGCTGGCAGCCCACCGCATCGACACGGTCGTCAACGCGACGGACGCCCTCAACGCGACGGACGGCTGGGCCCGGCCGGACGAGGACCTGGACGCGGTGAACGTCGCCGCGGTGCACCGGCTGCTCGCGGCCCTGGGCGACCTGCCCCGGCGCACGCGCGTCGTGCACATCGGCACCCTGCACGAGTACGGCGACGTCCCTCCCGGGACGCTCATCGACGAACAGATCCCCCCGCGCCCCGGCAGCGCCTACGCGCGGACGAAACTCGCCGGATCGCAGGCCGTTCTCGCCGCCGTGCGCGCGGGCGCGGCCGACGGGCTGGTGCTGCGAGCGGCCAACGTCTGCGGACCCCATCCCTCACCGGCGAGCTTTCCCGGCAAGCTGGTCACGATGCTGCGCCGGGCCCTCGCCGACCAGGAACCCATGACGGTGGTCCTCACCGGGGCCCGCCGGGACTTCGTGGACGTCCGCGACCTCGCCGACGCGGTCGTCAGGGCCGTCCACTCCCCGGCGACGGGCCACGCCCTCAACATCGGCAGCGGCCACGCCGTGGACATGCGCACCCTGGTCCGGCTCTTCGTCACCGCCGCCGGACACTCCACTGACCTGATCGAGGAACGGACCCGGGACGTCGCGGGCCTCGGCGGCGCCTGGACCCGCGCCGACATCCGGCTCGCCGGGCGGCTGCTCGGCTGGTCCCCCCGCATCGGCCTCGAGGAGTCCCTCGGCGCCATGTGGACCGCGGCGACGACGGACGGCCCCCTCCCGACGGACGTCTGAAGGGGGCCGTACGGTTCCTTCCCTGCCTCAGCGCACCGGCGTCACTTGGCCACACCGACGAACAGACCGCAGCTGAAGCGTCCGGGACCGACGTACTCCACCGAACAGCCGGCCCGCTCGAAGGCCGTCTCGTACTGCTCCCGGGTGAACAGCCGCATGAGGTGGACGTCCGTGAAGTGCCGGATGCCGGCGTCCTTCCGCGCGTCGATGTAGTGCACGACGATCGGGACGTCGTCCCCCTGCCGCCGCGAGTGGGACACCCGAACCGTCACCCGGTCGTCGGTGCGCACCAGGTCGTCCGCGATGTAGCCGGGCAGGAACGCCTCCGGGAAGTACCAGGGCTCCAGGACGATCACCCCGCCCGGGGTGAGGTGCCGCGCCAGACTGGCGAGGGTGCGCTCCAGTTCGTCCGTCGACCGGGTGTAGCCGATCGAGCTGAACATCAGGCTGATCGCGTCGTAGCGGCGGCCGAGCGTGAAGTCGCGCATGTCGCCCGGGTGCACGGGGATGCCGGGCAGCCGGCGCGCAGCCTGGGCGATCATCGGCCGCGACAGCTCCAGCCCCTCCACGGTCGTGAAGTGCTCCTGGAAGTAGGTCAGATGGCCTCCGGTGCCGCAGGCCACGTCCAGCAGGGACGAGGCGTCCGGCCTGCGGTCCCGGACCAGGGCCGTCACCTCGGCCGACTCGGCGGCGTAGTCCTTGCCGCGTGCGGCGTAGACGAGTTCGTAGATCTCGGCCAGTTGCGGGCCGTACGCCTCCTGCTGCATCACGCGTCCCAGGTGACGGACAGCTCGCGCACCCCGTAGACGATGGCCCCCTCCTTGCGGGGCACCTCGTCGAGCGGTACGGCGAGCCGCAGGGTGGGGATGCGCCGGAACAGGGTCGTCCAGGCGATCTGCATCTCCAGCCGGGCCAGTTCGGCACCGATGCACAGGTGCGCGCCGTGACCGAACCCCATCTGCTTGCGGCTGCCCCGGCGCAGGTCCAGCTTCTCCGGCTCCGGGAAGACCTCAGGGTCCCGGTTGGCGGTCAGCAGCAGACACAGGATGCCGTCACCGGCCGGGATGACCGTGCCGTCGATCTCGATGTCCTCCAGGGCGACCCGGGGCACCCCGATGTCCCCGATGGTCACCATGCGCAGCAGTTCCTCGGTCGCCGGGCCGATCAGCGCCTCCGGATCGGCCATCAGCTCCGCCAGCTGGTCGGGGTGCTCCAGCAGGCAGGCCGTGCCCAGGGACAGCATGCTCGCGGTGGTCTCGTGACCGCCGTTCATCAGCATCCGGACCATGTTGACCAGGTCCCGCCGGGTGTACTCCTCGCCCGACGCCCGGTACTCCTTGATGATGTGGCTGGTCAGGTCGTCGCCGGGCTCGGTCTCCCGGATCTCGACCAGCTTCTCGACATAGGCGTTGACCTCCACGATCGCCGCCACCCGCTGCTCGGGGGTGCTGTGGATGCCGAACATGTTGTTGCTGTGCTCGATGATGAAGTCGTGATCGCCCTGGGGGATGCCCAGCATGTCGCAGATGATCGTCGTGGGCAGCGACAGGGAGAACAGACGGTGGAAGTCCACCGGCGGCGTCAGGGCCAGCAGCCGGTCGATGTGCTCGTCGACGATCTCCTGGATGCGCGGACGCAGCTTCTGCACGCGCTGGTAGGTGAAGGCCGCGGCCGCCTTCCCGCGCGCGGCCGTGTGCTCGGGCGGGTCGTAGCCGATGAAGGAGGTCTCGGTGCGGGCCTCGGGCGGCGCCACGAAGTAGAACGGGAAGCCCGGGTGCTTGCGCGAGGCGCTGACGCGCGGGTCGGTCAGCAGCCGGCGTATCGCCTCGTGGCCGGTGACCGTCCAGACGCGCAGTCCGGTGTTGGCGAGGGTCACCTGGGTGACGCCCCGCCGCACCATGCCCGCGTACTGTTCGGGCGGGGTGAACGGGCCGGGACGCACGAAGGGGAAGGTCTCCGGCGCGCCCGAGACGTCCGCGGTGCTGGTCATCAGGTCTCTCCTCTGCTTGCGAATCGGGTCACGACGAGGCCCGCAGTCCGTGCCCGTCGCCGTCGGCCGGTGCGTGCCAGTCGATGTGGTGGCTGCTCATCCAGGTGGGATCGGAGCCGTCGGAAGTCTTGAAGGCGCGGGCGATGAAGTAGTTGCGCAGGAAGCGGCCGACCGGCCCGCGGCGCATATTGCCCTCGTTGTTGTACTTGCCCTGCGCCACGATGTCCTCGACGCGCTTGCGCCGCACCGACTCGTAGGTGAGGAACGCCTTGTCGATGCCAGGCGCGTCGCGCAGGCACTTGGCCAGCACCACGGCGTCCTCCATGGCGACCGAGCACCCCTGGCCCGCCGTGGGCGAGACGGCGTGGGCCGCGTCGCCGATCACGACGAGCCCGTCCCGGTGCCAGTGCGGTGCCCGGGGCAGGTCGTAGGTGGGCGAGGGCGGCGCGGGGTCGGGCGTGGCCGCGATGATCGCGGCCGCCGGGGTCCGGTCGCCGGCGAACAGCTCCAGCAGATAACGGCGCCAGTCCCGCCGCAGGGCCCGCAGCTGCGCCCCGTCCGGCTCGGCCGCGCAGGGCGGGTTGGCGAACCACCACAGGTCGCCGTTGGGGTGTTTGGTGTAGCTGAAGAAGCTCTTCTTGCCGAAGAACATCCGGATCACCCCGGGCGGCCCCTCGGCGGGGAAACCCCGCGCGCAGCCGAAGGCGTTGAGCACCCCGAGGTAGCGCGGCAGGGGAGCGGAGGGGTCGATGATGCGGCGCACCTGTGAGCGCAGTCCGTCGGCGCCGACGAGGAGATCGCCCTCGGCCTGCGACTCGTCCGCGAAGACGGCCCGGACCACGCCGCCCGTCGTGGTGGCGTCCACGATCCGCTTGCCGTACTCGATGGGAATCCCGCGCTGCGCCGCCTCGTCGCGCAGCGACACATAGAGGTCCGAACGCCGGATCGTCTGGATGATCTGACCGTCGGCGGCCAGCCGGTCGGTGCGGACGTCGCCGGTCAGGGCCCGGCCGGTGTGGCTGTAGAAGGCGATGCCGGGGGTGTCGAAGCCGTGTTCGCGCACCAGATGGCCCAGACCGATGCTGTCCAGCGCGTCGATCCCGTTCGGCGCGATGTTGACGAAGTTGCCGATGCCGTCGGCGGTCCGGTCGTAGGCCTCGTAGACGACCGGGTCCAGGCCGGCCTTCTGCAGTGCGATCGCGGTGACCGTGCCGGCGATGCCTGCGCCGATCACGAGTGCGCGTGCCATGGGTTCTTCCTTCGCTTGTCGGACGCGGTCCGGGTCAGGCGCGGCCGGTGGCCGCGGGCGTGCCGTCGCAGGGCAGGTCGGGGCGGGGCACCGTGCTCGCGCACACGGTGTCCTCGGGCACGACGCCGTCGACGAGATAGGCGTCGACCAGGGCGTCCACCGCGGGATTGCCGCCGAACCCGTAGATCTCGTGCTGGCCGGAGTCGGCCACGGTGATCAGCCGGTACCCCAGCCGCTCGGCCATCGCGGCCCCGCCCTCGTAGTGGTCGGTCGGGTCGCCGTCGGCGTGCACCACCAGACCGGAGGAGAGGCCCTCGCCGGTCAGCTTCACCGGCGGCTGCGGGGGAGTGAAGGCCCGGAAGGCCCCCACCCAGGGCGCGGCGCGCAACATGCCGTATCCGTACGGGTAGTTCTCCCGGAAGCGGCGCATGTCCTCGTAGTAGACCTCGAGGTCGGCCGGCCAGTCCTTCTCCAGGGTGACCGCGTCCAGCACACCGCACCGCGTGGTGCCCTCCGTCTCGGCCGGGGGCCACACCCGTTCGTTGGACAGCCACCGGCCCGCCACCGCCGCGTCACCGGTGCGCAACTCGCGGACCAGGTGGCCCAGTTCGGCCCAGCGGGCCCGGTTCGCCGAGCGCGATCCCATGGCGCCGTCGAAGAGGGTGCGCAGCTGTGTGCCGGCCTTCTCGGCGGTGTTGCGCGCGGCCTCCTCGACGGCCGTCAGCACCTCCTCCCGGGACGCGCCGAGCCCGAACAGCCCGTCGCGTTCGGCCACCCACGCCGCCCACGCGTCGACGTTGGCCCGGTTGGCCCGGCCCTGGGCCATGAACTGCTCCCGCCACGACCAGTCCGGATGCACACAGGAGTCCAGGACGCAGCGGTCCAGCCGGTCGGGGAACAGGGCGCCGTAGACGGCTCCCAGGTAGGTGCCGTAGGTGTACCCGACGAAGCTGAGCTTCTCCTCGCCCAGCACCTGCCGGATCACGTCCATGTCCCGCGCGATGCTCGGGGTGTTGTGGTGACGGCGCGCCTCGCCGCCCAGCCGCTGGTTGCCCGCTTCGCGGATCCGGGCGTCCTCGGCGAGCAGCGGGAAGTCCGCGTCGGGCAGCCGGGAGTCGAACGGCGCCTCGGCCGGGGTGATCTCGCTGGTCAGCGGCGTGGACGCACCGGTGCCGCGAGGGTCGAACCCGATCAGGTCGTACACCTCGGGCAGACGGGTGCGGGCCAGGACCGCCGGGAAGCCGCGGCCCAGGCCGAAGTAGCCGCCGGGGCCGCCGTTGAGCGCGAGCAGGATGCCACGGCGCCGGGCCGGGTCCTTGGCCCGGATCCGGGTCAGGGCCAGGGAGATCCGCGGCCCGTCGGGCCGGGAGTGATCGAGCGGCACCTCTACGGTGCACTGTTCACTGCCGTCGCCCGAGGGCGAGGGCGACCAGGTGGGTGGCCGGCCGCGGAACCCGTTCAGGGCGTCCGGTGAGAGGTGACTGGTCGTCATGTCGTCGGAGGGCCTCCGTGTCGGCGGGGCGTGCGGTGATCGGTGCACAGCCTCGGGTCGGTCGCTGGAATCGGCGTGGAAGGACGGTCGACGATCCGCCGTGGCCGGGTGGCCGGGTGGCCGGGTGGCCGGGTGGCCGGGTGGCCAGGGCCGCCGGTGGTCGGGCGGTGGTGGCGGGTGTCGCCGGACGGCTCGGGGCCGGGGTTCTCACAAGCCGGGGTGCGGACTGCGTCCGTGGGGCAGCGGGCTCCCCGGGTGGGCGGTGGGGTTCTCGGCGGGCCGGCGGGCCGGCGGCCCGAGGGACGCGGCGACGGCCCCCGGCGGCCGGCGGCGACGGGCCCGCCGGGACGTGGCCGCGGACCGGGTGCTCGGTGACGCGCGCCCGAGGACGCCGCGGCAGCCCTCGCCGCCCGGGCGGCGAGGCAGGCGTCACTCCTCGAAGGACGGGGTCGGCGGGGGCTCGGCGACCACCTCCAGGACCGCGACCGACCAGGCGAAGCCGCCCCCCGCGCTGATCAACGCGCAGAGCCGGCCGGGGCGCAGGGCCCCGGTGCCCGCCAGCCGGGCGAGTCCGGCGAAGGGGTCACCGGCGCCCAGGTGGCCGACCCCCGCGCCCCAGGACCAGGTCGTGCGCTCCGGGTCGATGTCCAGCACCTGGAAGAACTGGGCGTCCATCTTGGGGCGTCCGAGGTTCGGCAGGACGAACCAGTCGATGTCGCGGGCCTTGGCACCGGCCTCGTGCAACGCCCGGTCGAAAGCGGCCCGCTGACCCTCCTGGAGCACCTCCAGCAGCCGGGTCAGCCCGATCTTCTTGACCAGCCGTTCCCGCGAGGCGGCGACACTGATCGGTGCCCGGGCGGCCAGGGGCGCGGGGGCGAAGCCGTCGCCGTCGCGGCCCATCGCCTCCAGGGACGGCTCGGACACCGTCACCAGACTTCGCAGCCGGGCGAAACCCGAGCCCCGCGACAGCACGAGCGCGGTCCCGCCGTCGCCGCAGACCGTTCCGGGGTCGGTCCGCCAGCGGTCGAAGCCCGGCAGGCAGAAGCGGTCCCCGGTGGTGATCAGCGCACTGCGCGATCCGGGACCGGCGTCCGCCCGCAGCCAGGCCACGGCCAGTTCCATCGCCGCCATACCGCCGTTGGACAACTGCCCGACTTCCAGGGACAGACAGCTGTTGCCCACCGCCTCGCGCTGTACATAGGACGCCGGCGCCCACAGGTCGTGCCCCTGGAACCAGGTGCCGGCGTGCAGGACCACCCCGATGTCGGACGGCGCCCGCCCCGACCCGCGCAGGGCGGCCCGCGCCGCCTCGACGGCCATCTCCGGGCCCGACCGCTCCCCGACGCACACCGAGCGCATCCCCGTGCGCCGGACCGTCCGCAGATCGGCGATGCCCCGGTCCACGACCTCCTCGGCGGGCATGCGCCGCGCCAGATGCAGTCCGACCCCGGACACGTACACGTCCGCGATGTCCACAGTCCTCCCCCGTGTGCGCTCGGACCCTGCGGCGACCGTCCGCCGCCGCGGGGGAGTGTCGGTCCGCGGTGTCGAAGCCGGCTCGAGCCGGGACGGATCACCGAGGTTCGAACGGTCCTCCGGCGCGCCTCGACCCCCGGGGATGACCGTCTGGTCGACACGAGGAAAGGGGTGGAGATGCCGGACACGGCAGGGCGGACCAGGCCCGTGGTCCTGATGTTCGCCGGTCAGGGCGCGCAGCATCCGAGGATGGCGGCCGGACTCCACGGCCACGACGAGACGTTCACGGCCTGGATGGACGAGGCGTTCCGGCTCCTCGGACCGGACGGCGTCCGCCTGCGGGAGCAGTGGCTCGCGCCGCAACCGGCACCCGACTACGACGACGTCACCGTCGCGCAGCCCCTGCTCTACGCGGTGGGGCACGCCCTGGGCCGCATGCTGCTGGACCAGGGGTTGCGCCCGGCGGCGCTGTTCGGCCACAGCGTGGGCGAACTGGTCGCCGCGACACTCGCCGGCGTCCTCGAATTCACCGACGGCATCCGGCTGATGCGCGACCGCATGTCCCTGTTCGCCGACACCCCGCCCGGCGGGATGCTCGCGGTCGCCGCCTCCGTGGACGACGTCTCCGACCTCCTGGGCCCCACCGTGCACCTGGCCGCGGTGAACGCCGCCCGCCAGTTGCTGCTGGCGGGGGAGCGCGCCCCGCTGGACGACGCCGCGCGGACCCTCACCGCGCGCGGGCTGGTCTGCCAGGACGTCCGCGCCCGCCAGGCCTTCCACAGCCCCGTCGTCGAACCCGCCGTGGCCGCCTCCCTGCCCGCCTGGCACAGGGTGCGCCTGGCGCCGCCGAGGCTGCCCCTCTATTCCGCCTACACCCGCGGCCTCCTCGGCGCGGACCGGGCCCGCGACCCCGAGTTCTGGGCCCGGCAGCCCGCCGAGACCGTCCACTTCGCACCGACCCTGACGACCGTGCTCGACGAGCACCCCGGATGCCTGCTCGTCGAGGCGGGGCCCGGCAACAGCCTGGCGACCCTGGCCAGGCGGCAGCGCGCGCTCGCCGGCGGGCACAGCGCCGTCCTGACCCTGCTGCCCGACCGCGCCCGTGGCGACGAGGCCGACATCCGGTCCGTGGAGCAGGCCTGGTGCGTGCTGTCCGGTCCGGCCGTACCCGCCGGAGCCGCGGCCGGATCGCGCCCGTCCACGGCCGCCGAGACAGGAAGGAAGCCATGAGCCCCGCACGCGACACCGACCGCGGCCCCGAGGCCGCAGGGTCCCCTCGCCGGGAACGGCCGGAGGCCGGGACCGGCGACACCCCGGTGGCCGTCGTCGGCATGGCGTGCCGGTTCCCCGGGGCGGACGGACTCGCCGCGTTCTGGCGGCTGCTGCTGGCGGGCGAGGACGCCATCGCCCCTGGCACCGGCAGCCGCGCGGGCCGCCGCCCCGGCGGCTACCTGCCGGACGTCGACCTGTTCGACGCCGGGTTCTTCGGTGTGCCCGCCCCCGAGGCGGCCGCGCTCGACCCGCAGCAGCGGCTGCTCCTGGAACTCACCTGGCACGCCGTGGAGGACGCCCGCACCACCCCGCGCGAGCTGTCGTCCGGGCCCGTCGGCGTCTTCGTCGGCGCCGGCTCCGACGAGTACGCGTTCCTCAGCCGCACCGGCGGCGCACTGCCCTCCGCCTACACGATGACCGGCACCGGCCGGACCTTCCTGGCCAACCGCATCTCCCACTTCCACGGCTTCACCGGCCCGAGTCTCGTCGTCGACACCGGCCAGTCCTCGTCCCTGGCCGCGCTGCACCAGGCCGTGCTGGCGCTGCGCCGGGGCGAGTGCGCCGCGGCCGTGGTGGGCGGCGTGCAGCTCAACCTCACCCCGGAGGGCGACGACGTGGTGGAGGCGCTGGGCGCCCTGTCGCCCCGCGGCCGCTGCCACACCTTCGACGCCCGGGCCGACGGCATCGTCCGCGGCGAGGGCGCCGGCGTCGTGGTCCTCAAACCCCTGGACCGGGCCCTGGCGGACGGCGACCGGGTCTACTGCACCCTGCTGGGCGGGGCGATGAACAGCGACGGCGACCGGACGGCGCTGACCGCGCCCAGCGAGGCCGCGCAGCGCGAGGTTCTCGCCGCTGCCTGCCGGCAGGCCCACGTCGCACCCGCCGAGGTGTCCTACGTCGAACTGCACGGCACCGGCACCGCGTTGGGCGACCCCGTCGAGGCCGCGGCGCTGGGCGGAGTCCTCGGGCACGGACGCCCGGACGACCGGCCGCTGCTGGTCGGCTCGGTCAAGACCAACATCGGGCACCTGGAGGCCGCCGCCGGCATCGCCGGGTTCATCAAGACCGCGCTCGCCCTGTTCCACCGCCGGCTCCCGGCCAGCCTCAACTTCCGTACCCCCAATCCGGCCATCGATCTGAAGGCACTCGGGGTGCGGGTGTGCGACCGGGGCAGGGACTGGCCCGCGCAGGACCGGCCGCGTGTCGCCGGGGTCTCCTCCTTCGGCCTCGGCGGCACCAACTGCCATGTGGTCCTGGGCGAGGCACCGGCCCCGGCCGGTCCCGTGCGGCCGGGCGCCGCCGTCTCGGCCGTGCCCGTCGTCCTGTCCGCCCCGGCACCCGAGGCCCTCAGGGCCAGGGCCCGCGACCTCGCCGACGCGGTCGCCGACCCGGGCCGGCCGCTCGCCCTCGCCGACCTGGCCTGGACGGCCGCGACGGCCCGTACCGCGTTCGCCCACCGGGCCGGTGTCATCGCCTCGGACCGGGACGAACTGGCGCAGCGGCTGCGCGCCCTGGCCGACGGCTCGCCCGACGACGGCGAGAGGGGCCTCGTCCAGGGACTGCGCGGCGAGGGCCGCACCGCCTTCCTGTTCGCCGGGCAGGGCGCGCAGCGCCTCGGCATGGGACAGGGCCTGTACAAGGAGTTCCCGGTTTTCGCCCAGGTCTTCGACGACGTGTGCGCCCGGCTCGAACCCGTGCTGGGCGCCGACCTCGCCGACGCCATGTGGCAGCGGCAGGAGGTGGACCGCACCGAGCACGCGCAGCCCGCCCTGTTCGCCGTCGAGGTGGCGCTGTACCGGCTGCTGGAGTCCTTCGGCATCGTGCCGGACCTGCTGATCGGTCACTCGCTCGGCGAGATCGCGGTGGCCCACCTCACGGGCACGCTGTCCCTGGAGGACGCGGCCGGCCTGGTCGCCCACCGGGCCCGGCTGATCGCCGAACTGCCGCCCGGCGGCGTCATGGTGGCCGTACAGGCCGAGGAGGACGAGGCGCGCCGCGTGGTGGACCGCACCCCCGGGCTCGTCGGGATCGCCGCCGTCAACGGCTCCCGGTCCGTGGTCCTGTCCGGCGAGGAGAGCGCCACGCTGAAGGCGGCGGCCCACTTCGAGGACCTGGGCCGCCGCACCCGCCGGCTCCGGGTCTCCGTGGCCGGGCACTCGCCGCTCATGGCCCCCGTGCAGAAGGGCCTGCGGTCCGTCGCCGAAGGCCTCACCTGGAGGCTCCCGGGCGGCCCGCCGATCGTCTCCACGGTCACCGGCGAGCTGGTGGATCCCCGTCGGTTCGCCGACCCCGACTACTGGGTCCACCACGTGTGCGCGCCCGTGCGGTTCGGCCCCGCGCTCACCACGGCGCACCGGCTGGGCGCCCGGTTCTTCGTGGAGATCGGGCCGGGCCGGGCGCTGACCACGCTCGCCGCGGAGACCGTCGGGTACGGCACGGAACGCTTCAGCGCCCCGATGGCCACCCGGGAGGAGGCCGCGGGCATCGCCGAGACCGCCGCCGGCGCCCATGTGTCCGGCCTGCCGGTGCGCTGGGAGGCCGTGCTCGGCGGCCCCGCCCGGCGCGTCGACCTGCCCCTCTACCCGTTCCAGCGGCGCCGCCACTGGCTCGACACCGTCGACGCGCCGGCACCGCCACCGGCCCATCCGGCCGCCCCGCGGTGGAGCGGGGACCCCTTCGACCTCGTGGTGACCTGCACGCTCCAGGCCCTCGGACTCGGCCCGGACGCCGACCTCGACGTGGGCCGCTCCTTCAGCGAGCTGGGACTGGACTCCCGCATGGCCGTGGCCCTGCGCACCACCCTCGCCCGGATCACCGGCCGCTCCCTGCCGACCACGCTGCTCTTCGACCGGCCCACCCCCGCCTCGCTGATCGAGGCGTTCCGCGCGGACACGCCGCTCTGACCGAAAGGCCTGCTGCACACATGAACCGCGAACCGGCTTCTCCGCACGGCGAGCAGGACGCGATCGCGATCGTGTCCATGGGCTGCCGCTACCCCGGGGGCGTCACCACCCCGGACGACCTGTGGCGCCTGGTGGCCTCGCGCGGCGACGCGATCACCGAGTTCCCCGACAACCGCGGCTGGGATGTCGCGGCGGCCGACGACCCCACCGCCGACACCACCACCGCGTCCAGCACCCGGCACGGCGGCTTCCTGCACGACGCGGACCTGTTCGACGCCAAGTTCTTCGGCATCGCACCGCGCGAGGCGGCCGGCATGGACCCGCAGCAGCGCGTGCTCCTCGAAGTGGCCTGGGAGACCTTCGAACGGGCCGGACTGTCACGCGAGTCGCTCGCCGACGCCGACGTCGGTGTCTTCGTCGGCGCCATGGCCCAGGAGTACGGGCCGCGCCTGCACGAGGACAACCAGGGCGCCGGCGGCTACCGCATCACCGGCAGCACCCCGAGTGTGGCATCGGGCCGCATCGCCTACTGGTTCGGGCTGCGCGGCCCCGCCATCACCGTGGACACGGCCTGCTCCTCGTCCCTGGTCGCCCTGCACCTGGCCGCGCAGTCGCTGCGCCAGGGGGAGTGCGACATGGCCCTGGCCGGCGGGGTCGCGGTGATGCCCACCCCGGGCATGTTCATCGACTTCAGCCGGCAGGGCGGCCTCTCACCGGACGGGCGGTGCAAGTCCTTCTCCGCCGACGCCGACGGCACGGCGTGGTCCGAGGGCGCCGGCCTGCTCCTGCTGGAACGCCTGCCCGACGCCGTCGCCCGGGGCCACCGCGTCCTCGCCGTGATCCGCGGCAGCGCCGTCAACCAGGACGGTGCCAGCAACGGGCTCACCGCACCGAACATGGCGGCCCAGCAGGACGTCATCGACCGCGCCCTGCGCGCGGCAGGCCTGCGACCCGACGACATCGACGCGGTCGAGGCGCACGGCACCGGAACGCCGCTCGGCGACCCCATCGAGGCCCGCGCACTGGCGTCGGCCTACGGCCGGGGACGCACCGGCGGGTCCCCGCTGTGGCTGGGCTCGCTGAAGTCGAACCTGGGACACACCCAGGCCGCCGCCGGGGTCGGCGGCGTGATCAAGATGGTCCAGGCCCTGCGGGCCGGCGTGCTGCCCGCCACCCTCCACGCCGACCGCCCCAGCCCGCACGTGGACTGGGAGAACAGCGGCCTCGCCCTGCTCACCGAGGAACGCCCCTGGCCGCGCGGCGAGCGGCCGCGGCGGGCCGCCGTGTCCTCCTTCGGGATCAGCGGCACCAACGCCCACCTCGTCCTGGAAGAGGCCGACACCGAGCCCGAGACCGGGGCCGGCACCGCCGAAGGGCCCTTCGTGTGGCAGCTGTCCGCCCCGAACCCGGAGTCGCTGCGCCGGCAGGCGTCCGCCCTGGCCGACTTCCTGACCCGGGCTCCCGGCACGGCGCCGCAGGACGTCGCCCACGTCCTGCGCGGCCGCACCCGCTTCACCCACCGCGCCGCGGTGGTCGCCGACACGGCACAGGACCTGCGCGCCGGGCTCGACCGGCTGGCCCGCGGCGAGGCCGTCCCGGCCGTCCCGGGCACCTACCGGTCCCCGACCGTGCTCGGCGGCGAGGCCCGGCGCGACTCCACCGGCCCGGTCTTCGTCTTCCCCGGGCAGGGCTCGCAGTGGCGGGAGATGGGACTCGCGCTGTGCGAGGAGTCCCCGGTCTTCCGCGACAGCATGGCCGCGTGCGCCGAGGCGCTCCTGCCCTATTGCGGATGGCAGCTCCAGGACGCGCTGCGCGGTCAGGCGCTGGAACGGGTGGACGTCGTCCAGCCCGCGCTGTTCGCCGTGATGGTGTCGCTGGCGCGGCTGTGGGAGAGCGTCGGGGTCCGCCCGGCGGCCGTCGTCGGCCACTCCCAGGGCGAGATCGCCGCCGCGCACGTGGCCGGCGCGCTGAGCCTGGCCGACGCCTGCCGGATCGTCGCACTGCGCAGCAAGGCCCTGCACACCCTCGCCGGCACCGGAGGCATGGTCTCCGTACCGCTGGGCGCCGACGAGACCCGGGACCTGCTGAAGACCGTGGGCGGCGCCGCCGGCATCGGCATCGCGGCCCTCAACGGCCCGCGCGCCACCGTCGTCGCCGGACCCCAGGACGCGCTGACCGAGCTGCTCGCGGCCTGCGCGCGCACGGGCGTCGACGCCCGCCGCATCGACGTCGACTACGCCTCCCACACCGAGGCCGTCGAGGTGCTCAAGGAGCCCCTCGCCCGGCAGCTGACGGGCGTCCTGCCGCGCCCCTCCGCCGTACCCGTGTACTCCACCCTGGCCGGCGAGGCCGTCGACCCCACGGTCCTCGACGCCTCCTACTGGTACGACAACCTGCGCGGCACCGTGCGTTTCAGGACCGCGGTGGAACGGCTCGTCGCGCGCAGGCACCGCACGTTCCTGGAGATCAGCCCCCACCCCGTCCTCACGATGGCCCTGACCGACATCCTCGATTCCGCCGGCGTGCGGGGCACGGTCATCGGCTCGCTCCGGCGGGGGACCGGGCTCAGCCAGTTCCTCGCCTCGGCCGCCGCGGCCCAGGCCTCGGGTGTGCCGGCGGACCTCTCCTCCGTCCAGCCCGCGGGCCGCCGGATCGAGTTGCCGGGCTTCGTCTTCAGCCGCAGCAGGTACTGGGTCACCGGCGCACCGCCGGCCGCCCCGGAGGCCGCAGCCCTCGCCGGTGGACCCGTGTCCCTGCCGGACGGCCGGACCGTCCTGTCGGCCGCCTTCGACCCGGCCCGGCAGCCCTGGCTGACCGATCACGTCGTACGGGACACCGCGCTGGTCCCGGCCACCGCGCTGCTGTCCCTCGCCGCGCGGGCGGGGACCGCCGTCGGCTGCCCCCGGATCGAGGAGCTGACCGTCGGGCTGGCGCTGCCCGTCCCGCGACAGGGCTCCGTGGAGATCCGCGTGATGCTGGAGCCCGCCGACGCCTCGGGCCGCCGCGCCGCCTCGGTGCACGGCCGCGCCCCGGACGAAACCGCCTGGACGGAACACGCCACCGCCGTCCTCGCCCCCGCCGACGGCACGGTCCCCCCGGCACCGCACGACACCGTGTGGCCGCCCCGGGACGCCGAACCGCTCGACCCGGCCGACGCCTACGAGAGGCTGGCCCGGCGCGGCTACCACTACGGGCCCGCCTTCCGCGGCCTGCGACGCGCCTGGACACGCGGCCTCGAGACGTACGCCGAGGTGGCCCTCGACCAGGACCCGCCCGGCGGCCCGTACACCACCGCGCACCCGGTGCTGCTCGACGCCGCCCTGCACGCCGCGCTCCTCGGCACCGGCGACGAGCTGAACGTCCCCTTCACCTGGCGTGACGTCACCCTGCCGGCCACCACGGCCCGCACACTCCGGGTGCGCACGACGGGCGGCGGGACAGAGCTCTCGGTGTCCTGCACGGACGAGAAGGGCCGGCCCGTCGCCACGGTGGGCTCGCTCGTCCTGCGGCCCCTGACGGCGACCAACGGTTCCGACGACGGGGCCACGAGCCTGGAACTGGCCTGGGAGCGCGCGGCCGTGGACGATCTGCCCCCGCTGCCCGACTGGGCGAGCCTGGCGGCCCCCGGTCTGGGAGCCGGGCGGGACTTCCCGGACCTGGAGACGCTGCCCACGACGGTGCCGCCCGTCCTGGTCGTCCACCCGGAGGTGCCGCGGACGGGCGGCGAGGCGCTGCCCGCCACCGTCGAACGGCTGACGGGAGAGGTCACCGACCTGCTCCAGCAGTGGCTCGGCGACGACCGGTTCACCCGGTCCCGCCTGGCCGTGGTGACCCGCCGGGCCGTGGACGTCACCGGCAGCGAGACCCTGCCGGGCCTGGCCGCGGCCGCCGTCGGCGGACTGGTGAGGGCGGCGCAGGCCGAACACCCCGGCGCCTTCCAGCTGGTCGACCTCGACGACGACCCGGCCTCCGTGGCCGCCCTGCCCACGGCCCTCGCCCTGGAGGAGCCCGAGACGGCGATCCGTCAGGGCCGGGTCCACGTGCCGAGGCTGCGGCCGGCGGACGACCGGGGCCTGCCCGTGCCGCAGGGCCACTCCGCCTGGCGCCTCGACGTCACCGCCAAGGGCACGCTGGACCGTCTGGCGCTGGTCCCGCACCCGGAGGCCACCCTGCCCCTCGGTGCCCGGGAGATCCGCGTCGAGGTGCGGGCGGCGGGCCTCAACTTCCGTGACATCGCCGTGGGACTGGGACTGGTCGCCTCCGAGAAGACCATGGGCAGCGAGGGCGCCGGAGTGGTCACGGAGGTCGGGGCCGAGGTCACCCGCATCGCGGTGGGGGACCGGATCTTCGGTGTCTTCGAACGCTCCCTCGGGCCGGTCGCCGTCGCCGACGAACGGATGGTCCGGCGCGTTCCCGACGGCTGGAGCGACGCGCAGGCCGCGAGCGTCCCCATCGTGTTCATCACCGCCTACCAGTGCCTGGTGGACGTCGCCGCCGTCCGGCCGGGCGAGTCGGTACTCGTGCACACCGCCACCGGCGGCGTCGGCCTCGCCGCCCTCCAGCTCGCCCGCCATCTCGGCGCCGACGTCTTCGCCACCGCGGGGCCCGCGAAACACGGCATCCTGCGCGAGTGGGGCGTGCCCGACGACCACATCGCGTCCTCCCGCTCGCTCGACTTCGAGCACGAGTTCCGGGAGGTGACCGCCGGCCGGGGCGTGGACGTCGTGCTCAACTCCCTCGCCAACGAGGCGGTCGACGCCTCCCTGCGCCTGCTGGCCCCCGGCGGACGCTTCGCCGAGATGGGCAAGACGGACATCAGGGACACGGGCCGGATCCAGGAGCAGTACCCCGGCATCGGCTACCAGGCGTACAACATCCTGGGCGTCGCCCCCGAGCGGATCGGCGAGGTGCTGGACGAGCTCATCGCGCTGTTCCGCTCCGGAGCCCTGGTCCACCTGCCGCTGCGCACCTGGGACGTCCGTCTGGGACAGCGGCCGCTGCGGATGCTCAGCCGGGCCAGGCAGCACGGCAAGCTCGCCCTCACCATGCCCCGGACCCTCGACACCGGCCGCCCCGTCCTGGTCACCGGGGGCGCCGACGGCCTGGGCGCCGTCCTGACCCGTCATCTCGTCACGGCGTACGGCGTTCGCGATGTCGTCCTGCTCAGCCGCCGCGGACCCGCCGCACCCGGTGCCGCCGAGCTGGTGGCGGACTGTGCCGGACTCGGCGCCACGGCACACGTCCTGGCCTGCGACGTCACCGACCGGAACGCGCTCGCCAAGGTGATCGCCGAACACGCCCCGGGCAGCGTCTTCCACACCGCCGGTGTGCTCGACGACAAACTGATCGGCGGCATGACCCCGGCCCGCATGCGGGCGGTGCTGGCACCCAAGGCGCACGCCGCCTGGCACCTGCACGAACTCACACGGGACCTCGATCTGTCGGCGTTCGTGCTGTTCTCCTCCGCGGTCGGGGTGATCGGCGGGCCGGGCCAGGCCAACTACGCGGCCGCCAACGCCTTCCTCGACGCCCTCGCCCACCACCGCCGGGCCCAGGGGCTGGCCGCGACCTCCGTGGCGTGGGGCCTGTGGGAGGACCGGACGGGCATGACCGCCCATCTGACCGACGCGGACGTGGCCGCTCTCGCCGCCATCGGCATCGCGCCCATGACGACCGGGAGCGCGCTGCGGCTCCTCGACGAGGCCGTGGCCTCGCCCCGGCCGGCGGTGGCCGCCTTCAGCCCCGTGCCCGAGCGGATCCGTCCCGGCACCCGCGCCGCCGCCCTCTTCCGGGGACTGCGAGACGTGCCCCGGCCCGGCCCGTCGGCCCCGGTCGCCGCATCCGGCGCGACCCGGCCGGCCGCCGCGGCCGGCCCCGGCGGCCCTTCCACGCAGAACCTCGTGGACATGGTGTGCGCGCAGGCCGCCGAAGTCCTCGGCTACACCGAGGCCGTGACGGTGCGGCCCACCGACTCCTTCAAGGAGCTGGGCTTCGACTCACTGCTCAGCGTGGACCTGCGCAACCGGCTCAACGCGGCCACCGGCCTGCGAATGCCGGCCGAGGCGGTCCTCGAAAACCCCACACCCGAGGCGCTCGCGGCGTACATGCGCGCCGCGCGGACCGGCGAACACCCCGCCACCGCACCGGCCACGACCGCGTGAACCCGCCGCCCCCACCGCGCCCGACCACACCGATGGTGAGGAGAGAGCCCGTCATGAGCGACACCGAGCCGACGCAGGTGACGCACCGGATCGACATCGAGGCACCGGCGGACGCCGTGTACCGCGTCGTCTCCGACGTGCGCCTGTGGCCGCTGTACTTCCCGCCCACCGTGCGCGCCGAACGGACGCGGGGCGACGACAGCGACGAGCACATCCGCATCTGGGCCGTGGCCCACGGCGAGGTGCGCACCTGGGAGTCCCGGCGCCGTCTGGACCCCGCCGCGCGCAGCGTGCGCTTCGAACAGACGAAACCCGCCGACCCGGTGGCCGCGATGGGCGGCAGGTGGGAGGTCCGCGAGCGCGGCGACAAGGCGTGCACGGTGGTCCTGGACCACCACTACCGGGCCGTCGGCGACGACCCGGCCGCACTGGCCCGCATCGCCGCGGCCGTCGAGACCAACAGCGTCTTGGAACTGGACCATCTGCGCCTGGCGGCCGAGCGGGCCGGGAGCGAGGACGACCTCCTGCTGGACTTCTCCGACACCGAGCTGATCGCCGGTTCGGCGGGCGACGTGTACGACTTCCTCTACGACGCGGCGAAATGGCCGGACCGGCTCGCCCACGTCGTCCGGCTGGACCTGCGGGAGAACGTCACCGGCCTGCAGTACATGGAGATGGACACCCGCGCGCCGGACGGCTCCGTGCACACCACCGTCTCCGGGCGGGTCTGCGTCCCGCAGCGGCAGATCGTCTACAAGCAGACCAAGCTGCCGCCCGTGCTGCGCGCCCACAACGGCGAGTGGCTGGTGGAGGAGGCCGCCGACGGCATGGTCCGGGTCACCGCCCGCCACCAGGTGCTGCTGGATCCCGAGGGCATCGCCGCCCTTCCCGCACCCCCGGCCACCCTCCAGGCCGCCCGGGACGCCGTACAGCACTCCCTGAGCTCCAACAGCAGGGCGACCCTGGCCCGGGCGCGCGCCTTCGCCGAAGGCCGCTGACCCGACCGGACCGCCGGTCGTCACCCGAACCCGCACGGCCCGCCCACGGAATCCGTGCCGCACCCCACCACCCGAGAACCACACCCGAGGAGAGCCCCCATGGCCGAACTGACCATCGACGAACTCAAGGGATTCCTGCTGCGCGCCGTCGGCGAGGACGAGACCATCGACCTGTCCGGCGACATCCTCCACGCCCCCCTCGCCGACCTGGGCTTCGACTCGCTCGCCGTCATCGCCACGACGAGCGCGCTCGAACAGCACTACCAGGTCAAGCTCGGGGACGACGACGCCTCCGCTCTCGAGACGCCCCAGGACTTCCTCGACGTCTTCAACCGCCGTCTGACCCAGGCGGCGTGACCGTGGCCTCACCCGCGTCGGTCCACCCCGCGTCCCCCGGCACGGGGGCGCGGGCCGCCGACCTCCTGGAACGGGTCCGGGCGTTCGTGCACGCCGAGGTGCTGCCGGCCACGGAGTACTTCGACACACTCCCGCCCGTCCCCACACCCGCCTCGGTCCGCCTGGCCGAGGCGGGGCTGGCCAACTGGTGGATCCCCGCCGAGTACGGCGGTCCGGGCCTTTCCCTGCGGGACAGCGTGGACGTCGTCTCCGAACTGTCCTACGGGGACGCCGGCTTCGCCTTCGGCTCCTTCCTGTCCGTGCTCGGCACCACCATGCTCCAGCTCTCCGGCGCCGACGCCCTGACCAGGCCGCACCTGGAACGCCTGGCCCAAGACGGCGGCGTCCTCGGCATCCTCGCGAGCGAGGAGGAGGCCGGCAGCGAACTCGGGCGCATCACGACCACCTGCCGCCGCGCCGGGGACAGCGTGATCGTCACCGGCGACAAGTACTTCTCCACCAACACCGACGCCGCCGACCTGCTGCTGGTCGTCGCCCGGGACGCCGCCGACGACGCCGACTTCGGCGTGGTCCTGGTGCCCCGGCACACCGAGGGCGTGGAGCTGACCCAGCGCTGGAACATGGTCGGCATGCGCGGCTCGGCCACCTACCGGGTCGCCCTGCGCGACTGCGTCGTACCGGCCGACCACCGTCTGCCCGGCAACGGACTGCGGCTGCTGGAGATCGGGCTGAACGCCAGCCGCATCCTCATCGCGGCGACCGCCATCGGCATGGCCCGCCGGGTGCGCGACCTGGCGATGGAGTACGCGGGGTCCAAACGGGTGCACGGCGCCCCGCTGGCACGCAACGCGGTCTTCGCCGGCAAGCTCGGCCAGATCGAGATGCTGATCGACGTGATGCGCAACCAGTGCCGCTCGGCCGCCGAGGAGTTCGACGGCTACCTGGCCGGGGGCGACGCCGCCGTGGCCCTGTACCGGGTGGGCACCCTGCGCTCCGCGCTGGCCGCGAAGATGTACTGCGGTCAGGCCGGCTGGCAGGTGGCGACCATCGGCTCCGAGATGTTCGGCGGACTCGGCTACACCCACGAGCACCCCATCGGAAAGCTGGTCCGCGACCTGCGCTACGTCGGTCTGGTCGAGGGCGGCGACGACGTGATCCGGGAACTGCTGTTCACGCGGTACGTCGTACCGACCGGCAAGCGGCGCTGAGGCTCCGCCCGAAGCGCCCCGTCGCCGAAGCGCCCCGCGTCGCCCGAAGCGCCCCGCGTCGCCCGAAGCACCCCGCATCACGCGGAGCCCGCGCGGCGCGCATGCCCGACCGGTGAAGGCCCGGGGCCCGGCTCGAGACACGAGCCGGGCCCCGGGCCCGTGCGTGTTCAGGACGCGGTGAGCACCATCGCCGAGGCGAAGCCCCCGTGTCCCCTCGCCAGCACCAGCGCCGTGCGGAACTCCCCGCCACGGGGCTCCCCGACCACCAGGTCGACCCGTGGGTCCACCTCGTCCGGCGCGACGCCGGGCACGGGCGGGACGAGCCCGTCGCGCAGGCTGAGCAGGGCCGTGACCGCGTCGAGGGCCGAGCCCCCGGACATCAGCCGTCCCACCAGCGCCTTGGGCGTGCTCACCGGCACCCCTCCGGCACCGAACAGCGCGGTCAGCGCGTCGGCCTCGGCCCGGTCGAGGTCGGGGCTGCCGGCGGCGTCGGCGAACACGACGTCGACGGCCTCGGGCGGCAGCCCGGCATCGGCCAGCGCACCGCGGGCGGCCCGCGCCAGCCCGTCGCCGCCGGAGCCAGACGGGTCCGGGTCGAAGGCCGCCGCGTGGCCGGCCACCGAACCCAGCACGGTCGCGTCACGTTCGGCGGCGGACGCACGGGACTCCAGCACCATGACGGCCCCGCCCTCCCCGGGCACGAACCCGGAGGACGAGGAGTGGAACGGCAGGAAGGCCCGCTCGGGGTCGCCGGCGCGACTCACCCCGGTGGCCACGGACACGGTCGAGACGCCGTACGGGCACAGCACGCTGTCGAAGCCGCCGGCGAGCATGACCGGCGTCCCGCGGCGCACCCTCCGGCGGGCGAACGCGATCGAGTCCAGGCCGCCGGCCTGCTCCGAGACGACCACCCCACTGGGCCCCCGCAGCGCGTTGCGGATGGAGATCTGCCCGGTGTTGACGGCGTAGTACCAGGCGAACGACATGTAGGGACTGACCGACTCCCACCCGGTGCCCCACAGCTGCTGCAACTGCCGCTGGCCGAACTCCAGACCGCCGCTGGCGCTGGAGACGGCCACCCCGGCGCCGAACTCGGGCAGTTCCGCGGGGTCCACCCCGGCGGCGGACAGCGCGCTGTCCGCGCACATCATGGCCAGTTGGGTGAGCCGGTCGGTCTGCGGCACCAGCTTCCTTGGGAAGGCGCTCTCCGCGTCGGACGGGGGTATCTCGGCGGCCAGCCGCACCGGATAACCGGTGGCGTCGAACCGGCTGATGGGCTGGATCGCCGACACGCCCTTGAGGGCGGCGGCCCAGTAGGTCTCCAGGCCGACTCCGTTCGGTGCGACGGCGTCCGCACCCGTGACAACGACGTCCTTGGTCATGCTGCGGTCCGCTCCAGACTCGTGAGCACCATCGCGCTCTGGAAACCTCCGAAACCACTACCCACCGTGAGCACCGCGTCCAGCCGCTTCTCCCGGGCGGTGTTCGGCACGTAGTCCAGGTCGCACTCGGGATCCGGCTCGTGCAGGTTGGCCGTCGGGACGACCACGCCGTGCCGCATGGACAGGGCGCACGCCGCGATCTCCAGCGATCCGATCGCGCCGAGCGAGTGGCCGATCATGGACTTGATGCCGCTCATCGGCGTCTCGTAGGCGTGCCGGCCGAGGCTGCGCTTCACGGCGGCCGTCTCGTGCCGGTCGTTCTGCTTGGTGCCGGAGCCGTGGGCGTTGACGTAGTCCACCGCACCCGGGTCCACGCGCGCCTCCGCCAGGGCGAGGTCGATGGCCTCGGACATCTCCTTGCCCTCCGCCGTCAGCCCGGTCATGTGGTACGCGTTGCAGCGCGCGGCGTACCCGGACACCTCCGCGTAGATCGTCGCCCCGCGCCGCCGGGCGTGCTCCAGTTCCTCCAGGACCAGCACGGCCGAACCCTCGCCGAGGATCAGGCCCGTGCGGGTCCGGTCGAAGGGGCGGCACGCGGTCGCCGGGTCGTCGTTGCGCGCGGACGTGGCCCGGATGACGTCGAAGCAGGTCACCGTGATGGGCGAGATCGGCGCGTCGGTGGCGCCGGTGACCATCACGTCGGCCTCGCCGTCCCGGATCAGCTCCGCCGCGTAGCCCACCGAGTCGATGCCGGAGGTGCACCCGGTGGACACCACCGAGGCGGGCCCCAGGGCGCCCGTGGTGCGGGCGACCTCGGCGGCGATGGAACTGGGCAGGAAGTAGTCGTACAGGTGGGGCACCGCGAACGACGGGTCCACCACCCAGTTCCGGCCGCCCTCGGAGAGCACGGAGTACTCCCGCTCCATGGTGGTGGTGCCGCCCACGGCACTGCCGAGGGCCACTCCGGTGCGCTCGGCCAGCGCACCGTCGATCTCCAGACCGCTGTCGGCGAGGGCCTCGCCGGCCGCGACCATGGCGAGCTGGGAGACCCGGTCGGTGCGGCGCACCTCCTGCGGGGTCAGACCGAGCGCGAGCGGGTCGAAGTCGCACTCGGCCGCGACGCGGCAGCGGTGTCCGCTGGCGTCGAACTGCGTGATCGTACGGGTCGCCGTCCTGCCCTCGACGAGGAGTTGCCAGAAGGGTTCGGTTCCGATCCCTCCCGGCGCGACGACGCCGATTCCGGTGATGACTGCCCTTCGGGCCATGGGGCTCCTTCGCGGTGAATGAGTCGGATGGCGCGGGCCGGTGTCGCTCGTGCCGCTCGCGGCACCACTGGGGACGGACGGACCGTGCGCGAGCGCCAGCCTGCGCCGCGGTCCTCGACTCACGGTCCAGTGGCGTTGGAACGCGCCACGCGCCGGTGCGCGGGCCCGGGGGGTTCGAGCCGTGCTCCACACGAGGTCGAGGCGGCCCGATGACGGTGGCGGCACACTCCTGCACCCGGCGGAAGGAAGAGTTCATGCCGCACGGTTCCGTTCCCGATGTGCGCAAGTGGGTCGAGGTCGAGGCCGACCCCCGGCGCTGCTTCGAGGTGTTCACCGAGCGAATGGCGGACTGGTGGCCGCCCTCGCACGTGCTGCTGTCCGAGCCCCGGGCCGGTCTGGCCATGGAGCCCAAAGAAGGCGGCCGTTACTACGAGTGGGACGTGAACGGCAACGAGATCGACTGGGGCACCGTCCTCGAATGGAACCCCCCGCACGGGCTGCGCCTGACCTGGCGGGTGGACGGCCGGTGGCAGTCGGTGCCGGACGACGAGCGGGCCAGCGAGATCGAGGTCGTCTTCACTCCGGCCGGACCCGGCCGCACCCGGGTCGAGCTCGCGCACGTCCGGCTGGACAAGCACGGCCCCGACGCGGAGCGCATCTTCCGGGCACTGGACGGCCCGAGCCCCGGTGAGACGCTCCAGCGCTTCTCGGAGGTGGTCTGACCGTGGCCGCCGGGACGGCGGCGCCCCCGGCACTGCGCGAGCTGGCCGAAGGCGTGCATGTCTACGAGCAGTTGCCCGGCGGCTGGTGCGTGAACAACGCGGGGCTGATCGCGGCGGGCGGACAGGCGGTGCTGATCGACACGGCGGCCACCCGGGCCCGGGCGCTGAGGCTGCGCGAGGCCGTGGAACGTGTCGTCCCCGGCGGCCCGGACGCCGTGGTCAACACCCACTTCCACGGCGACCACGTCTTCGGCAACGACCAGTTCGCGCCGCGTGCCACCGTCATCGCCCATGAGCAGACCCGTTCCGACATGGCGGAGGCGGGACTCGCCCTGTGCGGGATCTGGCCGGACGTGGACTGGGGCGAGCCCGAACTGACCCTGCCCGACACGACGTTCACCGACCGGCTCACGCTGCGGCTGGGCGGGCTGACCGTCGAGCTGTCCCGGGTGGGGCCGGCTCACACCGCGAGCGACGTGGTCGCGTGGGTGCCCGGACGCGGTGTGCTCTTCACCGGGGACGTCGCCTGGTCGGGTGTCACCCCCTACGTCCTGATGGGTTCCGTCGAGGGCTCCCTGCGGGCTCTGGCCGAACTGCGCCGTCTCCAGCCCCGGTTCGTCGTGCCGGGCCATGGCCCGGCGGGCGGGCCGGAGGTCCTCGACGCCACCGAGGCGTATCTGCGGTGGCTGCGGCGGCTGGCCGAGGACGGCAAGCGGCAGGGCAGGACGGTCCTGGAGACGGCCGGACAGGCGGACCTCGGGCCGTTCGCCGCGCTCGTCGACGCCGAGCGTCTGGTGGGCAATCTGCACCGCGCCTACGCGGAGCTCGACGGGCTCGCGCCCGGGGAGCGCGTCGACGTCGCCGCCTCCCTGCGGGAGATGGCCGAATTCCACGGCGGTCTGCCGCACTGCGCCGCCTGAACCGGCGCCGCATGACGAGCCGTCGGGCCCGTCCGACGAGCTGACGTGCTGACGAGAAGGAGAGAACAACATGACCGGTGCGCGAACCGCCTTCATCACGGGCGTCAGCAGCGGGATCGGGCTCGCCACGGCCCGCACGCTGGCCCGCCAGGGCATCGCCGTCTTCGGCTGCGCGCGCGAGGGCAAGAAGGTCGCCGAGGTCGTGGAGGAACTGCGCGACGCCGGCTGCACGGCGGAGGGCACGTCCTGTGACGTCACCTCGGGCGAGCAGATCAGTGCCGCGGTGGCGGCCGCCACCGCCCGGTTCGGACGGATCGACATCCTCGTCAACAACGCCGGCCGCGGCGGCGGCGGGGAGATCGCCGAGCTCGACGAGGATCTCTGGCTCGACGTGCTGGAAACCAACCTGACCAGCGTGTTCCGGGTGACCAAGGAGGTGCTGCGGGCCGGCGGCATGCTGGAGGCCGGGTGGGGACGCATCGTCAACATCGCCTCGACCGCCGGGAAGCAGGGCGTCATGTACGCGGCTCCGTACACGGCGTCCAAGCACGGTGTCGTGGGCTTCACCAAGTCCGTGGGCTTCGAACTGGCCCAACGCGGCATCACGGTGAACGCGGTGTGCCCCGGCTATGTGGAGACCCCCATGGCCGTCCGGGTGCGCCAGGGCTACGCGGCCCACTGGGGCATCACCGAGCAGGAGGTCCTCGACCGGTTCAACGCCAAGATCCCGCTGGGCCGCTACGCGACCCCGGAGGAAGTGGCGGGGCTGGTGGGCTACTTGGTGACCGACTCCGCCTCGTCGATCACCGCACAGGCGCTCAACGTGTGCGGCGGGCTCGGGAACTACTGAGGCGCGTCGGCGAACGCCGCGGGGCCCGCACCTGGAGGAACCGGGGGCGGGCCCTTCCGTTTTGGTACGCACATGTCAAGTTTCCCGCTGGACGGCAACCTCGATCGAGTCAGATTCGAGTTGGCTGATGAATATTCCAGCACGGTTTTAGGAAGGAATCCGATCGTCGGTGACGCATTGTTCGCCAAGGTCGATTGGTTGACCGAGCTGACAAGGCGTACATAGGCTGACGGTCGTCGCTGCCGCAGGTAATGACGGGGGGTTGCCTGATCGATCTCATACAGCGCCTGGTGCCACGACGTGGCCAAACGTGCAAGTGCTCGGCACCGTCCCGCGGTCTGACCATCCGTGGAGCTGCACTTTACTGGGGGAATTAGTGAGCATACGTCTTCTGGGAGAGCTGAACGCTACCTTAAACGGCCGATCGGTGACACCAACCGCCGCGAAGCCCCGTCAGGTTCTGGCCATGCTGGCGCTGAGCGCCGGACGCATCGTCTCGGTGCCCGCGCTCATCGAGGAGCTCTGGGGCGACCGCCCGCCGATGAGCGTACGGACCACACTGCAGACCTACATTCTCCAGCTGCGCAGGCTGATCGACTCGGCCCTGCCGGCCGACGCCCCGACCCGCGCCAAGGACGTGCTGGTCACCCGCTTCGACGGCTATCTGCTCGATGTCGCGGCCGAGGACGTCGACGTCTGGGTCTACGAACAGCTGGTGGACGCGGGCAACCAGGCCATCGAGCGCGGTGACTACGAGGCCGCCTCGCGGCACCTGGGCAGGGCCCTGGACCAGTGGCAGGGGCACGCGCTCGCCGACGTGCGGGTGGGCATGCCCCTGAGCATCGAGGTGGCCAGGCTCGAGGAGAGCAGGCTCATCGCCCTGGACAACAGGATCGGAGCGGACATACGGCTGGGCCGGCACAACGCCGTGCTCAGCGAACTCACCGTGCTGACCGCCAAGCACCCGATGCACGAGAACCTCTGCGCCCACCACATGGTCTCGCTCTACCGGGCCGGGCGGCAGTCACAGGCGCTGGAGGTGTTCCGCAACCTGCGCCAGACCCTGAACCGGGAGCTGGGCGTGGAGCCGTCGGTCCGGCTGCAGAGGCTGCAGCGGGCGGTGCTGCGCTCCGAACTCGACCTGGAGGCGCCACCACCGGTCCGGCGGCCGGCGCGCGCCGAGGCCGTTCCGGTCGCGGTGGTGCCGGGAGCGGGCTGTGACGAGGAGACGAGCGGCGTCCCCGCCGGCGAAGCGGCGGGGACGGGACACCTGACCAGGACAGGGGGCAACGGATGGCAGCGGTGAGCACCGATCTCTACGTGGAGGTGCTGCGCTTCTACGCGGGGCAGATGGCCCTGCTGGACTCGCTGGACCTCGAGGGATACGCCGACACGTTCACCGAGGACGGCGTGACGCACCATGTCCACCGGGGGCAGAAGCTGGAGGGCAGGAGCGCGCTGCTCGAGCACGCCCGGGCCGCCCTGCCCCGGTACCGGGAGGTCGTGGTCCGGCACTGGAACGACAACTACCGCATGGAGCAGGGCGACGACGGGACGCTGACCGTGGCGTACGGCTCCCTGGTGACGCTGACCGACAAGGAAGGCCAGGTCAGCTTCGAGTCCACCTACGCCGTGACGGACGTGCTGGTCCGGGTGGACGGCCGGCTGCGCACCCGGTCCCGGACGCTGCTGCGGGACCGGCCCGCGGCGGCCTGACCGGTGCGGGCCGGGCGGCTCAGCAGGCGTCCGCGCGACTCTCGCGGCGCATCTGGGACGTCACGGGGAACGAGTCCTGCTCGTTCCCGGCCGCATCGTGGAAGGATCCCTCGCCCACCGTGGTGAAGCGGTCGCCGCGCAGGGTGGCCCGGTGGGTGGCCCGCAGATAGCCCGTGGTGTTCCCCGCGCCATCGAAGAACCGTTCCTTCACTGTGAAGGTGAAGGTGTTGCGGCCGGTGGTGCGCCAGGTGCCCTGCCCCTCGACGCCCCCGTCGGGCCCGGGGGGCGGGGCGATCAGGCACAGTGTGCCGTTCGCCCGGAACGACATCCGCGCCTCCACCTCCCCGGCCGGGAAACTCACCGAGCCGTCCCACACGCCCACGGGAGCCGCTTTGAGCTGCGCGACGGCGGCGACGGGCGCCGCCGCGGGGGCCTCGGCGGCTCCCGCGGCCGACGGGAGAAGGGGCACGAGGGCGAGCGCGCCCACGAGGGTGAGGGCACCGAGACTCCGGCTCATCGTCAGTCATCCGTTTCCCGGTCCGTGACGGACCGATGCTGCGGCAAGAGGTGGACGGAACCGGTCACGGACGGCGGGCCGGCGGTGGCCGGCCCGTGTGCGCCCGTGACGCGGTGCCGACACCGTGGGGCCCGGCGCTCAGGACCGGCTGGATTGCGCCTCGACCGGCGGCACCCCGCGCGCGCCCGGCCGCGGCAGGCGCTCTCCCCGCCGCCCCCGAGCCGCTTCCGGCAGCCCTGCGAGGACGTCCGGCACGCGCTTTCTGGCCGGATCACCGGTCATTCCCCGGGTTTCCTGCCGTCGCGGAGGAGATCGGAACCAATTTTTCTGCTTGATCGTTGCATTACCTTCTGTTTGCCCGGCTGAAAAGCCCGACCGGGCATGAGCGGCCGACGGGCTAAGGCGGCACCCGCCTCCACTCGCCGCCGGATCCGGCGTTATTCGACTCGCTGTCCAGTGCGCTGAGCCGAGAATGTGAACCGCCCGATCCCGCGGAAGACGACGGTTTCCCGTGGCACCCGGCTACGGCGGACAAAAGCTGTCCGCGATCGGTCCTACGGTGTGAGCGCCTTGGCGGAGCCGTCGGGGCACCAATGCGAGCTCGCGCCACGCGGGTGAGGGAGGAGCAATGACGAACGCGATCGTCGCCGAGGGGCTGAGGAGAAGTTTCGGCCCCAACACGGCACTGGACGGATTCGACCTGACAGTGCGGGAGGGCACGGTCCACGGACTGCTGGGCCCCAACGGCTCGGGCAAGACCACGACGGTACGGGTGCTGTCGACCCTGCTGCGCCCGGACGCGGGCCGGGCCACGGTGGCCGGCCTCGACGTGCTGACCCAGGCACCCGAACTGCGCCGTCTGATCGGCCTGTCCGGCCAGTACGCGGCCGTGGACGAGGACCTGACCGCCCGGGAGAACCTGCAGATGGTGGCCAGGCTGTACCACCTGGGCGCCACGGCGAGCAAGAAACGGGCGGACGAACTGCTGGAGCGGTTCGGCCTGACCAAGGACGCCGACCGGCCGGTGAAGGGCTACTCGGGCGGTATGCGCCGCCGGGTCGACCTGGCCTGCGCGGTGGTCTCCACCCCCCAGGTGCTGTTCCTCGACGAACCCACGACCGGCCTGGACGTACGCAGCCGGATGGCCATGTGGGACGTCATCGCCGAGCTGGTGCGGGGCGGCAGCACACTGCTGCTCACCACCCAGTACCTGGAGGAGGCCGACCAACTGGCCGACCGCATCACGGTGATGGACCAGGGCAAGGTCATCGCCGAGGGCACCCCCGACGAACTGAAGGACCGGGTGGGCGGGGAGCGCCTGGAGATCACCGTGGGCAGCGCCTCGGACGCGGCCCAGGCCCGCACCCTGCTCCAGGACATCGCCCAGGGCGGCGAGACCTCGGTCGACGAGGAGAACAACCGGGTCATCGTGCCCGTCTCCGACGGACCGGAGGCCCTCGTCAACAGCGTGCGCCTGCTGGACCGTTCCCAGGTGCGCCTGGTGGGGACCACGCTGCGCAGGCCCAGCATGGACGAGGTGTTCCTCGCTCTCACCGAACGGCCGGCAACCGGAGAACAGGCCGACGGCCGTGCGAAGGAGGAAGTGAAGTGAGCGCCCTGAGCCAGGCCCTCGAGGACGGCGTCGTCCTCACCAAGCGCAACGTCATCAAGAACCTGCGCAACCCTGACATCGTGGTCTTCGCCAGCGCCGCACCGATCGCCTTCGCCCTGCTGTTCGGCTTCGTCTTCGGCAGCGCGATCGACGTCTACGGCTCCAACTACCGCGAGTTCATGGTCATCGGCATCCTCACCCAGACGATGCTGCTCACCGCCACGAACACCGGCGTCGGCATCGCCCATGACATGAAGCTGGGACTGATCGACCGCTTCCGCTCACTGCCCATCTCGCAGTCGGCGGTGCTGGTCGGCCGCACCAACGGCGACGCGGTCAACAACCTGCTGGTCATCGTGCTGATGTCCCTGACCGGCCTGTTGATGGGATGGCGGATCCGGGGCGGCTTCGTCGACGCGGCGATCGCCTTCCTGCTGCTGTTCCTCTTCGCCTACGCCGCCTCCTGGATCACCGCGGCCATCGGTCTGACGGCGAAGTCGCCCGAGGTGCTCGGCAACGCCATGCTCATGGTGCTGCTGCCGCTCACCTTCATCTCCAACTCGTTCGTGCCCAGCGAGGGACTGCCCGCGGTCCTGCGCGTGGTGGCGGACTGGAACCCCGTCTCGGCCGTGGTCGAGGCGTGCCGGCAACTGTTCGGGAACATCCCGGCGGGCCGGCCCGAACCCGAAGTGTGGCCCCTGCAGAACCCGGTCCTCGCCTCGTTCCTGTGGGTGGCGCTGATTCTCGCGATCTTCGTGCCGCTGGCCGTCCAGCGCTACAAGAAGGCCGTGAGCCAGTGAACGGCGGGCCGCCGGCCACGGCACCCGCCGTGGCCGGCGGTCCCCGGACGATCCGAAGGAGAAGCATGCGATTCCTGTTCGTCGCCGGGGGAGGTGCCGCGCCCGTGCACGCCAGCGTGCCGCTCGCCTCCGCGGCCCGCACGGCCGGCCACGAGGTCATCGTGGCCGCCCCCGAGGAGAACCTCGACCTCATCACCGGTCTTGGTCTGCCCGCCCGCGGCGTGACCGCCATGGGCATGGCCGACGCCATGCTCAAGGACCGGCAGGGCAACTGGCTGCCCATGCCCACGGGCGAGGCCCACGAGATGGACTTCGCGGGACGCGGCTTCGCCCGGCTGTCCGCCGCGGGCCTCGCGGGCACCCTCGAACTGGCCGAGGCATGGCGGCCGGACGTGGTGATCGGCGGCGAGTACAACCTGGCCGGCCCGCTCGTCGCCCACAAACTGGGCGTGCCCCTGGTGCGCCACACCTGGGCCATCTACGACCGCACCGACGTCGACTGGCAGGGCGCCACCGATGAACTGCGCCCTGAACTGGAGCAGTTCGGCCTCGACGCGATCCCCGACGCGAGCCTCTTCGTCGACATCACCCCGCCCAGCGTGCGACCCGAGCACGCCGAACCCGCCCAGGCCATGCGCTGGACCGCGGGCAACCCGCAGATACCGCTCGAACCCTGGATGTACGCCAAGGGCGACCGCCCCCGCGTGCTCATCACCTCCGGCTCGCGCAGCGCCTTCATCCCCGCGCTCGGCATGGACTTCTTCCGGCCCCTGCTGGACAACCCGCTCCTGAACGCCGGCGACATCGAGGTCGTCGTCGCCACGGGCGAGCCGCTCGCCGGGCAGATCCGCGAGGCCTACCCGCACATCAAGGCCGGGTTCGTCCCCCTCGACGTGATCGCGCCCACCCTCGACCTCGCGGTCCACCACGGTGGCGGCGTCACCGTGATGACCCTGCTGAGCGCCGGGGTGCCGCAGCTCGTCCTCCCCGAGATCCTGGCCTCGGCGATCCCCCTGCGCCCGGTCGACGCGTTCGGCGCGACGCTCACCCTGCCCTCCCATCAGGAGCCGCCCGAGGAGGTGGCCGCGGACATCTCCAAGATGCTGTCCGACTCCTCCTACCGCCGGCGCGCCCGCGACCTCGCGGACGAGATCGCCGGGCTGCCCGCCCCCTCGGAGGTGGTCAAGGCGATCGAGGCTCTCGTCTGACGCCGCACCTTTCCCACGCGATGGTGCCCGCCCCCTCGAAAGGGGGCGGGCACCATCGCGTTCAAGGGCCGTCCGGCCGGGGCTCAGATGCTGAGTACGGCCTCGCGCACCGCCGAGATCACCTTGTCCTGGAGGCCGGCGGGCAGCGACGGGTACATCGGCAGCGAGAAGATCTCGTCGGCCAGCCGCTCCGTCACGGGCAGGGAACCGCGCTCGTAACCGAGGTGCCGGAAACCGGAGTTGGTGTGCACCGGCCACGGATAGCTGATGTTCAGGGCGATGTCGTGACGCTTGACGTGTTCGATGATCGCGTCCCGGCGGGGGTGGCGCACCACGTAGACGTAGTACACGTGATCATTGCCCTCCGTCACCGACGGCAGCAGCAGCCCCCGTCCGGCGAGGTCGCCCAGCCCCTCGCGGTAGCGTTCGGCCACCGCCCGGCGGCCGGCGACATAGGCGTCCAGCCGGCGCAGCTTGCGGCGCAGGATCTCGGCCTGCACCTCGTCCAGGCGGCTGTTGTGCCCGGGCGTCTGCACCACGTAGTACGTCTTCTCCATGCCGTAGTAGCGCAGTCGCCGCAGCGCCGCGTCGACGTCCGGGTCGGAGGTCAGCACCGCCCCGCCGTCGCCGTACGCGCCGAGCACCTTGGTCGGATAGAACGAGAACGCGGCCGCGTCCCCCAGCGAACCGGCGAGCCGGCCGTGGTGCCGGGCACCGTGCGCCTGCGCGCAGTCCTCCAGGATCGCCAGGCCGTGACGCTCGGCGATCGCCCGCAGCGGCGCCATGTCGACGCACTGCCCGTACAGATGTACGGGCAGCAGCGCCTTGGTGCGCGGGGTGACGGCCGCGGCGACCTGATCGGTGTCCATCAGGAAGTCGGACTCGCGGATGTCGACGAAGACGGGGGTGGCGCCCGCGCCGTCGATGGCCACCACCGTCGGTGCCGCCGTGTTCGACACGGTGATCACCTCGTCACCCGCACCCACGCCCAGTGCCTGGAGGGCGAGCTTCACCGCGTTGGTGCCGTTGTCCACGCCGGTGCAGTGGGCGCTGCCGTGGTACGCGGCGAACTCCTCCTCGAAGCCCGCCACACTCGGCCCGAGGACCAGCCTGCCGGAACGGAACACCGTCTCGACGGCGTCCAGCAGATCCTCGCGCTCCGCCTCGTACTCCGGCAGGTAGTCCCACACATAAGTCGTCATGCCGACGGCTCTCCTTTTCGCGTCGCGACGTCTCGTCGCTCGGTGAACTCACGCCAATAGGCCTCCACCGCCTCGGTCAGCGGCCTGTGCGGCCGCCAGCCGAGCGACCGCCACGCGGGACCGGTGTCCACGCGCGACCAGGTCTCGGTGGAGTGCTGTCTCCCGGTCCCGCTGTGCTCCTCCACGACCGCGGGCAGCCCGCTCCGCTCGATCAGCAGGTCGACCAGCGCCCGCACGGAGGTGCTCTCGCCGCTGCCGACGTCGACCAGTTCCCCGGACCGCCGTGACAGCGCGGCGGCCACCACCGCCTCGGCGACATCGCGGACGTCGACGTAGTCGCGGTGCGCCAGCAGCGGGTCGAGCCGGATCACCGCCGGACCGCCCCGGGCCTCCAGGAGCTGTCCCGCCACCTGCCCGAGCAGACTCACGTCCGGGCTGCCCGGCCCGGCGATGTTGCTGATCCGCAGCACCATCCCGGTCAGTTCGCCGCTGCGGAACCGCTCCAGCACGGCCCGGGTCGCGGCGAGTTTGGCCCGGCCGTACGCGCTGGTCGGCCGGGCCTCGGTGACCGCGGTGGTGGAACTGCCCTCCCGCATCCGGCCGTACTCGAGCACCGAACCGAGATGCACCAGCCGCGGACGTGCCGGGAGCAGGGCGAGCGCGTCCAGCAGCCGCAGGGTGGGGACCGCGGCGGCCTCCCACATCTGGTCCTCCCGCCGCCCCCAGATGCTGCCGACGGCGTTGACCACCACCCCGGCCCCCGTCCCGCCCAGCTCCCGGGCCAGTTCACGCGGAGGCAGCGTGACCAGGTCGAGGGCGAGGAAGCGCCAGGGCGGGAGGTCGGCCGGTGCCCCGCGGGCCACGGACACCACCTCGAGGCCCCGCTCGTGGAGGGCGGCGCACACATGGCGCCCGAGGAAGCCCGTACCGCCCAGGACGACGACCCTGCCGTTCGCGGACATGGTGTCCTTCCTTCCGCTGCCTGTGCCGTCGCCCGGTCGGTGCCCGTGCGGTCCTGTCCCACCACCGGGAACGGCGTGCCGAGGGCATCGTGGACCGTCTCGATCGCGACTCGCTCAAGCCCCGGCCGGGTTCCAGCGGCGCTCGACGGGCAGCGGGGAGTCTGCCGGGAGTCAGAAGGACACCTCACCGCCCGGCAACGGAGGAATCATGTACGGCGCCGACTCGGCCAAGATCTACCACGCGCAGCACACCGCACGGGGCAAGGACTACGCCGCGGAGGCGGAACTCGTCGCCGAGCAGGTCCGCCGGAGGCTGCCCGGGGCCTCCAGCGTGCTGGACGTCGCCTGCGGCACGGGCGGACACCTCGGGCCGTTCAGCGAACTCATCGGCCACACCGAGGGCATCGACCTGTCGGAACCCATGCTCGAGATCGCCCGGGCCGACCTGCCGGACATCCCACTGCACACCGGCGACATGCGCTCCTTCGACCTGGGCCGCACCTTCGACGCGGTGACCTGCCTGTTCGCCTCCATCGGCTACGTCGGCTCCGTGGAGGAACTGCGCCAGTCCCTGCGGTGCTTCGCCCGGCACGTCGTACCCGGGGGAGTCGTGGCCGTCGAGCCGTGGTGGTTCCCCGAGACCTACGTCGACCGCTGGGTCTCCAGCGACGTCATCGACTCGGACGGCACCACGATCGCCCGGGTCGCGCACACCGTCCGGGACGGCGACGCCTCCCGGATGAGCGTCCACTACCTGATCGCCTCGCCCGACGGCGGCGTCCGGCACGTCACCGAGGTCCACCGGGCGATGCTCTTCACCCGCGACCAGTACGAGCACGCCTTCACGCAGGCGGGACTGCGGCCCGAGTACGTACCGGGCGTGCTCTCCGGCCGCGGGCTGTTCATCGGCGTGCGCGCGTGACCCGGAGGGGCGCAAGCAGCGCTCCGACCGGGTTCGAGCGCCGCACCGGACCATGCCTCCAGCCGAGCGCCGCACCCGGGCGCTCACCGATCCTCATGAGAGGTGGCCTGTGGCCCGCCTGCTGCACATCGACTCCTCGCCCTCGCCCTACTCCGTCTCGCGCCGGCTCGCCGGGCTCTTCCGGGAGACCTGGGCCAAGGAACTGCCCGACGGCGACGTCACCCACCGCGACCTGGTGGCGACCCCGCTGCCGCACCTGGACGCCGACGGGGTCCACACCCTGCTCAACGCGCCCGAGACCGACGCCCAGCGCACCGCCGCCGCGCTGCACGACGAACTCGTCGAGGAGATCCTGTCCGCGGACGCGCTCCTGATCAGCGCGCCCATGCACAACTGGACCATCCCCTCCCACCTCAAGGCGTGGTTCGACCAGTCCCTGCTGATGGGCCGCACCCTGCCCTTCGACCCGTCCGCCAACCCCCTGGCGGGCCGCCCGGCCACCGTGATCCTGGCCTACGGCGGCGACTACGCTCCCGGCTCCGCCGACCACGCGATGGACCACTGCGCGCCGTACCTGCGCACGGTGCTCGGGCAGGTCCTCGGCTACGACCTGGAGATCATCACCGCCTCGCACACCGTGGCCCCGTTCACCTCCCAAGACCCGGCCGACCACGAGAAGGCGGCCGTCTCGCTGCGGGAGGCCGAGGGCGCGGTGGCGGAACGCGCCCGGGTCACCGCCGCGGTGCCGGCCCGCGCCTGACCGAGGGCGGCCGCGTGAGGCACGCCCTCACGCGGGCCGTTCCCCGGCCGCCGGGTCGCGGACGCTGCCGGCCCACTCGTCGCTCTCCGGCCAGGCCGCCCGGTGCAGCCGGCCGGTGAGCGTCCGCAGCCGCTGCACCAGCTCGTCCGGTTCGTGCACCACGAAGTCGAACCCGAACGCGGCCACCCACACCGCCAGATGGTCCAGGCTGTCCGAGCCGATGCGCAGCAGACACGACTCGTCGTCGATGGGCTCCACCGTGCCCAGCGTCGTCGGCACCTCGTCGGCCACCTCGGTGGCCGAGCCGCGCATCGTCAGCACGGCCCGGTAGCGGTACTGGGCCGTGGTGCGCCCCGTCGACAGATAGCTCACCAGGTCCTCGTCCGGCAGCGGCCGCGGGGTGAACCGGGGACCGGTGGGCACCTTGAGCTCCAGCCGGTCGACGCGGAACCTGCGCCAGTCCGACCGCTGGGTGTCCCACGCGAAGAGATACCAGCGCCGCGCGTCGTGCACGAGCCGGTACGGCTCCACGTCGCGCACCGTGCGCTCCCCGTCGTAGGAGACGTAGTCGAACCGCAGCCGCTCCCGGTCCCGCACGGCCGAGGCGATCGCGCTGAGCGCCGAGGGGTCGATCGTGCGCCCCGGGGTGGGCATGGTGACCATGGCGGCGCCGAGCGTGTTGATCTGATGGCGCAGCCGGGACGGCAGCACCTGGTCGAGCTTGGCCAGGGCCCGGACGGACGTCTCCGCGATGCCCGTGACCGCGCCCGCCGCCGCCGTCCGCAGTCCCACCGCCACGGCGACCGCCTCCTCGTCGTCGAGCAGCAGGGGCGGCAAAGAGGCACCGGCCCCCAGCTGGTACCCGCCGCCCACCCCGCCGATGGCGTTGATCGGGTAGCCCAGGGCGCGCAGCTTGTCCACGTCGCGCCGGATGGTGCGCGCGCTGACGCCCAGCCGGTCGGACAATTCCTGTCCTGACCAGTCACGTTGTGTCTGCAGCAGTCCGAGCAGACGCAGCAGCCGGGCCGAGGTTTCCAACATGGCGAGAGTTTGACATCAATGGCGGTCAATAGGTGACCGCGAATGCTCCTAACGTCGTTCCCAGACGGAAGGAGACCCCCCATGACCATTCTTGTAGCCGGTGCCACGGGCAACGTCGGACGTCCCCTCGTGGAGCAGTTGCTCGCCTCCGGGCACCAGGTGCGCGCGCTCACCCGCAATCCGCAGAAGGCCGACCTCCCGGCCGGCGCGGAGGCCGTCGCGGGAAACCTCGCGGACACCTCCAGCCTCGCCCAGGCCTTCGAGGGCGTGACCGCCGCGCACCTGATCAGCTTCGCCGGCGAGGACTTCTCCCCGCTGACCAACGGTGTGGAGATCGCCGAACTGGCGCGCAAGGCCGGGGTGCGGCGGGTGACCGTCCTCAAGGGCGACGTGGAGAAGAGCCCCCTGGAGGAGGCGGTCGAGGCCAGCGGCCTGGAGTGGACCCACCTCTCGCCGGTGGAGTTCATGTCCAACGCGCTGGAATGGGCCGAGTCGGTCACCTCCGAGGGCGTGGTCCGCGAGGCGTTCCCGGAGGCCAAGAGCGCCATGGTGCACGAGGCGGACATCGCCGCGGTCGCCGCCGTCGCCCTGACCGCGGACGGCCACGCGGGACAGGAGTACTGGCTCACCGGCCCCGAGGCGCTGACCCCGCCGGACAAGGTCCGCATCATCGGCGAGGTCCTCGGCCGCGAGGTGCGCTACGTCGAACTGTCCCGGGACGAGATCGTCGGGCAGTGGCGTGAACAGGGCTACTCGGACGAGGACATCGAGTTCTTCATCATGATGCGCACCAACCCGCCGGAGGCCGGTTACACCGTGCTGCCGACGGTGGAGAAGGTCACCGGCAAGCCGGCCCGGACCTTCGCCCAGTGGGTGCGGGAGAACCGGGCCGCCTTCGGCGGCTGACCACGGCGCGAGGACAGCGCGCCGCGCGGTACCGACGGCACGTCGGCCGTCCGGCACCGCATCCGGACAGGGCCGGGCGGGAATCCCCCGCCCGCCCGGCCCCCTTCCGCGCCGGTGCCCGCGAGTTCGACCATCGCTGTGGGCATCGTCGAGCAGCCCTGACCACCGTGGCGGACGACCTGTCGGGCCATCAGGCACTCGGGAGTCCGCCTTGACCGCAACCGTCCCGTCGGCCGCACGCCGACCGGAGTCCCCCGGGGACTCCCCCTCCCTGCGGATCGCACGGTCCGCCCTGGCGACCTCCGGTCACCTCGCTGACCTGGACGCCTTCCACGACTGGTTCACCGACTGCGGACGGCGGTTCGCGATGGAGGTGGGGGTGGTGCCCCTCGACGCGCTCAGCGGCTGGCGCACCGACCCGGCCACCGGCGACCTGCGCCACGAGTCGGGGCGGTTCTACGCCGTGACCGGGCTGGAGGTGCACACTCCGGGGGCGCCGGTCAGCCGGTGGCGGCAGCCGATCCTCGACCAGCCGGAAGTGGGCGTGCTCGGCATCCTCGCCAAGGAGTTCGACGGCGTCCTGCACTTCCTGATGCAGGCCAAGAACGAGCCGGGCAACCCCGGCGGGCTTCAGCTGTCACCCACCGTGCAGGCGACCCGCAGCAACTTCACCCGGGTGCACGGCGGCAGCCGCGTGCCCTACCTCGACCACTTCCTGGACACCTCGCGCCACCACGTGCTCGCCGACGTCCGCCAGTCCGAACAGGGCGCCTGGTTCTACCGCAAACGCAACCGCAACATGGTGGTGCTCGTGACGGAGGACGTCGAGACCCTGGACGGCTTCTGCTGGCTGACGCTCGGGCAGCTGCACCGGCTCCTGGCCGTGGACGACCTGGTGAACATGGACGCGCGCACCGTGCTGTCCTGCCTGCCGTTCGCCGCCGCCGGTCTGTCCGACCTGCACGGCGGGCCCGCCCCGGACCCCTTCACGGCCGCCCTGGTCCGGTCCTGCGAGCCCGGGGCCGACGACCGGCAGGAGACCAGGGAACTGCTCGGCTGGCTGAGCGGCATCCGGTCGGGACGCGAGGACCGCGTCCTGCCCGTCCCGCTGCGCGAGGTGGACCGGTGGCGGCTCGTGGACGGCCGGATCGTGCACGAGGACGGTGCCTTCTTCAGCGTGATGGGCGTGACGGTCTCGGCGGCGGGGCGAGAGGTCCGCAGCTGGTCCCAGCCCCTGATCGAGCCGTGCGACCAGGGCGTGTGCGCCTTCCTCGTACGGCGACGCGAGGGCGTCCTGCACCTGCTCGTGCAGGCAAAGGCCCAGCCCGGGTTCGTCGACACCGCCGAACTGGCCCCCACCGTGCAGTGCACACCGTCCAACTACGACGTACTGCCGGAGGCCGCACGGCCCCCCTACCTGACCGAGGTGCTCTCCGCCCGGCCGGAGCAGATCCGCTTCGACACCGTCCTCGCCGAGGAAGGGGGACGGTTCCACCGGGCCCGCAACCGCTACGTCGTCGTCGAGACCGGCGACGAGCACGACACCCCGCGGCCCGGCTACCGGTGGGTGACGATGGCGCAGCTGTCCGAGCTGCTCTGCCACAGCCACTACCTCAACGTCGAGGCCCGCAGCCTCGTCGCCTGCCTGCACGCCCTGTCCGCCGGACTTCGACCGGACCTCGAGACCGCGTCCCGACACTGACCACCGTTCTGACCTCAGCGTTCGCCCCGACCTCACGAGGAGACCACCATGGCCGCTCCGGCAGACCGCGCGGGAAGTGTCACGTTCGTCAACCGTTTCACCGTCTCCGGCGACCCGGACGCCTTCGAGAAGGCGTTCGCCCGCGTCGCCGAGTTCATGACGGTGCAGCCCGGCATCCTCGGCTACACCCTGTCGCGCGACGTCGACGACCCCCAGCGCTACGTGAACATCGCGCGCTGGGAGAACGCCCCGGCCCTGCGGGCCGCCGTCACCCGGCCCGGCTTCCGCGAGCACGTGGAGGAGCTGCGGCAGCTGGCCGAGAGCAGCTCCGAACTGTACGTCGAGCGGCAGCGCTACCTCGGCGACGGGACACCGGCGGCATGACATCCCGGCGCGCAGGCGCCGGCGCCACCGACCGGCCGATGAGACGAAAGGAGCGGTGCCCGTGGACGAGTTGAGCGCGGCGGTGCTGGCGGACGCCCCCGCCGAGGAACTGCTGGACATCCCCCTGCCGAAGAGCTACCGGGCCGCCTGCCTGCGGGCCGAGGACACCGGGACCTTCACCGGCGTCCACGACAAGGACGTGCGCAAAACGCTCCGCGTCGACGACGTGCCCCTGCCCGAACCGGCCCCGGACGAGGTGCTGGTGGCCGTGATGGCGAGCGCCATCAACTACAACACCGTCTGGTCGGCGACCTTCGAACCCCTGCCGACCTTCGGCTTCCTCGGCCGCCTCGGCCGGCAGGGCGGTTTCGCGGCGCGCCACGACCTGCCGTACCACGTGGTCGGCTCGGACGCGGCGGGTGTGGTGGTGCGCACCGGCGCCGCCGTCGCCCGGTGGGCCGTCGGCGACCACGTGGTGGTCAGCTGTGTCCAGGTCGACGACCACGAACCGGCGACGCACGGCGACGCCATGCTGGGCTCGGGCCAGCGCATCTGGGGCTACGAGACCAACTTCGGCGGCCTCGCCCACTACGCCGTGGTGAAGGCGAGCCAGCTGCTGCCGAAGCCGGGGCACCTCACCTGGGAGGAGGCCGGGAGCTCCATGCTCACCGCGGCCACCTCCTACCGCATGCTGATCAGCGACAAGGGCGCCCGGATCAAGCTCGGCGACGTCGTGCTGATCTGGGGCGCGGCCGGCGGCCTCGGTGCCTTCGCGGTGCAGTTGGTCAAGCAGGCGGGCGGCATCCCCGTCGCCGTGGTCGGCTCACCCGACAAGGCCCGCGCGGTGCGCGCCCTCGGCTGCGACGTGGTCCTGGACCGCACCGAACTCGGGCTGGGCGGCGGTGGCACGGGGGAGGAGATCATCGCCCAGGGCAAGCGGCTCGGACGCGCCGTCCGCCAGGCCGTCGGGGAGGACCCCGCGGTCGTCTTCGACTACGTCGGCCGGGCCACCTTCGGGCTCTCCGTCTTCGTGCTGCGGCGCGGCGGCACCGTCGTCACCTGCGGCTCCAGCACCGGCTACCAGCACGAGTTCGACAACCGCTACCTGTGGATGCACTCCAAGCGCGTCGTCGGCAGCCACGCCGCCAACCTCATGGAACAGGCCGAGTGCAACCGGCTGTTCGACCTCGGCAAGCTCGTGCCCGTGCTGTCCGAGGTGCACTCCCTGGACGAGGTGGGCGAGGCGGCCCGCAGGGTCCAGCTCAACCAGCACACCGGCAAGGTGGGCGTCCTGTGTCTCGCGCCGCGCGAAGGACTCGGGGTCACCGACCCCGAGCGGCGCCGGGCGATCGGCCCCACCGTCCTCAACCCCTTCCGACCATCCGTCCCGATGACCTGAAAGGCCTTCCGGTACACCGTCGCATGCGAAACACAGAAGACGACATCGTCATCGTCGGCGCCCGCGAGAACAACCTCAAGGACGTCTCCTTACGACTGCCCAAGAACAAGATCACCGTCTTCACGGGCGTGTCGGGCTCGGGCAAGTCCTCCGTGGTGTTCGACACCATCGCGGTGGAGGCGCAGCGGCAGCTGAACGGCACGTTCAGCTGGTTCATCCGCAACCAACTGCCCAAGTACCAGCGGCCGCACGCAGACGTCATCGCCAACCTGACCTCACCCGTCGTGGTGGACCAGAAGCCGGTCGGCGGGAACGCCCGCTCCACGGTGGGCACGATGACCGACATCTACTCCAGCGTGCGTGTGCTCTTCTCCCGCCTGGCAACGCCCTACAACCCGCCGTCCGTGTACTCCTTCAACGACCCCCAGGGGATGTGCGCGGAGTGCGACGGGCTCGGCCAGGCACGCCGCGTCGACGTGGATCGCATGCTCGACCGCTCCAAGTCCCTGGACGAGGGCGCCATCCAGCTCCCCACCCACAAGGTGGGGAGCATGGACTGGCAGCAGTACGCCAACTCCGGCCACTTCGACAACGCCAAGCGCCTGTGCGACTACACCGACGACGAGTGGCAGATGCTGCTGTACGGCAGCGGCGGCAAGGTCACGGTGAGCACGGCGAACAGCACGGCGACCCTCAACTACGAGGGAGTCGTGGCGCGTTTCAGCCGCACGAACCTCAAACGCGACCTGAGCTCCCTCAGCGAGCGAGGGCGGGCCAACGTCGAACGGTTCATCACCATGGGCGAGTGCGAGGCCTGCCGGGGAGCCCGCCTGAACCCGGTGGCCCTTGAGGCAAGGGCCGGGTCCCACACCATCGCCGACTGGACCCGCATGGAGGTCAGCGACCTCATCGAGGTCCTCGCCGCGATCGACGACCCGGTGGCCGGCGCCATCGCCGAGGGCGTGGTCAGCGCCCTGCGGCGGATCGAGACGGTCGGCCTGGGCTACCTCTCCCTCGACCGCGCGACGACGTCCCTGTCCGGCGGCGAGGCACAGCGCCTGAAGACCGTACGCCACCTCAGCGGCAGCCTCGTCGGCATGACGTACGTGTTCGACGAGCCGAGCACCGGACTGCACCCGCGGGACGTGGGCCGGCTCAACGACATGCTGCGCGAGCTGCGCGACAAGGGCAACACGATCCTGGTCGTCGAGCACGACCCGGACGTCATCGCCATCGCCGACCATGTCGTCGACATGGGGCCCGGGGCCGGTGTGCACGGCGGCGAAGTCGTCTTCGAGGGGTCGTTCGACGCCCTACGCCAGGCCGACACCCCGACCGGCGCCGGACTGCGCGCCATCGGCGGGGTGAAGGAGCCGGTGCGTGAGCCGACCGGTGAACTGCGCGTGGAGAACGCAAGCCTGCACAATCTGAAGAACGTCTCCGTGAGCATCCCCACCGGCACGCTCACCGCGGTGACCGGTGTGGCGGGCTCGGGCAAGAGCTCCCTGATGGCCGGGGCCTTCATGGCCGCCCACCCCGACTCCGTCTTCGTGGACCAGTCGCCCATCAAGGCGTCCTCCCGCTCCACCCCCGCAAGCCACCTCGACATCATGGACGCGATCCGCAAGCTGTTCGCCAAGGCGACCAAGACGCCGGTCTCCCTGTTCAGCTTCAACTCGGCCGGTGCCTGCGACGAGTGCAAGGGCCGCGGTGAGATCGTCACCGAGCTCGCCTACATGGATCCGGTGCGGACGCGCTGCGAGGCCTGTGAGGGCCGGCGGTTCAAGGAAGACGTGCTGGCGCACACGCTGCGCGGCCGGTCCATCGCGGACGTGCTGGAGATGTCCGCGGAGGACGCCGTGGCGTTCTTCCACGAGCGCGAGGTGCACGACAAGCTGACCGGACTGCTGGACGTGGGCCTGGGCTACCTCACCCTGGGCCAGCCGCTGAGCACGCTGTCCGGCGGTGAACGCCAGCGGCTGAAGCTGGTCGCCCACCTGCACCGCACGGGCGCCGTCCATGTCCTCGACGAGCCGACGACCGGACTGCACATGTCGGACGTCGACACCCTGGTCGCCCTGCTCAACCGGCTGGTCGACCGCGGCAACACCGTCGTCGTCATCGAGCACAACCTGGACGTCGTACGGCAGGCCGACTGGGTGGTCGACCTCGGACCGGACGGCGGCAAGCACGGGGGTGAGGTCGTCTTCACCGGCACCCCGAGCGAACTGCTGAAGGCCGACGCCTCCGTCACCGGCGCGTATCTGCGCCAGTACTGCGGAGTCTGACCGGACGACTCCCGCCGTGATGCCGGCCCGGGCGGCATCACGGCGCGAGCCGGAGACGCGTCGAGCGGACCGCGGGCCCAGGCGGGTCACTCCCAGCCGGACCGAAAGCCCCCCTCACGCCGGCTCGGCCTCGCCACCCCGCAGCGCCTGGTACACCGACCACACCACGGCCACCAGCGGTACGGCCACCACCGCACCGATCACCCCCGCCGCGACCGCCCCGCCGACCACCGCCAAGGCCACCACCACCGGGTGCAGCCGTACGGCCCAGCTCATCACGATGGGGTGCAGAAGGTGGCCCTCGATCTGGCCGATGACCACGATCAGCGCCACGACCACCAGGGCGATGAGCGGTCCCTTCGAGGCCAGGGCGACGACCGCCGCGATGGCCAGGGCGATGGGCGAGCCGATCAAGGGGATGAACGCGGCCAGGAACTCCAGCAGGGCCAGCGGCACGGCGAGCGGCACCCCGAGGGCGAACAGCGCGATGCCCACGAGGACCGCGTTGGTCGCCGCCACCAGCAGGATGCCGTGCGTGTACCCGGTGAAGGTCCGCCAGGCGGCCATGGCCCCCGTCGTGAACCGCCGCCGGGCCCTGTCGGGGAGCTGGTCGCACAACCACCGCCACTGCGTGTCGCCGGAGTGCGTGAAGAAGACCGCGCAGAACAGGGCCAGCGCGAGCACGGTCAGCACCTCCACCAGCCGGCTCGCACCGCTGAGCGCCGTACTGATGAGGGTGGAGCGGTGGTCCGACAGGAGCTTGCCGATCCGGGACTGCAGATCGTCGAACGCGTCCGCGGGGAGCCGGAAGGGGGGCTCCTCCAGCCGGTGCTCGATCCGGTCGATCCCCGCCACGAACTCCTTCCGCAGCCCGGTCCGCTGGTCCGCCACGGTCTCACCCACCAGGGCCAGCGCCCCGAGGACGAGGACGATGCCGCCGATGAACGCGACGGCGACCGCGAGCGGCCGGGGCAGGTACCGGGCGAGGAGACCGGCCACGGGGCGCAGCACCGCGGTGATGACGAGCCCGAGGAAGACAGCGACGGCGACCCGGTGGAACTGCCCGAGCACGGAGAACGCGACCCGGACGACGATGCCGACCGCGATGAGCCGCCACGCGTACGCGGCGGCGGTCCGCAGCACACCCGGCACGCGCGACTCGGCGTCGTTCAGCGAGGGCGGGGCCGAGACGGAGGGATCGGGGGGAGTCGGCATCTCATGCCCGTACCACTCCGCGGCCACCGGAGCGCGCGGCCGGCCCGGAATTCCCCCGAAGGCCGGTACCGGCCTGACCGGTGGCCGGGGCTCACCGGCAGCGTGCCGAGGGGCGCCGTGCCAGGAGCGGTCGGCGACGACCACGGCGCCGTTGCCCAGGCCGGGGACCCTCGACCAGCTCGCCCCCAGCGACGCCTTGCATGCTGTTCGACAGTGGAGCCCGGATCCGGCCACGAACTGGCCGGATCCGCTCTCTTGTCGTCACAGACGCACAAGGTCGCCGCGAGCCGGGAGCGCCCGGCGCCACAGCGGGAGCCGGTCCCTTCCGTGCCCCCCGCCATCGGGTTTCTCCCGCGATCCGCGCCCGGAAAGGGTTCGGATTCCGGGAGCGGGTCATCCGGCGGTCAGCGTGGTCCACTTCTGGTTGGAGCCGCCGTTGCAGTCCCACAGCACCAGCTGTGTGCCGTCGGTCGTGGAGGAGCCCGGAACGTCGAGGCAGCGGCCGGAGGCGGGGTTGCGGTAGCCACCGTTGTAGGGCTGCCACACCTGGTTGGCACCACCGTGGCAGGACCAGAGCTGCACTTTGGTGCCGTTGGCGGTGGCCCCGCCGGCGGCGTCGAGGCACTTGCCCATGGAACGCAGCGTGCCGTCGGTGTAGGCGGACCAGAACTGGTTGGCGTTGTCGCCGCAGCTCCACGTCTGGACGGCGGTCCCGTCGGCGGTGCCGGCGCCCTTGACGTCCATGCACTTGCCGGCCACACCGGACTGGACGCGGGCAGGAGCGGGGGCGGGGTTCTTCAGCCATCCGGCGCTGTCCGCGGCCTGGACGCCACGGTGGAAGGCGTCGGCCATCTTCCGGTAGCCCGAGTCGTTGGGATGCAGGGCGTCGGCCAGGTCGGCCGTGGTCAGACTGCTCATGTCCACGTACGCGACGTGCTTGCCCGCGGTCTGTGCCTCGCTGACGATCTGAGGGATGGCCTGGTTGTACGCGGCCCGGTACCGCTCCTCCGAGCCACTGGTGGACACGACCAGTGAGGCCACGAGGACGGTCGCGTCGGGGGCGGCGGCGGTGATCTGGCCGACCAGCGACTTCAGCCGGGCGGTGGCGGTGGAGACCTCGTAGGACGTGTTGAGGTCGTTGGTGCCGATGTGCAGCGTCACGACGTTGGGCCGGTAGCGGGTGAGTGAGGCGTCGGCGAGTGCGGCGATCTGGTCGATGCGGTATCCCGAGTGGCCTTGGTTGTCCGGGTCGGACATCGAACCGCCCCGCAACGTGCCGACGAAGTCGAGCGGATGGCCGTCCGCGGCGAGCTTGTCCCACAACGGGCCCCGGTAGCCGTTGCCCGTACTGCTGCCCACACCCCAGGTGATGGAGTCACCCAGCGGCATGACCCGCAGGGGCGTGGTGGGGGCCGCGGAGGCAGGGGCCGCACCTCCCGCTGTCACTCCCAACGCGGCGGTGACCAGCGTGATCAGGGGCAGAATCCAAGACCTTCTCATGGAGTTCCTCTCTTCTTCGAGTGATTGCCGCGGCTGACCGCCGCCCGGCCGGACAGCTTCTAGGCGCGGCCGTCGGTGCCGGACGGGGGCCGTGGTCCGCCGAAGCCGTGTTCCGAGAGGTCGAACCAGTAAAGCCATCACGGCCTGCGGCCCCGCAGCTCGGTCCGCTGTCGTGGGGCTGCCCTGACACCGCTCGGGCGTCTGCCCGCGCGGTGTCAGGGGTGGCGGGTTACGGGAGTGTGGTCCACTTCTGGTTGTTCTGGCCGTTGCAGGTCCACAGGACGACCGGGGTCCCGTTGGCGGTCCCTGCTTGCTGGGCGTCCAGGCAGAGCCCGGCGTGGACGTTGCGGATCGACCCGTCGGTCTGCCTGGTCCACTTCTGGTTGTTCTGGCCGTTGCAGGGCCAGATGACGACCCGTGTGCCGTTGGAGGTGCCCTGGTTGGCGGCGTCCAGGCACTTGTCGCCGTAGACGCGGATCTCGCCTCCGGCCCAGGTGGTCCAGAGCTGGTTGGCGGCGGTGTGGCAGTCCCAGATCAGCGTCGCCGACCCGGCCGCGGTGGCGGCGCGGTCCACGTCCAGGCAGCGGCCGGACCCGGTGGCGCGCAGGCGTGCGGTGGTGGAGGCCAGCGGGCTGCCGCCGGTCATCTTGAACACGGCGACACCGTGCGCCGGGACGCTCGCCGAGATCTGCCCCGACGTGCTCGACGTGGCACCGGTCCACAGGTCGGTGAGGGTGAACGACCCTCCGGTGAGGCCGACCTGCGCGGCCGAGGCGGTGATGGTCGCGGTGCCCCCTCCCCGGTTGAACAGGCCCACGGCGACCGAGCCGTCGGACAGGGGCTTGGCGAAGACCTCGGTGTCGCCGTCGTCGCGCACCCTGCGCCCGCCCGCGCCCAGTGAATCCTGGTTGACCGCCAGCAGACGGGGGTTGCGCAGGATCGCGCTCACGTCGGCGGACATGGTGCGGATGTCGTTGCCGGCCATGAGCGGGGCCGAGAGCAGCGACCACAGGGCGAAGTGGGAGCGGGACTCGGTCAGCGACAGACCGGGACGGCCGACGACCAGCATGTCGGGGTCGTTCCAGTTTCCCGGGCCCGACTGCGCGGCCAGCGGCGCGGTGACGTCCAGGACGTTGCCGACGCCCATCGGGTAGCTGTTGGTGTTGTTGTTCTGCCAGATGTCGAGCAGGTCCTCGGTCGTCCGCCACAGGTCGGCGACCTCACCCCAGTCGTACTTGTCGCCGGTGGGGGAGTGGAAGCTGTTGGGGTTGATGCTGTAGACGATCGGGCGGCCGGTGGCACGCAGGGCGTTGCGCATGGTCGTGAACTGCGCGATCTGCTCGTTGAGGGTGCCGCTGCCGGAACACCAGTCGTACTTGAGGTAGTCCACGCCCCATGAGGCGAACGTGGCGGCGTCCTGGGCCTCGTGGCCCTTGCTGCCGGTGGCGCCGGGGTAGGTCCCCACGCCCTGGGCGCACGTCTTCTCGTTGGGAGCCTGATAGATGCCGAACTTCAGGCCCTTGCCGTGGATGTAGTCCCCGAGCGCCTTCATGCCGCTGGGGAACTTGGTCGGGTTGGCCCGGAGGCTGCCCGCCGCGTCACGCTGCGGGTCGAACCAGCAGTCGTCGACGACGACGTACTGGTAACCCGCGGCCTTCATGCCCGTGGACACCATCGCGTCGGCGGCCTGGCGGACCTGCGCCTCGGTGATCCCGCACCCGAAGCTGTTCCAGCTGTTCCAGCCCAGGGGCGGGGTGAGCGCCGGGCTGCCCGGCGCGGCCTCGGCGGTCGGGCCGGCGGAGGCGGTGACGCAGGCGGTGAGCGTCAGCGCGGTGGCCGTGAGGAGACGCAATAGTCGTCTGTGCAGGGAAACCATGGGGGGTTCCTTCCTGGCCCGCGTGGCTGTGCGGGCCTGATGGGCCGCTCATGAGGTGGTGTTCAGGTGCGCGCGGGTCAGCGCTGCAGGGTGAGCAGGGCCGGCCGGTACGGCAGCTTCAGGTAGTCGGTGCCGTCCGATTTGGGGTCCCTGCCCTGGTAGAGGAACTGCAGGTTGCAGGGGTCGACGGTCATGGTCTGGTCGGGGTTGTTGCGGACCAGGTCACCGTGGCTGATGTCGTTGGTCCAGGTGGCACCGCTGTTGGCCTTGCCCGCGAAGGGGTTGGACTCGGTGGCGGCCTGCGGGGTCCACGGACCGTTCAGGCTGGAGGCCGTGAACGAGCGGAAGAATCGGTGCTCAGTCGCACCCCGGGCCTCGACGATCATGAGGTACTGGTTCTGGCCCTGGACCTTGTAGACCTCCGGCGCCTCGAACAGGTTCTTCTCCGTGTCGGTCATCACCGTCGTGTACGACGAGCCGAAGCTGCCCGGGAAGTTCCCGATCGGCATGGTCGACTTGAAGATGCCGCCCTTGTCGTTGGCGAAGAACAGGTACATGTTCTGGTCGTCGGCGATCACGGTCGGGTCGATCGGGCCGCCGGTGGGGAGGCTGCCGGTGAACAGCTCCTGCGGCGCGGACCAGCCGTTGGGGTTGGTGGGGTCGCTGGACGTGCGGTAGGTGAAGGGCCAGGCGGTGCCCCACCCGTTCGAGACCAGCACCCAGATCTTCTTGGGCGCGAAGTAGAAGAGCTTGGGCGCCACCGCGGACCCGCTGATCCTGGTCTGGCCGGCCGAGGCCATGTCCGACCAGTTCGTGAAGGGCCGGAACGTCATCGCGCCCCACGACGATCCGTCGGAGACGGTCGCGTAGACCAGGTGCTGGCCGTTGTACGTCACGGTGGTGAAGTCCTTGAGCGCCACCGCGCCGTTCGACGGCTGTGCCAGCGGACCCGTCGAACTCCACCGGTACGTCGACGGAAGAGCACATGTGGTCGGCGTCCCGGACAGGCCGGTCCACTTCTGGCCGCTGCCGCCGTTGCAGTTCCAGAGCTGCACCGCCGTGCCGTTGGCCGTGGCGCCGCCGCTGACGTCCAGGCACAGCCCGGACTCCACGGCGACGATCGTGCCGTCGGCGTTCGCCCGCCACCGCTGGTTGGTTCCGCCGTTGCAGGACCAGATCACCGGCCGGGTACCGGCCGTGGTGGCGTGGCCCGGAACATCCAGGCACTTGTTGCCGTACACGGTGAGCTGGTTGTTGTCCGTCAGCGTCCACTGCTGGTTGGTCCCGCCGTGGCAGTCCCAGATCTGCACGTTCGTGCCATCGGTCTGGCTGGCGCCCGCTACATCGAGGCACCGCCCGGAACCGGCGCCGCGCACGGTGCTCGTGGTGGCGGCCTGGGCGGGGTCGGCGACGAGTGTCGCCGCCGAAGCGAGCAGGGTCGCGAGCACGACTGACACGTGCCTGCGGCTCAAACCACGTCTGCGCATGGGGGTCTCATTCCTTGAGTGAGCGGTTCTGTTCACCTTGTTCGTCATGCCGAACAAGGGTCGAGCTGTCGAGCAGACAGAAGGGGGAGAGCGGCCGTCTGCTTCCGGAGCGGGACTCAAATCCTCACGATGCGCCACCGGTTGTCGGCGGTGCCGTCGTCCGGACTCTGGACCGCGAACGCGCCGGCGGCGGTGGAGTTGTTCGCGATGGCGAGCAACTTGCCGCTGTGCTCGTTGCGGATCTTGTACGTCCCGTCTCCCTGGTCGAGCAGTGTCCATCGGTGGTCGGCGGTGCCGTTGTCCGACCACTGCAGGACGGTCGCGTTGTCGTCCGTGGACATGTTCAGGACGCCGAGCACCTTGCCGCTGTGGGCGTTGCGGAAGCGGAACCCGTTTCCATCGGCGACCATGTGCCAGTCGTGGTCGGCGGTGCCCGAGTCGTGCCACTGGAGGGCGCGGCCGCCGTCGGCCGTGGACATGTCCTGGATGCCCAGCACGAGACCGCTGCCCACGTTGGTGAGACGGACGGTGCCGCCGGCGTTCCAGTAGACGGTGTAGTTGTGGCCGTGCGCGTCGTGGAACGGGCCCAGATTGACGGTGGAGCCGTTGGCGGTGGCCGTGAAGGCGAGCGACGTGCTGCTGGTCCGTCTGATCGAGGACGTGTTCAGCGTGGGGAGGGAACTGAGCGTGGAATCGCCGTAGTTGCCGGACAGGACCACCGGACCGTAGGTGATCGCGGCGACGTTCGCGTTGTCGTTGGCCGCTCGCATGACGACCCGCATGGGCAGGCGGACGGTGACCGTGTCGCCGGAGGTCCAGGAGCGGGTCAGGGTGGCGTAGCTGCCGGGCGTGGTGGCGATGTCCTGCCGCGTGCCGTTGACGCTGACGGTGGCCCCCGCGGTCCAGCCCGGGATGCGCAAGCGCATCGCCCAGGTCCCGCTGACGTTGCCGGTGACCTGCAGGGTCGTGGTGTCGCCGACGGGGTAGGTCGTGGTCTGGGTGACCGTGATTCCGCGCTCCGACCAGGTGAGCACCGAGGGCACGAACAGGTTCACGATCAGCGTGTCGTCACTGCGGTAGTAGATGGAGTCCATCAGCCTGGTGTGCATCTCCAGGCCCGTGCCCTGACAGCACCAGAACGTGCCGTAGTCGGTGCTCCAGGTGCCGCCGCCCCACGCGGGACCCACACCGCGCCGGCCTCCCGGGTTGAGCGGGGTGAAGTAGGTGACGTGGCCGTGGGGGTCGGCCGGGTTCTGCTGGCCGATCATCTGGTTCAGCCACGCCCGCTCGTAGTAGTCGAACAGCGCGGCCCGGTTCGGGTCCAGGGCGAACAACTCACGCGTGAGGAGGAGCATGTTGAAGGTGTTGCAGCTTTCGCAGGTGTCCTTGTTCAGGTAACCGGCGATCGCGTTCGGGGCGCGGAAGTGCTCCGCCTGGCTGTTGCCGCCGATGGCATAGGTGTGCGAGTCGACGCAGAAGTTCCAGGCGTTGGTGGCGATGTCCCGGTAGCGGGTGGTGCCGGTCGCCTTGAACTCCCGGGCGGCCCCGATCCACTTGGGTACCTGGGTGTTGGCGTGCAGTCCGCTGAGCCGGTCCTGGTTGGCCGCCAGCGGGTCGAACACCGCCGCGTGGTCGAACCGCCGGGCGACGGTGAGCCACCGCGCGTCGCCCGTCTGCTGGTGGAGATCGGTCAGCACGGCGTTCATGCCGCCGAACTCCGTGCCCAGCATGGCCTGCATCTGCTGAGCGCTCAGCCGGCCGGTGCGCAGGTCGACCCATCCTGCCAGGGCGAGCAGCACGTCACGGGCTTGTGTGCTGCCGATGTGGCGCCATACGTCCAGCAGCCCGGCGAGGGTCTTGTGGATGGTGTAGTACGGCACGTTGCCGTTGCTCAGGGTCCGCTGTTCGAGAGCGGTGAAGTCGGACTCGGGGTAGCCGGAGAGGTACCCGGCGTTGAAGCCGGCGGCGCTGTTGTTGGCCTGGCACTTGGCCAGCTCCGCGACCATGCGGGTCGCCTTGTCCCGGCAGACGGTGTCCCCGGTCACGGCGTACAGCTGTGCCCATGCCGTCAGGAAGTGCCCTTGCACATGGGTGCGGAAGGGGAAGTCGGGCGCGTCCCAACCACCGTTGGGGGAAGCGCCGTTGGTGGACAGCCGGTGGTTGGCGCGGAAGTTGTACAGCAGCCGGTCGACATCGACGAACCGCAGGTAGTCCCGTGTGCGGTTCTGGTTGTCCAGCCAGCGGCTCGCGGTGAGCCGGACCTGGTCGAGCGCGAAGGGGTGCGCCAAGACTCCGATGTCGGCCCTCGCGGGGGGCACGGCAGCGTGGGCGGGGGACCCGCAGACGAAGGATCCGGTGGCGGAGGCGGCGGCGGTGGCCCCCACTGCTTGCAGTAAGCGCCGTCTGCTGATGGAGGACGACATCGTGAACCTTTCGGTGAGGGCGGGACATGCGGGCGTATCCACGCGGTGAGGCCTTGGCGCCTGACGGGGCAACAGCAGGGCTGTGCCCGCGGGGGAGTGGGGCGGATCAGGCCCAGGGGCTGACCAGCGTGAAGGAGCTGTCGGCGCGGAAGGTGTCGGTGTCCTGGTAGAGGTCCAGGCGCAGCGCGTAGTTGTAGTGGCGGAGGTAGCGGCCGGGGTAGTTGTACGACTCCAGGCGCACCGAACCCGCGCTCGCGCCCGGACGGGCGCAGTAGGTGGCGTCCTTGTCGAAGACGGCCGTGCCGCTGCTGCTGTCGAAGCGGATCCGGTAGTCCCAGTGCCGCAGATAGCGTCCGGCGGAGTCGCGGAAGGAGTAGCAGTTGGCGTCCGCGAGTCCGGGCACGACGGTGAAGGTGGCGCTCTGCTTGACGGCGGTGCTGCTGGAGGAGGTCACCGGGTCGACGTAGCCGAGGTTGTCGGAGCGCACTACGGCGTAGCGGCCCGGGAAGTTGACGGACTGGAGGGACCGAGTGGTGTCGGCCGGGAGGGTGACACCACCGGAGACGGTCTCCTTCAGTACGGTGGCGTGGCGTATGAGGCCGGACAGTCCGGGCACCTCGGTGGGCGTGGACCAGGTGGCGAAGTTGTCGTAGCTGTCGCTGTACCAGTACTTCCCGGCGCGGTAGCCGTCGTAGTAGATGCGCCAGCCTCCGTTGTCGAGCCGGACCAGGGCCGGGCCCTCGACCCAGTCGCCGAAGCCCGCCCAGTTGCCGGTCCTCTTGAAGGTGTACGGGCCGGTGAGGCTGGAGGCGGTGGCGTACTCGATGTACTTCGTCGTCTCGTTCTTGGTGAACGCGTGGTAGGTGGAACCGACCTTGACGACGAAGGTGTCGATGTAGTTCGGGCCGATACCCGCCAGCTGGGTGGGGGTGGACCAGGCGGTCAGCGCGGAATTGGTCGCCGTGATCTTGTAAGCCGTGAAGTGGGTCGCGGTGCTCGCCGACGTCAGGGACACGATGACGTTGACGCTGCTGTCGGTGTCGACGAACCACTCGGGCGCCCAGGTGCGGGTCAGCCCGCTGACAGGGATCGTGTGGTTGTACAGGAACGTCCAGTTCACTCGGTCGGTGCTCCGGGCGAAACCGATCGTGTTCCCGGTCCAGTTGGTGGTGTAGGTGAGGTAGTAGAAGCCGTCGGTGTGCCTGAAGATGCTGGGGTCTCGGATCAGACCGGAAGGCGGGGTGAAGGCCGGGCCCTTCCGCAACGTGAATCCGGTGGCGTCCGGCGAGTCGTACACGTACATGTTCGACTCACTGCTGTTGGTGAACGCGGTCATCGTGTACCGCGTCGTCTGCCCCGCCGGCGGGTGGGCGGCTCCGGCCGCACCGGCGAGGGCGGTGGTGAGGCCCAGCAGGGCGGCCACCGAGGTGAGGACGGCGAGGACCGCCCTGAGGGTTCTGTTCAACGCTCGTCCCATTTCTGCGTGAACTGCCCTGACGCTTCAGGTTGTTCGAAATACCGGACTGCGTGCGGTACTTCGAGCAGAAGATAGGTATGGGACGTGGGTGCGTCAATGCTTCCGACGGGTTCGGTTTCCGGTGCGGCTCGGGGCACCCGGACGGCCGGGTGGCCGTGCCGTCGCGCACGCTGAACTCCCCGCGAGGTCTTGTCCGTTCTGCGGCCATTCCATATCGCGGACGTGACCCACGTTCACACTACTGGACACTTCTTGTGTCGGCAGGAAGACCCCTCGCACCGGTCCCAAGTCGGCGGCCCGTCTGGTCGAAACCCCCCACTCACTGCATGAACGGCGTCAGTGAATTCACGGTGTCGAACAACCACCGCGACGAGCGGAATTCCCGCAACCACCTGACCGCAGGACATGGCCCAAGTAAGTGCTCCGAGGGCGCCGTCCAGGTGAGCACGCGATGTCTATTGCCGGTGCCACGATGAAACCCCCAGGTGAGAGACCTGGGGGTTCCTTGTCGACTTCCAGCGGCTGGCCACCGGCCGAGACGCTCAGCGCGTCACCGGCGCCCCGTGCAGCGGAAGTTGGCGGCGTCGTTCGTGCTGCCGTGTCCGTCGTAGCGGGCGACGGCCGGCCACAGGCACAGCGGCCGGCTCATGGACCCGTTCTCGGCGAGCAGCGTGGTGGGGGCCTTGCCCTGCTCGACCCACTTCACCAGGGCCGCCAGTGGGTCGGCCGGGGCGGCGCCGGACCCGCCCCGGCAGTGGCCCACGCCCGGTGCCGTGAAGAGCCGGGCGAACTGCTCGGTCTTCGCCCTGCCGCCCATCGCGGCGGTGACCTGCTCGTAGTAGCTGGTCGTACCCTGCGAAGGGATCAGCTGGTCGGCCAGGCCGTGCCAGAGGAGCAGTTTGCCGCCGGCGGCACGGAAGGCACTCAGGTCGGGGTCGTCCGTGCCGACCACGGGGCCCCACTCCTGGCGGGACCGGTCGAAGTGGCGGGTGAAGTTCGCCATGGTCAGACGGTGCCAGTCGAAGGACGGGTCCTTCGCCAGCCAGTACGTGAACCAGCCCGACGCGAGGGGTGTCGGGGCTCCGTCACCGTTCGCGGTGGCGGCGAGTCTGGCGAACGAGGCGCCAGGCAGGATTCCGTACCAGAGGCGGGTACCGTCCGGGCGTCGCGGCCCCTCCCAGATCTTTTTCACCACCGCCGCGTCCTTGGCCGTGATCGTGCCGCAGGGCGTCACGGTGCCGACCAGCGAGGTGGGGTCGAAACGGCAGGTCCGCGGGTCCGTGATGACACCGTCGGTCACGCCGTCCCGACTGTCGCACGCGGCTGTGACTGCCTTGTCGAACGCGTCGAACTTGCACGAGGGCACGAAGTCGTCGAGCTGGTGCATCACGACCTGGGGCCACATCGCCGCCGGGAGGAACCGGTCAGCCTGGATCGCCGGCGCACCTGCCAGGATGCCGTCGTAGTCGCGCGGCTGGACCTGCGCTTCCTGGAGACCTTCCCTGCCGCCGTTGGAACAGCCGTTCCAGTACGAGTAGTTGGGCGACGTGCCGTAGAACGCCTGGGTGACGGCCTTGCCCTTGACGGTCGTCTCGTGCAGCGCACGCGAGATGAAGTCATGGATCAGGGGCGAGTTCATGCCGGTCGGGGACCAGGCCCACGAGGCGTCGCTGGAGTCGGCGGCATGACCCGAGTCGGAACCCGCGGCGGCGTAACCGGTCTTCGCCGCGCTCACCGTGTCCGGGACGGAGCCGTCGAAGCCACCACCTCCCACGCCCTGGAAACGCCCGTTCCAGGTGTCGACGGGCAGTGACACGCGCATGTGGATGCTCTGGGGAACCAGCAGTTCGACGTTGCAGATCGCCGGAGTGGTGGTGGTCCGCGAGGCGCTGGTGACCGTCGTGCCGTCCGAGAACCGCAGGTCCGTGAGGCTCTCGCAGGACCGGACCGGCCGGCCGGACCCCACGGTGGTGGCCGCGCTCGCCCCATGGCCCGGCATGGCGCAGAGCCCGGCCGCCAGGATCAGGGACGCGGAGATCGCGAGCCGGTGTCGGACCGGGCCTCGCGGGGATGGTGCGTGCTCGGCGCTGCCGAGTGAAGGCTTCACCTTCATGCCCGCTCACCTCCCTCTTTCTTTCTTGGCTGTGCGGATGGCGCCGGTCAGCGGTCGGCCGGCTCGTGGATGTCGGAGGAAATCGGGTCGGCATACAGTGCGGCGATGTCAGCGTCGTACTTCTCGGCGACCTTCTGCCGCTTGAGCTTCAAGGTGGCGGTGAGTTCATCGCTCGTCCCGTCCCAGTACGCGGGGATCACCCGGAAGCGCTTGACCTGCTCCACGCGTGCCAGTCGGCTGTTGCCCTCGGCCACTGCGGCCTTCAAAGCGTCGATCAGCAGGAGGGAACGGGACAGCGCACCAGGGTCCGGCCGCAGTCCGTGCTCGGCGGCGAAGGCCGCTGCGGCCTCGGCGTCCAGGACGAGCAGTGCGGTGATGTAGGGGCGGCTGTCGCCGATGGCCACAGCGGTGCCGATCAGGGGACTGGCGGTGGCGAGGGCCGTCTCGACCGTGACGGGCGAGATGTTCTTGCCCCCTTCGTTGATGATCAGGTCCTTCTTGCGGTCGACGATGGTCAGGTAGCCGTCCGCGTCGGACACGATCACGTCGCCGGTGTGGAACCAGCCGTCCCGGTCGAAGGCTTCCCGTGTCCGGTGGGGGTCGTTGCGGTAACCCTTCGTCACCGCCGGGCCGCGGACCAGGAGTTCGCCGTCGGCGGCCCGGCGTGCTTCCAGGCCGGGCAGCAGTTTGCCGATGCTGCCGAACCGTGCCTGCTCGGGTGGGCTGACAGCACCGAAGCAGCTCAGCTCGGACATGCCCCAGCCCTCGCAGCCGGGGACGCCGAGCGCCGCGAAGAATTCGAGGGTCGACCGCGGCGTGGGCGCCGCGCCGGTCACTGCCCACCGCACCTGGTCCAGCCCCAGACGGGACCGCAGGGCCGACAGGATGCCGGCGTCGGCCGTGGCGTACGCGGCGGTGAGTTCGTCAGCGACCGGCTTGCCCGCCTGGAGGAGGCGCGTACGCCTGAGGCCGGTCTCCAGTGCCTCCTGGACGGCCCGCCGCCGGGCCGCGTCCGGCTCGCTCTCGATGCCGAGCTCCACGGCCTGCTTGATCTTGTTCCAGACCCTGGGGACGGCGCACCAGATGGTCGGCCGGCAGTCCGGCAGGGCCTTGGCGATCTCCTTGATGTCGGGCACGACCGTGACCTGCACACCGAAAATGGCCTGGGCGTACAGGCAGGTGAAGCGGTCGACGACATGGGCGGACGGGAGGTAGGAGGTGGTCCGGTCGCCGAAGCGGAAGCCCAGTACTCGTGCCACTCCCGCGGCCTGGGCGAGCAGGTTGGCGTGCGTGATCTCCACGCCCTTCGAAGGGCCGGTCGTTCCCGAGGTGTAGATCAGGGTGAGCACGTCGTCCGGCTGGACGGAGCGCCAGGTCGCGTCGAAGTCGAAGGCGGTGTTCGCCCGGCCCCGGGTGCGGAGACCTTCCAGGCTGAGGGTGCCTTCCGCCGGCGTCGCCTCGTCGCCGTCCACCAGGACGAGGTGCTCGACGGCCACGCCGGATGCCCGGATGACGGGAAGGTACTGGGCTTCGCACACCATCACCCTGCTTCCGGAGTTGCCCAGAACCTGGGCGAGTTGAGTCGCCGGCAGGGTGTTGTAGACGGAGAACGGGATGGCGCCCAGATGCTGGGCCGCGAGATCGACGGGGAAGAACTCGACCCGGTTGGTCATCATCAGCGCGACGGTGTCACCACGCCTGACTCCCAGCCCGGCCAGTCCGGCCGCCAGAAGGCGCACATCCTCGGCGAGGGCCCGCCAGGTCACGGTGAGCGTCGCGCCCACGGTGCGCAGAGCCACCGTGTCGGGTGCGACGGCTGCCGTGCGCTGGAAGGCATCGCAGAGCGTGGCGGGTACGGGGGCGGGGTGGGTCATCTGGATCAGTTCCCGTCGATCGGCTCGTACCGGAACCCACGTTCGACAGGCCCGGCGCGCACGGATACGGCGGCACCGGCGAAGTCGCGGCGTGAGCGCGCGGGTTCGACGACGGCAACGCTAGGCATCCGTGGCGCCCAGGGCATCGGGCATGACGCCCAACAATGCGGCCGCCGCACTGTGATCGGATCACACCACGGTGCCGGAGCCGCCCCCGAACAGTCTGATCGCGATCAGCAGCTCCTGGAGGTCGACGAGCCTGCGCAGGTCGCGCCCCGTCCGTTCCTCGACACGAGCCAGACGGTGATGTGCGGTGTTGATGTGGACACCGAGTCGCTGGGCCGCGGCCTTCACGTTCATGTCGTTGGCCGCATACTCCTCCACGGTTCTGATCAGGGTGCCGTCCGCCCTGGAGTCCTCGGTGACGAAGGTGCGGAGCGCCGTCGGCACGATCCGTGCTGCGGTTTCGTCCGCTCGCAGGGTCAGGTAGTCGAGCACGCTGAGATCGGACAGGCAGATGAGGCCACCCTCCGCCGGAAGAGTGCCCAGCGCGGAGACGGCCTCGTGGTACGCCTTGCCCAGATCGAGGACGGTGTCGTACCGCGTGCTGATGCCCACCGCCAGCCGTGTCCCCTGGTCGGCGAGGGTTCGCCAGGCCGTTCTCACGGGTTCCCCGGCCACGCCGCGGGCGCTGTCGCGCAGCGCCCGCACGATCACGATCTCGTCCTGCCGCAGCACGGTCAGCGCACGAGCCGGGTCCCCTGCGGCCTGCCCGAGAAGCGAGGCGGCGGAACGGAAGCCGTATGCGTCGCCGACGGGGCCCACGGGCACCGCGACCACCACGGCGCACGACGTATCGGGATGCAGCCCGGCCTTCGTGGCCGCGGTCAGCCGTGGTCCCGGTGCCGGCTCCCGACCGGCGATCAGGTCTTCGAGCAGGTCCCGACGCACTCGGTCGCCCTCCACGGCCAGGAACTGTTCCTCGTCCAGATAGGCCCGGGCCGCGACCGTACTGCCCCGGTTGATCAGTTCCATGACGAGTCCGCCCGCTTCCAGCGCGACGTCACGTCCGCCGGTCGTGCGCACCGCCCAGTCGGCGATCGCCTCCCACATCACGCGGTGCGCGATGCGCAGCGCGTGCATGAAATCGACGAGGGGCATACCCTGCCGGGCCCGCCGCGCGGCATGCGGGCGGACGAACGCCACGTCCTCATCCGTGACCGGTCGATCGCGGGCCAGGCTGACGCTGAGCGCGTCGATCGCCTCCGTCACGTGAGCCACCACGTCGGCCAGCAGCGCTTCGTCCGCGAGGGCGGCGTAACGGGGGATCTCCGCCCGCATGGCCTCCAGAGCCGCCTCGGCCAGCGACAGCCGCTGAGCGGCGACAACGTCGGCCACCTCGCGGAGGGTGGCCACCTCACCTGGTGGGCGCGTCACGGGCTCAGCCTAGGGCCTGTCGTTTGGATCAGGTCGGCCGAGAGTGACTGCGCCTCTCCGCGACGCCGACCTGATCCAAACGACAGGCCCTAGGCGAGCCATGACGCTGTCGGCCGCAGAGAGCAGCGTGACGAACCGCCGCTGCGAGGCGTTCGTGCCGCAGTCGCCCCACGCCGGGGCGGAAGCCGGGGTCGGCCTCGACGCCCTCGCTGGACCCCAGGTGGGTCCCGCCCGGGGAGCGTCCCGACCGGGGAGCATCCCGACCGGCGGAAATGGCTCAGCGCACGGGGAAGCCGAAGGAGTACCCGCGCTGCTTCAGCCACGGCAGCAGCTCCCGCAGGGCGGCGACGGTCTGCGAGCGGTCTCCTCCCGCGTCGTGGAAGAGGAGGGTGGGGCCGTTGGAGATCTCGTCCTCGACCGTGGTGACGATGGCCTCGGTGCCGGGGCGTTCGAAGTCCTTGGAGTCGATGTTCCAGCCCAGCGGGCGCATCCCGTGCGACGCGGCGAGGTGACGGCTGTAGGGGGTGAAGGCGCCTCCGGGGGCCCGGTAGTACTGGGGGCGGACACCTCCGGACGCCTCGGTGATCATGCGGGCGGCGTCCATGATCTGCCGGGACTGGTACCCCTCGGACCGGTGGTCCATGGTGACGTCGTGCGACACCGTGTGGTCGCAGAGCCGGTGCCCGGCCGCCACCACCGCCTTGACCAGGTCGGGGTGCGCGCGGGCCTGCGTGCCCACCATGCAGAAGGTGGCCTTCACCCTGTTCTCCCGCAGCACCCGCAGCACCTGGGGGGTCCAGACAGGGTCCGGCCCGTCGTCGATGGTGATGTTGACGCCGCGGGCGCCCCTGTCCGAGGCGTGCGCGATGGCCGCCGAAACGGCCCCGGCAGCGGGGTCCTTGGGCTGCGAACGGGCGGGAGGCGCCGAGACGCCCGCTTCACCGGGCCGCCCGTCGGTGGAGTCGAGCTGCGCGTTCCAGAACGAGGTCAGGCCGGCCACCGCGGTCACCCCGAGCGCCGCCGCCAGCACCGTGGCGTACCATCCCCGTCCGCCGCTTCGCACCATGTCTTCCGTTCCTTCGCCGTCGCCGTGGAGCCTGCTCACACGGCAAGAGGGCGGAAGGCGGCTTCCGGATCCGTCTGTTACCGATCACGGACAATCCTGCTGCCCGGCGGTGGCCGGACGGCCGCCCCGGGTGCTCACGCCCGGGGGCGAGCACCGCGGCGTCGCCGTCCTCCAGCAGGTGCACGGTTCGCGTGGGTGACGCTGCGCGGGAGCCGAAGTCGCCCGCAGTGCGCCGGGGTTGAGGCCGACCTCGCGCCGGCCCGTTCGCCCGCTCGTTCGTCCGCCCGTCACCCGGGCCGGTCGCCGGCCACGCCTTCGGTGGATCAGAGGTCGAACTCGTGCGGCGGCAGGTCCAGGGCGTAACACGCCTCGCGGACCACGGCCCGCTCGTCCGTGTCGAAGTCGCCGTCGGCGCCGCCGATTTCGATGCCGATCTGGATGACGGCCCGTGCCTCGGCGGGCTTCTCCCTCGCCTTGGATTGTCGAGATTCGCCTCGAAGCGGGGGCGTCGGCATCTTCTACAGCACTGTGGAAGATATGCCGGGCTCACCCGTGGAGGTGCCGTGCCAGCCAGTCCGCCGCGGCACGGCGGAAGAGCCGCCGGTTGTCCGCACGCAGGAAGTCGTGCCCCTCGTCGCGCAGGGTCAACAACTCGGCGGGTACGCCCCGTTCGCGCGCGGCCCGGACGAACTGCCGTGACTCGCCCGGAGGCACGTTGGTGTCGTGCTCGCCGTGCACGGCCAGCAGCGGGGCGCGCAACGCGTCGATGCGGCTCATCGGCGACAGGGCGCGCAGCAGTTCGCGATCGCGCTCGGGGTGGCCGTACTTGTGCGCCGCCGATTCCGCGATCCACGGTTCCGTGCCCGCGAAGAAGCTGAGGAAGTCCGACATGCCGCAGACCGCGACGCCGGTGCGGAACAGGTCCGGGTGCCACACGAGCGAGGCGAAGGTCAGATAGCCGCCGTACGAACGGCCCATGACCGCAAGCCGCGTCGGATCGGCGGGACCCGCCGTGACCGCGTGGGCCGCGCAGTCCGCGACGTCGTCCAGCGCGGCGAACCGGCCGGCGCCGAGGTCGGCGTCGACGAAGGACCGGCCGTGCCCCGACGATCCCCGCACATCGGGGGCGAAGACGTCCAGACCCCTTCCGGCCAGCTCGTGGTACAGCGGATTGAACACCGGGCGTTCCTGTTCCTCCGGACCGCCGTGCAGGTGGATCACGCAGGGTGCCGGTTCGCCGGGGGAGCGGCCGGGCGCCCTGTAGTACCAGCCGCTCAGGGGCAGCCCGTCCCGTGCCGTCAGCCGCAGGGGGACGGGGCGCACCGGCGGCCGGCCCGGCGGGACGGCGTCCGCGTCCTTCGCCGACCACGGGGTGCGCAGCAGGGACACGCCTTCGTGGGCCCACCAGACGCCCGGCCGGCGCTGCGACCCGGACAGTGCGAGCAGCAGCCGCCCGGCGCCTGCGGCGGTCACGCGTGTGACGACCTCGTGGGGCAGGGCGAGGGGCCTCGGCGGACCCGTGCTGTCCGCGGCCTGCCCGGCCGGGAACGTCTCGACGAGCTCCAGCTCGCTCGCGCCCTGCGCGTTCCACGCCAGTGCGGCCGTGCGGCCGTCATGGGCCAGGGCCAGGAGTTCGAGGTCGCTTCCCTCCCGTTCCGCCGCGACGGACACGTCGCGCGACGCACCGCCGGCGTCCAGCGCGACTTCGAGCAGCGCCGCGTACTCGCGATCGGCGTTGCTGCGCAGCCACAGGGTCCGTCCCTCGGGGGAGAACCGGCCGATCCACGGGTCGCCGTCGGCCACCGGCATCGCGAAGGTGGTCGCCGAGTCGGCGGTGCGCCGTACGACGGCTTCCCGCCGTCCGCGCGGCCCGCGGCGCAGCAGCACGAGCGCGCCGTCGTGGCTGAGGTCGCACGCCCGCAGGGAGGCGGCGTGCGTCTCCGTGGTGAGCAACACCGGGGAGGCGAGGCCGTCGGGGTCGATCAGGTAGACCGACAGGCCTCCGCCGGACCGGGCCGCCGGGGCGGCGGCGAACGGGTCCCCGGCCTCCGCCGCCCCGGCGGCCGTCGCGTACGCCGACGATGCCCCGGCGGCCGTCGCGTACGCCGACGACGCCCCGCCGGCCCCCGGTGCCCCGTCGTACGCGGTCGCGCCGAGGAGCGTCGCACGACCGTCGCGGTCCGCCCAGTCGGCCGCCGGACGGGCCCCGGCGAGTATGCCGTCCGGCGGGCCGAGGCCGGTCGGGGTCCGCCCCGCGAACGGGGACACGGCGGCCGGCGGAGCCGCGACGGTGACGGCGACGGCCGAGCCGTCGTGCGCCCAGCACCCCAGATGGGCGGAACTGGCCGGGTCGGCGCCCGCCAGGATGCGGCGTCCAGTGCCGTCGGGCCGTACGCACAGCACCCGTGAGTGCTCACCGCCGCCCGGCGCGGTGGTGTAGGCGATCCAGCGGCCGTCGGGCGACCAGGACACCTCGGTGACGGGGTCGGGCGAGGAGTCGAGCAGACGTACCTCCTCGCCGCCGACCGGACCGGCCCAGAGCTGGGGGACGCCGCCCCGGTCGCAGATGAAGGCCGCCTCGGTGCCGTCGGGGTCGGCGGAGGGGTACCAGCAGCCGTGCGCGCGCAGCCGGGTCACCGCGTCCTGGGGCCCGCCCGCACCGGGCAGCAGCACCGGAGCGGGCGCGGCGTCGCAGGCGGCGCCGGACCGCTCCACCGCCCGGCCGCCCGGGGGCGGCACGGGCGCGGAACCGAGCGTCCCGGAGGGCGCGAGCCGGGGGGCGGGGCCGTACCCCGTCCGCAGGCCCTCGCCGTCGGTCACGTGATCCCGTGCGTCTGCAGCCATATCTCCAGCAAAGCGATCTGCCACAGGGCGTTCGCGCCCCGCTTGGTCCGGTGCTCGTCGGGCGCCGCGAGCAGGCGGGCCACGTACGCCTCCTGGAACAGGCCGCGCCGCCTCGCCTCGGGTGCCTCGAGCGCCTGCCGTACTCGTTCCAGCACCGGGCCCGCCATATGCATGATGGCCGGGACCGGGAAGTAGCCCTTGGGACGGTCGACGACCTCGTGGGGCAGGAGCTTGCGGCCCGCCTCCTTCAGGACGCCCTTACCGCCGTCGGCCAGCTTGAGCTCCGGTGGGCAGGCCGCCGCCAGCTCCACCAGTTCGTGGTCGAGGAACGGCACACGGGCCTCCAGGCCCCAGGCCATGGTCATGTTGTCGACCCGCTTGACGGGGTCGTCGACGAGCATCACATGCGTGTCCAGCCGCAGGGCCGCGTCCAGCGCCGTCTCGGCTCCCGGAACGGCCATGTGCTCGCGGACGAAGCGGCCGGAGACGTCGTCGCGGGTCAGCAGGTCGGGGCGGAGCATGCCGGCGAGGTCGTCGTGGGGCCGGTCGAAATAGGTGGCGGCGTACTGCTCGGGTTCGTCCTCGCGCGGGACACCGGCCAGCTCCGGATACCAGTGGTAACCGGCGAAGACCTCGTCGGCGCCCTGCCCGCTCTGGACGACCTTCACCTCCTTGGACACCTGCTCGGACAGCAGATGGAAGGCGACCACGTCGTGGCTGATCATCGGCTCGCTCATGGCCGCGATCGCGCCGTCCAGAGCCGTGGACACCCGGTCGGAGGGGACCATGAGCCGTCGGTGGTCGGTGCCGAACTCGCGTGCCACCAGGTCCGAGTAGGCGAACTCGTCGCCCTGCTCCCCGCCCTCCGACTCGAACCCGACACTGAACGTCATCAGGTCGCGCTGGCCCTCGTCGGCCAGCAGCCCGACGATCAGGCTGGAGTCCAGGCCGCCGGAGAGCAGGACACCCACGGGCACGTCGGACACCATCCGGCGGCGCACGGCCGTGCGCAGCGCCTCGAGCACGGCGTCACGCCATTCGTCCGTGCCCATGCCGGCGTGCTCGGGCCGGCGGGTGTAGGAGGGCTGCCAGTAGCAGTGGTCCTGGTGGGTGCCGTCCGGCTCGACGACCCGCACGGTGGCCGGGGGCAGCTTGCGCACGCCGTTGAGGATCGTGTGCGGCGCCGGGACCGTGGCGTGCCAGCTCAGGTAGTGGTGCAGGGCCACCGGGTCGAGCGAGGTGTCCACATCCCCTGCGGCGAGGAGGGCGGGCAGCGTCGACGCGAACCGCAGCCGGCCCGGCGTCCGTGCCAGGTACAGGGGCTTGATCCCGAGCCGGTCGCGGGCGAGGACGACACGGCCGGTGCGGTGCTCGACGACGGCGAAGGCGAACATGCCGCGGAAGTGCTCGACGCAGGCGGTTCCCCACTCCAGGTAGGCGTTGAGCACCACTTCGGTGTCCGACGTGGACGTGAAGCGGTATCCGAGTGCGCGCAGTTCCTCGCGCAGTTCCGGATAGTTGTACACACAGCCGTTGAAGACGCCGGTGACCCGCCTGCGGGCGTCGGTCATCGGCTGGGCTCCCTGGTCCGAGAGGTCGATGATCTTCAGCCGCCGGTGTCCCAGGGCGACCGCGCCCTGCGTCCAGGTGCCCTCCCCGTCGGGTCCGCGGGCGGCGAGCCGGCCGCTCATGCGCTCGACGGCCGCCACGTCGGGGTGGCCACCGTCGAAGCGGACCTCCCCGCTCAGCCCGCACATGGCAGCCCGCCTCCCTGTCGCGTACCGGCGGACACGCCCGGCCGGATTGCCGACGCGCCTCCTCCGGTGTGGACCCGGACGGTTCTGCGAGACATGACAAAACCCTTTCTCCCAGGGGGCGGCATCTCCCCGAGGACCCACCCCGGCACCGGGCGGTTGTGATGGCTCCGTGCCGTCTTTCTGGGTTCCCCGACCATGAGCGGCTAAGCCGGGCGTCACCGTCTGTACCACTGGCCCCAGGACTTCGCACACGCTCGGTGACGCCTGGCGGGGTCGCGGTGCCGCCCGGTCACCGTGCCGTTCACGCACTGTGCCGTTCGTTCAGCAACGCCGTTCGCTCAGCACCGCCGGTTCGCTCACCGGGTGGGGTGGTCGCCGTGCCGGGCGGTCAGGGAGTCGTGCTCTCGTCGATGATCAGGTCCATGACCGCGGGGAGACCGCCCTCCGCCAGGGCGGCACGCTGCCGGTCGGCTCCGGTGCCGTCGCGCAGCAGCCGGTGGACCAGAGCCGTGACCTGCCGGGTGTCACCGGACGCGTCGAGCGCCGGAGCCACATGCCGCAGGAGCCGGCACAGCACGTCCCCGGCCCGTCGCCGCTGCCCGTCGCCCGGGTCGATCAACGTGTCCCCGAGGCCGTACCGGGCCGCGTGCCACATGCTGGCGTGCAGCAGTTCCGGTGCGCAGTCCGCCGCGGGCACCCGGTCGGCGGTGGCCTCGGCGAGAGCGGTCTGCACCAGAGCCCGGACGATCCCGGCGCACAGGACCGCCTCGTCCGCGCGCAGTTGGACGTCCGCGCAGCGCACCTCGACCGTGGGATACCGCTCGGACAGGCGCGCCTGCCAGTACACCTGGCCGCTGTCCGAGATGAGACCGCTCTCCACCAGCTGCTGGATCCGTCGCTCGTAGTCCGCGGCATCGCGGAACGCCGGAGGCACACCGCCCACCTGCCAGCGGTTGAAGATCATCGTGCGCCAGCTGGCGAACCCGGTGTCGTGACCGTCCCACAGAGGGGAGTTCACCGACATCGCCGTCAGCACCGGCAGCCACAGCCGGATACGGTTCAGGACCTCGACACCGGCCTCCCGGCCGGGCACACCGACGTGCACGTGCATGCCGTTGACCAGCTGTTCCGCGACGAGTTGCGGAGCCTGCGCGGCCATGGCCCGGTAGCGGGCGCGGTCGGTGACCGCCACCGGCCGCCCGTCGCGCAGCGGTGGCGTCGCACAGGCCGATATCCGGCACCCGTGCTCCTCGGCCGCCGCCCCGACGGCGTGCCGCAGACGCAGCAGATGCCCACCGACCTCGTCGAGTGTTCCGCACACCGGCGTCGCCACCTCGACCTGCGCCTGGAGCAGCTCGGACTGCACCTCCTGGTCACCCACGCACGGCGCCGCACCGGCCGCCATGCAGACCTTCTCCGCCAGCGGCGCCGGGAACCCCGCGATGGGGTCCACCAGCAGGTACTCCTCTTCCACGCCGATCGTCGTCATCGACCGCCCTCTGCTTCCTCGCGGCCGCACCGGCTCGCGATCCTCCGACGCCCTCGCAGTGCAAGACGCCTCGACGAGGCGCGCCCTGGGGCTGACACCGAGTGCCGCAACCGCCTCGTCACAAACCCCACACGGTTGAGGAGGTGCGGCGCCGATGATGCGAAGGCGGAGGCCCGGTGCCGACCGTCACGACCCCGCCCCGCCGTCACTCGGTGAAGCGGTACTGCCGGGGGATCAGGCGCGCCGACGGCCCGCTCGGGAGCCGCGGTAGGCGGCGCGGCGGGTCATGGCCAGGGCGCTGCCGGGAGTGAAGCCCGGCACGCTGTGCGCGTAGATGTCGAAGTCCAGGCTCTCGTGCCGCGGCAGGGGCGAAGCGGTGCGGACCGTGAGGACGGCGAAGGGGCGCCACGAGCCGTCGGAGGTCCCGGCGCACAGGTCGAACAGGAGCGGTCCGGCGGTCAGCGCCCGCCTCAGACTCTCCGGGTCGCCGTGCACCGGCGCCTGCGCGGTACGGCGGGGAAAGGCGGCCAGGACGCGGTGGCGGCCGCCGACCCGGTAGGAGAGCAGACTCGAGTAGGGGCCACCCAGTGCGTCGGCGCGCGGCAGCGGCACACGCCTGGTGATGCCGCCCCGCCCGCTGCTGGTGAGGAGCAGGTCGAGAGGGCGGTCGGCACCGTCGGCGTGCTGCACGCGCACGGCGAGCCCGAGCCCGTCGGGAAGCCGCCTGGGCAGGCCGGCCGCGCGGGAGAGACGCACCGTGGCGGCGTACCGTCCGGGTGCGTCAAGCCAGGGCACGTGCCATGGCGTGGTCCCGTCGCCCACGACCTCCAGCTCGGCCGCGCAGGTCAGCCCCCGGGGATGCAGCGCGGGGGCCGCGCGCATCCCGGCCAGGCGGCGGAACCCGGCTTCGACGGCGGCGGCCCAGGACCCCGGCATCGGACGTCGTCGCTTTCCCGAGGCCGCCGGTGCGTCGGCAGGTGCCGCCGCGCCCGCCACGGACCGGGCCGTCCGCTCTGCCACCATGTGCTTCCTTGTCCGGCCACCGGCCACTCGTACGACGCAGAGAAGGCGGGCCGATCGTGAACCGGTCCGTGCGCGCGGCACGGCCCCGTCCACGATCGGCGCCGCCGTCGGCACCTCGGTGGGTGGTCATCCGGTGTCTTCGCCGGACGCCTCCTGTGTGTCCGCGGCCTCGCCGCCGGACGGGTCCGGCGCCGGACGTCCCTCCTCCTCCGGGTGGACGTCCCGTTCACCGGTTTCCCGCTCCAAAGGGGAGTCGGGCTCGCGTTCGGCTTCAGGACTGCTCATGGTCCCTCCTTCACGCCGTCGAACGGGCCTCCCGACTTCCCCTGTGCGGCGAGCGGAAACGGCGAGCCCATGCCGCCCGCTCGCTGCCGGAGCCGGACTCGTCTCACGCCGTCAGCGCTGCAGAGTCAGCAGCCCCGGACGGTAGGGCAGGAGGCCGTAGTCGCCTCCGGAGGAGGGGCTGCGCCCCTGGTAGAGCAGTTGCAGCTTGCAGGGATCGACGGTCATGGTCTGGTCGGGGCCGGTACGGATCAGTTCGCCGTGGCTGATGTCGTTGGTCCAGGTGGCGCCACTGTTGGCCTTGCCGGCGAAGGGGTTGCTCTCGGTCGCGGCCTGGGGTGTCCACGAGCCGTTCAGACTGGTGGCCGTGAACGAGCGGAAGTAGCGGTGGCCCTGCGCGCCGATCGCCTCGACGATCATGAGGTAGCGGTTCTGGCCCTGGAGCTTGTACACCTGCGGGGCTTCGAACAGGTTGTTCGTCGAATCGCTCATCACCACGGTCGAGGAGGCGCCGAAGCTGCCCGGGAAGTTCCCGATCGGCATGCTGGCCCGGTAGATCTTGCCGTTGTCACCGGCGAAGAACAGGTACATGTTCGTCCCGTCACCGATGATCGTCTGGTCGATCGGTCCTGTTCCCGGGCCGGGGATGCTTCCGGAGAAGAGCACCTGCGGGGACGACCAGCCGTTCGGGTTGGTGGGGTCGCTCGACGTCCGGTAGGAGAAGGCGGTCCCACCCCACTGGTAGGTGAGCACCCAGATATTCTTCGGCGCGAAGTAGAACAGCGTGGGCGCGACGGTGGAGTTCGACATCGCGTTCTGGCTCGCCGAGCCCATCTCCGACCAGTTGGTGAACAGGCCGAAGTTCATCGAACCCCAACGCGTCCCTGTGTCGTGCGTGGTCGCGTACACGAGTTGCTTGCCGTTGTAGGGGACGACGGTGAAGTCCTTGAGCGAGACCCACCCCGGCTTGGGCTGGGCCAGGGCGCCCGTCGATGTCCAGCGGTATGTCGACGGCAGCGCGCACGAGCCGGGGTCGGTGCTGCCGGCCTTGACGAGTCGCCACTGCTGGTTGGCGCCGCCCCAGTCGTCGTACTGGACGACCTCGGCGTTGTCGGCGGTCGAAGCGCCCTGGACTTCGAGGGCCTTGTTGCTGTGGCGTGCGATGAGCCTCACGTAGCCGTCCGAGCTGTCGGCCAGCCGCCACTGCTGGTTGGTCGCGTTCTGGTCGGTCCACTGGACGATCGAGCCGCCGTTCGCGGTGGACTGGTTGTGGACGTCCAGCACCTTGCCCGAGTGGCGGGACTTGATGCGGTAGTAACCGCCCCCGGAGTCGACGAACTGCCACTGCTGCTGGGCCTGATCGTTCCTGGTCCACTGGGTGATGCGGGCGCCGTCGCCGGTCGCCAGGTTGTAGACGTCCAGGGCCTTGCCGCTGTTGCGGTTGACCAGCACATACGAGGCGTTGGGGTCCACCGTCGCCGCACCGGCGGGCTGGGCGCCGAGGAAGGTGGCCACGAGCAATAAGGGCGCCAGGACGGCGAGCAAGCGTCTCGGACGGATCGGGGAAGGGCGAGACCACATCGGAGGGCCTCCTTCGAGTGGGTGGGGGGTGAAGTGGCCCGATGAAGCGAGGAGCGGACGGGCCGGGCAGCGGATCTCGAATGTTTCGAAGATTTCCCGGATGCTTCGACGCCACAAGCTAGGAATGTGGGGCCAGTTGGTCAAGGGCTGTCGCAGAACTGTCCACAAACAGCACATGGCTCAGGGGGGACCCTGACTCCTGCTGGCGGATGAAGCCAGAGGTTCGTCCGCGGCTCGCCGAGGTCCCGGAAAGTTTCGGGCGGAAAACCGAAAAATTCTTCTGCGGAGGGTGTTGACGATGCATCGTCAACGCCTCAATCATCCCTGTCGAAGAGGCGGCCGTGGTTCGAGATGTCGAACCATCAAGCCGACCCCTGAGCAATCCGTGCCGCACGGCAGATCCAGACACAGCCGCACGACGGATCCGCGCCCCGAGCACCCGCGCCACCCCGTTTCGTTCCGGTGAGGTCCGCACCAGCGCTCCTGGCTCTTCGCGCAGTCGAAGAGGTACGCGACGCCGCGTGGCGGGCCCCCGGCTGAGCCGCGATGGAGTGCCCATGCCTGTGCCGAGACCCCGCCGCCGCCCGCCGAACGCCGCCCGACGGCCGGCCGGGCGCCGTCCTGCCCTTCGGTCCTTCCTCGATGCCTACCCTGGAGGCACAGTCATGGGCTCCTACGCCCTTCCCGAACCGGTCGTCCGCCGGAAGATCCGCGGCCTGCTGCTGGCGCTGGTCGTCGGCGTCCTCAGTACGCTCGTCGCGCTGGTCACGCCACCGACCGCACAGGCGGCCGAGAACACCCTCGGCGCCGCCGCGGCGCAGAGCGGCCGCTACTTCGGCACCGCCATCGCCTCGGGCAGGCTGGGCGACTCGGCGTACACGTCGATCGCGGCCCGTGAGTTCAACTCGGTGACGGCCGAGAACGAGATGAAGATCGACGCCACCGAACCACAGCGCGGCCAGTTCAACTTCACCGCCGGCGACCGCGTTTACAACTGGGCGGTGCAGAACGGCAAGAAGGTCCGCGGCCACACCCTGGCCTGGCACTCCCAGCAGCCCGGCTGGATGCAGAGCCTCAGCGGCAGCGCGCTGCGCCAGGCAATGATCAACCACATCAACGGCGTCATGGCGCACTACAAGGGCAAGATCGCCCAGTGGGACGTGGTGAACGAGGCCTTCGCCGACGGCAGTTCGGGAGCCCGGCGCGACTCCAACCTGCAACGCACCGGCAACGACTGGATCGAGGTCGCCTTCCGCACCGCGCGCGCCGCCGACCCGGCCGCCAAGCTCTGCTACAACGACTACAACGTCGAGAACTGGACCTGGGCGAAGACCCAGGCCATGTACGCCATGGTCCGGGACTTCAAGCAGCGCGGCGTGCCGATCGACTGCGTCGGCTTCCAGTCGCACTTCAACAGTGGCAGCCCCTACAACAGCAACTTCCGCACCACTCTGCAGAACTTCGCCGCCCTCGGCGTCGACGTGGCCATCACCGAGCTCGACATCCAGGGCGCCCCGGCCTCGACCTACGCCGCTGTGACCAACGACTGCCTGGCCGTCCCGCGCTGCCTCGGCATCACCGTCTGGGGCGTGCGTGACACCGACTCCTGGCGAGCGGACCAGACGCCGCTGCTGTTCAACGGCAACGGCAGCAAGAAGCCCGCCTACACCGCCGTCCTCAACGCGCTCAACGGCGGTTCCACCACGCCCCCCGCGGGTTCCGGAACGATCAAAGGCGTCGGTTCGGGCCGCTGCCTGGACGTGCCCGGCACCAGTACCACCGACGGCACCCAGGTCCAGCTGTGGGACTGCCACAACGGCACCAACCAGCAGTGGACGTACACCGCCGCCGGCGAGCTCACGGTCTACGGCAACAAGTGCCTGGACGCCGCCGGCACCGGCAACGGCACCAAGGTCCAGATCTACAGCTGCTGGGGCGGTGACAACCAGAAATGGCGCCTCGGCTCCGACGGATCCATCGTCGGCGTCCAGTCCGGCCTCTGCCTCGACGCCGTCTCGGGCGGCACGGCCAACGGCACCCTGATCCAGCTCTCCTCCTGCTCGAACAGCGCCAACCAGCGCTGGACCCGCAGCTGATGGGACCCGTCACGGACGAAGGGGCGAATCGATGAAGACCTACGGTGCGGTTTCCCCCGCTCCTGTGCGACGACATCGCTGGTGGTCCCGCATCGCCGCGGTGGTGGCGGCGACCCTCGCGATCGGCATGCTCGTCGCGGTGAAACCGACGCCCGCCGAGGCGGCGACGGTGGACCCCAACGCCTGGTACGTCCTGGTCAACCGCAACAGCGGCAAGGCGCTGGACGTCTCCGGCGCGTCCACCGCCGACGGCGCGCGGCTCGGCCAGTGGACGCGCAACGACGGAGCCCACCAGCAGTGGCAGTTCGTGGCCTCGGGTGACGGCTTCTACCGCCTCAAGGCCCGGCATTCGGGCAAGGTCCTCGACGTGGCCGGCTCCTCGACCGCGGACGGTGCCGCGATCCAGCAGTGGGCCGACCACAACGGGGGCAACCAGCAGTTCCGCCTGGCCGACTCCGAGGCGGGCCACGTCCGGCTGATCAACCGCACCAGCGGCAAGGCGGTGGAGGTGCAGGGAGCCTCCACCGCCGACGGCGGCAATGTCGTCCAGTACTCCGACTGGGGCGGCACCAACCAGCAATGGCAGCTGGTCAAACTGTCGTCCGGTGGGGGTGGCGGCGGCGGATGCGGCAGCGCCCCGACCCTGGCGAGCGGTACGCACACGATCCAGAGCGGCGGCAAGAGCCGCAGCTTCATCCTCAGGGTTCCCGCCAACTACGACAACAGCCGCCCCTACCGGCTGATCTTCGCGTTCCACTGGCGGGGCGGAACCGCCGGCGAGGTCGCCTCGGGCGGCACGAGCGGCAGCGCCTGGTCCTACTACGGCCAGCAGGAGCAGTCGAACAACAGCGCGATCCTCGTCGCTCCGCAGGGCCTCGGCAACGGCTGGGCCAACTCGGGCGGTGAGGACGTCACCTTCGTCGACGACATGATCCGGCGCATCGAGGGCGGCCTCTGTGTCAACCCGGCACAGCGCTTCGCCACGGGATTCAGCTGGGGCGGCGGCATGAGCTACGCACTCGCGTGCAGCCGGGCGAACGTCTTCAGGGCCGTGGCCGTCATCTCCGGCGCTCAGATCAGCGGGTGCAGCGGCGGCAACCAGCCCATCGCCTACTTCGGAATCCACGGCGTCAGCGACAACGTCCTCAACATCGGGCAAGGACGGTCCCTGCGCGACAAGTTCGTCAGCAACAACGGCTGCACCCCGCAGAGCCCGCGCGAGCCCGCGCCGGGCAGCCGCACACACATCACCACCACCTACGCGGGCTGCCGTGCCGGATACCCGGTCCAGTGGGCCGCGTTCGACGGAGGCCACATGCCCGGCCCGGTCGACGGCTCCTCCGGCGAAAGCGGCGTCACCACCTGGACCAAGGCAGAGATCTGGAGGTTCTTCGCACAGTTCCAGTGAGACCCACGCACCACGGAGTGGAGCCGGGACGATCCCGGCTCCACTCCCTCCACGTCCGGCGAACTAGAAGAACCCGAGCTTCTTCGGGCTGTAGGAACAGAGGATGTTCTTCGTCTGCTGGTAGTGGTCGAGCATCATCTTGTGGTTCTCGCGGCCTATCCCGGACTTCTTGTAGCCGCCGAACGCCGCGTGCGCCGGGTAGGCGTGGTAGCAGTTCGTCCAGACCCGGCCTGCCTTGATCTCGCGGCCCAGGCGGTAGGCCATGTTGCCGTCGCGGGTCCAGACGCCCGCGCCGAGGCCGTACAGGGTGTCGTTGGCGATCTTCAGGGCCTCGTCGACCGAGTCGTACGTCGTGACCGAGACGACCGGGCCGAAGATCTCCTCCTGGAAGATGCGCATGTCGTTGGTGCCACGGAAGACGGTCGGCTCGATGTAGTAGCCGCCCTCCAGGCCGGGCACGACACGGGGGTTGCCGCCCGTGACGACCTCGGCGCCCTCCTTCCTGCCGATGTCGAGGTAGGAGAGGATCTTCTCGTACTGGTCGTTGCTCGCCTGCGCGCCGATCATCGTGGCCGGGTCCAGCGGATCGCCGCCGACGATGGCCTCCGTGCGTGCGACACAGCGGGCCATGAAGTCGTCGTAGATCGACGAGGGGATCAGGGCGCGGGACGGACAGGTGCAGACCTCGCCCTGGTTGAGGGCGAACATCACGAAGCCCTCCACGGCCTTGTCCAGGTAGTCGTCGTCGGCGGCCATGACGTCGGGCAGGAAGATGTTGGGGCTCTTGCCGCCCAGTTCCAGGGTGACGGGGATGATGTTCTCGCTCGCGTACTGCATGATCAGGCGGCCGGTCGTCGTCTCGCCGGTGAACGCCACCTTCGCCACCCGCGGGCTGGACGCCAGCGGCTTGCCCGCCTCCACGCCGAAGCCGTTGACGACGTTGACCACACCCGGCGGGAGCAGATCGGCGATCAGCTCCATGACGTAGAGCAGGCTGGCCGGAGTCTGCTCGGCCGGTTTGATGACGACGCAGTTGCCCGCGGCCAGCGCGGGGGCGAGCTTCCATGTGGCCATCAGGATCGGGAAGTTCCAGGGGATGATCTGGCCGACCACGCCCAACGGCTCGTGGAAGTGGTACGCGACGGTGTCCTCGTCGATCTGCGCGATGCTGCCCTCCTGCGCTCGGACGACCCCGGCGAAGTAGCGGAAGTGGTCCACGGCCAGCGGGATGTCGGCGGCCAGGGTCTCGCGGACCGGCTTGCCGTTCTCCCAGGTCTCGGCGACGGCGATCTTCTCCAGGTGCTGCTCGATGCGGTCGGCGATCCGGTTCAGGATGTTCGCGCGTTCCGTCGTGGACGTGCGGCCCCACCGCTCGGCCGCCCGGTGCGCGGCGTCCAGGGCGAGATCGACGTCGGCGGCGCTGGAACGGGCCACCTCGCAGAAGGTCTTGCCCGTCACGGGGGTCGGGTTGTCGAAGTAGCGGCCCTCGACGGGCGCGGTCCAGTCGCCGTCGATGAAGTTGTCGTAGCGGCGGGCGAAGGTGACGATGCTGCCGTCGGTTCCGGGCTGCGCGTACACCATGGCGGCTCTCCTCGGTGAAGGGCGGTGCGGTGACGGTCCGTGCCGTCGTGACGGCCCCCACTGTGCTTCCGGGAGGTTGGCGCGAGGTTGGCGCGCGATGCCGTGCCGTCGACCCGGCTCCCCCAGGGCATCTCGGCACCGAGTCCCGAAGAACACGTCAGTCCCAGTCCCGCAGGGCTGTCGTCAGCCGGCCCGCCGCGATCGCGCGGCGCGTGTCGTCCGGGGCGAGCAGCCGCAGCGCGTGCTCATGGATCTCCGCGTCGTACGGCGCGCGTTCGCCGTGGCGCAGGGCGTGTTCCGGGCGGCTGCTCGCCAGCACGGCCTCGCGTACCGCCACCTCGAGACGGGTGCGCCACTCCTCGATGCCCGGGGCCTCGGACCGGGGCAGGAGCGGGCCGCCGTAGCGGAGCAGGGCGGTGTCCGTGTCGCCCTGCTCCAGCGCGCGCAGGACGTCCGCGGCGTCGCAGGACACGGGAGCGGTGAGGGCGTAGTGGCGGGGGCTGATCGCGCCGCCCAGCGCCCGGCGCAGATGGGAGATCTCCGCCTTGAAGGTCGAGGACGTGACCGGCCGGTCGCCGTACAGGGCCGCGCGCAGCCGTCCGGGGGAGAAGCCCGCGGGTTCCAGGGCGAGAAGGGTGAGGATCTCCAACTGGCGGGGGCGCAGGGGGAGGGGTTGCCCCTCGCGCACGGCCCGTTCGGAGCCCAGACACGTGAGCCGCAGCCGGCCCGGGCGGGGCACCTCCGCGGTCAGCCGGGCCTCGATCGTCGACACCAGCGTGCGGACGGTGGACATGGCCAGGGGATGCGAGCGGTCCCAGGTCGTGGACAGGTCCAGTACGCCGAGGACGCGACCGTCCCGGCCGTGCACCGGGGCGCAGTAGCAGACCCAGCCGTGCAGGGCCGACACCAGATGCTCGGCCGAGAAGACGGAGCTGGGACGGCCGGTGCGCAGGGCGAGGGACAACGCGTTGGTGCCCATGGCCTGCTCGTCCCAGCGGCCGCCCGGCGCGAAGTTGACCCGCTCGGCCCGGCGGCGCATGGTCGGACCGCCACAGGTCCACAGGATGGTGCCGGACTCGTCGGTGACCGCGGTGACGAACCCGGCGTCCTCGGCGATGCTGTGCAACTCCCCGGAGAGTTCGGTGACCGGCCGGTACAGCGGTGAGGACGTCCAGCGCCGGTGCACCTGGCCGCCGTCGGTGACCGGGGCGCTGTCCCTGCTCGGGTCCACGCTGCCCAGCGACCGGGCCCAGGACTGCGTCACCTCGTCGCGCAGCGTCGCGGTGACACCCGGCTGCGCGCCCGGGACGCTCAGCCGCGGCACCCACCGGGACCACTCGTGCTCCAGCACGGCCCTGCGCTGCCGGAGGTCAGGGCGCTGTGACATGGCCTCTCCCTGCCGTCGTGCCGGTTTCCCGGCGTCAGGTCAGTGTTACCGGATGCGCCCGCCCCGGTCGAGAATCCCGTCGAACCCGGCGGCGACCTTCGCCGGGGCGGGTCGGGGGAGACACCCTGGCCGGGAAGTGACGGGTCGGCCGGGAATCGCCCTCCGCCCTGAACGGGCGACCGCCTGACTGGATGTTTGTCCGGTGTCCGCACGCCGCCGTACGGGTGACGCGTTCACTCGACCCGACGGACGGCGCCCGGCCCGCGTACCACCGGTGCGCGACCCCGCGTTTTCCTGGCATGGACAGCACGGAGACCGCTCGGCGCCTTCCCGGGAACGACGCCGCGCCCCGCTCGTACGCCGAACTCACCAGCGGATACGCGGGACATCCGCCCATCTACGCGGCGCTGGTCGCCGAGTGGGAGGCCAGGGGGCACACCGTCCCGGAGCACCGCGACGGTCAGTGGGTGTCCTTCGCCGCGCCGGCCGAGAGCGAGACCTGGACCGCCGTCACCTCGTGGACCGCGGGCCGGCACCTGGGCCCGGTCGTCCCCGCCGCCCCGCACCCCGCGCACATTCCCCACCCGTCCGCCGGCCGGCACCCCGGCCCGGCCGCCCCCGCCGGCACCCGCCCCGCGCCCGGCCGTCACGCGGGCCCGGCGACTCCCTCGTCCGGCGCCCGTCTCACCAGCCGTCCGTCACCACCGGCTCCGCGCTGACCGGCGCCAGCACCGCGAGGGTGCCGCTGGCCTCTCGCAGGGCCGTTTCGAGCGTGCCGGGCGTGTGCAGGGTGCCGGTTCCGTCCGGCGGGACGAGCCACTCCAGGCGCCCGGCGGGCCGGTACGGCGGCGGCACGGCGACCCAGGAACCCCGCCCGACGTGACGCACCCCGAAACCGACCCACTCGCTGACCGGGTCCGGCGGCAGGAAGAACCCCACTCTTCGCGCGGCGCAGTCCACCAGTGTGGGGCCCGGCACCTTCAACGGGTCACGCCACAGGATGTCCAGCGCGAGGAGGCCGAGCCGGTCGGGAACGCTGAGCACGTCCCAGTACCGCCCGGCCTGCACGAGCACCGTGCCCGCGCCGTAGTCCCACTCGCGCTTGCACTCCTTGGGGTCCGTGGCGGCCGCGGCGAGCCACTCGACGGCTTGCTTCCACATGACGCTCTGCATGGCCACCCCAGGGACAGTCGGCGGCGCCGCGGTCGGGCGCGTGCTGAACGGAGCCGGTGACCCGCGGGTTCCGCGTGCCGCCCGGCCGTAGCCATGCTGGTAGATATTTCTACGCGCCGGAAGGGGTGGCGTGGTCTGGCGTTTTGGGTCGGTCCCGCCCCGGTCGAAAGAGGGCGTTCGGCGGTGTCGCCGCGTAAGGGAGCGATCAACTTCGCGCACGTCCGGCCGCTCCGGCGGAGGCGGCCACCAACGTGGGCGTGCGCCCCTCCCGAGCGAGGGGCGCACGCGGGTCACGTTTCCTTGCCGAGCGCCTTGTCGAACGTGGAGATGTTGTAGGGGCCGGTGAGGTACATCCCGGCGTTGCCGTCCTGGAAGTTGGTGGTGTTCGCGGTGACGGAGGTCAGGGCGCCGGGCTGGATGACACCGTTGTCTCCGCAGAAGAGGTTCTCCTTCAACCAGGTGACGGTGCGCAGGGCGGCCGGCGAGTCCATGGCGGGCCGATAGCCCGACCCCTCCTTCTGAAGGATCCGGACCCCGCCCTGCCGCAGGTGACTGGCTCCCCACCAGGCCACGTAGCCGTTCTGGGCGCTGCCCGGGACGACCATCCCGTGGGTGTCCTTCCTGCCGTCGCCGTCCGGATCGCGGGTGGCGAAGGCCTTGGCTAGGGCGAGGGTGTCCTGCCAGGTCCTCGGCCGCGGCAGGCCGAGCTTCTCGCGCCAGTCCTAGCGGACGAACAGGGTCATGGCCCGACGGGAGGCGGGATGCCGTAGTGCCTGCCGTCGCGGCCCACCGTGGAGGACCAGGACTTGACGGTGATCTCGTCATGGCCGGCGATGGAGGCCGGAGTGACCGGCTTGAGCAGGCCCTGGGCCTGGTAGCTGCCCATCAGCGCGGTGTCGTTTCGCCGGCCCGGGCGCTGCCGGAACCGGAGCCGCAGGTGGCCGTTCCGTTTCACCGAGGCCACACGAGGCCCTGAAAGCCCCTGCAAACAGGGACGGCCCCCACCGGGTCATCCGGTGGGGGCCGTCCGAAAATGACGGAAGGGGAGGTCAGCTCTGGCGTTCGGTGTTCTTCTTCTTGATCCGGGCGGCTTCCTTGCGGACCTCCGCCTGCGTGGCGCGCTCCCGCTCGAGCCACTCGGGGGCTTCCTTCTTCAGCGCCTCGATCTGCTCGGTGGTGAGGGGCTCGGTGACGCCCGCGCGGGCAAGCCCCGCGATGGAGACCCCGAGCCTGGCCGCGACCACGGGCCGGGGATGCGGGCCGTTGAGCCGCAGGTCCTTCAGCCACTGCGGCGGGTTCGCCTGGAGCTCGTTCAGCTCGGCGCGCGAGACGACACCCTCACGGAACTCGGCGGGTGTGGCCTCGAGGTACACACCCAGCTTCTTCGCCGCGGTGGCGGGCTTCATCGTCTGGGTGCTCTGGTGCGACGTCATGCCGTCCAGCGTATCGAGCGTGTGCACGCCCCCCGACCACGGCCGGTAACCTGGCGAGGTGACAGGCTCGGATGCAACCCCCTCGTTCCGGCTCGCCTACGTCCCCGGGGTGATGCCCGACAAATGGGTGCGCGTCTGGAACGAGCGGCAGCCCGATGTCCCGCTGATTCTCACGCAAGTGCCCGCGGAAGCGGCGGCCGGGCGGCTGCTGGGCGGGGACGCCGACGCGGGCCTCGTCCGTACGCCCGTGGACCGTACGGTCTTCAGCGCCATCGCCCTCTACACCGAGCAGACCGTCGTGGTGGTGCCCAAGGACCACCTGGTCACGGCCGTCGACGAGGTGGCGCCGGAGGATCTGGCCGACGACATCGTGCTGCACCCCCTCGACGACGTCCTCGACTGGGAGACCCTGCCCGGGCGGCCCGCGTTCGAACGTCCCGCCACCACGGCCGACGCCGTCGAACTGGTCGCGGCCGGCATCGGCGTGCTCGTCGTCCCGCTGTCGCTGGCCCGCCTGCACCACCGCAAGGACCTCACGCACCGGCCGCTGCGGGACGCCCCCGAGTCGAGCGTGGTCCTCGCCTGGCCCGAGGACGCCAAGACGGACCAGGTCGAGGACTTCATCGGCATCGTCCGCGGCCGCACGGTCAACAGCACGCGGGGCCGCCCGCAGCCTCCCGAGCGGGAGAAGTCCGGGCGCACGGAGAAGTCCGGGCGCACGGAGAAGGGCGGAGCCCGGAAGAAGCCGGCGGGGGCCAAGCAGCAGGGCGCGAACCGGCGCACGGGCGGCTCGGGCGCCACCGCCAAGGGCGGCAAGCGGGGCAGGCCCCGCCGACGGTCCTAGAACCGGTCCCACTCGCCCCGGCGCGGGGCGGACGGCCGACAGCGAGGACGCTCACCCGCCCGCCGCGCGGGCCTTCAGGCCCTGGCCCTCCGCCCGACGCCCCTGGTCTTCCGGCCGATCTCCCCGGCCGTCTGCCCGACGCCCGTGGCCTTCCGCCCGGCGCCCCTGACCTTCCGGCCGATGCCACTGGACCTCCGCCCGGCGCCCCTGACCTCCCGGCCGGTTCCCCTGACCCTCTGCCCGACGCCCGTGGCCTTCCGCCCGGCGCCCGCCGCCTTCGCTCAGCCCGCAGACGGAGACGGCGCGCCGAAGGACGGATTGGGAGCGACCGTCTGCAGATCCTTCAGGTCTTCGGGGATCGGCAGCACCCGGACCGGCGAACCCGGCTGCGGAGGCGGCGGCGTCGTCTGATCCTGGGGCAGCTTGGGCGGGGCGGTGATCTGGAAGGCCACCTGCTCGTGATTGATCAGACCGGTCTTCTCCAGGACCGTGATGTGGTCGAGCACGGTGTCGTTGGTCTGGTCGGCCAGCTCCCGCACCAGGCTGTTCCGGGTGGTCGCCCGGATCTTGGCGATCGTCGGGAAGATACCTCCGTGCGCGACGCGCATGATGGTCACGGCCGTGGAGTCGAACTCCTTGCCGGAGCTGCCTTCCGCCGTCGCCACGAACTGCTGCTGCTGCGGAGACGGCTCGTTCGGCAGGGTGATGCCCAGGTCCGTGGAGACCTTGCGGCAGGACGCGTCGAGCCGGCCGTGCCCCACGAGCAGGTGCTTGGCCACTTCCTTCATCGCCGGCGTCGTGCCCCGCTGCATCGCCAGTTGTCCCAGCGGGTACTCCCAGAGGCCGGCCGCGCGCACGCGGACCACGAAGTCGCGGTCCGCCTCGCTCAGCGGGCCCCACTGAGTGTTGGCGATGATGCGGTCCTGGCCGGAAGCCGCGTTCTGCACGCCCAGCATGCTGGGATAGGCGAGCGCGGTGAGCGTAAGGATCATCGCACCGCCCACGAACGCGGTTCCTGCCGTGCTGCGCGAGATGCGCATCGTGCCTCCTGGGATATGAACGGCCCAACACCAGGAGGTACGTATGGCAGGGGCGAAACAATCACCGCTGCCGCGAAAAATTTGGAAGGTTCAGGGCCGGTGCGAGGCCGCGGCCGCCGTGCTCACCACCTTGTCCCCGTTTCGGTGTTCGCGGCGCACGCGTCGGTCAGCCGGTCCAGGCCGAACAGCCTGGCCGGCGCGAGGTGTTCGGCCTTGCCGGTGATCGTGGGCAACAGGTCCGGTGCCGATACGAGTGGGGAGACGCGAGTTCAGGCCGGCCCGGCCGGGCCGGCGGCGAGCCAGTCGAACGCGGAGCGCGCCGTGAACTCCTCGTGGCCGCCCGGCAGGAGAAGGTCCGCGGTGGCGAACTCCGGTGCGCCCGCCTGGGCCGGGACGTACGGGATCGCGATGCACCGCATGCCGGCCGCGTGCGCCGCGGCGGCGCCCGGGGCCGCGTCCTCCAGGACGACGCAGTCGGACGGGGCGGCCCCCAGCCTGCGGGCCGCCTCGAGGAAGACGTCCGGAGCCGGTTTGCCGTGCGCGACCTCGTCGGCGGAGACCACCGTGCGCAGATGCGCGTCCAGCCCGGTCCCGGTCAGCACCGCCGCGATGGCCTGCGGCGACGATCCCGAGGCCACGGCCAAGGGCACCCCCTCGGCCGCGAGCAGCTCGACGAAGGCGCGCATCTGCGGGTAGGCACGGGTGCCGCCTCGGGCCAGTTCCAGATAGCGGCGGTTCTTGGCGGCGAGCAGTTCGTCCACCGAGGCGGGCAGCCGGTAGCGCTCCTTCCAGTCCGCGACCGTCTCCTGCGTGCTGATGCCGACGTACCGCTCGTGATCCGCCCAGGTGAAGTCATGGACGCCGTATGCCGCGAGCGTCTGCCGGCCTGCCTCGTAGTAGTTCGGCTCGCTGTCCACGAGCGTTCCGTCGAGGTCGAAGATGACCGATGTTCCGCGGAGCCTGCTCATGGCGCCATGCTCTCAAAGGTCATCCGCGGGCCGACCGCCCGATCGACTCCACCAGCGGCAGCATCCGGTGGGAGACCCGTTCGCGCAGGGCGACCTCGGTACGGGTGCGCACCACCCCCGGCATGCTGATCAGTTTCTGCACGACGTCCTCCAGGTGCGCGTTGTCCCGGGCCACCACCCGGGCCAGCAGATCCCCGCCACCCGTGATCGAGAACGCCTCGACGATCTCCGGCACCGCCGCCAGCGCGTCGCCCACCTCGTCGAGATGGCCCTGGGTGACCTCGATGTGCACGAACGCGAGCACCGGGTGCCCGAGCGCGGCGGAGGAGAGGGCCGGTGCCGTGCCGGTGATCACACCGTCACGCTCCAGCCGGTCGAGCCGGGCCTGGAGGGTGCCGCGGGCGACCCCCAGGACCCGGGCGTACTCGCGCACACTCGTGCGCGGCTGTTCCAGCAGCAACCGCAGGATGCGGGTGTCGAGCTCGTCCACGGCCATGGCACGTCCTCCTCGTCCACTGGCTCTGCCGAGGGGGCTCCCCAGCCGCTCCGGCAGTACCAATGGGCCAGTCTAGAAGGGCGCGGTCGAGCCAGTGGTCCCCGGGATGCCGGGGCAGGCGAGTCCATGGCGCTGCGGATGCCGCCGCGCCATTCTCGGTGAACTCACGGCCGGTGCGGTGAAGGGGGCGGGGAGGGGCGGGCCGCCGGATGGCCCGGTCCCGGTCAGCGCTGGAACGGCATCGTCCAGCAGTTGGACGCGGCCGGCTTGCCCTCCAGGCGGTCGGTGAGCCAGGAGATCGCCGCTTCCTGGTCGGCGATGAGGGGAGCGAGGTGGTTGGTGAGGATCCTGTCCCCGAGGTTGGGCAGGTCGACTGCCTTGTAGGTGACCTCGCCGCCCTCGCGGCACCAGTCCACGGCCAGTTGACGGGCCTGGGCGTGCGGAACGATGTCGTCCTGGATGCCGGTGCTCACCCGGACAGGACCGCCCGGCCTGAGCGTCCCGATGCGCTGCTCGTCGAGGACCGCCCGGGCGCGCGGTTCGTCGGCGATGACCTCGGCGACGGACTTGCCGCTGGTCGTCCACGCGCTGCTCCGGGCGAAGCCGTAGCGGATGACTGCCTCGCCGACGCACATGGTCGAGGCGTCCGCGAGGGCCTTGCGCCCGGCGTCGTTGAGATTCGCCTCGGCGACGTCCCGCATGTCGGGGTACGCCTGGACGAAGCCGTTGATCGCCCAGCCCAGGGCGGCGGCCAGGGCGCTCCCGTCGATCCCCTTCATGACGGCGGTCAGGTCGGCGGGCGGCGCGCCCGCGTAGGTGCCGGCCAGGTGGACGTCGGGCGCGTACGTGGGCTGGAGTTCGGCCGCGGAGGCGCTGGCACCGCCGCCCTCGCTGTATCCGTACAGGCCGACGCGGGAGCCGGAGGTGAGGGACGTGCCGGGCAGGGCGCGCGCCGCGCGCACGGCGTCCAGCACCGCGTGCCCCTCGTCCAGGCGGTTGACATAGGTGTGCAGACGGTCGGTGGCGCCCAGGCCGACGTAGTCGGTGACGACGACGGCCGCTCCGGTGGCGAGGAGACGGTAGATCGCCAGGTTGTCGTAGGCGACGGACAGGGTCTGCCCGTTCACCGTGAGGGGGTGTTGCAGGGCGAACGAGGGCGCGCACTGGTCGCCCTGGCCCATGGTCCCCGAGGCCACTGCCACCAGCGGGCGGGGTCCGTCGCCCTGCCACTTCGCCGACGGCTCGATGTAGGCGCCGGTGACCGCGACGGCTCGGCCGGCGGAGTCGGTGGACTTGTACATCAGCCGGGTGGCGGTGCCCGGCAATGGGCGGCCGTCGAGACCGGGCAGCGACAGCCCCAGGGGGAGGGGCTCCTGCCGGATCAACGCACCGTTGGCGGCGGGCAGTTGAGTGGGCGGGGTGTAGAAGGCCGGAATGGCGACCCCCCGGGACACGACGGGTCCGGTGTCGGTCGCGGAGGCGTCGGCCGTGGTCGCGCCGGCGCAGACGCAGGCCACAGTGGCGAGCGCGGTGGCGGCAAGACGGTGGGAGGTGGAACGCGCACGGCTTCGGTATCGGCTCACGGCTCACTCCTCGTGCTGCTGCGGTGCCTGATTGCGCGAAAAACTAGCACCGGTAGTTACCACTGGTAACACCTCTCCAAGTTACGGTCGGGTAACTGTTTGCCGGAGCAAGTCCGTGGCGTGGTGAGCGCGTCGGCGCGCCTCCCCGCCCGGCGCGGCGGGGCGTCGGCGCTGTGACGAGGTGGGCCGGTACGGCGGCAGTCAGCACTGTCAGGCGGTGGGCCGGTACGGCGGCAGTCAGCGCTGTCAGGCGGTGGGCCGGTACGGCGGCAGTCAGTGCTCTGACGCGGTGGGCCGGTGCGTGCTGCGGAGCACCAGCAGGGTGATCTCGCTCGGGGCGAAGACGCGGAACGGCGGGCCCCAGAAGCCGGTGCCGCGGCTGGTGTAGAGGAGGGTGCGGGAGCCGTGGCGGCTGAGGCCGGCGAGGGCGGGCTGGTCGATGCGGACGAGGTGGTGGAACGGCCAGATCTGGCCGCCGTGGGTGTGGCCGGAGAGCTGGAGGTCGATGCCGGCGGCTGCCGCCCGGTCGACGAACTTGGGCTGGTGTGCCAGGAGCAGGACGGGCAGGTCCGGGTCTGCGCCGTCCAGGGCTCCGGCGAGATGGGCGCGGTGGCCCGCCAGGCCGGAGGACTCGGCGGTGACGTCGTCCACGCCGGCGACCACGAGGGTGTCACCGTCGCGTTCGAGCAGCAGATGGCGGTTGCGCAGCGGCTCCCAGCCCAGTTCGCCCATCAGATCGACCCAGCCCTGGGCCTCGCTGTAGTACTCGTGGTTGCCGGTGACGTAGACCCGGGCCCGGGTGGCTCGCACAGTGCTGAGGGGCGTGGCCTGGGCGCGGCGGCGTGCGGCCGTGCCGTCCGCGATGTCGCCGGTGTGGCAGACCAGATCGGCATCCAGCGTGTTCACCGTCTCGCACACCCTCGCCGACCAGCGGGCGCGATCGAGCGGGCCGTAGTGGGTGTCGGTGACGAGGACGACACGCAACCCGTCCAACCCGGGGCCCAGCCGGGGAAGTCGCACGTCGAGTCGGCGCACGCGCGGCACACGGCGGGCCTCGGCGTATCCCCAGACGAGCAGGACGGCGGCGACGCCGAGGACGGTCCAGGTCACGATGCGGGCGCGGTCCTGGCTCTCGCCGACATCGAACACGGTCAGGGCGAGCCGCAACAGGACGCCGAGCAGAGCGGACCAGGTGAACAGGACCCAGCTGATGCCCAGCAGCGTGTCACCGATGATCGCCGCCCGGTCCTGCTGGCGCCGGCCGTGGCCGCGCGCCATCGCGAGCGGCATGCAGACGAGGCCGAGGGCGAACAGGGCGGTGCCGAGCAGCGTGACGGGCGGTGGCCAGTGCTGGCCGCCGTGCAGGAGCACCCAGCAGGGCACGGCCCACAGCAGAACGGGGGCGACCAGGGGGAGGAAGCGCATTACGACGTACAGCCGGCTCCGCCGCGGCGCTGGTGCCGCGCCCTCGGTGGGCCGGGTGTCGCTGGTGTCGGTCACGGCTCTCCTCCCTCAGCGGGTCGCCGTCTCGCGCACTGTATCCGGTCGACCTCCAGGAGATCTTCGCCCCCTCACGCCGGGGTACCGCCCGCCCCGCTGTCCGAGCGGTACCCCGACACGCGCCGGTCAGGCGCGGCGGCGGGCGCCGGCGGCGGTGGAGGCGTTGTGGATCTCGGCGGCCTTGCCGCCGTGCCGGGCAGGCAGGACGGAGGCGCCCGGGGCACCGGGCGAGGCGCCCAGCCGGGCTTCCCACCTGGTGTTGGACCCGGACGCGTCAGCCGGGAGGCGGTCCCGGGCGGCGGTGTCGCCGTACATGGTCCAGCGGGCCCAGTCGACGACGGTCCTCGGGAAGCGCTGGTCGCTCCAGAAGCTGGTGTGGCTGCCGCCGACGAAGGTGAGGAACGCCTTGGGCCAGTTCATCTCCGCGTACGCCTGCCGGGCCGAGGAGTACTTCGTGGTCGAGTCCCGGTCGCCGTGCACGAACAGGACCTTGGCCGAGACCGAGCCGGACGGGTTGCCCATGTCCACGCACGACTGGGGATTAGCGGAGACGATCCTGCTGTCGGGCCAGGAGGTCAGCAGACCGTGGGTGACCATGCCGCCCAGGGAATGACCCGCGACACCGACGCCGATGCCGGTGTTGATGTGCCCGGCCAGCGGTCCGCTCGCGTTGAGCGCGAGGGTGTTGGTGATGATCTGCGAGACGTCCCTGCAGGTGTTGCCGTTGTTGACGTCGTTGAAGTTGTGGTTGAAGTGCGGGGCGGGGACGACGAAGCCCGCCGAGGCCAGGGCCCGGATGATGAACAGGGAGTTCTGCGGGCTGCTTCCGAGGCCGTGGGTCATGTTGTAGAGGGGGAAGATTCCGCCGGCGACCGGGGCGTCCGGCACCGGGTTCCCTCCCGCGGTGCCGGTGGCCGGGTAGTAGACGTAGGTGGTGCACGGGCGGCTGCCCCGGGTCCAGTTGTAGCGGCGCACGCCGACCGCGAACGGCGTGGTGGGCGCCGTGCCCAGCGGCCCGGCGGCGGGTGCCGGTCCCGCGCCGAGCAGGGACAGACCTGCGCCCGTCGCTCCCGCCGCGCTCAAGCCGAGGAAGGTCCGTCGTCGCATGCTCATGGATGACTCCTTGGGTGCAGGGGGTGGGGGGATGGGGGGAGTTACTGGTGGGGCGGTCCGGGGCGCAGGCGGCCGGATCTCCCGGACGTCGCCGCGGACCGCCGGGCTATGGCGTGGTCACGTCGTGTTCGCCGCGCCCGGGAACGACGTCGATGACCGCGGTGACCGGTCCTGAGCCGGTCGTCCCGGTGACCGTCACCTCGCCCGGCCTGTCGGTCGCGCCCGGTGGCAACGGCTGCCAGCGGACGGGGACATCGCCGATCGTGTCGTCGGCGGTGCTGAGCCTGCGGACGGAGGGCGGCAGCTTCGGGGCTGTTCCCACCACGGCGGTGGTGTGGACGGTGTCCTGGAGGATGTGCTGGGCGCGGCTGGCGTTGAAGACGTCGATGGAGGCGTGCGGCTCCCAGGTGTTCGCCAGTCCGGGCACGGCCCGGAACATCGGCTGATAGCCGCCCGGCTCCCACACCAGCACCCCAGAACCTCGGTTGTCGACCACGTCGTTGGCGGCCTGGAAGACCCTTTGGACGGCATCGGCCTGGCCCTGAATCGTCCGCGGGAAGGGCGAATTGGGCAGCGGTGAGCCGTCGCCGCCCGAGGCGGGGTAGGCGGTCTCGGCGATGTCGATCTCGTAGCCGGGAAAGGTGGTGGCCATGGTGTTCAGGTTGTGTTCCAGCGCCTCGGGCGAGCCGTGCCACTCCGGGTAGTAGGACAGGGCCAGCACATCAGGGTTCTGGCCCTTGGCCTTCACCCGGCTGAGGAACTGGTGCCAGAACTCCATGGTCTTGGCGAGTCTGTCCTTGCCGACGATCACGTGGATCTCGACCTCGGACGCCGGTGACGCGTCGCGGACGGCCTTGATCCCGGCCGCTGCCAGCGTGGTGAACCGGTCCCACGCCTGGTCGTAGAGCTGCCGCTCCGCCGGGTCGGTCGACTGCCAGTACCGCCAGAGCAGGCCACCGCCGGGCTGCGACTGGTAGACATCGGCCTGGTCGACGAAGTACGGCGGACTCGTCGTGCCGATGTGCGCCGCCTCGCTGCCGTACAGGAAGCCGTTGATGATCTCGTTGCCGATGGCCACCTTCTCCGGCGCGGTGCCCTGCCGGATCAACCGCTTCAGATAGTCGGCCGTGAAGTCGTACACGGCCTGGGACAGGTCCGCGAACTCCAGCTCGGCCCAGGCACGCGGTTTGGGCTGCTTGCTTGGGTCGGCCCATGAGTCCGCGTAGTGGAAGTCGATCCCCAGGCCCATGCCCCGCTGCTTGATCTGCTTGGCCGAGACCAGTGAGCGCTCCGGGCCCTGACGCGGAATCGGCGTCGGCCGACCGGTGCTCTCGTCGCGCGGCTCGTTCCAGATCCGCAGCCGGGTGTGCCGCATGCCGCGGTCCTCGGCCACGTCGAGCAGATGGGGCCCGGCGCCCCGTTCCGCGGCCAGGGGGTCGACCCAGTACTGCCGGTCCTGGACATCGTCCATCCAGGACAGATCGGCGCCGAGCGTGAGGTCGTCGCGGAGGTAGTTGAAGACCTGGAGCTCGCTGACACCAGCTCTGGCGCGGCCCGGTGCACCGGTGAAGGTCAGTCGGACGAAGCGCGTCCCCGGCCGGGTGAACAGGTGGACCGCCCCGCGCGCCATGGTCCGGTTGCGGGACTGGTCGGCGATGGTCTTCCACCGGCGACCGTCGGATGAGACCTCGACGACGTACCGGTAGGCCACGCCACGGTCCGGGAACGCCACTTTGACTTTACGCAGGTTGTCGTAGCGCCCGCCGAGGTCGACGGTGAGCCACTGCCGCGCGCCGCCACGACCGGGGTACCAGGACGTCGCCGGGTCACCGTCGATGGCAAGTCCGGCGTTCGACGAGCCGTTGCCGGCTGTCGCCGAGGCCCACTCCTTGGCAGCGATGTTGCTCTCGATCGGCTTGATGTCCGCGGTTCCGTAGGTCGCACGGGCCGGAGCGGGCACCATGAGCAGGGCGGCGCAGACCACGGTGGCCACGGTCGTCACGCCCGCTGCGACATGGGCCGGACGATTGGTGCTCATGCCTTCCTCCTGTTCAACCGGTTGGTGTGGGGGCCGGGCGCGAGCGCTGCCTCCTGCCGTTGCCCGGACGACGGTGATGTGCCGATGGAGGTCCTGACGAGTCCGAGGCCGTCGACGAACAGGCGTCCGTTGCCGCCGGCCGGCCGGATCGTTTCGTCTTCGCGGCGGCGACCTCCGACGAGGTGGCCGAGGCGTCGTCGGCGACACCGGCCGCAGCCGTCAACGCCTTGGCGAAGGGCTTCCAGGAGTCGGCCGTGTACGTCGACGGAGTGCGTGTCCGGTAGTCGGCCACGCTCCGGAACCGCGAGTCCGGCCGGAGGACGGCGAGGCTCCAGGAGTCCTGCCGGTCAGGTAAAACGTCGTGCCCATCGAGATGCCTCCTGTCACCAGTGATGCGGAGGAACAAGGGCCCGAGGCGGCGGGGGCGATGCATGCGATCCAGGCGTTGTGCGGCTCGTGACTGGGAACGCTCCCACACCTCGCGAATAACAGAAAGAGTCGCGGCGGGACTCTCATCTGTCAATCTCTGTGCCTCGATCCCTACGAAAACAGGTGAAGACCATCGGTCGTCGGCCGTGGCTGTGACCGATTACAGGCCCCGGGCTGCCCACCGTCCCGCGGGGGAGACGGCCGGGCCGGTGCCTCAGCCTTTACGTTCTCCCGCGCGTACCAGGCCGGTCTCGTAGGCGATGACGACGAGTTGGGCCCGGTCGCGGGCGGCCAGTTTGGCCATCGCCCGGTTGGCGTGAGTCTTGACGGTGACCGGGGCGACGAAGAGGCGCTCGGCGATCTCGTCGTTGGCCAGGCCGGTGCCCACCAGCGTGATCACCTCACGTTCCCGGGGAGTCAGGGTGGCCAGTCGCTTGGCGTCGACGAGGTCGCCGGGGGAGGGGTGGGCGAGGACGCGGGCGATGAGGCCCTTGGTGGCTGCCGGGGAGAGCAGTGCCTCTCCGGCAGCCACCAGCCGGACGGCGTCGAGCAGTTGGGCCGGTTCGACCCCCTTGCCCAGGAAGCCGCTCGCGCCGGCCCGGAGGGCCTCGATGACCAGGTCGTCCTCCTCGAAGGTGGTCAGGACGAGGACCTTGACTCCGGCCAGATCCTCGTCCTGGGCGATCAGCCGCGTGGCCTCGATGCCGTCGACCTCGGGCATCCGGATGTCCATGACCACGATGTCGGCGCGCTCGGACCGGGCCAGCCGGGCCGCTTCCCGCCCGTGGGATGCCTCCGCGACGACGTTCATGTCGGGCTGCGCGTTGATCAGGAGCCGGAAGGTGCCCCGGAGCAGGGCCTGGTCGTCGGCGAGCAGGACGCGGATCGGCATGACGGGTGGTTCCTCACGGGGCGTCGGGCAGGGTGGGGGCGAGTGGGAGGGGCAGCTCGGCGAAGACCTGGAAGCCGCCCTCCGGCCGGGGCCCCGCGGTGACGGTGCCGCCGGTGGCGAGGGCTCGTTCGCGCATGCCGATCAGCCCGTGGCCGGTGCCTGTGCCCTTGGACGCGCCGGGGCGTCCGTCGTCCGTCACGGTGACCCGGAGCGCGTGCGGCCCGTAGTCCAGGACGACTTCGGTCCGGGTCGCCGAGGCGTGCTTGTGGGAGTTGGTGAGGGCTTCCTGGATGATCCGGTAGGCGGTCAGCTCGGTGGCCGGCGCCAGCGGGGACGGATCCCCGGTCCGGGTCACGGACACGGCGAGCCCGCTCGCCCGGAAGCCGCCCACCAGGCGGTCGAGATCCGCCAGGCGAGGGATGGGGGCCCGTGAGCCCGGCGCGTCATCGGGTTGGCGCAACAGGCCGACGGTGGCGCGGAGTTCGTCGAGAGCGGCGCGGCTGTTGTCCTTGATGTGGGCCAGCGCCTCGTACGCCTGGTGGGGGTTGGCGCGCATGAGATGGTGCGCCACACCGGCCTGGGCGTTCACCAGGGTGATGTGGTGGGCGACGACATCGTGCAGATCGCGGGCGATGCGCACGCGTTCCTCCGCGACCCGGCGCCGGGCCTCCTCCTCCCGCGTGCGCTCGGCACGCTCGACGCGTTCCCTGGCCGCCGCGAGATTCTCACGTCGGCTGCGGACGGCCCGGCCCAGCGCGGTGGCGGCGAGCACGGCGTCGAAGCGCAGCAGGCTGGCCCCTGCCACCAACGACTCGGCGTGGGTGGCGGCGTAGACACCGGTGATCGCCACCGCTGCGGCCACACCGACGCTCCACACGGTGCGCCGGCTGCCGTGCACGGCGAGGGTGTACAGGGCGATCAGGCTCGCCGCCGGGGTCGGCGCGATGTGCGAGGCGACGGCCATCAGCGTCAGGTCGCCCGCGACCGTGAACAGGGCGACCCCCAGCGGCCAGCGGCTCCGGAGAACCAAGGGCATGCACGACAGCGCTGTCCACACGACCTCGTGCCAACGCGGCGCGTGCCAGTCGTTCCCGCCGACGGCCGTCGCCGCCGTGGCGATCACGATCAGCGGTACCGCGGGCAGCGCGTCCGCGATCCGGTCATGACGGGCCGGCCACTGTCGCCACACCATGGGCAGTTCCCTTCCCTCACTCTGTGCGGCGCCGGCCGGTGGAAGGTGAGGTCACCCGCCTTCCACCGGCCCGCGTGCGATGTGGGTCCGTCGCGCTGACGGTCAGCGGGCCAGGCCGGTGGTCTCCGGCTCCCGCACGGCGTGCGGCGGGTGCGGGGGCTCGTCGGCGGGGCCTTCCACCGAGACATGGGGCAGGGCCTTGTCCAGGCGGCGGGGCAGCCACCAGTTGGCCCGTCCGCACAGATGCATGAGCGCGGGGACGACGACCATGCGGATCAGCAGGGCGTCGAGGGCCACGGCGACGGCGAGGCTGACGCCGAACTCGGAGATGACGCGCATGCCGCCGAAGACGAAGGAGCCGAAGACACAGACCATGATGGTGGCGGCGACGGCGATCACCCTGCCGGTCTCCGCCTGCCCGACCCGGACCGCGCGGCGGCTGTCACCGGTGTGCGCCCATTCCTCACGCATCCGGCTGACCAGGAAGACCTGGTAGTCCATGGACAGGCCGAACATGATGCCGACGACCAGGATCGGCACGAACGACTCGATCGGCCCCGCGGCACCGAGCCCGAGGAGTCCGGCACCGAAGCCGTACTGGAAGACCACAACGATCGCGCCGAAGGCCACGCCGATGCTGAGCAGGTTCAGCACCGCACCCACGGCGGGGATGAGCAGACTGCGGAAGGCAACGGTCAGCAGCAGGAAGCCGAGCACGGCGATCACCAGCACGAACACCGGCAGCTTGCCCATCAGCACGGAGGCGAAGTCGTCGTTGCTCGCGGTGACTCCGCCCACGTAGACCTTCAGGGACGTTCCGCGTTCCGCCTGGGGGATCACGTCGTCACGCAGGTGGTGGATCAGGTCGGAGGTGGCCTCGGACTGGGGTGAGGTGGTCGGGACGACGGAGATCACGCCGACCGTCCGCCCCTCCTTCATGGGTGCGGCGCCGACACCGGCGACACCGTCGACCCGCTTCAGAGCGGTGACCAGCTCCGCCTGGGCCGCCTTGTCGGCGGCGGTGGGGGCCTGGACGGCGAGGACGAGCGGGCCGTTGAAGCCCGGTCCGAAACCGTCCGCGATCATGTCGTACGCCTGGCGGTTCGTCGAGGACGCGGGCAGGTTGCCGTCGTCGGACGCGCCCAGCCGCAGCGACAGCGTCGGCAGCGCGAGTGCCGCCAGCACGGCCAGGGCGACGACACCCAGGGTCTTGGGCCGTGCCTGGACGCGCTCGGCCCACCGGGCCCACAGCCCGGCCCTGCCCGAGGAGCGCTGCCCGCCGAGCCCGGCCATCCCACGGCGCTCGCTCTTGCTGAGGACACGCGGGCCGATCATGCCGAGCAGCGCCGGCAGCAGGGTGATGGCGGCCAGCACGGTCAGGACGACGGTGACGGCCGCGCCGATCGCCATGCCGTTGATGATGCCGACGTTCAGGGTGAGCATGCCCAGCAGCGCGACGACGACGGTCAGACCGGCGAACACCACGGCCCGGCCGGAGGTGTTGAGGGACTTGGCGACCGACTCGGCCACGCTCATGCCGGCCATCAGGTTGGCGCGGTGCCGGTTGACGATGAACAGCGCGTAGTCGATGCCCACGCCCAGACCGATCAGCGAACCGAGCGTCAGCGTGGTGTCGGAGAGCGTGATGACGTGGCTGAGCAGCATCACCGTGACCGCGGAGGTGCCGACACCGACCACGGCCGTGATGATGGGCAGCGCGGCCACCCAGACCGCCCGGAAGACGAACAGCAGCACGACGAAGGCGAGGACGATGCCCATGGCGTCGGCGACCGCGTTGGGCTCGGGGTTGACGGTGAACGCCTGCCCGTTCAGCGCGATGTGCAGGTTCCCCGACTCGGGGTCGGTGGCGAGTTCCTTGACGTGGTCGATCTGCGCGTCGGACACGTCCTGCTCGAAGGCGACCGTGGCGTAGGCCGTCCTGCCGTCCTCGCTGACCTGCGCCCTGCCCTCGGGCGTGTAGGGGCTGGTCACGGAGGCGACACCCGGTGCCTCGGCGACGTCCTCCAGGGCGCCGGTCATGGCCTGCTCGGCGGCGGGCCCGGTGACCTTGGCCTCGGCGCCGTTCACCTGCCAGACGATCCGGCCGCTCTTGCCCGCGGCGCTGTCGGAGGCCTGCTGCAACAGGGCCGTCGCCCTGGCCGAGTCGGTGTCCTGCGATATCGGGCTGTTGCCGAAGGCGTTGCCGGCCGCACCGACTCCGGCACCGAGGGCGAGCAGCAAGCCCACCCAGAGCAGGACGACGGCGAGCCGGTGCCGGTGGCACCAGCGGGCGAGAGGGGACATCGACGAGCCTTTCCAGGGATCTGCCATGCGTACGGGCCGGTCACAACGACCCACCCCGACGCTCGCAGTTCTCCGGCCTCTCGTCGTCGGCCGTATGCAGACACTTTCGTCTACTGCGATCGCAGCAGAGAGGGCGGCCACGGCATGCCGGCGACGGCCCCGCCCGGACACGCGTCGCACGTTCCGGCCGGGGCCGTGGGCGCCGCCGTGCTGCGCTCAAGACCTTCGGTGCTGCGGCCGGTCGCTGGTCCCGGCGTGGTCGGCGTGGCGGAAGAATTCGGCCCGCGGGCAGCTCACCGCCTGCGTCCGCATCAGCGGCCGGGGTGCAGGCCGAGCCGGGCCCGGGGACGGCGCGCCGCTCACCTCTCCTCGGGCGGCTTCACGCGGCTCGCCGACCGGCGAAGGAAGGGCTGATCCGCCGGGACCCCGATCCGCACGACCGGCGGGCCGCACTCGCCGTACTGACCGACAAGGGCGCCGAGGCGCTGGACCGCGCCCTGACCAGGCACGTGTCCCAGCTGCGCACCCACGTCTCCGGCCGCTGTCGCCGGTGGATCGCCGCCACCTGGAACGCGCGCTGCGGATCCTGGGTGACGCGCACGGGTGAGAAGCGGCGTGACTGTGGTGCCCTTGCGTGCCCTCCGGGCCCCGGCCTGATCCATTGGCCGACCATCGGTCTCCATCGACCTCGATCCACTGAGCCATTGGCGCAGTCGAATGCGGGGCAGTGGAGCCACTGGGCCCTCGGATGGTTATCTTTGCCCTATCCATGTACTTGCGGCGCCGCGCAGCGCCGGACGGCGACGAGGCCGGGTCCGGACCGCGGTGCCGCAGTCGTGTCCGCTTGCCGTCCACCACCCGGGACGGCACGTGGACAGGGCACGTACCACCGAGAGGGGGGCGGCGCACCGCCGTGAAGAGGATGTTCGTGGCTCCGGACCCGGGGCGCTCGAGGCTGCGGAACGCGACCCGCGCTGTCATCGGTGTCGCCGCCGCCGTCGCCGTTCCCGAACTCTGCGGGCTGTCGCTCACCGCATCCATCACCGGAGGGCTCGCGGCACTGCTCGCCCTCTTCACGGTCACCGACGCGACCGTTCGTGACCAGCGGATCACCACCGCCCTGCTGCCCGTGGCCGGGTTCCCCGTGCTGGCGCTCGCCACCGCACTGCACGGCATCACCCCGGCCCGTGACGCCGCGTTCCTGGCCGTCGTCTTCTGCGGGGTCTACGCCCGGCGCTGGGGTCCGCGGGGCCACGCGCTCGGGATCTTCGCGTTCATGAACTTCTTCGTCACGCAGTTCTTGCACGCGGTCCCCGCTCAGCTGCCCGAGCTGTACACCGCCGTCGGTCTCGCCCTCTGCGCGGCCGGCGCCACGCGATTCGTGCTCTGGCCCATCGAGCGTCGCACCCCACCCGCGGCGGCTCCGCCGGTCCTGCCGGGCACCGGATGGGCACGGCCCACCACCCGGCAGGCCTTCCAGGCCACAGCTGCCGCTGCCCTCGCCCTCCTGGTCGGGCAGTTCCTCTCCGAGGAGCGCTGGTACTGGGCCGTCGGCACCACTTGGTGGATCTTCGTCAACACGACGTCGCGCGGCGAGACTCTGGTCCGCGGTTTCCGCCGGGTCTGCGGAACCGTGATCGGTATCGTCGTCGGCCTGGCGGTCGCCATCCCGCTGCACGGCGCGCCCACGCCGACGGCCCTCCTGGTCGCCGGCTGTGTCTTCGGCATCTTCTACACCGCCCCCGTCTCCTACACCTGGATGATGCTGGCGGTGACGGTCATGGTCAGCCTGCTCTACGGCCTGCTGGGCGTGCTGGACCCCGGCCTGCTCGGGCTGCGTCTGGCGGAGACCGGCGTGGGCGCGCTGTGTGCCGCGCTGGCCGTGGTCCTCGTCCTGCCGGTCACCACGCACAAGACGACCGACGCGTGGATCCGGCTCGCCCTTCACTGCGTCCACGCGGCCACCGCCGAAGCGGCCGCTCGCCTGGCCGGAGACCCGAAGAGCGACCCCGCCCCGCACGCAGCCGAACTGGAGCTCCTGCTCGGCCGGGTACGGATGGCACTCGCCCCGTTGATGCACCCCCTCACCCCCTTCCGCGCTCGCAAGGCCCGTGCCCGGCAGGTCAGTGAACTGCTCGACGACTGCGCCCGCGAAGTGCGGGGCCTGGTGTCCGTCGCCGCCGATCCGGTCGCGTCGCACGACGCCCGGCTTGTCGCTGCCTGCTGGCGCGTCGAGGCGGCGGTGGAAGCCCTCACGGCCGGTGACCTGGGGCGCAGGCGGGTGGCGCTCCCCACCGGCGAGCTGCCTCAGCGGGACGAGATCGAGTCGGCCCTCGCGCATCTGCGCGGCCTGGAGAAGGCACTGTCGGCTCTGGCGATGCCGCTCGGTTCGTCCCAGCGGCCTCCGCTTGCCCGTTCCTGAGCGGGGCAGAGCGTCGGCGCTACGGCGCGGTGCTGGATCCGGCGCGCCCTGTGCCGTGTGCACGCCTGCGCCGTCGAGACCGCGCGGCGCAGGGGGGTGCGGCGGACACGGACCCGGCGCTGGGCGCAGCTGAAACCGATGACGCACTGGACACCCGGCATCCTCTCCGGCGCCGCGCCCTTCCGTCAGTGGCGCAAGCGGGTGGCGGAGCTGGAGAAGCTCGTCGCCCGGGTACGGTTCCCGGTCTCCTCCCTCGTGCACGGCTGAACCTGATGCCGGCCTTACGCGGCGAGCTCGGCACCTGCTCGCCCTCCCCGACGGCTGCGCCCGGGAGATTCGCCGCCTGGTCGCCGTCACGGCGACCCGGAGGCCTCTCACGACGTCCGCCTCGCCACGACCCGCCGCCGGGTGGAGGCCGCCGTCGAGGCCCTCATCGGGGGCAGGGACATCACGCCGCACGCCGACGGCCTGCCCCATGCGGACCCGCCCTGCGCCTCGCCCGGGTCCGACCGGGCGACCCGCCCTTGACCGCTTGGTCTAGACCGCGCATGATCGGCTGCGCGGTCTTTCCGGGCGGTGCGGGCGAGAGGGGACAGCGGTGGCGGACGGCAGGCGGGCGTTCATCGGGTCGTTCACGGCGGCCGGCGGCCCCGGGATCGTGATGGCGGAGGTCGACGCCGACAGCGGGGCGCTGACCGTGCTGAGCAGCGTGAACGCCGTCCCTGACCCCTCCTGCCTGGCGCTCTCGCCCGACGGCGGGACGCTGTACGCGGTCAGTGAGACGCCCGACGGCGCGGTGGCCGCGTACCGGGTGAACGGCGACAAGCCCGAGCCGGCCGGGCGCCCCGTGCCGGTCGACGGCAGCGGTCCGACGCACCTCAGCCTGTTCGACGGTCACGTCCTGACCGCCAACTACGGCTCCGGCAGCGTCACCGCTGTGCCCGTGCGCCCCGACGGCACTCTCGCGCGATCCGCCTCCGGCGTGCTCCGGCACAGCGGCGCGGGACCGCACACGCCCCGTCAGCAGGGGCCGCACGCCCACCAGGTGCAGGCCGACCCGAGCGGCCGCTGGGCCGTCAGCGTGGACCTCGGCACGGACTCGGTGCGGGTGTGCACGCTGACCGAGGGCGCCCTCGCCCTGCACCGGGAGACCGCTCTGCGCCCCGGCTCGGGGCCCCGGCACCTGGCCTTCCACCCGGACGGCTCGCACGCGTACGTCGTCAACGAACTGAGCCCCACGGTCACCGTCTGCCGCTGGGACGCCGCGGAAGGCGCCCTGACGCCGCTGTCCGAGGTCCCGGTGCTGCCCGGCGCTCCCGCACGCGACGCCTACCCGTCGGGCGTCGTCACCTCGCCCGACGGCCGCTTCGTCTGGACCGCCACCCGCGGCGAGGACGTCCTGTCCGTGCTCGCCGTCGAGGGCGAGGAACTGCGGCTGGTCACCACGGTGCCCTGCGGCGGCCACTGGCCGCGCGCCCTCACCGCCTCCGGCGGCTTCCTGTACGTCGCGAACGAACGCTCCGGGGACGTGACCTGGTTCGCCGTCGACCCGCGCACGGGCGTCCCCCGGCGCGCCGGTTCGATCAGAGTGACCGCCGCGTCGTACGTGGTCCTGCGCTAGCGGAGAGCCGAAGGGCCGGCACTCCCCCCATGGCGAGAAGGCCCGCTCCGAACCCGGAGCGGGCCTTCCTCGGTACGTCCACGTCCCGCGTCAGCGGACCGGCATGCTCTGCGCCTGCTGCGGCGCGATGCCCAGGGCCGTCGTGTACTTGGCCAGGGCCAGCTTGCCGATCGCCGGGTACGGGCCGAGCGACTCGGCGGCGGAGCAGCCCGCCTCCTTCGCGGCCTCCTCGACCAGCCCCTGCTCGATCTCCGGGCCGATCAGGTACGGCGCGAGCGCCAGCTGGTGCGAGCCGGAGGAGCGCAGCTGCTCGGCGACGGAGGCGATGGAGCCCTCCTGGTCCAGGGCCGCCGCCATGACCGGCACCGCCAGGCGCGCGGCGAGCAGCATGCCGGTGATCCCGGCCGCCTGCACCGCCTCGTCACCGCCCACGGAGGCCAGGATGATGCCGTCCGCGGCGGTCGCCACGGTGAACAGCCGGGCGCGGTCGGCCCGGGCCAGACCGGCCTCGGACAGCCGCACGTGCAGCGCCTCGGCGAGCAGCGGGTGCGGACCGAGGACGTCGGTCAGCTCGGCGGCGACACGGCTCTCCATGAGGGCCTGGCGGACCTGGCGCAGCAGCGCGCTGTCCGGGCCGGCGAGCAGCGGCACGACGACGGCGACGGGGCCGTCGGGCATCTTGACGTCCATGCCGGCGGCGCGGGCCTGCTCGAAACGGGCCGTGCGCTCCTCGGCGGCGCGCACGAGCACGGCCTGCAGCGAGGGGAACTCCGCGTTGTCCCCGTCGAGGTACCCGATGCGGGCGTCGAGGCCGGGCAGCTCGGAGCGGGCGATGCTCACGACCTCCTCGGCGAGGCTGCGCGTGGCGCTACTGGGCGTCCCCGGCACGGCGAGGACGAGCGCGGGCGCGCCCTCGGGAGCGACCAGCGGCTCGGGACGGCGATGCCGTCCGGGCTGGCGGGGGCGCGGCATTCGTACGGGCAGGCCATCCGCGGGCCCAGTGGGGGAACTCATGGCGCCGCATGTTACTGGCTTCTTGGGTTCCCCTGTTCGGGGAGGGTGCAGGTGAGCGGTATCCGTCCTGTTTTGTCTGATGAGTTACGTACGGGCTGGGTATCGTCGGATCAATCACCCGGCCGGGTGGTCACGGACAGCATCCTCGGGTCGGCCGGCAGCATGAGCGAACCGGTGCTCAATGCGGTCGCGATGCGCACCGAGCCGTCCAGCGGGTCGCCTTCGGCCGGTACCCGCCGCGCCCGCGGCAGCCGCCGGGCCAGTTCCGCGTCCAGGGGACCCAGCAGGGGGTCGCCCAGCTTGAACAGACCGCCGGTGACGGCCACACGGGGTTCGCCGTCGGCGGGGCACACGGCCGCCGCGGAGTCGGCCATGTGCCGGGCGGCCGCGCGCAGGATGCCCGCGGCGACCGGGTCCTCGCCGGCACAGGCGGCCACGCGGGGTGCGAAAGAGGCCAGGACGGCGGGCCGGTCCGGGCGCGGGTACAGCGCGCCGGGCAGCCCCGCGACCGGTCCGAACACCTCCTCGGCACAGGCCAGCAGGAGGCGTGAACCGTCCTCGCGCCCGTCATGGGCGCGCAGCGCCGCCTCGAGACCGGCCCGGCCGATCCAGGCGCCGCCCCCGCAGTCACCGAGCAGATGCCCCCAGCCGTCCGCCCGCCGCCAGCGCGTCAGATCGGTTCCGACCGCGATCAGCCCCGTGCCGCCCGCGACGACCGCGCCCGGGCGTGCTCCCAGCGCACCCACGTACGCGGTCACGGCGTCGGCGGCCAGCGCGATCCTGCGCACGCCCCATTCCCTGGCCAGGGCGCCGGGCAGTTCGGCACGCAGCCCGTCACCGAGGGAGGCGAGACCGGCCGCGCCGACGGCCACGGCGGTCAACGGCACGGGTCCGGCCTCGGCGGCCAAGGCGCGGACCAGACCGACGAGTTGGGCCATGAAGTGCCCGGGGTCGATGCCCCGCTCGCCCGTGCGCACCGGCTCGTCGGACGCCACCCGGGCCAGCGGACCGCGCTCGGCGGTCCCCAGCACGGCCCGGAGCCCGGAACCGCCGGAGTCCACGGCGAGGAAGCCGGAGCCCTCCGACACCCCGGTCACGGCAGACGCCAGTCCACCGGTTGGCCGCCCTGGCGGATCAGCAGGTCGTTGGCCCGGCTGAACGGCCGGGAGCCGAAGAAGCCCCGGTCTGCCGACATGGGGGAGGGGTGGGCGGACTCGACGGAGGGCAGATCGCCGAGGAGTGGGCGCAGATTGCGGGCGTCACGACCCCACAGGATGGACACCAGCGGTTTGCCGCGCCCGGCCAGGGCCCGGATCGCCTGCTCCGTGACCTCCTCCCAGCCCTTGCCCCGGTGGGCACCCGGCTTGCGCGGGGCGGTGGTCAGGGCCCTGTTGAGCAGCAGCACGCCCTGCCGAGTCCACGGCGTGAGGTCGCCGTTGGACGGCTGGGGGAGCCCCAGGTCGCTGTTGAGCTCGCGGTAGATGTTGATGAGGCTGCCGGGCAGCGGCCGCACGTCCGGCGCGACCGAGAACGACAGCCCCACCGCGTGTCCCGGGGTCGGGTACGGGTCCTGACCGACGATCAGGACGCGTACGTCGTCGAAGGGCTGCTGGAAGGCGCGCAGGACGTTCGGCCCGGCCGGCAGGTAGGTGCGTCCCGCGGCGATCTCCGCGCGGAGGAAGTCCCCCATCGCGGCGACGCGTTCGGCCACCGGTTCCAGGGCCTTCGCCCAGCCCGCTTCGACGATCTCATGCAAGGGTCGTGGTGCCACGGGCGTCACCCTACTGCCGTGCCGGCAGCGGCGATCAACCGGTGGCCAAGGCTGTCCAGCCACGGCGCCCCGCGCCTCGTGCCCCGCCCGGCCCCACGCCGAGCCCCATGCCGCGTCCCCCGTGCCATCTGCGGCTCAGCCGACGCGTGCGGCCCGCACGCACAGCACGTCCGGCAGGTGCGAGGCGAGTTGCCGCCAGCTGTCGCCGTCGTCCGCCGACGCGAACACCTCGCCGTTGCGGTTGCCGAAGTAGACGCCCGCCGGGTCCGCGTCGTCCGTGCACAGCGCGTCGCGCAGCACCGTGCCGTAGTGGTCCTCCCCGGGCAGCCCCGCCGTGAGGGGCTCCCAGCTCTTGCCCGCGTCCGCGGTCCGGTAGACCCGGCACCGGCGGTCGGCGGGGACCCGGTCGGCGTCGGCGTTGATCGGGAACACGTACGCCGTGTCCCCCCGGTGCGGATGCGCCGCCACCGCGAAGCCGAAGGTGGACGGCAGGCCCGCGCCGATGTCCGTCCACTGTGCGCCCGCGTCGTCGCTGCGGTACACACCCCAGTGGTTCTGCAGATACAGCCGGTCCGGGGTCACCGCGTCCCGGGCGACCTTGTGCACGCACTGGCCGAACTCCGGGTTCGGGTGGGGCAGGAACACCGCGGAGACACCCGAGTTGGAGGGCGCCCAGCTCGCGCCGCCGTCGAGGGTGCGGAACACACCGGCGGTCGAGACGGCGACCGTCACCGCCTTGGGGTCGCGCGCGTCGGTGAGCACGGTGTGCAGTCCCTCACCGCCGCCGCCCGGCACCCACTTCGACCGGGTGGGGTGTTCCCACAGCGGCCGGACCAGATCGAACGTCTCCCCGCGGTCCTCCGAGCGGTACAGCGCCGCCGGTTCGGTGCCCGCGTACACCACGTCCGGCTCGGCGGCGGCCGGGTGCAGCTGCCACACCCGCTCCAGGGACGCCCCCGTCTCCTTGGGGAACCTGACCGCAGGGCGGGCCGGTTCGGTCCACGTCCGGCCGAGGTCGTCGGAGTGGAACACGGACGGCCCCCAGTGCGCGCTGTCGCCGCCGGCCAGCAGCCGAGGGGTCCCGCCCCGGGTGTCGATGGCGACCGAGTACACGGCCTGAGCGTTGAAGTAGGGGCTCTCGTCGAACTCCCAGGCGCCATCACCTCGCCGGCGCCCGATGAACAGGCCTTTGCGCGTGCCCACGGCGAGCAGTACCTCGGTCATGCCGATCACCTCCGCGGCGTCGTCGTCGACGCCTTCGTCCCGGACACCGGCCAGTCTGCACCCGACCACTGACAGTCACCCCCGGAAGCTGCTCCGCCGCAGGTCAGTGGGGTGTCGCGAGATGTTCCGGCGGCCTCGCGGCCCGCATCGGCAAGCCGCTCGCGCGGGCCGGAGGCGGGCGGGGACCGCCCCGCCGGAAAGGTGCGGTGAGCATCCCGGCGCCGCCGTCCGTATGGGGGAAGGCGGCGGGATGGCCGTGGGCTCGTGAGAAGGAGGCCTCGATGGCGTTACGTGGTCCGGGGGTGTGGCTGTGGCGCTGGCGGCGCAATCCGCTCAAGCGCCGCGCCGACCGGCTGGAGGCCTGGGTCGTGCTGGGCGTGTGGCTGCTCACGGTGTTCCTCGGGGCGGCGGCCGGGGCGGCGGTGAGCCGGTCCGTCGAGGACGGGCTGGCCCGGGAGCGCGCCGCGTGGCGCCCCGTCGCGGCACGGCTCGCCGAACGCGCTCCGGGGACGGCCGCCGGGAACGCCCCCTCGTCCCGTGCCGAGCGGGTGTGGGCGACGGCGCGGTGGAACGCCCCGGACGGTTCCGAGCACTCGGGCCGGCTACGGGTGCCGGCCGACAGCGCCGCCGGGACCCCGGTCACGGTGTGGACGGACCCCTACGGCCGCCAGGTCACCCGGCCCGTCACCGTCGCCCAGGCCCGCGTACGGGCCTGGCTGACCGGAGGCGCGGCGGGCGTGTGCGCCGCGGCCGTGCCCCTGGTCGCGGGCCGTGCCCTGCGCAGCCGCCTGGAGCGTCGCCGTATCGACCGGTGGGACGTCGAGTGGGCCCGCTTCGGCCCGATGTGGGGACGCACGGCGGGGTGACGCCGCCTACCGGTGCGCCTCTCCGGACAGGGCCTGCCGGCACGTCCGCAGCAGGTCCAGGTCCGCGCGTACGCCCTGGCCTCCGGGGGCGGTCAGATGCCGCCGGGGGGAGGCGAGCTCCGCTCGGAGCAGGTCGTGCAGCGGTGTTCCCGCCGGTCCCAGGGCCGCGACGCACCCGGCGATCGTCCGGCGTGTGCGCGGGTGGTCCGCCCATGCGGAGCGCAGCACCGGAAGGCACTGTTCCGTTTCCCCCGCGGTCCGCCACAGCGCACACGCGGCCGTGACCCGCTCCCAGGCGTCGGCGGAGCGCGTCCCCGCACGCAGCCCGGGCCCGGCCGGCCGGGCCACCGGCCCCAGTCTTCCCAGCACGGCCGCCGCGCGTCGCCGCCGATCGCTGCCGGGGGCCGCCAGCTCCCGGAGCAGCACGGGCAGCACGGCATCCGCGTCACCCGTGACCGACCACAGCGCGTCCGCCGCCGCGACCGCGCAGCCGGTCTCCAGCAGCCCGCGCAGCTCCGGTGCCGCCTCGCGCGCCGCACTGCCGAACGCGCCGAAGGCGCGCACCGCCGCTTCGATGACGGCGTCGCGCCGCCGCAGCCCGTCCGGCAGGCCGCGCAGCAGCCGCGACATCACCGGCACGGACTCGGCGTCGCCCAGTGCGGAGAGCGCTGACAGCAGCGGCACGGCCCGCTCGTACGTGTCGGGCGCGCCGACCGGCACACGGGCGAGCCGTCGCCGCAACATGGGGGCGAGCGGCACGGCGGCGCGGCCCAGGTGGGGTATCACCAGCCCCACGTCGTGCGGGACGACGGGACCGGCCAGCACCTCGGCCAGCAGGGGAACCGCCCGCGCGTCCCCGGCCCGGGCGAGTGCCTTGAGCGGGCCGCCCAGGGCGCTCGCACCCCGCTCCCCGTGCCGTATGCGAAGCCCGGGACGACAGGTGACCAGCGTGTGGAGCGGGTCCGCCGCGGGCGCGGCCAGCTCGAACAGCTCCGCCAGGACGGCGACCGCGGCGTCGTGCACCCACCCCTCCTCCGCGCCCAGCCGGGCTCCCAGCAAGGTGACCGGCTCCGTGTGGCCCGTACGCCACTCGCGTACCAGCCCGGCCGACATCCACACGCCGTTGCACCGGTCGAGGGGATCCGGGCTGGTCAACTGCCCGCACAGCAGGGCGACCCGGTCGGCCACCCGGTCTCCGAGCGCCGAGTGCAGGGTCCGCAGCAGCCGGGAGCCCTCCTCGTCCGAGGGCCGCAGCCGCCGCAGCCGTCCGGCGAGCGTGTCCGGGCCCGGACCGTCGTACCGGCGTCCTGACCGCGCCCGTCGCGCGGATCTGTCCCTGAGCAGCCGGACCGCGGTCGGCACGAGATCGGCGCCGAGCCGTTCCGGAGCGCAGGAAGCGAGCTGGCCGAGCGCGGCGAGGCGGAGCCCCGGGCCGTGAGGGGGCCCGCTCAGCGCGGCCAGCAGGTCGGCCGCCTCGGCGGCGAGAGCGGCGTCGGCCGGGTGGTACCGCCGGGCGAACAGCCCGAGGCTCTCCGCCAGCGCGATCAGGACCCGGTCGTCCCGCTCCACGGCGAGCCGCTCGCGCACCAGGGCGAGCACCCGCGCCGGCCGGTCGAGGAAGCGCACGAGCGCCCCGGGCACCGCCCGGCGCACGGCGGCGTCGGGGTCCGCCGCGAGCCGGACGAAGACGTCGGCACGCGCGCGCAGGGCCGCGCCGGCCCTCGCCGCGAGGTCGTCGCGGGCGCCCTCGAAGCCGCCGATACTGACGAGGAGCTCTATCACCGAGGCCCGGTCGCGCCCTTTCTCGCGGACGGCGAGCGCGAGGAGAAACGGAAGACAGGCGAGCGTCGAGTCGTACACATCGCCTTGGTGGTGCACGGCGCCGTACATCCCGTCGAGCGCGGTCTGCCGCTCGGCCGGGTCGGCGGAGGCCAGTCCCCGGAGCAGTCCGGGCACGTCCTCCGCGCTGCCGTACGCATGCCGCAGCGAGGCCCAGTCGACCTCGTCGATCCCCCTGAACACGCTGTCCTCCCCCGGGCGAAGTGCCACCTGACGGGGAGTCTGCACCACGGCACCGACAACGAAGCGGAATCGGGAGATGACTGTGCGCGAACTGTGCGCACGATGGCTTGAGTTCGAGTCGCCCGGACCGGCGGTGCCTAGACCCCGCGTCGCCCCTCGCCCGGCAGCGCCCGCTCCACGATCGCGTCCAGGCCCGCCGAATCCGGCAACGTCCCGAACGCGTGCCCCCAGTCGCCTCCCAGCCGCGTCGCGCAGAACGCGTCGGCGACCGCCGGCGGGGCGTGCCTCACGAGGAGCGAGGCCTGGAGTGTCAGGGCCATCTGCTCCACGAGCCGGCGTGCCGTCGTCTGCGACGCCCCGGACAGTCCCGCCTCCAGCCGCGCCACGGCCGCGTCCAGCCGGGCGTCCGCCCCTCGGGCGAGGGCGAGCTCACCGAACAGGGCCTGTGCCGTGTCCGGTTCACGGCGCAGCGCCCGCAGCACGTCGAGCGCGTTGACGTTCCCGGAGCCCTCCCAGATCGACAGCAGCGGAGCCTCGCGGTAGTGCCGGGGCATGCCCGAGTCCTCCACGTACCCGTTGCCGCCGAGGCACTCGAGAGCCTCCGCGGTGAAGGCCGGGCCCCGCTTGGTCACCCAGTACTTGCCGACGGTGGTGGCGATCCGGCGGAACGCGGCCTCGGCCTCGTCCCCGCGGATCGCCCGGTCGGCCGCCCCGGCCAGCCGCATGGTGAGCGTCGTGGCGGCCTCGGACTCCAGCGCGAGATCGGCCAGGACGTTGCGCATCAGCGGCTGGTCCACCAGCCGCGCGCCGAACGCGCTGCGGTACCGGGCGTGGTGCCCCGCCTCCACGAGGGACTTGCGCATCAGCGCCGCCGCCATCATCACGCAGTCCAGCCGCGTGCAGTTGACCATCTCGATGATGGTCTTCACGCCCTGCCCCTCCGGGCCGACCAGCCAGGCCACCGTCCCGTCGAACTCGGGCTCGCAGGAGGCGTTGGACCGGTTGCCCAGCTTGTCCTTGAGCCGCTGGATGCGGAAGGTGTTGCGGGTGCCGTCGGGCAGTACACGCGGCACCAGGAAGCACGACAGCCCGCCCGGTGCCTGGGCCAGCACGAGGAACACGTCGCACATCGGCGCCGAGGTGAACCACTTGTGCCCGCGCAGGGTGTACATCCCGGGTTCGGCCGTCGGCGTGGCCGTCGTGGTGTTCGTCCGGACGTCGGAGCCGCCCTGCTTCTCGGTCATCCCCATGCCCGCCAGCAGCCCGCGTTTCCCGGTGGGCTCCCGCAGGGCGGGGTCGTACTCCCGGCTCGTCAGCAGGGGTTCGTAGAGCTTCGCCAGCTCCGGTTGCCGGCGCAGAGCGGGGACGGCCGCGTAGGTCATCGAGGTGGGGCAGCCGTGCCCGGCCTCGGTGTGGCCCCACACCAGTCCGCCGGCCGTCCTGACGACATGGGCGCCGGGCCGGTCGTCCGTCCAGGGCGACGCGGCCAGTCCCTCCGCGATCGCCGTGCGCATCAGGTGGTGCCAGCCGGGGTGGAACTCGACCTCGTCGACGCGGTTGCCGTACCGGTCGTGCGTACGCAGCTCCGGTGCGTGCCGGTTGGCCAGGTCGGCCCACTCCTGCGCCTGGATGCTGCCGGCCTGCCGGCCGAGCCGCCGCAGGTCCTCCTCGGCCCATCCCGCGCCCTCGCGTCGCAGCCCCTCCAGCAGGGCCGTGTCGTCGGAGGCGTCGTAGGGCATGAGGGGCGGGGCCTGATTGGTGACCTCGTGCGTGGCGGGTCCGCCGCGCACCTGCTGTCCGTCCGGTGTCGAGACCATGCCGCGAGTGTTGCATTCCTCCTGCGGCCGCAGCAATCCTGCAACACAGACGGGTGCCGCGTACAGTACGTGACCATGCCGATGAACGTCCCGGCGCGGTCCGGCGCGCTCGATCTGCGCCCGCTGTCCGCCCGGTCGGTGGTGCTGAGCCTGCTGCTCGGGACGCATCCCCCGGAGCTGCCGGCGCGGGAGCTGGTGCGGCTGCTGGAGGGCTTCGACGTCGGCGGCTCCACGCTGCGGGCCGCGCTGAGCCGGATGGTGGCCGCCGGTGACCTGCGGCGCACGGACGGCGGCTACCGCCTGAGCGACCGGCTGCTGCAACGCCAGCGCCGCCAGGACGACGCCGTGCGCCCACGCACCCGCGCGTGGGACGGCGACTGGGAGATGGTCGTGATCACCGCGACGGGACGCGGGCCCGCCGAACGGGCCGACCTGCGCGCCCGGCTGTCCGGCCTGCGGCTGGCCGAACTGCGCGAGGGCGTGTGGCTGCGCCCGGACAACCTGAGCCGCGCCCTCCCCGGCGATCTGGACCAGGTGGTCCAGCGCTACACGGCCCGCCCCGACCGGCCCGCGCGCGAACTGGCCGAAACCCTGTGGCCGCTGGGCGACTGGTCCGGCACGGCCCGGGCCCTGCTCGCCCACATCGCCGGCACCTCCCGCCCGGCCGACCGTCTGACCGCCTTCGCCGCCGTCGTGCGGCACCTGCTCGCCGACCCCGTGCTGCCGCCCGGCCTCCTGCCCGCCGACTGGCCGGGCGCCGACCTGCGCGCCGCCTACACCGACTACCGGCGGGAGCTGATCGGGGCGGTGCACGCGCGCGTACGCGGCACATGACGCCGGCGGCCGTGCGCGGCGCCGCCTGGGCACTGCGCACGGCCGCCTTCACCGTGGGGGGAACCGGGGGCCGCCCGGGACTACCGGTAGGTGATGTCCGAGGCGGAGTAGAGGCAGTTCTTGCTGTCGGGCCCCGAACCGACGGCGGTGTTGTTGTTGTACTTCTGGCAGGGGACGACCTTGCGGCCGGAGTCGTTGCGGATCGTGATGTTCCGCAGCGTCGCCACGTCGTTGCGGTTGACGTTGATGCCGACGAGCCGCGCGGTGGAGCCGGTGCCGGTCACGTCGACGGTGTTGAGGTTGACCTTGCGGGTGTACTGCGTGGAGCAGTCACCGCACGAGCGGTAGAGCGTCTTGAACTCCTGCACCGCGAAGTTGGAGATGGTCAGGGTGCCGCCGCCGTTGTGCTGGAAGACCTTGTCCGCCGCCTTCTTCGCGCCACCGCCGATGACCTGGTAGGTCGCGCCGTTGCCGCCGCGGAAGGTGGCGGCGTCCTCGCCGACGTCCTCCCACCAGACGTTCTGCAGCGTGCAGCTGCCCTCGCAGTGGATGCCGTCGGCCGCGGGCGCGCCGAGGATGACGTTCTTCAGCACCGCGCCGTCGGAGAGCTTGAAGATCGGGTCCTGGCCCTCCTCCTGGCCGTCGCCGGCCAGGCTGCCGGTGCCGTAGAAGCGCTTCATCCCGTAGTCCTTGGTGCCGGACACGGAGATGGTGGAGGAGGTGCCCTGGCTGCCGTTGGGGGTCGGCCAGGTGGCGGCGCTCGCCGTGGAGGCGTGGGTGGTCATGATCATGCCAAGCGTGAGGCCGAGGGTGGCCAGCGCGCCGGTCGTCGCGCGCCTGCGGCGGGCGGGCGGACGTGTCGCAGAAGTCATGTCCCGATTCCTTCTGTCGTGGGGGTGGATGGGGTCGGGTCTTCCGGTGGTCGTGCGTTCCGTGGGGGGTTGCAGGGAGCGGGTGGGGGCGAGTGCATCACGTACATGAATGACGTCCGTCATCCTGTTCGCCATCCACGACGAACGCGGCCCACTCGCGTCCTGCGGTCACACTGCTGAACGGAACGTAGGCCGCAAGCGCTTTCTAGTCAACGCCTCGCGCAGAACGTATTCGGCCAGGTCTCGTCAAACCGCCGACAACCCCGGACTGGCTGTGGGAGCGCTTCCATGGCAGCCATGTCCATGCCACCATCCCCCGAGGCGGGCCGACGCATCGCCGAGCCGCCCGTACGACGTTCCTCGACACCGCGCCCCACGACGGAAGGAACCGGATGTGACTGCCACCCCCCACCGCACGGCGAGGAGACCCCGGCGGTCGCTGCTCCTCGCGCTCGTCGCCGCGCTGCTGCCGCTGCTCGCGGCCACCGCGTTCACCGCACCCGCGGCCGCCGCCGACGGGCCCGCCCGCGGTTCCGCCCGGGAAGGGGCCGTACCCGCCGCGGCCCTCACCGAGGTCACGAACTTCGGCACCAACCCGAGCAACCTGCGCATGTACCTGTACGTGCCGGAGAGCGTGACCCCGAAGCCGGCCGTCGTGGTGGCCGTGCACTGGTGCACCGGCTCGGGCCCGGACATGTACAACGGCACCGAGTACGACACGCTGGCCGACCGGTACGGATTCATCGTGCTCTACCCGTCCGTCACCCGCAGCAGCAAGTGCTTCGACGTCGCATCGCCCCAGGCCCTGCGCCGCGGCGGGGGCAGCGACCCGGTCGGCATCAAGTCGATGATCGACTGGACCACTCGCACCTACAACGCCGACACCGGCCGGATCTTCGCCACCGGCATCTCCTCCGGGGCGATGATGACGAACGTCCTGCTCGGGGACTACCCGGACGTGTTCGCCGCGGGCGCCGCCTTCTCAGGTGTCCCGTTCGGCTGCTTCGCCACCACCGACGGCTCCGAGTGGAACAGCGCCTGCGCGGGCGGCACGGTCACCCGCACCCCGAGGGAATGGGGCAACCTGGGCCGCGGCGCGTACCCCGGCTACACCGGCGCCCGGCCCCGGATGCAGATCTGGCACGGCACCGAGGACGACGTGCTGCGCTACCCCAACTTCGGGGAGCAGATCAAGCAGTGGACCGACGTGCAGGGGGTCGGCCAGACGCCCACCACCACCGACACCCCCCAGTCCGGCTGGGTCCGCACCCGCTACGGCGGTACGGGTGACCGGGCCCCCGTCGAGGCCATCAGCCTCCAGGGCGTCGGCCACAACCTGTACGCCCAGGGCATGGCGTCCCGCGCGCTCACCTTCTTCGGCCTGGACGGCTCCGGCCCGGCTCCCCAGCCCCAGCCCGGCGCCTGCAAGGTGACGGCCTCGGTGAACGCCTGGAACACCGGCCTGACCGCCACCGTGACGATCACCAACACCGGCACGACCGGCGTCAACGGCTGGAAGCTCGGCTTCACGCTGCCCGCGGGGCAGACGGTCACGGGCGGCTGGGGCGCCACGTACACGCCTGCGTCAGGGTCGGTCACCGCCACCAACGTCTCGTACAACGGCACCATCGCGCCGGGTGCCAGCGTGAGCATCGGCTACCAGGCCGCTCACGGCGGCAACAGCGCGGCTCCGGCCGCGTTCACGCTCAACGGGACGGCGTGCGCGACCGGTTGACGCCGTGCGCGACCGGTTGACGACGTGCTCCGGTACGTCGTGCACGGGGACGACGGGGAGCGCCTCTGCGTGTGCCGGATCAGACCGAGCGGTGGTACTGGTCCGGCACCCGCACCTCGGCGCCGAGTTCCCGGGCGGCGAGCCGTGCCCACGAGGGGTTGCGCAGCAGCTCGCGGCCCAGCAGGACCGCGTCCGCCTCGCCGTTGGCCAGGATCTTCCCGGCCTGCTCGACGTCGGTGATGAGCCCGACCGCGGCGACCGGCAGGCCCGTCTCGTTCCTCACCCGGGCGGCGAAGGGCACCTGATAGCCGGGGCCGGTGGGGATGCTGACACCGGAGGCGTTGCCGCCGCTGGAGACGTCCAGCAGGTCGATGCCGTGGTCCCGGAGGTCGGCGGCGAAGCGGACCGTGTCGTCCGCCGTCCAGCCGCCCTCGTCGAGCCATTCGGTGGCCGAGACGCGGAAGAAGAGCGGCTTGTCGTCCGGCCACACCTCCCGTACGGCGTCGACCACTTCGAGGGCGAAGCGGGTGCGGTTCTCGTACGAGCCGCCGTAGGTGTCGGTGCGGTGATTGGAATGCGGGGACAGGAACTCGTTGATCAGGTAGCCGTGGGCGCCGTGGATCTCGGCGACCTCGAAGCCGGCGGCGAGCGCGCGGCGGGCCGCCGCCGCGAACTGCCCGACGATGTCCTCGATCTGATCGACAGTCAGCTCGGCCGGGGTCGGGTGCCGGTCGTCGAACGCCAGCGGGCTCGGGGCGACCGCGTCCCAGCCGTGGGCGTCCGGGCCGACCGGGGCGCCGCCCGTCCAGGGGCGGTCCGTCGATGCCTTGCGGCCGGCGTGTGCCAGCTGGATGGCCGGAATCGTCCCCTGCGCGGCGAGGAAGCGGGTGATGCGGCGGAACGCCTCGACCTGCGTGTCGTTCCAGATGCCGAGGTCGTAGGGGGAGATGCGGCCCTGCGGGGACACCGCGGTGGCCTCGACGATGATCAGGCCCGTGCCGCCGGTGGCGCGGGCGGCGTAGTGCGCGAAGTGCCAGTCGTCGGGGACCCCGGTCTCCGGGCCCTCCGGCGCCGCCGAGTACTGGCACATCGGGGGCATCCACACGCGGTTCGGGATCGTCAGCTCGCGCAGGGTGCAGGGCTCGAAGAGCGCGGTCACGGCGGACTCCATTCGTTCACGGGGCCGATGTCGACTCGTACGATAGGCATCGTAGTACGGTGGATGTCAAACTACGAGGGTTCTCGTACCATGGACGTTCCCGAGGAAGTGGAGCCGCCGTGACGTCCCCCGCCGTCAGCAGTCGTGACCTGCCGCATCCCGCGCGTGACGAGATCCGGCTGGAGGGAGTGCTGCACGCGCTCTCGGATCCGATGCGGCTGCGTGTCGTGCGAGAGCTCGCCGGTGCGAGCGGTGAACTGTCCTGCTCGCACTTCGACCTGCCGATCACCAAGTCGACCACCACGCACCACTTCCGGGTGCTGCGGGAGAGCGGGGTGATCCGGCAGGTGTACCGCGGCACGGCCAAGATGAACGGGCTGCGGCGGGACGACCTGGACGACCTGTTCCCGGGGCTGCTGGACGCCCTCCTCGAGGCCGCCGCCCGCCAGGCCGCCCGTCTCGGCGAGTGACGGCGCACCGGCCCGCTCCGCTGACAGGGTGCTGTACGGGCTCGGGTGCGTGTCTGATCTGTAGGGAATGTGATCATGCGGTTACGTTCCGTGTGTGCTGGAAGCCTCCTTTCTGAATCTTTCTGATCGCTCTCCGGCGGACGGCGCGGTGTCCGTGCACCCCGCGTGGGAAGTGCGGGAGAACGAGGGCGCCACCCGGTGGTTCGAGTTCCGGCTGGCCTTCGCGGACGGCGCCCGCGTCGACGCGCTGGCCGTCGTGGGCGGCGGCTGTGTCTGCGTCGAGGAGGTGCGCGCGCAGCCCGCCTTGTGCCTGGACGACCTGGCCGTGCTCGCCGACTGGATCGAGGAGGCGATGGCCGAGGCGTGCGGTGAGGGGCCCGACGGCCGTGAGGGCGAGGGGCGCCGCGCCCGGCCCGCCTGGCCGCGTGGCGCGGAGGGGCGGCGGCGGGTGGCGCAGGAGTACCGCGCGGCCCAGCGCGAGGGCGCCGACCCGGTCCTCGCCGTCATGGGCGCGACCGGGCACAGCCGTCGCACCTGCCTCAGGCTGATCGGCCAGGCCAGGGACGCGGGTCTGCTGTCACCGCGCCGCGCTCGACGCTGAACCGGGCCCCTGGCAGGACGCCCGGCCGGGCCGGCGCACTGGCGCGTCATCCTGCCTCGGCCGGAGACGGAACGCGGGCATCGACGTCACCACCGGACGCCAGCGCTCGCCGAAGCGGAAGCGCCGTGAGCAGAACGAAGACGCCGAAGAGCGTGATCCGCAACAGCCCTTAGCAACCACGTCCACCGGTCGGCCGCTTCCGAGTCGCGGAGCCGGGGCTTGGTCCCTTCAGACACGCGCACAGCTCCGACCGGAAGCGCTGGAAAGCCGGCCAAGTTCGAGCAGCGTTCGACGCCGAACCATGAAAACAAGCTCAGCTTGTCTTCTGATCTCGAACTGTGCCCCGAACGAGGTCTCGTCCAAGCCGTCCTCTGCCTGCATCTGCCTGCATGCCGGGCTCAAGGGAATCGGTTCAGCAGCGGACGCCGCCGTTCACGAAGGCCGTCTGATAGGCGACCTCGTGCCACCACCTGTTCCCGGCAATATCGCCATACTCGTAGGAGACGTGAAGGTCGTCAATGAATGCCTTGACGAAGTCTCCGTCTTCGCACCCCGGGAGGCTTGCCTCCCAATGTCTAGGGAGGTCGTTGGTGTACCCGAGTGGCATCGGGCTGTTGTAGCTACTGATTCCGTTCTTCAGTGTCTGGACCATGCCTCCGGTGACTTTACAGGGATTGGGGAGATCCCTGAAACGCGCACCCCTCTGGAAGCAGGTGAAGTTCTCGATCGAAACCTTCACCTCGCCCTCATCCGCCTGGATGCAGAAGTCGAAGTCGGTGAAGTACTCTGTCCGGTCATAGCGAGTGGATTGGTGCTCGCATCGCTCGACAGCAACTGCAGGTGAGGCCGCTACGGAAACGATACCGAGGGCCATTACCGCCCCTGTCGAGAGGGAAGCGAGTGCCTTCTTCAGTATGGAATTCACAGAGATCTCCTCACGTCTATCCTTGATGGCCGGAAAGGGGAGGCGCGAATCGCCAGTCGGCCTGCGGGATCGCGCGCATCCCTCTCCCTCTGTCACTTAGGGTGGCCAAATTGGATACACAGTGAGCGTAATGGGGTGCTTACGGTAGATCGGCGGATGCGCTGGGTAAACCACCCGGACGTATGGCAGTGAAGCTTCGACCGCCGTGAGCTTGTTCTTTTTCTGCCAAGCTCGGCCAGGTCTGGCTATGGCCTTGAGAGTCTCGGGCCGTTTGACGGTCTTGCCGACGTCGTAGCGGGGTGCGGGGGCGAGACGGAGTTGGGTGTGGGCGACCACCACGAGCCAGGTCCAACGGTCCGCGGTTTCGGGAGTACGGACCTTCGGGGTGGTCCAGCCGGGAGTCTGCTTGCCGAACCGGAAGGTGTGCTCGAGATCGAACCTCCTGAGGAACGAGATGAAGGCCGCCCTCATGTCCGGTGAATGCCCAGGTGAGTGACCTCGGTCGGGACACCGTTCGAGATCAGAAGAAAAAGAACGAGCTCACAGCATGTTCCGCATCCGGGTGATCTCGCTCGTCTGCTGTGCGATCACCTCGTCGGCCATCTCCTCGACGCGGACGTTGTTGCCCTGCCCCTTCACGTCGGTGGCCATGGTGATCGCGCCCTGGTGATGGGTCGTCATCAAGGTGAGGAAGAGGCGGTCGAACGCCTTGCCGTCGGCGGCGCGCAGCTTCTTCAGCTGGGCCGGCGTCGCCATGCCGGGCATCGTGGCGTGCTCGTGCCGCTCGGCCTTCAGCGGTTTGCCGTACGACTTCAGCCAGCCCTTCATCGCCTCGATCTCGGGCTTCTGGCCGGCCGCGATGCGCTCGGCGATGCGCTTCACGTCCTTCGACCCGGCGCGCCGAGGGGCGAGTTCGGTCATCACCAGGGCCTGGGTGTGGTGCTCGATCATCATGCGGACGTAGGAGACGTCGGCGGAGTTGGGGGAGTCGTTCTCTTCGCGTGCGTCCGCGGCCTCCTTGGCGGACAGCGTGCGGTTCGCCTCGCCGGGCTGGCCCGGGGCGATCACGGAGGGCCCGTCCGCGGCGGCCGGCTTGCGGTCCGGACCGGAGTCACAGCCTCCGACCGCGAGCACGGCCAGGGTGACCAGCCCTGTCGTGACGGCGGACGCCCGAGACGCACGGCGGAAGAGCACAACGACCTCCTGTGGCAGGCGGGTTGGGACACACCTCGTGTTGCGGACGACGTACTGGCACGCTTCCGCGGGTCATTGATCGGGAAACTTCATTGCGGTTCTGTTGCCCCCTGTTGGTATGTGCATGGCGAAGACGATACTGCGTGGTGCGTGAACCGTTCCGCAGTGAACGGAACCAGGGAGGAAAACAGTGATCCTGTTGAACGACCGCAGAACACGCCGCAGACGCGTAGGAGTTGTGGCTGCCGCCGGCGGGCTGCTGGCCGCGCTCCTCACGGCGGCCCCGGCAGTGGCCACCCCCGACCCGGGGGACGCGCCGCCCGCGCCGAAGAAGGTTTCCAAGAGTGCTCAGGCCGAGGTCCGTGAGGCCATCCAGAGCGGCGAGATACCCGGCCAGGACGAGATCGTCCACTCCGACAACATCCGGCACCTGGCCCACGTCCCCAAGGACGTGCTCCAGGGCACGAACTCGGACCTCGCCTTCCAGGGCAGGTACGCCTTCGCGGGCAACTACGACGGTTTCCGCATCTTCGACATCAGCAACCCCAAGGTGCCGAAGACCGTCGCCCAGGTGCTGTGCCCCGGCTCGCAGAACGACATCTCCGTCTCCGGCGACCTGCTGTTCCTGTCCACCGATTCCTCGCGCAGCGACAGCAGTTGCTCCAGCACCACCCAGCCGGCGACCGAGAAGTCCTCGTGGGAGGGCATGAAGGTCTTCGACATCAGCGACAAGCGCAACCCGAGGTACGTCGCCGCCGTCGAGACCGCGTGCGGCTCGCACACCCACACGCTGGTGCCCGAGCGGCGCAACGTCTACGTGTACGTCTCCTCGTACTCGCCGAACGCCGCCTACCCCGACTGCCAGCCGCCGCACGACGGCATCTCCGTCATCAAGGTGCCGCGTAACGCCCCCGAGGAGGCGAAGGTCGTCGGCTTCCCCGTGCTGTTCCCAGGTGAGGGACCGGACGGCGGCGGCAACCCGGGCGGACCCACCAACCCGGGCGTCTCCAAGACCACCGGCTGCCACGACATCACCGTGCTGCCGTCGAAGGACCTGGCCGCGGGCGCCTGCATGGGCGACGGCATCCTGTTCTCCATCAGGGACCCGGAGCGCCCGAAGGTCATCGACCGCGTGCAGGACAACGTCAACTTCGCGTTCTGGCACTCGGCGACCTTCAACCAGAAGGCGAACAAGGTCGTCTTCACCGACGAGCTGGGCGGCGGCGGCGCGGCCACCTGCAACGCGGAGATCGGTCCGAACCGCGGCGCCGACGGCATCTACGACATCGTCGGCAAGGGTGACAAGCGCAAGCTCGTCTTCCGCAGCTACTTCAAGATCCCCCGTCACCAGGCGGACACCGAGAACTGTGTCGCCCACAACGGCTCGCTCATCCCGGTCAAGGGCAAGGACGTCATGGTCCAGGCCTGGTATCAGGGCGGCGTCTCCGTCTGGGAGTTCACCGACTCGGCCAACCCGAAGGAGATCGCCTACTTCGACCGCGGCCCGCTGACCACCGACGTGATCAAGTCGGGCGGTTCGTGGTCGGCGTACTACTACAACGGCTACATCTACTCGAACGAGATCGCCCGGGGCTTCGACGTCCTGAAGATCGACGACCGGCGCACCGACCCGGCCCGCCGGGTGCACCAGCGTGAGCTCAACGTGCAGACGCAGCCGGACTACTTCGACTGATCCCGCGGGTCGCACTCCGGTGCGGCCCCGGTCGCAAAGAACCGCGACAGATCCTTGTCACACCTCCCGCCGGCGGCTCCGGCCTCCGGCGGGAGGCCCAGCTCCCAGTCGAGCCGGTAGCGCTTGAACAACTCGGCCCGCAGCACCGGCACCGGCATCGGCACCCCCGGCACCAGGGCCGCGTACACGGCACCCATCAGCAGGGCGCGCATCATCGGGTAGTCGCTGTCGACGTCCGGCGAGCCGTGCCGGGCCATGGTGTCCCGCAGCAGCTCGGCCAGCCGCCGCTGCTCCGGGCACTGCATGAATCCCTCGGCCTGAAGGATCCCGGCCATGTGCTGGCGCATCAGCACGGGCCGGTCCCGGGCCAGGCCGAGGATCGCGTCGATGGCCCGGGCCATCCGCTCCCGGCCGTCCTCGGTGCGAGGCTCCCGCTCCAGCGCCTCTTCCAGCGTGCGGTGCATCAGCCGGTGCACGGCGGACTGCACGAGCTGGCGCTTGCCGGGGAAGTAGTAGGACACCAGGCCACGGGCCGATCCCGCCCGGTCCGCGATGTCGCCCAGTGTGGTCGCGTCGTAGCCCCGCTCGCCGACCAGCTCGACCGCCGCCTGCAGAAGCCGCTCCCGGGAACGCCGCCGCAACTCTTCATTGACCGAGGCGCTACGCGGAGACATGCTGCAACTCCTGTGTTGACTGGCTGCCAGCCAACTATACTCAGAGCGTCCGGCCACGACCTGTCAGGTCTGGGCCGGTGATGCCGTCTGCCTCGGGCGACGCGGGGGATCGTCCGAGGCGGGCGAGCAATCCGCCCTGGTAGTGGCCTCAGGCTACTTGTGTGGCAGGTGTCCGTCGCCGGACGGCGTCCCCGGATCAGCTCACCAGATCCAGGACCGGCAGCAGTCCGTCCGGCCGGTCGGCCGCCGGCAGGTGGTCCACGAAGTGCACCGAGCACCCCAGGGCGCGGGCGCCACCGTCCGCCCGGCGATCGTCACCGACCATGAGGGTCCTGCGCGGATCGGCGCCGAGCGCCTCGCAGGCCGCGGCGAACAACCGCGGGTCCGGCTTCTGGATGCCGTGCTCGTACGACAGCACATACGTGTCGACGTAGGGGTCCAGGCCGTGCGCGCGGAAGACCGGCCGCAGATCCCAGCCGATGTTGCTGACCACCCCGACGGGGACGCCCCGCTCCCGCAAACCGCGCAGCACCTCGACGGCGTCCGGGTAGGGGGCCCATGCCGCCGGGGTCATGTGGCGGTCGTACAGCGCGTCGTGCAGCGCCGGATCGGGCAGCCGAACCTGCCGGGACAGGCCGGTGTAGGCGGCCCGGTGCAGATCGGCGCTCTGGTCCCGGATCAGCCAGGTGTCGGCCAGGTCCTGCGGGACCCGCGCCGGGGCACCGCCGCCGGGCAGCGCCCCGGCCGACTCCAGCGCCAGCGCGGCGGCGGTCAACTCGGCTTCGGTGAGCCGCACATCGGACCCGGCCAGGGCACCGCGCAGCCAGGAGTCGGTGGACTCGACGCGGAAGAGGGTCCCGGAGAAGTCGAAGAGCACGGCGGTCATGCGGCGATCCTACGAGGCCCTCCCGGGGCGCGAGGCAAGATCCGTGAGGCGGCTGGGAGTTCAGGGCTGCCAGCGCCGGTGCGCCCACACCGCCGCGGCCACCACCGTCGTGCCCAGCAGCCAGCCGCCCAGCACGTCCGACGGCCAGTGGACGCCGAGCCAGATCCGGGTCAGCCCGACCCCGACCACGGAGACGACGGCCAGGGCCAGGGCCGAACGCCACACGGCCCGGCCGACGCCGTGGCGGTGCAGGAGCCACAGCAGCAGCCCGCACACCACGGTGGCGGTCATGGCGTGGCCCGACGGGAACGCCGAATAGTGGGCCGAGTCGACCGGGTCGGGCCAGACCGGCCGCGGGCGGTCCACCGCGGCCTTGAGGCCCTGTTGCAGCAGGGTGCCCAGCGCGACGGCAAGCGCCAGCCACACCGCCGTCCAGCGCGCCGCCGCCCGCACCACCAGCCACACGACGACGGCCGCGCACAGCAGACGCATCGTCCACGGATCCCACACCCAGTCCGTGAGGATCCGGCACACCTGGGTCAGGACCGGTTCGTCCACCGCCCAGCGGTGGGTGGTGGCGGCGATGTCCCCGTCCGCGCTGATCAACGGGCTCCATCTGGCCGCGACGAGGATCAGCAGCAGGGCCGAGCCCAGGGCCAGGGCGCCGGCGAGACCGGCGGTGCCGCGGTGCTGCGGACGGGGCGGGGAGTCCACGGTCGAGGTGTGCATACAGCGATCCTCGCCGAACCGGGGGGTCCGGATCCAGTACGGGCACGATCTTCCGTCGCCGGGGGCGACATGCTCAAGCCGTGCCGCGTCCACCGGAGGGCGGCCGGCAGCCCCCGGTCACCCCAGCGCCCGCAGTCCCGGCACGAACGCCAGCAGGACCGGCACCACGGGTACGAGCGCGGCCGCCGCCGTCAGCCGCAGGCGGCGGGCGGCGGTCAGCCGGTCCGGGGGAGTGAGCAACCGGTGCACCCGGGCCGGGACATGGGCCTGCGGTGCCGGGCACGGGCCGAAGACGCCGCGGTGCTCGTTGAGTTCGACCAGCGCCAGGGCCGTGGTCAGCCGCCCGAAGCGGCGCGAGGCCGTGTCGTCGGCGGCGAGTTCGACCAGACGGTGCATCTCGTCGCGGAACGCGGCGAACACCGGCACCTGGGGAAAGCCGCCCGCCAGAGCCGAGGAGCAGTTCAGCAGCCAGTCGTGCCGCGCCCGGGCATGGCCCTGCTCGTGGGCGAGGACGGCGTCGAGCTGCCGTCCCTTCAGCCGGCGCAACGCGGCCGTGGTGACGACCAGTTGCGGGGGAGTGCCGGGCTGCCACCAGGCGTCGGGCCGCTCGCTCTCCAGGACGACGAGCCGGCCGGAGACGGCCACCTCGCCCGGCAGCAGCGGAGCCCGGACCAGCAGATCGGCACGCCGTCGACGGCGCCGGGAACGGGCCCGGCCGATCTCGCGGACCAGCATCGCCGCGCTCCACAGCCCGCCGCCGGCCAACGCGACCGCGGTGGTCGCCGCCCAGGGACCCGCCGTACCGAGGGCGTAGGCCTTGACGACCGTGCGCGGGGCCGTCGCGAAGAGGTGCCCGCCGACCGCGTGCCAGGCCGCCGCCGCGCTGAGCGTCATCGACAGCGCGCAGCACACGAGGACGGCCGCCACCACGCACTGCCACATCCACAGCGCCACCACCGGCTCACGGTCCGGCCAGTCCGCCCGGGCGAGCAGCCGGGGGGCGACGACGGCGGTCAGGGCGCCGAGCAGCAACAGCGCGGCGGTGAGCATCATGAGGGCAGCTTATGAGCGCGGCCCCGCTCAGCGGTACGGCTCATGCCGTCGAAGTGACGCAGGCAACGGATCCCCCGGGTACGCCGGCCGCCCGCCGGGTACGCCGGCCGCTGCGGCTCACAGCGTGAGAAGCATCGCCACCATCGCGATCCCCATCGACAACCGGCACGCCCGCGCCAGTTCCGGCCGATCGCCCCACCCGGCGGGACCCCTGCCCCCGCCCCCGCCCCCGGCGACGGCGGCGACCGGCACCAGGCGGACGCCCGTCAGCAGGACGTACCCGGCGAAGTAGAGCAGCAGCGCACCCGTCAGCAGCGGGACTCCCGATCCGCCCGAGGTGTGCGTGTGCCCGGGGGAGCCGGCCATGACGACGGACATGTAGACCATCGCCGCGGCCCCCACCAGATGGTGGAGGTGGTGGGCGCCCGCCCGCGCCGCCCACAGCGCGTGCACGCCCGCCGCCCCGAACACCGCGGCGTACGCGGGCCAGGCCCACCAGGGCGGACTGAACACCGTCGCCGGGACGGCCATCACGGCCATCCCGAAACCCATCAGCGCCTCACCGCCGGCGGCGCTGCGCTGCTCCTCGGCGCCGTTGCGCATCCGCGCCAGGCAGTAGGCGCCGGTCACCGCGCAGAGCGCCACCAGCAGCCAGCCGGACGAAGCCGGTCCGTGCACGCGTACCTCCCCGTTCGACGGTCGGTCATTCGATGCCCGGGCCTTGCGGCGCGCACGCGAGCGCAGGGATGTACACGGGGAGCATGCGACGGAGAACACAGGTCAGCAAGGTGCTTTACGAGTAAAACACTTGTTAACGTTGCGTCATGAGCAGTGCGCCCACCACCCCCGCCCCCGCTTCCCCGTCCGCCCGGCGCCTTCCGACGGCGGGCGTGCTGCGCCTCGGCAGGCCCTCGGAGATCTGGTTCAAACCCGCGCTGAGCGTGGTCGCGGCGATCGCTCCGCCCGCGCTCACCCTGATGGCGCACGGCCGTCTCGACCTCGTGATGTACGCGATGGCCGGATCCCTGTGCGCCCTGTACACCCACAACCGTCCCTACGCCGCCCGGGCCGGAGCCCTCATGCGGGTGGTGCTGGGCATGCTGGGCGGCCTCGGCGTGGCCCTGGTCGCGGCCTCGCTCACCCACCACGCCGTCGTCCTGGTCGCCGTCGGCGCGCTGCTGGCCGCCGCGCAGAAGGTCCTGTGCGACGCCAGCCGGATCGGGCCGCCGGGCCATGTCGTCCTCACCTTCGTCAGCTCCGCCTCCCTGTTCGCGCCCCAGACCCTCGCCCAGGTGCCCGGACATCTGGCGATGGCCGCCGCGGCGGGTGCCTGGGCCTGGCTGGTCTGCATGGCGCCCGCGCTCGTCCGGCCGCACGGACCCGAGCGCCGCGCCACCGCCGCCGCTCTGACGGCCGCCGCCGCGCACGCCGACACCGGCGGCACCGGAGAGGGGCACGCCCGCACCCGCGCCGCCGGTTACGCCGCCGCACAGGCCGCCTGGCAGTCGCTGCTGTCCACCGGCGCCCCGTCCCGGACCCGGCGGGCCCTCGAACGGCTCGTGGTCCGCGCGGAGGTCGCCCTCGCGGCGCCGGGCGAGGCCGACGCGGGCCGACTGCGCGCGTGGGCGGGCTCGCTGCGCGGCACGGGGCCCGTTCCCGAGGCCGGGCTGCCGGACGCGGCGGCCGATGAACTGTTCGGGGTGGACGCCACCCGGTCTGCCTGGGCGCGGCTGGGCCCGCTGACCCCGCTCGCGGTGCGTACCGCGCTCGGCTGCGCGCTGGCCGGCTGGGCCTCCCTCGCCCTCGGCGTCGGCCGCCCCTACTGGGCGCTGGTCACCGCCGCCTCGCTCTACCAGGCGAACCTCTCCCTGACGTGGAACCGGGCCGTCCAGCGCGTCGTCGGCAACGTCGTCGGGGTGCTCGTCTTCCTGGCCGTCGTGCCCCTGGCGCACCTGGGCCCGGCGGCGCTCGTGCTGTGCTGCCTGGCGTTCAGCTTCGGCGCGGAGGCGCTGATCAGCCGGAACTACTGGCTCGGCAGCGTCTGCGTGACGCCGATGGCCCTGCTCATCACGGAGTTCGGCGGATACCAGCAGCCCGCGGCGCTGATGACGGAGCGGGTCGTGGACACCCTCATCGGCGCGCTCGTCGGGTTCGCGGCGGCCGTGGCCGTCACCAACCGGCGCGCGGGCGATCGCGTCGAACGGGCGCTCGCCACCGCCGACCGGGCCCGCGAGCACGCCGCACGCCTTCTCGCCGGGCCGGACCCCGGCACCGCGGCTCTGGAAGCCGCCCGCCGCGGCCTCGCCGTCGCCCTGGCCGACCTGCGCGCCACCGCCGACGCCGCCGCGGGCGAATGGTGGCAGCGGGCTCTGCCCCAGGAGCGGGTCGTGCTCGCCGAGCAGGCCGGACACCGTACGCTCGCCGCGACGGCCCGACGCCAGGGCCTGCTCCCGGACCGGGACCCGGCCATCGAAACGGAGGACGCACGGCCATGACGCCGACCCAAGGACCATCGCCCGCGGGGAGCGACGCGGGGCGGAATCCGCAGCCGGGGGGCGAGGCGGATCCGGTGGCGAAGGCACGGGCGGCGGCCGACGCGGAGACGACGACCGGGGGGCATGGCGCGGACGGTGCCCGAACGGCCGGAGCCGCGTCGGCCGCCCGGCCGGTGACCGGCACGCCCCGGAGGGCCGGAGGGAGCTCGGGTGAAGGGGCGCAGACACACCGAGGAGACTCCGAGACGGCGGCCGACGAGCCCCAAGCGACCGGACGAGGCCCGGCCGACGGGTCGCAGGGGCGCGGAGATGGGTCCGAGGCGGCTGCCGGAGCCGAACCGGGCGGTGGTGTCCCGGTCGGGGACGGGCATGGTTCGGACGAGGGGGCGCACGGGCGTGGAGACACGGCCGAGGCGGCTGCCGGAGCCGACCCCGGTGGAGGTGCCCCGGTCGGGGGCGGGCCAGGCGTGGACGAGTCGCCGGCGCAGGGCGAGGGTTCGGAGGCGGCGGCCGGGGGCCGTTCGGGCGGTGGTGCCCCGGTCGGGGACGGGCAGGGCTCGGACGAGGGGCAGCAGGGGCGCGGAGATGGGTCCGAGGCGGCTGCCGGAGCCGAACCGGGCGGTGGTGTCCCGTTCGAGGAAGGGCAGGGTTCGGACGAGGGGGCGCAGGGGCGTGGTGATGGGGCCGGGTCGGCTGCCGGAGCCGGGCCGGGCGACGGGCGCCGGGGGGATACCGTCGCCGCTGTCGTCCGGCAGTGGGGGGCCGTGCATCCCGGGCTCGACACCGGGCCGATGGAGGTCATCGGCCGGATCAACCGCTGTGCCGCTCTCCTTCAGCAGGCCGAGGACGCCCCCCTGCGCCGGGCGGGGCTGAGCAGGCCCGAGTTCGATCTGCTGGGCGCGCTGCGCCGCACCGGGCACGAGCTGACCCCCGGGGAACTGGCACGCGAGACCTTCTCCTCGGGGGCCGCCGTCACCAAACGCCTCAGGCAGCTGAGCGAGCGCGGTCTGGTCGAACGGCGCGGCGACACCCGTGACCGCCGGGTCGTCCACCTCCGCCTCACCGACGCCGGACGCGACCTGGTCGACGGCCTCCTGCCGGTCCAGCTCGCCTACGAGACAGCCGTGCTGTCCGGCCTCGACGGCCCCGAGCAGGGTGAACTCGCCGCACTTCTCGGCACGTTGCTCACCCAGCTGGAGGGCCGCCTCGGCGGACTGCGGACCTGAAAGGACACCGCTCAGAGCACCTCGTGCACCGTCCGGCGATGCGTGGAGCGGCGATCGTCGAGGGCCGCCCAGCGGTCACCGTAGATGTTCCGGGTGACGGCCGGCTCGCGGACGAAGTCGTGCGGGAAGCCGAGCGGCACCGCGCTCACCTCGTCGAGCCGGGCCAGGGCGTCCGCGTCGAGGCGGACGTCGACGCAGGCCAGATTGTCGGCGAGCTGGCTCACCTTGGTGGCGGCGATGATCGGCACCACGTTGCCCGGCCTGGCCAGCAACCAGGCCAGCGCGACCTGGGCCGGACTCCAGCCGCCCTGCTCGGCGATCTCCAGGACCGCGCTGATCACCGCCTCCTCACGGGGGTCGGCGTCCCCGGCCGCGCCCTCCAGCCGCCCCGTCTCACCCCTGCGGTACTTGCCGGTGAGTTTCCCGGCCGCCAGCGGGGCCCACGCCAGGACCGCGAGATCGAACGCCCGGGCCTGTGGCAGCAGTTCGCGCTCGGGGGTGCGTTCCAGCAGGTTGTAGCGCAGCTGGGAACCGGCGAACGCGGTCCAGCCCCGCAGCTCCGCCAGGGTGTTGGCCTGGGCGATCTCCCAGGCGGGCCAGTCCGAGACACCCACGTACAGCACCTTGCCCGTGCGGACGAGGTCGTCCAGGGCCCGCATGACCTCCTCGACCGGTGTGAAGTTGTCCCGGGCGTGCACCCACAGCACGTCCAGCCGGTCGGTCCGCAGCCGCCGCAGGCTCGCCTCCACCGACTGGACCAGGTTCTTGCGGTGGTTGCCCGCGGCGTTGACGTCACCGTCGCGGATCCCGCAGGTGTACTTGCTGGCCAGCACGAACGTGTCGCGCCGGCCCTCCAGCACTTCCCCGAGGAGCTGTTCCGAACCGCCGCCGGTGTAGTTGTTGGCGGTGTCGACGAAATTGCCCCCGGCCTCCGCGTAGGCCTCGACGATCCGGGCGCTGACCTCCTTGCCGGTGCCCCAGCCCCCGTCACCGCCCATGGTCATCGTGCCGAGGCTCAGCTCGCTCACGCGCAGACCGGTCTTGCCGAACAGTGTGTAACGCACTCTCGTCCCTTCAGGCAGGTCGTACGCGAGACGCTAGGAGCTGGAGCGCACTCCAGCGCAAGCCGGCCGGTCGGTCACACCGTCGTCTCAGGTCTCGTCGCCCGCCCGGTACACACCGAACATCGCCCCCTGCGGATCCCGCAGCACCGCGATGCGCGGACCGTCGGGGACGGAGGTGGGCACCATCAGGACCGTGCCGTGCCGCTGTGCCACGGCGGTCGTGTCGTCCACGTCCGCCACGGCGAAATACGGCAGCCAGTGCGCCGGCACCTCGGGCGGGAACTTGTCGTCCATCGTGACCATGCCGCCGAAGTCCGCGCCGCCGACGCCGAACTCGGTGTAGCGGTCCGACGGGGCGACCGTCCAGCCGAACACCCGCGTGTAGAAGGACACCGCGCCGTCCGGGTCCCGCGTCATCAGCTCCACCCAGCCCAGCGAACCCGGCGCGTTGAACAGCCCGGCGCCCGGGAAGGTGCCCGCCTGCCACAGCTGGAACACGGCACCGCCCGGATCGGCGGCCACCGCGAAACGGCCCACCTCGGAGACGTCCACCGGCCCGAACAGCATCGTCCCGCCCGCCTCGGCCACCGCCCGCGCGGTGGCGTCCGCGTCGGTCACCGCGAAGGACACGTTCCACGCGACCGGCTGCGACGGCTGGTACAGCGGGGCGAGCGCGGCCACGGCCGCGTCCCCGACATGCGCGACGGTGTAACCACCGGCCTTCTGACGCGCGTCCGTCTCGGGCCGCCAGCCGAACAACCGTGTGTAGAACCGCTGGGCCGCGTGCAGGTCACTGGTCCCCAGCTCGGTCCAGCAGGGGCCGCCGGTCACCGGTGCGTCGAGCTTCATGGCGTTCCTTCCACGAGCGGCGGGGGACGGGCCCCCGGGAACCCCTTCCAGCACGCTATGCCGCCCCCGGGGCTCCCTGCCATCCGGGGAAACCCACGGGTGTGCCGCCGCGGGCCCGACGTACCCTCGCCCCGTACCGCACCGCGTGGCGGCCACCGGCTCCCTCACCCTGCCCGGAGGTTCCCCATGCCCGCGCCCCAGGTGCGCCCCTTCCGCCGGACCGACCGCGGCCGGCTGACCGACCTGGTCAACCTGCACGTGGCGGCGCGAGCGGTACGGCACGGGCCTGGAGCACTGGCTGCTCGCCCGGGCCGCGGACTGGCTCCGGCTGTGCGGCGTGGACCGGCTCGTCGCCTACGAGCGGGCCGCCGACACCGCGATGCTCGCCCTGCTCACCGGTGCCGGTTTTCGCGAACTCGCCCGTACCGACCGGGGCTGGCAGCACCGCCCGGGCGGGTCTCAGATGCCGGGCCGGTAGCGCATCGGGTGGTCGGCCGGCACCTCCACCAGCACGATCGGCGTCCCGTCCGGGTCCGCGACCCACATCTCGACCAGCCCCCAGGGCTCCCTCACCGGCGGCCGGACGATCTCCACCCCCTTCGCCCGCAGCTCCTCCTGCGCCGCCGCCACGTCGTCGACCTGCAACCACAGGCGTACGGCGGGCTCCGGGGGCGTCTGTGCGCGGCCCGAGACCTCAAGGAAGCCACCGCCGAGGAAGAAGACCGTGCCGCGTTCCGGCCCGGTCCCGAACTCGCGGTACACGGCGAGGCCCAGCTGCTCGCCGTAGAAGGCACGGGACCGCTCGGGGTCGGCCGGGCGGAGCAGGATCCTGCTGCTGAGTACATGCACCATGCAGCGGAGCCTAGTGGCGGGGTTACGCTCGTCCCTGCCCGAGCCGCGCCCGAAAGACGGAGACGTACGCCATGGAGACCGCCGCCACGCCACTGACCTTCCGCGACGCCACCGACGCCGATGTCGACGAGCTGGTCGCGCTGATCGAGTCGGCGTACCGGGGCGACGACAGCCGGGCCGGGTGGACCACCGAGGCGGACATCCTCGAAGGGCAGCGGACCGACCCGGAGGGGGTGCTGGCGGTCATCGCGTCGCCCGACAGCCGGCTCGTGACGGTGGAGCGTGACGGCAGGATCGTCGCCTGCTGCCAGCTGGAACACCGGGGCGAGCACGCCTACTTCGGGATGTTCGCCGTCAGTCCCCGGCTCCAGGGCGCGGGACTCGGCAAGGTGATCATCGCGGAGGCGGAGCGGCAGGCCCGCGAGATCTGGGGCGTGACGGAGATGCACATGACCGTGATCTCCGTGCGCGATGACCTCATCGCCTGGTACGAGCGGCGCGGCTACCGCCGCACGGGACGGATGACGCCGTTCCCGTACGGCGACGAGCGCTTCGGTATTCCGCAGCGCGAGGACCTGCAGTTCGAGCTGCTGGTCAAAGAGCTCGCCTAGGCCGTGAAGCGGCCCGTGCGCTTGATGTCGGGGTGGTCGGTGGTCGCGCCGTCCAGCCCGAACGCCCGGACCAGACGCAGCTGGTCCTGTGTGTTCACGACCCAGCCGATGATCCTCAGGTCGGCCTTGCGGGCCCGCTCGACGATCTCCAGAGTGAGCCGGCGGATGTTCAGGCAGACGGTCTCGGCGCCGGCCTGCACGGCGCGGTCGACGATGTCCGTGCCGTAGCGGCTGGCGATCAGCGCCGTGCGCACGCCCGGCACCAGGGGCTTGATCTCGGCGATCGCCTCGTCGTGGAACGAGGACACCTCCACCCGGTCGGCCAGATCGCGCCGGTTCATCACCTCGGCCAGGGCCCGGGCCGCCTGCGCGTCCTTGATCTCGGCCTGGAGCGGCGTGTGGACCGCGTCCAGGACCTCCTCGAAGACGGGGACCCGCTCGCCCCGGCCCGCGTCCAGGGCCCGCAGCTCGGCGAGGGTCTTCTCGGCGATCGGGCCGGTGCCGTCGGTCGTGCGGTCCACATCGGTGTCGTGCATGACGACGAGCGCGCCGTCTTTGCTCAGATGCAGATCGAGCTCGATGGCGTCGAGGCCCGCCTCCTGGGCGGCGACGAAGGACCGGAGGGTGTTCTCGGGCTCCACACCCATGACTCCGCGGTGACCGATGGTGAGGAAGTTCAAGACGCGACTCTCTTCCGTCGACAGGCGGCACTGGGGGGCCTGAGGGCCCCCTTGACCGTATCGCCTGAACCCGCCCTGTGCAGAGAGTGAGGGCATGGTTGCGGCACATCCGGGCAGAAGCGTGGCGGACAGGAAAAAGTGCGGTGAAGCACTGGGTCAGGCAGGATAATTTCCCGGGTCCGCCCTTGCTGGGAGGAACCTCGTGTGTATACGGTCTGCATACGTGAGATTCTCCCGTGGAAGGTGGGACATGACGGAAATTCTTGTGCAGGTGGGTTCGGAGGAAGGTCTTCCTCCCGTGGCCAGGGTGGTGGAGCACCCGGCATGGCCCGTGCTCAAGGATGCCGTGGAGCGGATCCGGCCATGGCAGTCCAAGGACGGGTCGATCGACTTCGACGCCGAGGGCGCACCCGACCCCGCCGAGGCCGAGCTCACCGTACGCCGGGCCGCCGACGCCGTCCTGGAGCTCTCCCCGCTGCTGCCGCACGACGCCGCTTATCACGAGGCCCTGGTCAAGGACCTGACCCGATGGGCCGACAGCGGCTTTGAGGTGCCCGACTTCCTCGACTCGCTGCTGGCCTTCCAGCCCGCCGCGAACCGTGTGGACGGCCTCCAGCACCTCGTCGTCTTCCCCATGTACACGCAGAACGGGAACCCGGACCGCAATCTCGAGGCGGTCGTGCTGCGCATGGTCTGGCCGGACTGGCTGGCCGAGCTGGAGCGCACCCGCTACGACAACCCGCTGTTCTGCGGCATCACGTTCGAGGACTTCACGGCCGGCTACGACACCAACTCGGCCGTCCTGTTCCCCGAGACCATCGCCGTGCGCGAGGCCCCGGAGCGGTTCACCTGGGGCGGCATCTTCTGCGACCGCGAGGCCGCCCGGTTCCGCCGCGTGACCGACGCCGCCGTCGACATCCTGGGCCTCGAGCTGCCCGAGGACGTCGCCGCGATGGTCCACGACCAGAAGCGCTGCGAAGAGGCGTTCGTCCTGTGGGACATGGTCCACGACCGCACCCACAGCCACGGCGACCTGCCCTTCGACCCGTTCATGATCAAGCAGCGCCAGCCGTTCTGGATGTACGGCCTGGAGGAGCTGCGCTGCGACCTCACCGCCTTCAAGGAGGCCGTGAAGCTGGCCGGGGAAGGCGTCCCGCAGGCCCGTGACGTGCAGGTCGCGGTCCTCTTCGACCGCATGTTCCGCTTCCCGGTCACCGGCGAGCGCGTGCGCAACTACGACGGCCTCGGCGGCCAGCTCCTCTTCGCCTACCTGCACAAGCACGACGTCGTCCGCTGGACCGACAACCGGCTCACCATCGACTGGGAGCGCGCCCCGCAGGTCACCAACCAGCTCTGCGCCGAGATCGAGGACCTGTACCGCGACGGCATCGACCGCCCCAAGCTCGTCCACTGGTTCGCCGGCTACGAGCTCGTCTCCACCTACCTCGCCCCGCACCCGGGCTCGAAGTGGGCCAAGGGCCCCGACGCCCTGGACACGACGCAGCCGCCGCGCAAGCTCGTCGATGACGTGCTTCCGGACGAGTTTCCGCTGAGCATGTTCTATGAGGCACTGTCCAAGAAGCTGAAGAACGTGATCGCCTCCACCAAGGGCATCACGGCGGACAGCGCCGAGCGGATCGCCGCGTGAGCGATCGGCGTACCGAGAACACTGCTCAGGAGGCGAAGAACATGGGGAACGGGGCGCTCAGCGGTGCGGTGATCGCGGTGGCCGGAGCGGGCGGACCCGCCGGCCGGGCCGCGCTGCTCAGGCTGGCCGAGGCGGGAGCCACCGTCATCGGCTCGGACAACGATCCGGAGCGGCTGGCCGAGGCGGTCGACGCGGCGAGCTACGCCACCGGCGGTGCCACCGTCACCGGTGACACGGTCGATCTGCTGGACCTGGGGGCCACCCGCGACTGGGCCACCCGCATCGAGAAGGACTTCGGGCGCGTCGACGGCCTGGTCCACCTCGTCGGCGGCTGGCGCGGCAGCGAGACCTTCACCCGGACCAGCCTCGACGACTGGGACTTCCTGGAGATGCTGCTGGTGCGCACCGTGCAGCACACCTCGCTGGCGTTCCACGAGGGGCTCCAGCGCAGCGACCGCGGCCGGTACGTGCTGATCAGTGCCTCCGGCGCCACCAAGCCCACCGCGGGCAACGCCGCCTACGCGGCCGGCAAGGCGGCGGCCGAGGCGTGGACGCTGGCCATGGCGGACTACTTCCGCAAGGCCGGGGGTCCCGAGGGGCCGACGTCGGCTGCTGCGATCCTGGTGGTGAAGGCGCTGGTCCACGACGCCATGCGCGCCGACCGGCCCAACGCGAAGTTCGCGGGCTTCACCGACGTCAAGGACCTGGCCGAGGCCATCACCGAGGTCTGGGAGAAGCCCGCCGCAGAAGTGAACGGAAAACGTCTGTGGCTCACCGAGAAGCCGTGAACCCGCCGAAGACCGACGCCCGCCGTCATCACGACCCCGAGGTCCGGGGCTTCGCCAGCGACAACTACGCCGGAGCCCATCCGGAGGTCCTCGCCGCCCTGGCACTGGCCAACGGCGGGCACCAGGTCGCCTACGGCGAGGACGCGTACACCGAGAACCTCCAGCGGCTGGTCCGCAGCCACTTCGGGCCCACCGCCGAGGCCTTCCCGGTCTTCAACGGCACCGGCGCGAACGTCGTCGCGCTCCAGGCGGTCACCGACCGCTGGGGCGCGGTGATCTGCGCCGAGAGCGCGCACATCAACGTCGACGAGTGCGGCGCGCCCGAGCGGGTCGGCGGCCTGAAACTGCTCACCGTCCCGACGCCCGACGGCAAGCTCACCCCCGAGCTGATCGACCGCCAGGCCTACGGCTGGGACGACGAGCACCGTGCGATGCCGCAGGTCGTCTCGATCACCCAGGCCACCGAACTGGGCACGGTCTACACGCCGGACGAGATACGGGCCCTGTGCGAGCACGCCCACGCGCACGGCATGAAGGTGCACCTGGACGGTTCGCGGCTGGCCAACGCCGCCGCCTTCCTGAACGTCCCGATGCGCACGCTCACCAACGCCGCGGGGGTCGACCTCCTGTCCCTGGGCGGCACGAAGAACGGCGCCCTGTTCGGCGAGGCGGTCGTGGTGCTCAACCAGGACGCCGTCCGCCACATGAAGCACCTGCGCAAGCTGTCCATGCAGCTCGCCTCCAAGATGCGCTTCGTGTCGGTGCAGCTGGAAGCCCTGCTCGCCCGGGATCTGTGGCTGCGCAACGCCGGTCACGCCAACGAGATGGCCCAGCGCCTCGCCGAGGGCGTGCGGGCCGTGCACGGCGTGGAGATCCTCTACCCGGTGCAGGCCAACGCGGTGTTCGCCCGGCTTCCGCACGACGTGAGCGAGCGGCTCCAGAAGCGGTTCCGCTTCTACTTCTGGGACGAGGCCGCGGGTGACGTCCGCTGGATGTGCGCCTACGACACCACCGAGGAGGACGTGGACGCGTTCCTGGCGGCGCTGAAGGAAGAGATGGCCCGCTAGGGCCGTCGCGCCGGCGATCCAGCACCGGCGATTGCATATGTATGCGGCAGAGCGTAAAGGGATTGACCGTGGCGTGGTCCCTCCCTACGCTCTGCCTGCATGCAGCTGATCCAGGAAACTCCCGACCTCTCCGCGTATCTGGCCGCTGATGAGGCGATCGACCATCATCACCCGCTGGTGCGGGCGACGGCGGCGAAGCTGGCCGACGGGGTGCAGGACTCGTATGAGTATGCGCGCGCGGCCTTCGAGTTCGTGCGCGACACGATCCCGCACTCGCAGGACTCGGGTGATCTCCGCGTCACCTGGCGCGCCTCCGACGTCCTGGAACAGCGCACCGGAATCTGCTACGCCAAGGCCCACGCGCTGACCGCGCTGCTGCGGGCCGAGGACATCCCCACCGCGCTCTGCTATCAGAAGTTCGACGTGCTGCACGGTCTGGTCGCCGTGCGGTTCAACGGCGCCTGGCACCGGCAGGACCCCCGGGGCAACAAGCCCGGCGTGGACGCCCGGTTCTCCCTCGACGGTGAGCGGCTCGCCTTCACGCCCGATCATGCGTCCAATGAACTGGACTACCCAGTCTTGTATGCTGCACCGCATCCGGTCGTGCTGGACGCCCTTACGGCAGCGCGCGACCGGCCGCACCTCTGGCAGACGCTCCCCACCGCACTCTGAGGCAAGGCGACCATGACGCTCACGCTGACCGTGTCCGACGACGTACGCACCCTCGCGCCCGGCTTCAGGCATCTCGCGATCGAGGCACACGGCCTGGTCAACGGGCCGAGCAGCGAAGCCGGTTCGGCTCTGCTGGACGACGCGGCGCGCCGGCTCACCGCACGGCTGGAAGGCCGCGCCCCGCACGAGGACCCGCACATGGCCGCATGGCGCCGGACCTACACGGCGTTTGGCTCGAAGCCGTCCCGCACCCGCAACTCCGCGGAGGCGCTGGCCCGGCGGGCCCTCTCGGACGCCGGGCTGCCCCGCATCAACCTGCTGGTCGACCTCTACAACGCCGTCTCCGTCGCCCATCTGATCCCCGTCGGCGGGGAGGACCTCGACCGCATCGAGGGCGGTATGCGCCTGATCCGCGCCACGGGGGAGGAGGACTTCGTGACCGTCGCCGGCGGTGAGGAGAGTGTCGAGCACCCCGACGCGGGCGAAGTGGTGTGGCGCGACGACGCGGGCGTGACCTGCCGCCGCTGGAACTGGCGGCAGGGCCCGCGCACCCGGCTCACCGAGGAGACGACGTCGGGCATCTTCCTGCTGGAGAGCCTGCCCCCGATGCCGGTGGCGGAGGTGACCGCGGCCGGGGCCGAACTCGCCGAGCTGCTGGAGAAGTTCAGCCCGGGGGCGGACATCACCGTACGCGCTGTGGAGCCCTCCGCCTGAGCCGCGCCCGGCCGGGCGTCAGTGCGCCTCGGCCTCGCGCACCTGCTCCGGTGTGGGAGCCGTGCCCCCGAGGTGGGCCGGCATCCACCAGGTGTCCTCCGGGCCCTTGGGGCGCACCGGGTAAGCGCGCTGGGCGGCTTCGAGGAGTTCCTGGACGCGCTCGCGCAGCTGGCGGGTGATGGCGCCCGCGTACTTGTCGCGGGAGGCCTCGATCGCCTCGCCCACGCGGATCGTGATGGGGATGTGGCTGCGCTTGAAGTTGCGCGGCTGGCCCTTGGTCCACAGCCGCTGCGTGCCCCACACGGCCATCGGGATCAGCGGCACGCCGGCCTCCTGGGCCAGGCGCGCGGCGCCCGACTTGAAGCTCTTCAGCGTGAACGACTGGGAGATGGTCGCCTCGGGGAACACCCCGACGATCTCACCCGAGCGCAGCGAGTCCAGGGCGTGCGCGTAGGCCGCCTCGCCCTGCTTGCGGTCCACGGGGATGTGCTTCATCCCGCGCATCAGCGGGCCGGAGACCTTGTGCCGGAACACGGATTCCTTCGCCATGAAACGCACGAGGCGCTTCTGCGGCAGCGCGGCCAGGCCGTCGAAGACGAAGTCCAGGTAGCTGATGTGATTGCTCACCAACACGGCGCCGCCCGAGCGCGGGATGTTCTCCGAACCCTGACAGTCGATCTTGAGGTCCCACACCTTGAACAGCGTGCGGGCGAAACCGACGACGGGACGGTAGACGAGCTCTGCCATGGGCGGTTCGGACCCTTCCTGCTCTGCCTGGGAAGGGATTCCCAGTGGAGAAGTTACGCAGCCGTAGGTTTACGGCTTGTCGCAGATGGTGCCCCAAGAACGGCCGGGTAGCCAGTCCTCGTGCCCATGGGCGGCGAGATTCTCGTCACGTCCCCCGCCGGTCCCCACCTCGTGCTTTTGCGCCCCCATTACTCCACGCGGGGCGTCACCCGCCGTACGAGCAGGTACAACTCGCAGCCCAGGCAGTACCCGAACGCCGCATTGAGGAAGGCCGCGGCGAGTGCGGCGCCGGTCGCCGCGAGCCCCAGCCAGCCCGGGCCCAGGGCGAAGCCGACGAGTCCGAGCCCGGCGAAGAGCAGCCCCACCGCCTGGGCGAACCGCGGCGGTTCGGGCGCCTCGAACTGCGTTGGCGGCCCGAGCCGCGGCCGCACCACCCTGGCGAACAGCAGGCCGTACGGGGAGCGTCCCGCTCCGCCCGCCGCGCCCAGCAGGAACGCCAACGTCTGCCAGGCCAGCAGCCAGACGCTCCCGGTGACCAGAACGACCGCCAGGACGGCGGCCGTGACGGCGGCGCCGAAACGCGGCCCCCTCACATCGATGTCCATGGGAACCAAGCATTCCGCAGCACGGCCCGGTGGAGGGGGCGGGAATCTTTGCGGTCTCGTGAACGCTTGCAGCAGGTGATGACCGGACTGGTGGTGTGCGTGGTGGTGCTCGCGGCGGCGAGCGCCTACGGAGTGCTGCAACGGCGGCGGAGCGGGAGAGTGCGGGTGCGCGGGCGCGACGACGGCAAGCGGCTCGATCCGGCGGAGCTGGGCGCGGACCTCGGCGAGCGGGCCACGCTCGTGCAGTTCTCCAGCGCGTTCTGCGCGCCCTGCCGGGCGACCCGGCGGGTCCTCGGCGAGGTCGCCGCCGTGGTACCGGGCGTGAGGCATGTCGAGATCGACGCCGAGGCCCACCTCGACCTCGTGCGGCGGCTGGACATCCTCAAGACGCCGACCGTGCTGGTCCTGGATGCCGACGGGCGAGTGGTGCGGCGGGCCACCGGGCAGCCGCGCAAGGCCGACGTGATCGCCGCGCTGGGTGAGGCGGTGTGACGGTGTGAGGCCCTGGGTGAGCCATCTCCCACATGACGGAGCGCACTTGACTGCGCGCACCATTTATCGTCAGCCTGACCCCATGCCTGCCGACGTCCTCGCCACGCCCGACCTCCTGCGCTCGGTCTTCCGGCGGCACGCGGCGGGAGTCGCGGTCATCACCGCCCGTGGGGAGGCGGGACCGGTGGGGTTCACCGCCACCTCCTTGACGTCCGTCTCGGCGGAGCCGCCCCTGCTGTCCTTCGGTGTCGGCACCGGCGCCTCCAGCTGGCCCGTGATGGCCGAGGCGGACCACGTCGGTGTCCACATCCTCGGCGAGCACCAGCAGGAGCTGGCCGCCACCTTCGCCCGCAGCGGGGCCGACCGCTTCGGCCCGCCGACCGTCTGGCGGGAGGGGCCCGAGGGCGTCCCCGTCCTGGACGGCGTGCTCGCCTGGCTCGTGGGCCGGGTCGTCGCGCGCGTACCCGCCGGGGACCACCGGATCGTGCTCGCCGAGGTCGTGCACGGCGACCCCGCCGGCACCGGACGTCCGCTCCTCTATCACCAGGGTCGTTTCCAGCGTCTGCGCGACTGAACCGGGCCTCCCCCCGTGCTGCGTGACCGTCGAGTTCCGGTTACGCTGCGTTGCGAAGGTCACAGTTCAAAGCGCTTGCTTAGCGGGAACGAACTGGGTGTACTGACGAGTAATATTTCGCTCGGAGCGTGGGTCGCCCCGACCGGGATCGGCCGCTTGAGGCGCCTATGCTGCCTGCAAGAGGCAGCCGAGAAATGACGATGCAGTAGGAGAGCCGGCGTGAGCTTGAGGATCGTTGTCACTGTGAAGTACGTGCCCGACGCCACTGGCGACCGGCACTTCGCCGATGACCTGACCGTCGACCGGGACGACGTGGACGGTCTGCTCTCCGAGCTCGACGAGTACGCGGTCGAGCAGGCGCTGCAGATCTCCGAGAACTCCGACGACGACGTGGAGGTCACCGTCCTGACGGTGGGCCCCGAGGACGCCAAGGACGCGCTGCGCAAGGCGCTGTCCATGGGCGCGGACAAGGCGATCCACGTCGAGGACGACGACATCCACGGCACCGACGCCATCGGCACCTCCCTGATCCTGGCCAAGGCGATCGAGAAGGCCGGCTACGACCTGGTCGTCTCCGGCATGGCCTCCACCGACGGCACCATGGGCGTCGTGCCCGCGCTGCTCGCCGAGCGCCTGGGCGTCCCGCAGGTCACCCTGCTCTCCGAGGTCTCCGTCGAGGACGGCACGGTCAAGGGCCGCCGCGACGGCGACGCCGCGTCCGAGAACCTGGAGGCCTCCCTGCCGGCGGTCGTGTCCGTGACCGACCAGTCGGGCGAGGCGCGTTACCCGTCCTTCAAGGGCATCATGGCGGCCAAGAAGAAGCCGGTGGAGTCCTGGGACCTGTCCGACCTGGACATCGAGGCCGAAGAGGTCGGCCTGGAGGGCGCCTACACGGTCGTCGACGGCGCGACCGAGCGCCCGGCCCGTACCGCGGGCACGATCGTCAAGGACGAGGGCGAGGGCGGCAAGCAGCTCGCTGAGTTCCTCGCGGGCCAGAAGTTCATCTGAGCCCGATCGCCGACCGTCCCTCATCTTTCGCAAGCAGGAGAGAAGAAGTCCCATGGCTGAAGTTCTCGTCTACGTCGACCACGTGGACGGCGCCGTCCGCAAGCCCACCCTGGAGCTGCTGACCCTCGCCCGCCGCATCGGCGAGCCCGTCGCCGTCGCGCTGGGCAACGGCGCCGGTGACACCGCCGCCGCCCTCGCCGAGCACGGTGCGGTCAAGGTCCTCACGCACGAGGCCGCCGAGTACGCCGACTACCTGGTCGTCCCCAAGGTCGACGCCCTCCAGGCCGCGCACGAGGCCGTCTCCCCGGCCGCCGTGCTGGTCCCGTCCTCCGCCGAGGGCAAGGAGATCGCCGCCCGTCTGGCGCTGCGTCTGGGCTCCGGCGTCATCACCGACGCCGTCGACCTGGAGGCCGGCGACGAGGGCCCGGTGGCCACGCAGTCGGTGTTCGCCGCCTCCTTCACCACCAAGTCCCGTGTCTCCAAGGGCACCCCGGTCATCACGGTCAAGCCCAACAGCGCCGCCGTCGAGGCCGCCCCGGCCGCAGGCAGCGTCGAGACCCTGAACGTCACCTTCTCCGCGCAGGCCACCGGCACCAAGGTCACCGGCCGTACGCCGCGTGAGTCGACGGGCCGTCCGGAGCTGACCGAGGCCGCGATCGTGGTCTCCGGTGGCCGTGGCGTCAACGGCGCGGAGAACTTCGCGATCATCGAGGCCCTCGCCGACTCCCTCGGCGCGGCCGTCGGCGCCTCGCGTGCCGCGGTGGACGCCGGCTGGTACCCGCACACCAACCAGGTCGGCCAGACCGGCAAGTCGGTCTCGCCGCAGCTGTACATCGCCAACGGCATCTCCGGCGCGATCCAGCACCGTGCCGGTATGCAGACCTCGAAGACGATCGTGGCGATCAACAAGGACGCCGAGGCCCCGATCTTCGACCTGGTCGACTACGGCGTCGTCGGCGACCTGTTCGACGTCGTCCCGGCCCTCACCGAGGAGATCAAGGCCCGCAAGGGCTGACGGCCCAGGCCGGCGAAGGCCCCCGTGACCGGGAACGGTCGCGGGGGCCTGTTGTCATCCCAGGGTCATCGAGGCCTGCACCGGCAGGTGGTCGCTCGGATAGGTCCCGTCCACGCTGAAGGTGTTCATCCGGGCCCGGTGCGTGGTCACCCCGGGCGTGGTGAGGATCCAGTCGATGCGCCGTCCCCCGGGCCTCGGCCCCCGGTAGCCGTGGTACGTGCCGTAGGCCGGACCCCGTGAGGCCGCCGCGTCCCAGGCGTCCACCAGGCCGATGTCCAGCATGAGGTCGTGCACCCGGTTGGCGCGGGCGTCCGCGTTGAAGTCGCCGGTGACGATCACCGGCAACGACCGGTCCCACCCGGCGATCGTCTCGCCGATGAGCCCCGCCGAGCGTTCCCGGGCGTACTGGCTGACGCTGTCCAGGTGGGTGTTGAGGACGTAGAACTCGCGTCGCCCGTCGGCGAGATCGGCGAAACGGACCCAGGTCACCATGCGCAGCCAGTCCGCGCCCCAGGTGTTCGAGGCGATCGTGTACGGGGTGTCGGACAGCCAGAAGTGATCGAACTCGATCGGGTCGAGTCTGCGCGTGTCGTAGAAGATCGCCATGAACTCGTCCTTGCTGCCGCCCCCGCGTCCGGTGCCGATCCAGTCGTAGTGCTCGCCGAGATCCTTCTCGATCATGCGCACCTGCCGGTAGAGCCCTTCCTGCGTGCCGATGACGTGCGGTCGCTCACGGCGCAGCAGTTCCCGCATCACCGGTCGGCGTACGGTCCAGCGCGGTGTCGCGTCGACGACGGTCGCCATCCGTACGTTGAACGTCATGACGTTCAGGGCGCCTTCGTGCTCGCCGGCGGAGGCGCGCTGTGGGGGACGCGCGGTGGTGAGCAGCGGTCCCGCGACGGCGGCGACCGCCGCTGCCTTGAGCCCGTGGCGGCGCGTCAATCCGGCCTCGTTCGGCACGTGGTCTCCCTCCCCTTGCACGTCAGGATGAAGCTTGCCTTCTCCGTACGGAAGAGGAGGGCGGGTCCGCGGTGATCAGCGCGCAGGACGGGGAATCCGACGGCACGACGGTGTTGACCAGGCCGAAGGTCGGCCGATAGCTTCGCTCTACGGATTGTTGATTCCGTACAGTGGAAAACAGGAGGGTCTCGGAATGGGTCAGGGCCAGCAGGAGAAGGTGGCGACGAGCCTCGCGGGCGCCGTCAGCGAGGAGATCGACGCTTCCCTCGCGCCGGTCGACGCCGAGCTGGAGCGCCGCTATCCCGGAGACCCCGGCACCCGCCAGCCCGTCCACACCGTCTACGTCCCCGGCGACGTCTTCGCCCCGGACACCGTGCGCTCCTGGGGCGACCGCGCCCTCGCCGCCCTCGACCAGCACGCGCCGGACGCCGCGTCCTTCGCCGCCGTCCTCGGCCTGACGGAGGAGCTCGCCGAACCCGTCCACGCCCGGGTGCGGGCCAAGCTGGAGCGCGAGCCCATCGAGGACCTGCGCGTCGACTTCGAGGACGGCTACGGCAACCGCCCCGACGCCGAGGAGGACGAGGCCGCCGCCCGCGCCGCGCGCATCGTCGCCGAGGCCTACCGGGACGGCACCGCCGCCCCCTACATGGGCATCCGCATGAAGTGCATGGAAGCGCCCGTACGCGCCCGGGGCATCCGCACCCTCGACATCTTCCTCACCGGCCTGATGGAGGCCGGCGGCCTGCCGGACGGGCTGGTGCTCACCCTGCCCAAGGTCACCTACGCCGAACAGGTCACCGCCATGGCACGGCTGCTGGACGCCTTCGAGAAGGCGCACGGCCTCGAGCCCGGCCGGATCGGCTTCGAGATCCAGATCGAGACCAGCCAGTCCATCCTGGCCGCCGACGGCACCGCCACCGTCGCCCGTATGATCCAGGCCGCCGAGGGCCGCGCCACGGGGCTGCACTACGGCACCTTCGACTACAGCGCCTGCCTCGGCGTCTCCGCCGCCCACCAGGCGAGCGACCACCCCGCGGCCGACCACGCCAAAGCCGTCATGCAGGTCGCCGCGGCCGGCACGGGGGTACGCGTCTCGGACGGCTCCACCAACGTCCTGCCCGTCGGCCCCACCGAGAAGGTCCACGCCGCCTGGCGCCTGCACTACGGCCTCACCCGCCGCGCCCTGGCCCGTGCCTACTACCAGGGCTGGGACATGCACCCCGGCCACATCCCCACCCGCTACGCGGCCGTCTTCGCCTTCTACCGGGAGGGCTTCGAGCAGGCCGCGGCCCGCCTGTCCCGCTACGCCAACCAGACCGGCGGCGACGTCATGGACGAGCCCGCCACCGCCAAGGCCCTCAGCGGCTACCTGCTGCGCGGCCTGGACTGCGGAGCGCTGGACATGGGAGAGGTCGCCCGCCTATCCGGCCTGACCCGGAGGGACCTGGAGGGCTTCGCCGTGCCGCGGCGCGGGGACCTGACGGCTTCCGCCTGACGTCCTCCCGCCCGGTGGCCTGCGCACACCGGCACCGCGGGCACGTACCGGCCCTGTCACAGCCGTGGCCGGCCGCTGGTCCCGTCACCGCCGCCCCGTAATCTGTACGCCACGACTGACGGAGTCAGTGCATCCGGTGGGGTCACAGGAACGGGGCAGCGGTGTCGACGGGGGAGCACGGGCAGACGGACGGGGCCGGTCGGCTGCTGGCGGGCCGCTACCGCGTCACGGCGGCGCTGGGACGCGGCGGCATGGGCGTCGTGTGGAAGGCGGTCGACGAGGTCCTCGGCCGTGAGGTCGCGGTCAAGGAACTGCGCACCTACACGGACGCTGCCGGTCCCGAACTGGCCGATCTGCACCTGCGGATGCGGCGCGAGGCGCGTGCGGCGGCCCGGGTGCGCCACCACGGCGTCATCGCCGTGCACGACATCGCCCAGGTCGACGGCCGCCCGATCATCGTCATGGAACTGGTCGACGGGCCGTCCCTGGACGACGTCCTGCGTGAGCGGGGCACGCTGGACCCGGCGGAGGCCGCCGGCATCGGCGCGAAGGTCATGGACGCGCTGGCCGCCGCCCACCGCGCGGGCGTCCTGCACCGGGACGTGAAGCCCGGCAACATCCTGCTCGACCGCTCGGGCCGGGTCGTCCTCACCGACTTCGGCATCGCCACGATGGAGGACCCCGGCGACGGTTCGGCCACGCGCCTGACCCGCAGCGGCGAACTCGTCGGATCCCTCGACTACCTGGCCCCCGAGCGCGCCCAGGGCGCCCACCCCGGCCCCGCCTCCGACATCTGGGCGCTCGGCGCCACGCTGTACGCGGCCGTCGAGGGAGCCTCGCCCTTCCGCCGCACGTCGACGTTCTCCACGCTCACCGCGATCGTGAGCGAGCCGCTGCCGGAAGCCCGCCGCGCCGGGCCGCTCGCGCCCGTCCTCCAGCGGCTGATGGACAAGCGGCCCGAGTCCCGCCCGGAGGCCGAGCAGGCCCGGGACATGCTCCAGGCGATCGCGGACTCGGGCGGCGCGGAGGAGCCGACCTCCGCCTCGGTGGGCAGCGCGGCCCCGCCGCCCCCGGAGACGGAACGCAGCCTTCCGTCGGTACCGCCGGGGTCCGGTCCGCCCCAGTCCGGCGCCGCCGGGCCGCACGAGGGCACGCACACCCCGGGCTTCGGCACGGCCGGCGCCTTCGGGGCGGCGGCCCATGCCGGGCCAGGACACACCGGACCCGCCGCGCACGGCCAGGGCTCCGGGCACCCCACGCCGGTGGGGCACGGACCGCAGAGCCCGGGCACCGGCCCCCAGGGCTTCGGACCGGCCCCCATCGGCGGCGCCCCGGGCCCGTCCGTCTCGACCACCCCCGTGAACGCCGATCGCGCCACGCCCCGCCGCAGGGCACGTGTCGTCCTCGCCGCCGCGGCCGTCGCCGTCGTCCTCGCCGCCGCCGGTACGACGGCCGCCCTGCTCGGCGACCCCGGCGACGAGAAGACCGGCGCCCGGACCGACGCCGGTGCCGGCGCCCGTTCCGCCGAGCCCGGTGGTCCGGACGACGGCTCGAACGCCCCGCGGGCCACGCGGCAGGGCGACGACAAGGACGGGACCCCGTCGAAGAAGCCCGCCGACGAGAAGGACCCCGAGCCCACCGGCCGGGCCACCACCGCCGCCCCCGGGAAGACGGCCGGCGCGGGCGGCGGCGCGGGGACCTCGGACGGCGGCACCTCCCGGGGCGGCACCACCACCGGCGGCGGTTCCGCGGACGGCGGTACGCCGGGCGGCGGCTCGACCACCCCGGCCCCGGCCTGCCACGCCATCGGGGGCGGCAAGTACAACTGCCAGGTCTGGAAGACCGCCGACTCCTACACCGCCTCCGGCACCAAGGTGGGGATCCTCAACGCGGGCACCAACTACTTCCACTGCCAGCAGAACCTGGGCCGCCGCGAGACGTCCGGGCAGTGGACCAACGTCTGGTGGGCGAAGACCGACGACGACAGCGGCAACACCGACGTCTACGTCAGCGACGTCTACATCAAGGGCGGCGACAACGACGCGCCGGTTCCCGGGCTCCCGGTCTGCTGAACCCGCGCCGACGCGGCCACGTACCGCTCGAGCCCGGAGGCCGTCACCAGCTTCTCCTCGATGAACAGCCGTGTGCCCCGTTCGCACAGCCGCCGGTCTCCACGGGCCCGCGCGCAGAACTCCTCGGGCACCACGCCGAACAGCTCCCGCAGCCGCGGCAGCCCGACGAGCAGCTCGGTCAGCAGCTCCCGCTCACCGGGGTGCGTGCGCGGGACGCCCGTGCCGTCGTGGAGGACGCCGTGCCGGTTGACGTAGGCGTACGCCCCGGGCAGACGAGTGCCGTCCGCGAGGTCGAAGCGGACATCGGGCGACGGCAGCCAGGCCCGGTCGAAGTTGCCGCCCGGCACCGGCGCGCCCTCGCTCGCGTCGATCACCGCTAGCTGCCCGGCGTCCAGCCACAGGACGAACAACTCCCGCACGGTGCCCGGGGCGCCGACCGGCGAGGCCGACACGTATCCCATGCGGCTCACATGCGCCGAGACACCGGCGTCGATGCCCGTCACCCGGGCTTTCACCATCGGCAGCGGTGATTCGATGCCGAACTCCGTCATCTTGTGGCGCAGCTGCCCCGGACAGCCGTTGGAACCGATGGCGACGACCGGGGTGCGGTCCTCGTACACCAGCCGCTCCGGCGGCAGGAAACGGTCCCCGTCGAGGATCCCGGAGCCGGCGGGCCACGCCCCCGGATACAGCAGCGGATGCTCGCGCGGCGCCTCGGCCAGGCCGAGTGCCCGCAGTGTGCGATCGGTGCCGTCGTCCATGGGCCGCTCAGTCCGCCGGGGGGATCTCGCCCGAGCCGCGGGTGATCAGCCGGGTCGGCAGCTCGATGCGCTCGGGAGTGACGAGGGAGCCGTCCAGCTGCCGGAAGAGACGTTCCGCCGCGGTGCGGCCGATGTCCGCCGCGTCCTGGGCGACGACCGTGACGCCAGGCTGGAGCAGGTCGGCGAGCTCGATGTCGTCGAAGCCGACCAGGGCGACCGGGCGGGTCTGCTCGGCGAGCACCCGGATCACGGTGACCGTCACCCGGTTGTTGCCCGCGAAGATCGCCGTGACCGGGTCCGGGCCGCTCAGCATCTCCTCGGCCGCCCTGCGCACCCGCTCGGGGCCGGTCACGCCGAGGGACATCCAGGAGCCCGCCACGGGTATGCCCGCGTCCTCCATGGCGGCCCGGTAACCGCGCAGCCGCTCGGCGGCGGTGTGGATGCGGGGCATGTCGCCGATGAAGCCGATCCGTCGGTGCCCCTGGGCGATGAGGTGGGCGACGCCGTCGCGGGCGCCCCCGAAGTTGTCCGACAGGACCACGTCGGCGTCGATGTGCCCGGCGGGCCGGTCCACGAACACCGTGGCGACGCCCGCCTTGAGCTCGGGCTCCAGGTACCGGTGGTCGTCCCCGGCCGGGATCACCACCAGTCCGTCCACCCGGCGCGCGCACAGGGCCAGCACCAGTTCCTGCTCGCGCTCGGGGTCCTCCGCGCTGGAGCCGTTGATCAGCAGGGCGCCGTGTGCGCGGGCCACCTCCTCGACCGAGCGGCTCAGCGGCCCGTAGAACGGGTCGGCGAGGTCCTCCAGGACCAGGCCGATGCTCGCCGTGCGGCCCTTGCGCAGCACCCGCGCGCTGTCGTTGCGGCGGAAGCCGAGGGCGTCGATCGCCTCCTGCACCCGCCGCTCCGTCTCCGGGGTGACCCCCGGCTCCCCGTTCACGACACGGGAGACCGTCTTCAGGCCGACTCCGGCGCGTGCCGCGACGTCCTTCATGGTCGGCCGGGTGCCGTAGCGCGTGGCGGATCGGAGGGGGGTCTGGGGCACGGTGCGGTGTCCTGTCCTGTCGTCCACGGGGGTGCGTCGATCCTGGGTTTGTATGAGGATGTGGCGTCGAGCATAGAGCCTGGACAACGTTGTCAGGCTCGGGGGAGACTGTCCACCGCACTCTCCGGCCCCGCGCGCTGTCGCGGGACCGGTCCGCTGCGTGCCCTGCTTGACGGCTTTCTCGGCTTTTTTCTCACGCATGTCCGACGGGGAGATCCGACTCTGATGCACACCGACCTCGTGGCCGCGCTCGACATCGGCGGCACCAAGATCGCCGGCGCCCTGGTGGACGGCCGTGGCCGGATTCTGGCCCGCGCGCAGCGGCCCACGCCCGCCCGGGAGGACGGAGACACCGTGATGCGGGCCGTGGAGGAGGTGCTCGGCGAGCTCACCGCGTCGCCGCTGTGGGGACGGGCCACGGCCGTCGGGATCGGCAGCGCCGGGCCCGTGGACGCCTCCGCGGGCACGGTGAGTCCGGTGAACGTGCCCGGCTGGCGCGACTACCCGCTGGTGGCGCGGGTCCGGGCCGCGGCCGGGGACCTGCCCGTCGAGCTGATAGGCGACGGTGTGGCGATCACGGCGGCCGAACACTGGCAGGGCGCCGCCCGGGGACACGACAACGCACTGTGCATGGTCGTCTCCACGGGCGTCGGAGGCGGTCTGGTGCTCGGCGGCCGGCTGCACCCGGGACCCACCGGCAACGCCGGTCACATCGGGCACATCAGCGTGGACCTCGACGGCGATCTGTGCCCGTGCGGCTCGCACGGCTGTGTGGAGCGCATCGCCAGCGGCCCCAACATCGCCCGGCGCGCCCTGGAGAACGGCTGGCGGCCCGGCCCCGACGGAGACACGTCCGCCGCCGCGGTGGCCGCCGCGGCCCGCTCCGGCGACCCGGTCGCCGTCGCCTCCTTCGAACGCGCCGCCCAGGCCCTGGCCGCCGGGATCGCCGCGACCGCCACGCTCGTGGAGATCGACATCGCCGTGATCGGCGGGGGAGTGGGCAAGGCGGGCGACGTCCTCTTCACGCCGCTGCGCAAGGCGTTGGGCGACTACGCGACCCTGTCCTTCGTCCGGGAGCTGACCGTGGCACCCGCGCAGATGGGCACGGACGCCGGCCTGGTGGGCGCGGCGGCGGCAGCCCTGGCGAAACGGACGGACGCGGCGGCGGCCGGGGTGTGAGACCGGGGCGGCCGATCAAGCAGGAACGTTCAGCCTGTGGTGGGGTGATGCGGGACGCCGTGGGGGCCGGTGGTTCGGCCCTCCGCGGGTGATCCGGGGTGCGGCGGGGATCGGCGGGACGGCCACCCGCCGGTGATGTGGGGTGCAGCGGGACCGGCGGGACGGCCACCCTCCGGGGGATACGGACCGGTCCGGTCCGTTTAGGTGGAAATCGGCCGCACGTGCGTGCGATGTGGCACGATCGCGCTTGTGAGCAGCAGACCCACCACGGCACAGCACCTGCGTGACCTCGCCCGGCTGCGTCGCGTGAAGGACCGCATCGACCGTGAGTACGCGAAGCCTCTGGACGTCGAGGCGCTCGCCCGGGGGGTGCACATGTCGGCGGGGCATCTCAGCCGTGAGTTCCGGCAGGCGTACGGCGAGTCGCCGTACAGCTATCTCATGACGCGGCGCATCGAGCGCGCCATGGCGCTGCTGCGCCGGGGCGACCTCAGCGTCACCGAGGTGTGCTTCGAGGTCGGCTGCGCGTCACTGGGCACCTTCAGCACCCGTTTCACCGAGCTGGTGGGCATGCCGCCCAGTGCCTACCGGCGTGAGGCGGCCCGGGCCACGGCGGGCATTCCCTCCTGCGTGGCCAAGCAGGTGACCAGACCGGTCAGGAATCGAGAAGCGCCGGCCTCGGGCCGAAACTAGCGTGAGAGCCATGGACCTTCGCATTCACGCCAGCTTCCTTCCGCACGACGACCCGGACGCCGCCCTGGCGTTCTACCGCGACACCCTCGGCTTCGAAGTCAGAAACGACGTCGGATACGAGGGCATGCGCTGGATCACGGTCGGCCCCGTCGGCCAGCCCGGCACCAGCATCGTGCTGCACCCGCCGGCCGCCGACCCCGGCGTCACCGAGGACGAGCGCCGCACCATCGCCGAGATGATGGCCAAGGGCACCTACGCCAGCATCGTCCTGGCCACCACCGACGTCGACGCCACCTTCGAGCGGGTGCAGGCGGGCGACGCCGAGGTGGTCCAGGAGCCGGTGGACCAGCCCTACGGCGTCCGCGACTGCGCCTTCCGCGACCCCGCGGGCAACATGGTCCGCATCCAGCAGCTGAAGGCGTCGTAGCAGTCACCGCACCGCACGGCCCGCGCCGCTCCCCGGGAGCGGCGCGGGGCAACGAGATCGTCCGAGCGCGGCAGCGCCGCCCGACAGATGGAGACACCATGAGCAAGGCCACGACGACGGACAGACAGTCGCCCGGGCCGCACGTTGCCGACAGCCATGACGTGATCCGCGTGCACGGCGCACGCGAGAACAACCTCAAGGACGTCAGCATCGAGATCCCGAAGCGCCGGCTCACGGTGTTCACCGGCGTCTCCGGCTCGGGCAAGAGCTCGCTGGTGTTCGACACGATCGCGGCGGAGTCGCAGCGCCTGATCAACGAGACCTACAGCGCCTTCCTCCAGGGATTCATGCCCAACCTGGCCCGGCCCGATGTCGACGTGCTGGACGGGCTGACGACCGCCATCGCCGTCGACCAGCAGCGCATGGGCTCCGACCCCCGCTCCACGGTCGGCACCGCCACCGACGCCAACGCGATGCTGCGGATCCTCTTCAGCCGCCTCGGCAGGCCCCACATCGGCCCGCCCGGCGCGTTCTCCTTCAACACCGCCTCGGTCTCGGCGAGCGGGGGTTTCACGGTGGACCGGGGGGCCGACAAGACCAGGACCGAGAAGGTGTCCTTCAGCCGCACCGGCGGCATGTGCACGCACTGCGAGGGCCGGGGCACGGTCTCCGACATCGACCTCACCCAGCTCTACGACGACTCCAAGTCGCTCTCCGAGGACCCCTTCACCATCCCCACCTACACAGGGGGCGGCTGGGTGGTGCGGGTCATCGCCGAGTCGGGCTTCTTCGACAAGGACAAGCCGATCCGTGAGTACACCAAGAAGGAGCGGCACGACTTCCTGTACCGCGAGCCGACCAAGGTGAAGATCAACGGCGTCAACCTCACCTACGAGGGACTGATCCCGAAGATCCAGAAGACCTTCCTCTCCAAGGACCGCGAGTCGATGCAGCCGCACATCCGGGCCTTCGTCGACCGGGCGGTCACCTTCAGCCGGTGTCCGGAGTGCGACGGCACCCGGCTCAGCGAACTGGCCCGCTCCTCGAAGATCGGCGAGGTCAACATCGCCGACGCCTGCGCGATGGAGATCCGCGACCTGGCGGAGTGGGTACGGGGCCTGGCGGAGCCGTCGGTGGCGCCGCTGCTCGCCAAGCTCCAGCACACCCTGGACTCGTTCGTGGAGATCGGCCTCGGCTACCTCTCGCTCGACCGGTCCTCGGGCACGCTCTCCGGCGGCGAGGCGCAGCGCACCAAGATGATCCGCCATCTCGGCTCCTCGCTCACCGACGTCACGTACGTCTTCGACGAGCCGTCCATCGGCCTGCACCCGCACGACATCCAGCGGATGAACAACCTGCTGCTGCGGCTGCGCGACAAGGGCAACACCGTGCTGGTCGTGGAGCACAAGCCGGAGACGATCGCCATCGCCGACCACGTCGTGGACCTCGGCCCCGGCGCCGGCACGGCGGGCGGCACCGTCTGTTTCGAGGGCACCCTGGAAGGGCTGCGGGGCAGCGGCACCGTCACCGGCCGGCACCTCGACGACCGGGCCAAGATCAAGCCGGCCGTCCGCAAGCCCACCGGCGCGCTGGAGATCCGGGGCGCCTCGGCGAACAACCTGCGCAGCGTCGACGTCGACATCCCGCTCGGCGTCCTCACCGTGATCACCGGCGTCGCCGGCTCGGGCAAGAGCTCCCTCGTGCACGGCTCGATCCCCGCCGACGAGGGCGTGGTGGCGATCGACCAGACCCCCATCCGCGGCTCGCGGCGCAGCAACCCGGCGACGTACACCGGGCTGGCGGACCCGATCCGCAAGGCCTTCGCCAAGGCCAACGGCGTGAAGCCGGCGCTGTTCAGCGCCAACTCCGAGGGCGCCTGCCCCGCCTGCAACGGTGCCGGTGTCATCTACACCGACCTGGCGATCATGCAGAGCGTCGCCACCCCGTGCGAGGAGTGCGAGGGCCGGCGGTTCGAGGCGTCGGTGCTGGAGTACCGGCTCGGCGGCCGTGACATCAGCGAGGTGCTGGCGATGCCGGTGACGCAGGCCGAGGAGTTCTTCGGCGGCGGCGAGGCCCGCACCCCGGCCGCGCACCGGATCCTGGAGCGGCTCGTCGACGTCGGGCTCGGCTACCTCACGCTCGGCCAGCCGCTGACCACGCTGTCCGGCGGGGAGCGCCAGCGGCTCAAGCTGGCCACGCACCTCGGTGAGAAGGGCGGCGTGTACGTCCTCGACGAGCCGACCACCGGCCTACACCTCGCGGACGTGGAGCAGCTGCTGGGCCTGCTGGACCGGCTCGTCGACTCCGGCAGGTCGGTCATCGTGATCGAGCACCACCAGGCGGTCATGGCGCACGCCGACTGGATCATCGACCTCGGCCCCGGCGCGGGCCACGACGGCGGCCGGATCGTCTTCGAGGGCACTCCGGCCGACCTCGTCGAGTCCCGCTCCACGCTGACCGGTGAGCACCTGGCGGCCTACGTGGGCGCCTGAGCGAGCCGCCGGGACGGCACCGGGAAGGGCGCCGTCCCGCACCGCCGGCGTCCCCGGGTGCCGGCCCGCGCCACGTGCGCGCCGCAAGGGCCCCGGGCCGAACGGCCCAGCCCGGCGCGCGGCCGGCGCACTCCCCGCGCACCCTGGTGCCATGGCGTCCGTGAAACCCGTCGTGGTCTACCCGCCCGCCGCGGACGGCGGCCGTCGGGTCCGTGTGGACGACCAGTTCCTCGGCATCGCCTACGGCCCCCTCGACGTGGCCGAGTTCCTGCGGCGGGCCGGGATCGAGGACGCGGACGAGACGTACGTGGCGGCCACGGGGCTCATCGAGTGGCGAGGCGGCGGCCCGGGGGAGTGGGCCGCCGACCGGGACGGCGACTGAGGGTGACGCCCTGTGTCGCCCGGTCGTACGCGGCCGCGTGACCCCGGAGCGGGTCCGGCAGTTGAGTCGGGCATGAAGAAGCGCAGCATGCTCGCCATCGCCTCCCTCGCCACCGGCTTCGTCGTCGCGGCGGTCACCCCGTCGCACGCCCTCGGGGACGGTCTGGGCACCCTGAGCGTCGACGAGACCCTCAAGACCCTCGACGAGACCGTCGCCAAGGACAGCCTGTCCCTGGACCGGGAGGACGGCAGCCAGCAGAAGAAGAAGGGCTGACGGCCCACGGCCCGCCCGCACGGCGCCGGTGCTCCCGCCACAGGGGGCGCCGGCGCCGTCGTCATGCGCCCTCAACTGCGGCTGGTTTCCGTGGCAGGGTGGAGCGGGCAAGCCTCAGGGGGCCAACAGAAGAGGGGGACCTGTGACCGTCGTCTGGATCAACGGCGCGTTCGGTGCGGGGAAGACGACCGCCGCACGGGAGCTGATCGAACTGATCCCGAACAGCACGCTCTTCGACCCGGAGGTCATCGGCGGCACGCTCGCCCACCTGCTGCCGCCCAAACGCCTCGCCGAAGCCGGCGACTTCCAGGACCTGCCGATCTGGCGACGGCTCGTGATCGACACGGCGGCCGCCATGCTCGCCGAACTCGGCGGGACCCTCATCGTGCCCATGACCCTGCTGCGCCAGGAGTACCGCGACGAGATCTTCGGCGGCCTGGCCGCACGCAGGATTCCGGTCAGTCACATCCTGCTCACTCCGGCCGAAACGATACTGCGGGAACGCACGGCGAGCCGCGACGTACCGCGGGACCTGCCCGACGGCGAGATACGAATACGCCGGTGGTCCTCCGACCACATCGAGCCCTACCGCGCCGCCCTCGCCTCCTGGCTGACCGCCGACGCCCACCCGGTCGACACCAGCGACCTCACGCCCTACGAGACGGCCGTCCGCATCGCCGAGGCCGTCTCCAGCGGTGCCGCGCCCGTCTGCGACATCGTGCAGACGCCCGAGCCGACCGCCGAGACGCTCGCCGCCGGAGTGCTCCTCTTCGACGAGCAGGACCGGGTCCTGCTCGTCGACCCCACGTACAAGGCCGGCTGGGAGTTCCCCGGCGGCGTCGTCGAACGCGGTGAGGCACCCGCACGCGCAGGGATGCGCGAGGTCGCCGAGGAGACCGGCATCCACCTCGACGAGGTGCCGCGCCTGCTCGTCGTCGACTGGGAGCGTCCTGTGCCCCCCGGGTTCGGCGGTCTGCGGCTGCTCTTCGACGGCGGCCTCCTGCACTCCCGTGAGGCGGGCCGGCTGCTGCTGCCCGGTCCGGAGCTGCGCGCCTGGCGGTTCGTCACCGAGGAGGAGGCCGCCGGTCTGCTGCCCCCGGTGCGCTACGAGCGGCTGCGCTGGGCCCTGAGGGCCAAGGAGCGCGGAGCGGCGTTCTATCTGGAGGCCGGGGTACCCGTCGGCTGACGACCGGTTTCACGCACGGCTCTCTTTACCCGGCGCGGGGAATTCCGAGGGAAAAGCGAGGGGAAACGGCGGCGGAGCCACGGCCAATCGCTGCCCAAGGAATCTCCCGCAGACCTTCACGCGCCGGGTAATCGCATTCCCCGCTCTCGTCAACACTTTTCCATGTCCGCAAACAATCCCTTTTCTCGCCCCTGCGCGGCTTGACCGGACTCGCACGCCGTTGCGAAAGTCCGCAGAGTCTCACGGCGGAAGCAACGACCGCCACCCAATTTCCTTGCCCCAGGGGCAGATCCGGGATGTCCGTACGATGACCACGCAACACCAGCCGGTCGACACCGGCGGCGGCACCACGCTGCTGACCGAACCGTCGACGCAGGACTCCAGACCCGGCGGCACGGCTGTCGCCGGCCGCTCACCGGCCCGGATGGCCTGGCGTCGGATCAGGCGGGACAAGGTCACCACGGTCGCCCTGGCGGCCACCCTCCTGTTCATCGCGATCGCGCTCCTCGCACCGGTCCTCACCGCGCTGACCGGCTGGGGGCCGATCACCCCCGACAACAAGGCGATCAATCCGGACACGGGGAATTTCCCCTACGGATCGCTCGGCGGCGTCAGCGCCCAGCACCTGCTCGGCGTCGAACCGGGCACGGGCTACGACCTGTTCGCCCGCATCGTCTACGGCCTGCGCACCTCCCTCTACGTGGGATTCGCCTCGGCGCTGCTGTCCACCGCCGTCGGCGTCGTCGCGGGGCTGGCCGCCGGCTACTTCGGCGGCTGGGTCGACTCCCTGCTGTCCCGGATCATGGACGTGATGCTGGCGTTCCCGCAGCTGCTGTTCATCATCGCGCTCACCCCGGTGATCCAGAACGCCCTGCAGACCAACAGCCACGGCGGCACCGACGAGAACCTCCGGCTGCTCGTCCTGGTCCTCAACATCGCCGTGTTCGCCTGGGCCTACACCGCCCGGCTCGTCCGCGGACAGGTACTGTCCCTGCGCGAGCGGGAGTTCGTCGACGCGGCGCGGCTGATGAGCGCCGGCCGGCGGCACATCCTCTTCCGGCAGCTGCTGCCCAACCTGTGGGCGCCGATCCTGATCTCCTTCGCGCTCGCCGTCCCGCAGAACATCACCACCGAGGCGGCGCTGTCGTACCTGGGTGTCGGTGTCATCCCGCCGAACCCCGACTGGGGAGCGTTGCTGTCGGACGCCTCCCAGTTCTTCCTCCAGGACCCGATGTACCTCTTCGTGCCCGGCGTCCTGCTCCTCCTGCTGGTCCTGGCGCTCAACCTCCTCGGGGACGGCGTCCGGGACGCCCTGGACCCCCGCGCCCGGCGCGGCTGACAAGCCACCCCCGACATATCGGCCCGGCGGTCCCACGAACGCCCGCCGAGCCCGTAGCAAGAACGGAGTTTCCCCCATGACGCGCAGAACGCGCAGATCCCGCACGGTCGCTCTCGCGGCAACCGCCGTGGCGATCGCCCTCGGAGCCACCGCGTGCGGAGGGTCCTCCAGCACCGGCGGCAGCGGCACCCCCGGGAAGGGCGGCACCCTGACCGTCCTCGACAAGGCGGACTTCGACCACCTCGATCCCCAGCGCGTCTACACGACCGAGGGCTCGAGCATGGACCAGGAGATCGTCCGGAACCTGACCGGCTGGGACGAGACCGGCTCGAAGCCGAAACTCGTCGGCGACCTGGCCACCGACACCGGCACCCCCTCCAAGGGCGCCACCGTCTGGACCTTCCACCTCAAGCACGGCGTCAAGTACCAGGACGGCACCGAGGTCACCGCACCGGACGTCAAGTACGGAGTCGAGCGGTTCTTCTCCTCCGACATCAACGGCGGCCCGCCCTACGCGGCCCAGTGGCTCGTCGGCGGCGCCGACTACAAGGGCCCGTACCAGGGCAAGCAGCTCGACTCCATCCGGACGCCGGACAAGTACACGATCGTCTTCCACCTCAACCAGCCGGTGGCCGACTTCAACGAGACCACCGCCATGACCGGCTGGGCGGCCGTGCCGAAGGCCCACGACACCGGCTCGACCTACGACACCAAGGTCTGGTCCGACGGCCCGTACATGATCAAGTCGTACACCAAGAACAAGGAACTCGTCCTCACCCGCAACACCCACTGGTCGCAGTCGACCGACCCCATCCGGCAGCAGAACGTCGACGAGATGGACGTGAAGTTCGGCCAGGACGAGTCGGCCATCGACCAGCAGATCAAGGCCGACGCCGGCACCGCGCAGACGTCGATCCAGCAGTGGCCGATCGCGGGCTCCGACCTGTCCCAGCTGGCCAACGACCCCTCGCTGAAGAGCCGTTACTACAAGATCCCGGCGCCCGGCATCAACTACCTGGCCATCAACACCACCCGGGTGAAGGACCTGAAGGTCCGTCAGGCGATCGAGTACGCCATCGACAAGACCACGGTGCGCGGCGCGTTCGGCGGCTCCGCGTACGGCGACTACGCCACCACGATGCTGAGCCCCGGCATCGGCGGCTACAAGAAGTTCAGCCTGTACAGCGCCAACCCGGCCGGCAACCTCGCCAAGGCCAAGGCACTGATGAAGCAGGCGGGCGACCCCAAGCCCACCATGTCGATCGCTGTGGAGAACACCCCCACCCAGGAGCACTTCGCCGACGCCGTGAAGACCGCGCTGGGACGCATCGGCATCCACGTCAACATCACCCCCATCGACGCGGCCAACTACTTCAGCACCATCGACAACACCAAGAACCAGTACGACCTGACCTGGGGCGACTGGATCGCCGACTGGCCCAACGCCTCCACGGTGCTGCCCACCCTCTTCGACGGCCGCCTCATCGCGAAGAACCCGCAGTCGAACCAGGACCTCTCCTACCTGAACGACCCCAAGGTCAACTCCCTCATCGACAAGGCCGCCAGGATGACCGACGTCGGACAGCGCAACGCGGCCTACGGCCAGATGGACGAGCAGATCCTCAAGGACGCCGCCGTGGTCCCGCTGATGTACATGAACTTCAGCGACATGTCCGGCTCCAAGGTCGGCGGAGTCATCTCCGACACGATCCTCGCCGAGCCGAGCCTGGTCCACGTCTACATCAAGCACTGACGGAACCGTCTCCACCACACCCCGCCGGCGGCCCCGGCCGCCGGCGGGCATCCCACTCACGTCAGGTCCCGGCACCTCATGTTTCGTTACCTCATCAGACGCCTGCTGGCAGCGACCGTGATCATGCTGGTGATCACCACGATCACCTTCTTCATCTTCTTCGCGCTGCCGTCCGACCCCGCCCTGCTGGCCTGCGGAAAGACCTGCTCACCCTCCCGGCTCGCGGAGATCAAGCACTCCCTGGGCCTGGACCGGAGCTATCTGACCCAGTACTGGGAGTTCCTCAAGGGGCTGTTCGCCGGACGCGACTTCGGCGACCAGAGCGTGCGCATCCACTGCGGCGCGCCCTGCCTCGGCGTCTCCTTCCAGACCGACACCCCGGTCCTCACCACGCTGCTCTCGGACTTCCCGGCGGACCTCTCCCTCGGGGTCGGTGCCGCGGTGGCCTTCCTGGTCCTGGGCGTCGGCCTCGGCACCGTCGCGGCGGTGCGCAGGGGCCGGGCCGCCGACAAGGCGGCGGTGGGACTCGCCCTGTTCGGCGTGTCGGTGCAGATCTACTTCATCGGCCTGCTCCTGCTGTACCTCTTCGTCGACAAGTTCCAGATCCTGCCGACCTCCGGCTACACGCCGATCACCGAGGACCCGGCCGCCTGGTTTCAGGGGCTGCTCCTGCCGTGGACCACCCTGGTCATCGTCTACCTCGCCATGTACACCCGGCTCACCCGCTCCTCCATGCTGGAGGTCTTCGCCGAGGACTACATGCGCACCGCCCGCGCCAAGGGCCTGCCGGCCGCCACCGTCGTCCTCAAGCACGGACTGCGCGCCGCCATCACCCCGATCATCACTATCTTCGGCATGGACGTCGGATCCCTCATCGGCGGCTCCGCGGTCATCACCGAGTCGGTGTTCGGCATCAACGGCATCGGCAAGCTCGCGGTCGACTCCGTGCAGAACTCCGACCTGCCGGTCATCCTCGGCACCACGCTCTTCGCCGCGACGTTCGTCGTCCTCGCCAACGTCGTCGTCGACCTGGTGTACGGCCTCGTCGACCCTCGCGTGCGCCTGGCCTGAGCCCTTCTTCGTCCTTAGGAACACCCGTGTCCGTATCGACCTCACCGCAGCCCGTGGACGTCACACCCGCGCCCGCGCCCTTCCTCGACGTACGCGACCTGAGGGTGCACTTCCCGACCGAGGACGGCCTCGTCAAGTCCGTCGACGGCGTCTCCTTCACCCTGGAGAAGGGCAGGACCCTCGGCATCGTCGGCGAGTCCGGCTCCGGCAAGTCGGTGACCTCACTGGCCCTGCTCGGACTGCACAAGGGCACCCGCGCCCAGGTCTCGGGCGAGATCTGGCTGGACGGCAGGGAACTCGTCGCCCTGCCCGAGGCCGGGATGCGCGCCCTGCGCGGCCGGACGGTCTCCATGATCTTCCAGGACCCGCTGTCCGCGCTGCACCCCTTCTTCACCGTCGGCTCCCAGATCGCCGAGGCCTACCGGGTCCACCACAAGGTCTCCAGGAAGGAGGCCCGGGAGCGAGCGGTGGAGATGCTGAAGCGGGTCGGCATCCCGCAGCCCGAGCGCCGGGTCAGGGACTACCCGCACCAGTTCTCCGGCGGCATGCGCCAGCGCGCCATGATCGCCATGTCGCTGGTGTGCGACCCGGCCCTGCTCATCGCCGACGAGCCCACCACCGCCCTGGACGTCACCGTCCAGGCGCAGATCCTGGACCTGATCCGCGACCTCCAGGAGGAGTTCGGCTCCGCCGTCGTCATCATCACGCACGACCTCGGCGTGGTCGCCGACGTCGCCGACGACATCCTGGTGATGTACGGCGGTCGCCGCATCGAGTACGGCACGACCCGCGATGTGCTCAAGCAGCCCCAGCACCCCTACACCTGGGGGCTGTTGCAGTCGATGCCGCATCTCAGCGGCGATGTCGGCGAACGGCTCAACCCGATCCCCGGCAGCCCGCCGAGCCTGATCAACCTGCCGGACGGCTGCGCCTTCCACCCGCGCTGCGCCTACAAGGGCTGGGTCCCGCAGGGGGGTTGCACGGCGGAACGGCCCGAGCTGCGCCTCGTCTCCGGCAGCGCGCACCACCTCGCCGCGTGCCATCTCAGCGACGACGCCAAGCGGGAGATCCGCGGCGGGGCCGGTCCGGACGACCGGGACGCGGCGGCCGCACGGGCCGCGCAGTGACGGCGGCGGACGAAAGGGAACATGCCGTGAGCACCACCGAGCCCCTCACCGGGCAGAACACCGACCGCACCCCGGGCGAGAACCTCCTGGAGGTACGCGGTCTGCACAAGCACTTCCCCATCCGGCAGGGCATCATCTTCCAGCGGCAGATCGGGGCGGTCCGGGCCGTCGACGGCATCGACTTCTCGGTCGGACCCGGTGAGTCGCTGGGGCTGGTCGGGGAGTCCGGCTGCGGCAAGTCGACCACGGGCCGGCTGATCACCCGGCTGCTCGAACCCACCGGCGGCTCCGTCGTCTTCGACGGCGAGGACATCACGCACCGGTCACCCGGGCGGATGCGGGAGGCCCGCCGCAACCTCCAGATGATCTTCCAGGACCCGTACTCCTCGCTGAACCCCCGGCACACCGTCGGCACCATCATCGAGACCCCGATGCGGCTCAACGGCATCAACCCGCCCCAGGGTCACAAGAAGCGCGCCCAGGAGCTCCTGGAGACGGTCGGGCTCAACCCCGAGCACTACAACCGCTACCCCAACGAGTTCTCCGGCGGCCAGCGCCAGCGCATCGGCATCGCCCGGGCCCTCGCCCTCAGGCCGAAGCTGATCGTGGCCGACGAGCCGGTCTCCGCCCTGGACGTCTCCATCCAGGCGCAGGTCGTCAACCTGCTCCAGGACCTCCAGCGGGAGTTCGGCATCGCCTTCGTCTTCATCGCCCACGACCTCGCCGTCGTACGGCACTTCTCCGAGCGGGTCGCCGTGATGTACCTCGGCAAGATCGTCGAGGTCGCCGACCGGGAGTCCCTCTACACCCGCCCCCGGCACCCCTACACACACGCCCTGCTGTCCGCCGTACCCGAGGCCGACCCGGACGCCGTCGACCGGCGCGAACGCATCCGGCTGGCCGGTGACGTGCCGTCCCCGATCGACCCGCCCTCCGGCTGCCGCTTCCGCACCCGCTGCTGGAAGGCGCAGGACAAGTGCGCCGCGGAGGAACCGCCGCTGGTGCGGGTGGACGGCAGCCCCTCGGGTCATCTGACCGCCTGCCACTTCCCCGAGGAGCCGTCCGTCACCGCGCGCGAGGAGGACATCGTCCTGGACCCGGCCCTCGGTTAGGCGGACCGTTCGAGGTGCCGGCGACCCGCTTCACGGCGACCCCTGACGGCATGGAACCACCTCAGCCGGTTGCGGATCGGCGGTGATCCTTGAACACGGCGGGTGCGATCCCGATCCTGCTCGCGATCCCGATCAGGTCCTGAGCGCCGCGCTCCGCAGGGCTCGCGCCGCCTGCCGCGTCACCGGATCGCCGTGACCGAAGCAGGCCACCTCCGGGCCGAGCTCCGCCAGCTTGTGGCACGCGGCCAGGACCTGCCCGCGATCGAGGTTGAACACTCCCGGCATCACCGTGCCGTCGGCGGGTGACGCGGCGACCGTGTCACCCGTGAACACAACGCCGTGCTCCGGGAGATGGAGTGCGATGCTGCCGTGCGTGTGCCCCGGCACGTGCACGACGTGCGCCCCGCCGCCGAGGTCCAGCACCTCGCCGCCGGACACCTCGGTGACCTCCCGGGGCCTGGGGTGGTCGCCCTCGGGCAGCAGCGTCAGCGCCTGCTCGTGCAGCGGCCGCTCCCAGTCCTCGAACAACGGCTCCGGGCCCGCTGCTTCGCCCCGTACGGCGGGCGCGTCCAGCCGGTGCGCCAGCACCTCGGCACCGCTGAGCGCGGCGAACTCGGCCGCCCCGCCCGCGTGATCCGCGTGGAAGTGGGTGAGCACGATCCGCCGTACGTCCCTCGGGTGCCGGCCCAGCGCGGTCACCGCCTCGGCGATCCGGTTGCCGTAGCCCGCCGGGCCGGCGTCGACCAGCGTCAGTTCGCCGCCGTCGCGCCAGAGATAGGCCTGGCCGACCGGGAAGCGCAGCAGGTGCAGCCGGGGGAGCAACTCGATGAGGTCCATGGGAGGACGGTAGAAAAGCCCCCGCCCGAGGGCGAGGGCCTTCTGCTGCGAGCAGAGCGGTCAGTTCGCCGCGTAGTTCCGCAGGAACAGCGCCTCCGCCACCGACAGGCGCTCCAGCTCCTGGGGGGAGACGCTCTCGTTCACCGCGTGGATCTGCGCCTCCGGCTCGCTCAGCCCGATGAGCAGGATCTCCGCACGCGGGTAGAGGGTGGCCAGCGTGTTGCACAGCGGAATGGATCCGCCCTGCCCCGCGTACTGCATCTCCTGGCCCGGGTAGGCCACCGCCATCGCGGCCGCCATGGCCCGGTACGCCGGGCTGGTGGTGTCGGCCCGGAACGGCTGGCCCTGGCCGATCTGCTCGGTGCTGACCCGCGCGCCCCACGGCGTGTGCGACTCCAGGTGCGCCTGGAGCAGCTTGGTCGCCTCGCCCGCGTCCACGCCCGGCGGCACGCGCAGGCTGATCAGCGCCCGGGCGCTCGCCTGCACGGACGGGGTGGCGCCGACGACCGGCGGGCAGTCGATGCCGATGACCGTGACGGCCGGACGGGCCCAGATGCGGTCGGCGACCGCCCCGGAGCCGATCAGCTCCACGCCGTCCAGCACCTTGGCGTCCTGCCGGAACTGCTCCTCGGTGTACTCGAGCCCCTCCCAGGCCGTGCCCCCGGCGAGGCCCTCGACGGTCGTCGAACCGTCCTCGGCGCGCAGCGAGTCCAGCACGCGGATCAGGGCGGCCAGCGCGTCGGGCGCGGCACCGCCGAACTGGCCCGAGTGCAGATTGCCCGCGAGCGTGTCCACCTGGACGCGCATCATGGTCATGCCGCGCAGGGTGGTGGTGACGGTCGGCAGGCCGACGCGGAAGTTGCCCGCGTCGCCGATGACGATGGTGTCCGCCTCCAGCAGGCCGGGGTGCTCCTCGGCGTACCGCTCCAGGCCGCCCGTGCCCATCTCCTCCGAGCCCTCGGCGATCACCTTCACATGGACGGGCACACCGCCGTCGGCCTTGAGCGCGCGCAGCGCCAGCAGATGCATGATCAGGCCGCCCTTGCAGTCGGCGGCCCCGCGCCCGTACCAGCGCCCGTCCCGCTCGGTCAGCTCGAAGGGCGGGGTCGTCCAGGCGGTCTCGTCCAGGGGCGGCTGCACGTCGTAGTGGGCGTAGAGCAGGACGGTCTTCGCGCCCTCGGGCCCCGGCAGGAAGCCGTAGACCGACTGCGTGCCGTCGGGGGTGTCGAGCAGGGCCACGTCCTGGAAACCCTCGGCGGCGAGCGCGTCGGCGACCCAGCGGGCGGCGCCCTCGCTCTCGCTCCTCGGGAACTGGTCGAAGTCCGCCACCGACCGGAAGGCCACCAGTTCGGCGAGCTCCTCCTTCGCCCTGGGCATCAGCGAGGCGACGGTCTCGGCGACCGGATTCGACGACATGGGCACGCTCCTCGTGGGTGCGACGTTGTACGGGTGCGTACCTCTCGGTACGCGGTGATCGTGTGGTGCGGGCGAGGCCCCTGGTAAGGGCCACCCACGCCGCCGATCCTCCCACAGCGGCCTGCGGTGACCGCCGCCGTAGGATGCGGGAGACAGCGGCAGGCGGCTTGATCGGGAGCATCAGACCATCGTGAGCAGCGAGAACTCTTCGGCGGACGACGTGCGGCAGGTGTGGGACGTCGTCGTGGTGGGCGCGGGACCCGCGGGCGCTTCGGCCGCGTACGCGGCGGCGGTGGCGGGCAGACGTGTGCTGTTGCTGGAGAAGGCAGAGCTGCCGCGCTACAAGACCTGCGGCGGCGGCATCATCGGACCCTCGCGCGACGCCCTGCCGCCCGGCTTCGAGCTGCCGTTCAGGGACCGGGTGCACGCGGTGACGTTCTCCCACAACGGCCGTTTCACGCGGACGCGCCGCTCCCGGCAGATGCTCTTCGGCCTGATCAACCGGTCCGAGTTCGACCAGCAGCTCGTCGAGCACGCGCAGAAGGCGGGCGCAGAGCTGCGCACGGGTGTCACCGTCCAGCGGGTCGAGCAGCACGGCTCGTCGGTGCCGGACCGGCGCACCGTGGCGGTGGTCCTCCAAGGCGGCGAGGTGGTGCTGGCACGGGCCGTCGTCGGGGCGGACGGCAGTGCCAGCCGGATAGGGGCGCACGTCGGGGTCAAGCTCGACCAGGTGGATCTCGGGCTGGAGGCCGAGATCCCGGTGCCGGAGACCGTCGCCGAGGACTGGAAGGGCCGGGTGCTCATCGACTGGGGGCCCATCCCCGGCAGTTACGGCTGGGTCTTCCCCAAGGGCGACACCCTGACGGTCGGGGTCATCTCGGCCCGTGGCGAAGGTGCCGCGACCAAGCGGTACTTGGAGGACTTCATCGGCCGCCTCGGCCTCGCGGGCTTCGAACCGAGCATCTCCTCGGGCCACTTGACCCGCTGCCGTGCCGACGACTCGCCGCTGTCGCGCGGTCGGGTCCTGGTGTGCGGTGACGCGGCGGGGCTGCTGGAGCCGTGGACCCGTGAGGGCATCTCCTTCGCCCTGCGCTCCGGCCGGCTCGCGGGGGAGTGGGCGGTACGGATCGCCGAGGCGCACGACGCCGTGGACACGCGCCGGCAGGCTCTCAACTACGCGTTCGCGGTCAAGGCCGGCCTCGGAGTGGAGATGAGCGTCGGCAAGCGGCTGCTGACGGTGTTCATGCGTCGCCCCGGGCTGTTCCACGCCGGGCTGACGGGCCTGCGCCCGGCCTGGAAGGCGTTCAGGGACATCACGCGGGGTTCGACGTCGCTGGGCGAGATCGTCCGCACGCACCCGATCGCCCAGCGTGCCCTGGCCACGCTGGACCGCCGCCCCGCGGCGGGCGGCGAGGCCGGCCCGCAGGAGTGATCAGCCCGTCGGCGTGATCTCGAAGACCGGGTGGTCGGGGGCGATGCGGCGCAGCTGCTCGTCGGGGGAGTCGGGGCCCACTCCGTTGAAGAAGACCCCGACCTCCGCCTTCCAGCGCTTGAGGTAGGCGCGCAGGACGGGGGCCTTGTCGTCGTCGCCCACCTCGGCCGCCGTGAAGGTGTCCACGCGCTTGCCCAGGCGCAGTTCGCCGCCGCCCGCGGCGCGCATGTTGTGCGTCCACTGCACATGGCCGCGGGGGGCGACCAGGTACTGCTTGCCGTCCAAGGTCAGCAGGTTGACCGGGGTGGTGCGCCACTGACCGCTCTTGCGACCGCGGACGGCGAGGACACGGGAGCCCCAGACGCTGATGCCGCGGCGAGTCAGCCAGGCCACGAGGCGGTTGAAGACGTTGACGGTGAACCAGCCGGGCTTCCGGACGTGCGTGGACATGGGGCCCCCTCGTCGATGGCGTAGCGGTGCTCTCTTGTGTGAGCACCGCTCTCGCTCCTGCCGGACTCAGTCTGTACGGGGTCGGCCCACCTGCGCAAGAGCACTGCTCTCTTTTTTGTTCACTGCTCTCCTTTGTGTGCAGTGCTCTGCTTCCGTGGGAGACTGCCGGTCATGAGCACCGCACACGGCGCCCGCGCCCGGGCCAGGATCGAAGTCACCGCGGCCATCAAGGACGAGGCCCGCAGACAGCTCGCCGCCGAGGGAGCCGCCCGGCTCTCCCTGCGGGCCGTGGCCAGGGAGCTCGGCATGGTCTCCTCCGCGCTGTACCGCTACTTCCCCAGCCGGGACGACCTGTTGACGGCACTCATCATCGACGCCTACGACTCCCTGGGCGACAGGGCCGAGGCCGCCCACGGCGCTGCGGCCGGAGGTCCCTTCGAGCGCTGGGTCACGGTCTGCGAGGCGGTGCGGAGCTGGGCACTGGAGCACCCACACGAGTACGCGCTGATCTACGGGACGCCCGTCCCCGGCTACACGGCACCCGACACCACCGTCCGCGCCGCCGGCCGCGTCGGCCTGCTGCTCATCGGCATCGCCCGCGACGCCCACCGCTCTCCCGGCCCGAACCGCCCCCCGCTCCCGGACGACCTCCGACCGGAGGCCGAACGGATGGTCGCCCATTTCGCCCCCCACGTCCCGCCGGAGGTCGTCACGGCACTCGTCGCGGCCTGGGCCCAGCTGTTCGGGCTGGTCGGCTTCGAGCTCTTCGGCCAGTTCAACCGGGTGGTGGAGGACCGGGAGGCGTTCTTCCGGCACGCGGTGGGACAACTCGCCCGCGGGGTGGGTCTGGAGCCCGGGCCCGCGTGAGCCGCCGGTCGGCTCGCGTACTTCCCGGGGAGTACGCGTGATCACCACGCCGGGGTGACGCGGGCGTGGGCGCGGGGCGTCTAGCGTGGCCGGTATGGACGAGCAGCGTGCGCGGGGCGGTCCGCGGCGGTGGTGGCGGCACGGACCCACCCGGTGGGACCGGTGGGAAGGGCGGGCGCCCCGCTGGCCCTGGCGATCCACGGTCCTCGTGACCGCGCTCGTGCTGGCCGGGTCGAACGTCGCCGCCCACGAACAGCAGGGTGAGCGGGCCCACCTCGACCTCTTCGCACGGGTGCTGCTGCTGGTGGCCGGAGCGCTGCTGCTGTGGCGCAAGCGGTATCCGGTGGCCGTGGTGTTCGGCACGGCGGCCGCCGTGATGGTCTATCTCGGGGCCGGGTATCCCTACGGGCCGGTGTTCTTCACCGTGGCCCTGGCCTGCTTCGGCGCCATCGTCACCGGGCACCGCCGGGCGGCGTGGGCCGCGATGGGCATGCTCTGGGCCGGGCACGTGCTGGTGGCCCACTGGCTCTTCCGGTGGCTGCCGCCGTCCGGGGACTCCGCCGCCTCGTGGGGGGAGCAGATCGTCGTCGCCACCTGGGTGGTGGCGATCGCGGCGGTGGCGGAGCTGTTCCGGGTCCGGCGCGAGCAGTGGGTCCGCGAGCGGGCCGAGCGTGCCGAGGCCGCGCGGCGGCGGGCCGACGAGGAGCGGCTGCGGATCGCGCGGGAGCTGCACGACGTCCTCGCCCACAGCATCTCCGTGATCAACGTGCAGGCCGGGGTCGGGCTGGCACTCCTCGACACCGACCCCGAGCAGGCCCGCACGGCCCTCACCACGATCAAGGACCAGAGCAAGGAGGCGCTCGGCGAGGTGCGCCAGGTGCTGGACACCCTGCGCGCCCCCGGCGACGCGCCCCGCGCCCCGGCGCCCGGGCTCGACCGCCTGCCCGAACTGGTCGAGCAGGCCGCGAGCGCCGGTCTCACGGTGGACGTCGAGGGGAAGCCGCCGCGCCTCGCCCCCGGTACGGACCTCGCCGCCTTCCGGATCGTGCAGGAGGCCCTGACCAATGTCGTCCGGCACTCGGGTTCACGGCACGCGCGGGTGCGCCTGGACCACGAGGCGGGCGTGCTGCGGCTGCGCGTGGACGACGACGGACCCGCGACCGGCGCCGACGCGGGCGGCAGCGGCAACGGGCTCGCCGGGATGCGGGAGCGGGCGGCCGCCCTGGGCGGCACCGTCGAGGCGGGCCCCCGCCCGGACGGGGGTTCCGGGTGCTCGCCGCACTGCCTCTGAGGGCGTCCGCCGAAACCGCCACCGGGCCGGTCGGGGAGGACTCCTGATGCGCGTACGGTGCGGGGACGGCCCCGCCATGAGGGGGCGCGGGCTCCCCGGGGCGCGGGAGCGGGCGGTCGCCCCGGGCGGCACTCCGCACGGGGAGTCCCGGGTGCTTGCCGTACCACCACCGAGGGCGCCCGTCGGCACGGGAGCCGGACCTGTACAGGAGGAGTCGTGATCCGCGTACTGCTCGCCGACGACCAGTCACTGGTGAGGGCGGGGTTCAGGGCACTGCTCGACGCGCAGCCCGACATCGAGGTGGCCGGGGAGGCCGCCGACGGTGCGGAGGCCGTGCGCCGGATCCGTGAACTGCGGCCCGACGTCGTCCTGATGGACATCCGCATGCCAGCCCTGGACGGCCTCGCCGCGACCCGGCAGGTCACCGGCGATCCGGATCTCGAAGACGTCAGGGTCGTCATGCTGACCACCTTCGAGCTCGACGAGTACGTCTTCGAGGCGATCCGCTCCGGCGCTTCGGGCTTCCTGGTCAAGGACACCGAGCCGGACGAACTCCTGCGGGCCGTACGGGCGGTGGTCGCGGGTGACGCGCTGCTGTCGCCCGGAGTGACCCGGCGGCTGATCTCCGAGTTCGCCTCCCGCTCCAAGGAACCGGCGGCGGCCGGCGCCCTGAGCCGGCTCACCGAGCGGGAGCGGGAGGTGATGGCTCTGGTCGGGATCGGCCTGTCGAACGAGGAGATCGCCCGCCGCCTGGTCGTCAGCCCGCTCACTGCGAAGACCCACGTCAGCCGCACGATGGTGAAACTCGGCGCCCGGGACCGTGCCCAACTGGTCGTCCTCGCCTACGAGTCGGGGCTGGTGCGGCCGGGCTGGCTGGGCTGACCCGCCTTCTGGGAACGGACCGGCACACTGACCACCCGGGAGGCGTTCTCCCTGCCCCGAGCGTGCGGCAGTTGCCGCCGACCGGATGTCCGTGGATCTAGGGGACAACGACGGCGCCGCCGTCCGCGGGTTTGTCGAGGACGTACGCCATGTAGCGAGTGACGCGCCCGATGGCCCGGTGGGCTCGTACGACGGTGATGACCTCGCCCCAGTCCTGTGCGTCGAGTGTTCTGAGGCCGGGCCACCGCACGCACAGGGCCTGTCGGCCGGCCCGGGTGGACGCGGCGCCGACGAACAGGGCGCAGAGTTGGGCTGCCCGGTGGAGTACGGGGGTGGTCCAGTCGAGGATCCGGCGCGTGGTGAAGCCGGCGGCGGAGGCCATCAGCGGGTACCGCTCGCACGGCTCGATGTCGTCGAAGCGCCAGGTCCCGCGTACGAGGCCGTTCGGGTCGAGGGTCCCGATCGGCTGATCGGTACGGGAAGTGACATCCACGAGGACGAGCCGGCCTCCTGGGCGGAGCAGCCGGAAGCTTTCGCTCAGGAATGACCTACGGCCCTCATGGCCGAAGTGGAAGGCGGCCTCCAGACAGTGCACCCGGTCGAAGGAACCATCCGTCAGCGCGATCTCCGCTGCCTGCCGTGGCAGAGCCGTGGCGTCGGCGACGGCGAAGCGCGCGCCGGAACAGCCGCCGAAGCGGCGACGCGCCTGGTCGACCTGCGCGGGCTGGATGTCCACCCCCAGTGCCCGGCATCCCGCCGCGCCCAACCGCGCAGTGGTGTCACCGCGACCGCATCCGGCATCCAGGACGAGCTGTCCGGGCCGGGCGTCCAGCAACGCCAGCGACCGGCGAGCCAGCCGGCGCTGAAAGGGCGCCGGCCCGGCCAGGACCACGAGCGGCAGGGTGGGCAGCGTGAAGTAGCCGATGTCGACCAGGCTGTCCCAGCCGAGGTGTCGCAGCACCCGGAAGAGCACACTGTCGTCGTTGTACGCACTCGCGAGGTCACCGCTGTCGCCCATTTCGCACCCTCCGTTCCCTGGGCACACGCACCGGGCCCACCGACCGTGTCACCGCCCCGACCTGCGCCTACACTGATTCCGTAAGGGACGTTCGTGACGTACCGGAACCACCGTGCGCTATCAGCGGATGCTCGTGCCGGCCCTCGCCCTGGTCCTCGTGATGGTGCCCGCGATCCCCGCCCGGGCACAGGGTGAGGAAGTCCCGCGCGGTCCCACGTTCGGCGCGCGTGCTCTGCAGGCGCTGATCGACGGTATCCAGTTCGGGGTGATCATCGCGATCACGTCGGTCGGGCTCTCGCTGATCTTCGGCACCATCCACCTGATCAACTTCGCGCACGGTGAGTTCGTCACGATCGGCGCCACCTTCGCGTTCTTCCTCAACGTCTCCGCGGCCGGTCCAGGCTGGCACCTGATCCCCGCCGCCCTCGCCGCGGTGGTCTTCGGCGCCCTGCTGGCCGGGGCGGTCGAGCGCGGCATCTGGCGCCCGCTGCGGGCGCGGGGCACCGGGCTGATCAACATGTTCATCGTCACCATCGGGCTCTCGCTGCTGCTGCGCCACGCCGTACTCGTGCTGTACGGGACCCGGCCCGCCTCCTACGCCCAGTACGACATCCAGAACACGATCGGCCTCGGGTCGGCCGGCATCACCCCGCGGGACCTCACCGTCACCCTCCTCTCCGTACTGGTGCTGCTCGGCATCGCCGCGCTCCTGCAGAAGACGCGGATCGGCACGGCCGTGCGGGCCGTGTCCGCCAACCGTGACCTCGCGGAGGCGTCGGGCATCGACGTGCAGCGGGTGGTGCTGTTCGTGTGGATGCTCGGCGGCGGTCTGGCCGCGCTCGGCGGGGTCTTCTTCGGCCTGGTCGAGATCGTCACCTGGGACATGGGCTTCAAGCTTCTTCTGCTCATGTTCGCGGGGATCATCCTGGGCGGCCTCGGCTCCGCCTACGGCGCGATGGTCGGCAGCCTGGTCATAGGCGTCGTCGCCCAGATGTCCACCCTGTGGTTCCCGGTCGACCTGCAGTACGCCTGGGCGCTGCTCGTGCTCATCCTCGTCCTCCTCGTCCGGCCGCAGGGCATTCTCGGCCGGGCCGAACGCGTCGGGTGAGGGGTGCGCCATGGACTTCTCGGCCGTCGTCTCCGACGCCCTGCGCTCGGGAATCGGCCCCATCGCCGCCGTGTACGCCCTCGCCGCGATGGGGCTGAACCTGCACTTCGGTTACACGGGGCTGCTGAACTTCGGCCAGGTCGGATTCATGCTGGTCGGCGGCTACGGGCTCGCCATCACCGTGTCGACCTACGACGGACCGATGTGGCTCGGTGTCCTGGGGGGAATCGCCTGCGCGATCGTGCTGGCCCTGCTCCTCGGTCTGCCCACCCTGCGGTTGCGCGCCGACTACCTCGCGATCACCACGATCGCGGCGGGGGAGACGCTACGGCTGTTCTACCGCTCCAGCTGGGCCGAACCGGTCACCGGTGGGGTGTTCGGGCTGCAGAGGTTCGCGAACGACTTCTACGACCTCAGCCCCATCGAGCCGGGCACCTACGGCGTGTGGCTCGTGAGGTTCAGCTCCCGCGACCTCTGGGTGATGATCGTCGGATGGGCGCTGGTGCTCGTGGTCGGCAGTCTGCTCGCCCTGCTGATCCACAGCCCGTGGGGCCGTGTCATCCGGTCGGTCCGTGATGACGAGGTCGCCGCGCGCAGCCTCGGCAAGAACGTCTACGCGTACAAGATGCAGAGCCTCGTGCTCGGCGGCGTCATCGGGGCGGTCGCGGGCATGATGCAGGCGATCCAGGTGCAGTCCGTGAACCCGGACAACTACGACCCGGGCGTCACGTTCTTCCTGTACACGCTGCTCGTGCTGGGAGGCGCCGGGCGGATCCTCGGGCCGGTCGTCGGCTCGATCCTGTTCTGGTTCGTCCTCAGCTTCCTCGACAGCGCGCTCCGCCAGGCCATCGACGCCGAGTACATCTCGCCGGACCTCATCAGCACGTCGGAGGTCGGCGCGGTGCGCTTCGCCCTGGTCGGGGTCGCCCTGATCCTGCTGGTCGCGTTCCGGCCGCAGGGCATCCTCGGCAGCCGGAAGGAGATGCTGCTCAGTGGCCGCTGACCCTGCCGTGCCCCACCCGGGCCGGCTCTCCACGACCGATCCCGAGCCGGGGGTGCGCAAGCCCGATCCCCTGCTGGTCCTGGACCAGGTGACCCGCACCTTCGGCGGCCTCGTCGCCGTGCGGGTCGAGCACCTGGAGGTGCAGCGCGGGGCCATCACGGCGCTCATCGGGCCCAACGGCGCCGGCAAGACCACGTTGTTCAACGTCGTGAGCGGGTTCGACCGGGCAGACGGCGGCCGGTGGTCGTTCGACGGACAGCCGCTCACCGGCGCGCCGGCGCACCGGGTGGCGCGGCGCGGAATGGTCCGGACGTTCCAGCTCTCCAGGGCGCTCGCCCGGCTCACGGTGCTGGAGAACCTGCTGCTCGCCGCGCCCGGGCAACGCGGCGAGCGGGTACTGCCCGCGCTGCTGCGACCGCTGTGGCGCGGGGAGGAGCGGGAGTTCGAGCGCCGGGCCGACGAACTGCTGGACCGGTTCCGGCTCGGGCCCCTGCGCGACGACCATGCCGGCACGCTCTCCGGCGGCCAGCGCAAACTGCTGGAACTGGCCCGCGCGCTGATGACCCGGCCGGTCATGCTCCTGCTCGACGAGCCGATGGCCGGGGTGAACCCCGCGCTGACCCAGTCGCTGCTCGGCCACATCACGCGGTTGCGCGACGAGGGGCTGACGGTGTGCTTCGTCGAGCACGACATGGACGTGGTGATGGGCATCAGCGACTGGGTGGCCGTCATGGCCGACGGCCGCCTGGTGGCCGAGGGCCCACCGCACACGATCGGCCGGAACGCCGCCGTCGTGGACGCCTACCTGGGCAAGCGGCACGACGAGCCGGAGGCGACCGAGGAGAAGGGGAAAGGGAAGGAGGAGTAGCGATGTCCGCCGAGGAGCAGGCACCGGTGCTGGCGGCCGACGACCTCGTCGCCGGTTACGTCCCCGGTGTCGACGTGCTGCGCGGATGCAGCGTCGAGGTGCGGCCGGGCGAGGTGGTCGGTGTGATCGGCCCCAACGGCGCCGGCAAGTCGACGCTGGTCAAGGCCGTCTTCGGGCTGCTGCGGGTGCGCGGCGGGACCGTGCGGCTGCGCGGCGAGGACGTGACCGGCCGGCCCGCGCACGAGCTGGTGCGGCGGGGGGTGGGCTACGTACCGCAGCTTCAGAACGTGTTCCCCACGCTGACCGTCGAGGAGAACCTGCGGATGGGGGTCTATCTGCGGCCCAAGGACCACACGCGGCGGGTCGCGGCGGTCCAGGAGCTCTTCCCCGTGCTGGCCGACCGCCGCAAGCAGAAGGCCGGCGCGATGTCCGGCGGCGAACGCCAGATGCTGGCGATGGCCCGCGCCCTGATGATGGAGCCGCGGCTACTGCTGCTCGACGAGCCGTCGGCCGGTCTGTCACCGCTCCATCAGGACCACGTCTTCGACCGGTGCAGAATGATCAACAGCGCGGGCGTCGCCGTGCTCATGGTCGAACAGAACGCCCGCAGGTGCCTCCAGCTCTGTGACCGCGGCTATGTCCTCGACCAGGGCCGCAACGCGTACACCGGCACGGGCACGGCCCTGCTGCACGACGAGAAGGTGATCGAGCTCTACCTCGGCACGCTCGCCCGCGTCCGTTGACTCCCGCTGCCGGTCCTCCCGGTCACTCCTCGGCCTTGCTGGTCTCGGTGCGCAGCGTCTGCAACTTGCCCGCGTCGTCGTAGCCGTACACCTCGATCGCCGCCTGGCCGGGTTCGCCCTTGTCGGTGAAGTCGAGCGGCCCGCTCACACCGTCATAGTCGATGTTCCTGCCGTCGGCGAGCAGCTCCTTGCAGGCGGCGAACGAGTTGCACTTCTCGCCGTCCCTGGTGATCCCGTTCATCTCCTTCACGTAGTCGCCCGGGTCGTCGGACTCCGCCTTCTCGGCGGCGAGAGCGATCGTCGTCACGCAGTCGAACACCTGCGGTGCGAACTGCAGCTCCTTCAGCTTCGGCGCGAACTCCTTCAGCTCCTTCACGTACTGCTCGTTCTCCGCCGAGGCCGGCGCGGTCCCCTTCATCCCGGAGAGCCTCTCCGGCTGGCCCGGGGCGACCAGCGAGGGCAGTTCCTCGCTGCGCAGTCCGTCGGCGCCGTAGACGCCGATCCGGTCGGGCCCGAGTCCGGACTCGATCATGCCCTGCAGGATCTGGGTGCCTTCCTCGAAGGCGATCACCACGGCGGCGTCCGGCCTGGAGTTCTCCACCTGCTGGACGACCTGGTCGAAGTTGGTCGCCTTCGGGTCGTAGGTCTCGGCGAGCGTCACCGTCGCGCCGCGGTCCTCCAGCGTCTTGCGGGTGGCCTCCATCAGGCCGCGTCCGTAGTCGTCCGCCCGTGCGACCAGGGCCACCCGGTCGTGGCCGTCGTCGCGGACGACATCCGCCAGGATGGGCCCCTGCAACGCGTCGCTCGGGACGGTACGGAAGTAGAAGCCGTCGTCCTCGTAGTCGGTGAAGGTGGGAGCGGTGTTCGACCCCGAACACTGCACGACGCCCGCTCCGGTCACCCGGTCGATGAACGCCAGCGACATGCCGGAAGCGGCGGCGCCGACGATCGCGTCCACGCCTGCCGCGAGGACCCGGTCCGCCGACTGCGCGGCAACGGCCTCCTGGCCCGCCTCGTCACTGGAGACCACCCTCGGCACGGGCTTGCCAAGAACACCGCCGGCGTCGTTGATCTTCTGTATCGCGAACTTCAACGATTCGATCTGGGGTGGGCCGAGGTAGGCCAGCTGTCCCGTCTCCGGCAGGACGTAGCCGAACTGGAGCTCGCCATCGCCCGGCTCGGCCTGGGCAGTGCCCGTCGTACCGCAGACGGCTATCGCGAGAGCAGCCGCGCTTGCGAAGATCGCGGACCGCCGTATCGACGCTTTCATCTCCGCCTCCGCTCGTTACAGGCGGCGGTGGTCGACTGGCCGGCCCTCCGCCCGCCATCTGTACACGAGCGTAGAGCCCATGTGGAGTCCGGAAAAGTATGAAACGTACACTTTTTCGATTGATTGTGCTGCCCGACTCGGCCCTGCGCTCCCCTCTCGGGTCACGCAGGGCGTCGGGATCAGGCCTGGAAACGCTCCCTAGTCGCCCACGGTGACGCGCTCCGCCTCCTTCGGGGTGGACTTGGCGACCACGACGGACGGCCGGTCCCGGCGGGGCCGCAGGCCCGTGAGGGTGATCAGCAGACCGGCGAGGGCGATGAGCGTCACGACCACCAGACCGGGCCGGTAGCTGTCGAGCACGGCCTGCGGCGAGGGGGTGCCGCCCTCGGGGGAGTTGGCGGTCACCACCGCCGTCACCACGGCGAGGAAGATCGCGCCACCGACCTGGACCGAGGTGTTGAGCAGTCCGGAGACCATGCCCTGCTCGTGCTCGTCGACGCCGTTGGTGGCCTGGACGTTGAGGGACGGGAAGGTGAGCGCGAAGCCGGAGCCGACCAGCAGCATCGTCGGCAGGATCACCGCCGCGTAGACCGGGTCGAGGTCGATGCGCAGGAACAGCACGTACCCGGTGACCATCAGCGCGAAGCCGAGCACCATCAGCCGGGCCGTGCCGAACCGGTCGATGACGGCTCCGACCTTCGTCGCGGACAGCGCCACGAGCGCGCCCGCCGGCAGGAAGGCCAGGGCGGTGTGCAGCGCGGACCAGCCGAGCAGCTGCTGCATGTACAGGGTGACCAGGAACTGGAAGCCGATGTAGCTGCCGACGAATGTCAACGCGCCCAGCTGGGCCCGCACTTGAGGTCCGGAGCGGAGCACGCCGAGCCGGATCAGCGGGCTGGGGCTGCGGCGCTCGACGGCGACGAAGGCGGCCAGGAGCACCGCGACGGCGACGCAGGACAGGATGGTCCGGGCCGAGCCCCAGCCCGCCTCGGGCGCCTCGACGACGGTGAACACGAGCAGCAGCATCGAGGCGGTGCCGAGGACGGCGCCGGGGATGTCGTAGCCGCCCTGGCCGCGCTCGCGCTCGGTGCGCGGCAGCAGCTTCAGGCCCACGAGCAGGGCGATCAGCGCGATGGGCGCGGGCAGCAGCATGGTGAGCCGCCAGCTGGCCTCGGTGAGCAGTCCGGAGAAGACCAGGCCCATCGAGTAGCCGGTCGCGCCGCAGGTGGTGTAGATGGCCAGGGCCCGGTTGCGCAGCGGGCCTTCGGGGAAGGTCGTGGTGATGATCGACAGCCCTGCGGGCGCGGTGAAGGCCGCGCTCAGGCCCTTGATGAAGCGGCTGGCGATGAGCAGCGGCCCGGAGTCGACGAGCCCGCCGAGCAGTGACGCGAGCGCGAAGACGGCCAGCGCGACCAGGAACACCTGTCGCCGGCCCAGCAGGTCGGCGGCGCGTCCGCCGAGGAGCAGCAGACCGCCGTAGCCCAGGATGTAGCCGCTGACGATCCATTGCAGCGCCGAGGTCGACAGGCCGAGGTCGGCGCCGATGGACGGCAGGGCGACGCCGACCATGGACACGTCCAGGGCGTCCAGGAACATCGCGGCGCAGAGCACGAGCAGGGTGCCCCACAGTCGTGGAGTCCAACGTCCTTCGACCGCAGGGGAGATGAGCGGAGAGGTCATGACCGAGAGAGTACATGCGCATGCATGAGATGCAAGCGCAATTAATTCAGGTGCATTGATCCGTGTTCTCTGTTACGGTGCGGCGCATGGCGGCTCAGCAGGCCGAGCGGACGCTCGTGGAACGGTGGCGGGACCTTCTGGCGCTGCACGCGCGCACGCAGTGCGAACTGGACCGCGCGCTGCACGCCCACGGCCTGTGTGCCAGCGACTTCGAGGTGCTGGACGTCCTCGCCGGGTGCCGGACGCCGAACGGCGTCCCGTCCTACCGCGTGCAGGAGATCTCCGAGCGGGTCCATCTCAGCCAGAGCGCGCTGTCGCGGCTGATCGCCCGGCTGGAGAAGGAGGGGCTCGTCGAGCGCGGCATGTGTGCCGAGGACCGGCGCGGCGTGCGGGTCTGCCTCACGCCGAAGGGGCGCGCGCTGCACGGTGAGGTCCTTCCCGTGCAGCGCGCGGTGCTGGCGCGGATGCTCACCGACGGCTGATCTCCCGTCGGCGGGTCCATCGGCGGGTCGCTCAGATCGCCGACGTCTCCCGCCACAGTGCGGCGAGCGCCCGGTCACCCGTGGCGTCCGGCAGGGGAGCGCGGTTCCACAGCGCCAGGTACAACCGGTCGGCCGGGCCCGACAGTTCGCAGTCGGCGGTCCCGAAGGCGTCCCGCGTGGTCACCGGCGGCTCCGGCGACAGCCGCACGGTCCACACCGCGCCTGTGCCCTCCGCACGGATCCGCAGGACCCGCGGCTCGGGGGTGCGTACCCGACTGCGGGGGCGGGCGTGGAAGCCGCGCAGGAGTTCGTCGATGCCGTCCGTCGCGAACGCGGGCGTGAGGGCCGTCGGGTCGCCGCCGCGCGCGGACTCGGCGTCGACCCGGTGCACGGCAGTCTCGTGCGCCTGCCGTCGGGCCCAGAAGGCCAGCGGGGACGGCGCGGGCAGGAAGGTGAAGCACTCCACGTCGGGCGCGGCGCCGGCCAGCGTGGCGACGAGGTGGCGGTGGCTGTCGCGGTACCAGGCGATGAGCTCCGCGCCGTCGAGGTCGGTGGGTTCGGCCGGCGGGCGGCCTTCGGTGATCCGCTCCGCGACGAACGCGGCGGCCCAGCGGTGCACCGCGCCGGTGTGCCGCAACAGGTCGCGCACCTGCCACGCGGGGCACGTGGGCACTTTCGCCTCCGTCCCCGCCTCCTCGGCGGCCGCGGCCAGCAACCGGCCTTCCGTCTCCAGCGTCTGAAGGAACTCGGCGGTCTCCATGGCGCCGAGTCTGCCGCATGGAGCTCACTGAAAGCCCGGGGTTTTCCGGCGGCGGCCCCCGATGGCTACGGCAGCGGTGTCCCGCCCGTCGCGTTGACGATCTCGGCGGTGATGTACGACGCCTCCTGCGAGGCGAGGAAGACGTACGCCGGGGCCATCTCCGCCGGCTGCGCGGGCCGCCCGATGGGGGCCTGCTTCCCGAAGGACTGGGTGTCCGGCAGGGTCGCCGGGATCAGCGGCGTCCACACCGGGCCCGGCGCCACCGCGTTGACCCGGATGCCCTTCTCGATCAGCATCTGCGCCAGCCCCTGCGTGAAGGTGACGATCGCGCCCTTCGTCGTCGCGTAGTCCAACAGATGCGGACTGGGCTTGTACGCCTGCACCGAGGTGGAGTTGATGATGCTGCCGCCCTCCGGGATGTGCGGCAGGGCCATCTTGCACAGCCAGAACATGCCGTACAGGTTGGTGCGCAGCACCCGGTCGAACTGCTCCGTGGTGATCGCCTCGATGCCGTCGGGCTGGGACATCTGGTACGCCGCGTTGTTCACGAGGACGTCGATCCGGCCGAACTCCCGCACGGCACGCTCGATCAGTGCCCGGCAGTTCTCCTCCTCGCGCACGTCGCACGCGACGGGCACGGCACGCCGTCCGGCCTCCTCGACCAGCCGGACCGTCTCGGCGGCGTCGTCCTTCTCGTCCTCCAGATGGGTGAAGAGCACGTCCGCTCCCTCCCGCGCGAACGCCAGGGCGACCGCGCGGCCGATCCCCGAGTCACCGCCGGTGATCACGGCCTTGCGGTCGGCCAGCCGGCCACTGCCCCGGTAGGACTCCTCACCGTGGTCCGGCGGCGGGTCCATCGGCCCCGTCCAACCGGGGTGCGGCTGGTCCTGGGAGGGAAACTCCGGGGTCGGGTGCTGCTCGCCGGGGTGCTGCTGTTCGGTCACGAGTCTGCCTCCTTCTGCATGGCGTACGGCCCGGTGATCATGACGGGCACCGCCACGGGTACCCACAGGATCACCGGCATCCCCCGGCAGCTTCCCCTCTTCAGCCCCGGGCCGCCCGTCGGGCCGCCGCGCCCGTCCCCGGTTTGTTTATCGACGGCACAAAGTCGGGTCAGGTGGGTGCGGGGTCGGGGACAAGGTGCGACTCTGGGACGTAACCGGTCCGCCGGGACGCGGACCCCGCCGCCGAAAGAGCGCAGGAGGGCAGATGGGACGTGACGTGCCGGCCCTGGTGTTCACCCGGGAGGACCGCCGTCGGTACCGGGAGAAGATGCACACCGACCTCGAGGTGCTCGCCCGGATGCTCCACGAGTCGGGGTTCGAGAGCGAGCGCCCCCAGGTCGGCCTGGAGATCGAGCTCAACCTGGTGGACGACGCCGGACTGCCCGCGATGCGCAACACCGACGTGCTCCGGGCGATCGCCGACCCCGCCTGGTCCAGCGAGCTCGGCCGCTTCAACCTGGAGATCAACATCCCGCCCCGGCAGCTCACGGCCGGCGGCCCCGGGGCCTGGGAACAGGAGATCAGGGACGCCCTCAACCACGCCGAGGACCGTGCCGCCGCGGTCGGCGCCCACCTGATCATGGTGGGCATCCTGCCGACGCTGGGCGAGTCCGACGTCAGCGAGTCCGCCCTCTCCGGCGATCCGCGCTACCGCCTCCTGAACGAGCAGATCTTCGCGGCCCGGGGCGAGGACCTGCGGATCCGGGTCGACGGAGTGGAACGCCTGTCGACGTACGCCGACACCATCACCCCGGAAGCCGCCTGCACCAGCACCCAGTTCCACCTCCAGGTCGACCCCAAGGAGTTCCCGCACTACTGGAACGCCGCCCAGGCCATCGCGGGCGTGCAGATCGCCCTCGCGGCGAACTCGCCCTTCCTGTTCGGCAAGGAACTGTGGCGCGAGACCCGCATCCCCCTGTTCGAGCAGGCCACCGACACCCGGCCCGAGGAGATCAAGGCCCAGGGCGTCCGGCCCCGGGTGTGGTTCGGGGAGCGCTGGATCACCAGCGTCTTCGACCTCTTCGAGGAGAACGTGCGCTACTTCCCGGCGCTGCTGCCGCTGTGCGAGGACGAGGACCCGCAGCGGGAACTGGACAGCGGCGGCGTTCCCCAGCTGGGCGAACTGACCCTCCACAACGGCACCATCTACCGCTGGAACCGCCCCATCTACGCCGTCACCGAGAGCGGTCCGCATCTGCGCATCGAGAACCGGGTGCTGCCCGCCGGCCCCACCGTGGCCGACATCATCGCCAACGGCGCCTTCTACTACGGCCTGACCCGCGCGCTGGTCGACGAGGACCGGCCGGTGTGGACGCGCATGTCCTTCTCGGTCGCCGAGGAGAACCTGCACACCGCCGCCCGCGACGGCATCGACGCCCGCCTGTACTGGCCCGGTGTCGGCGAAGTGCCGGTCACGGAGCTGGTGTTGCGGCGTCTGCTGCCCCTGGCCCACAAGGGCCTGGAGCTGACCGGCATGGACGCCGCGTGGCGCGAGCCCCTGCTGGGCATCATCGAGCAGCGCTGCGTCACCGGCCGCAACGGCGCCCTGTGGCAGGCCGAGATGGTGCACCACCTGGAGAAGGCCGGCATCTCCGACCGCCGGGAGGCACTGCGGCAGATGACCGGCACGTACATGGACTACATGCACATGAACGCGCCCGCGCACACCTGGCCCGTGGACTGACGTCAGTCCGGCCGGCCCTGCCACCGCGCGGCGGGCGTCAACGGCACGGACGCGGGCACCTTCGCCGACGTCGTCAGCTCGATGCGCCGCCCCTCGGCCGCCGAACGCAGCAGGGCCGTCATCGTCTCCAGCACGTGCAGGGCGAGTTCACCGTTCGCGCGCGGCGCCCGCTCACCGTCGGCGGTGACGAAGTCGAGCAGGCCGACACCGCGTGCGCCGTCCACGTAGCCCGCCGACACCGGCAGGGGACGCCAGCGGTCGTCGCCGAGGGCGTGGAGGCGCACCTCGCCGTCGAAGCGGTTCGGGTCGGGGACCGCGAGGGTGCCGCTCTCCCCGTGCACCTCGATCGGGGCGGCCGTGGTGGCCACCCCGTCGAAGCTCGTCGTGAGGGTCGTCAGGGTCCCGCCCACGTGCTCCAGCACTCCGGAGACATGGCTGTCCACCTCGACCGGTATGCGCCGGCCCGCGCGCGGACCCGAGCCGATGACCCGCTCGGCGCGCAGCCGCCCCGCGGCCCCGATCACCGCCCGCACCGGACCCAGCAGATGCACCAGTGAGGTGAGGTAGTAGGGGCCCATGTCCAGCAGCGGCCCCCCGCCCGCCGTGTAGTAGAAGTCGGGGTGGGGGTGCCAGCGTTCATGACCCGGGGTCACCATCACGGCCGAGGCGAACTGGGGGCGCCCGATACTGCCCGCCTCCACGGCCGCCCGCGCGGTCTGAACTCCCGTACCCAGGACGGTGTCCGGAGCACAGCCCACCCCGGTGCCCGCCCGCGCGGCGGCGTCCAGCACGGCGCGGGCGTCCTCCAGGCCCGCCGCCAGCGGCTTCTCCCCGTAGACGTTCTTGCCGTGCCGGATCGCCCCGAGGGCTATCTCCGCGTGCGCCGCCGGGGTGGTGAGGTTCAGCACCGTGTCCACGTCCGGGCTGCTCAGCAGTTCCTCGACCGGCAGCGCACGGGCACCGGGCAGTTCGGCGGCGGCCGCGGCCGACCGGGAGGCGTCGAGGTCGGCGACCGCGGTGACCCGCACACCGGGACGGCCCACGAGGGTGTCCAGGTACGCGCGGGAGATGACGCCGAGCCCTACGACCCCGACGCGGTGCGCGTCGCCCACAGCATGCCCCTCTCGATGATGGTGCGGACCTGGGGGTGTTCCAGCACGTCGACGCTGTGCCCCGGGGTCGTCACCACGATCCGCCCCGCGCCCCACCGGCGGGTCCACACCGCCGGTGAGGTGACCGGCCGGTGCCAGGGCTGCCACGGCCGGACGGGATGCGTGGTGGTGGCCAGGACGTCGATGAGGTCGTCGTGCAGCACCCAGTACTGCTCGGTCTCCAGCGCGAAGTCCTCGATGCCGGCCGTGATCGGGTGCGCCCGGCCGGCCTCGGTGAGGGAGATGGTGTGGGGCAGGAAGTTGTCCGCCGCCTCACCCCGGCGCTCGCACGGCTCCTTGCCCGGGTGCGTGGCGAACTGGCCGCCCACCAGGTGCAGATAGTCCGAGGAGGCGCGGAAGGAGTCGGCGATGCCGCCGTGCCAGCCGGTGAAGCCGGTACCGGCCACGACCGCGGAGATCAGCCCCGCCACCTGCGCGGGCGTGATCTCCGACATCGTCACGCACTGCACGACCAGGTCGGTGCCGGCCATCTCGGCGGCGTCCGCGTAGACCGCGGTCGACTCCTCGACCCGGACGGCGTACCCCTGGCTCCGGAGGAAGGGCAGGAACAGGTTCGTGGCCTCGACCGGCTCGTGCCCCTCCCAGCCGCCCCGGACCACCAGCGCTCTCTTCTGCGTCATCGTGATCTCACTATGCGCCGGTCGCACGCGCCCGGAGAAGGGGCCAGGACGTCACGAAAGTTTCGCGTCGGCGGCCCGTGCGGAGACCATCCAACAGGCCGCGGTGTAGCGGACCTCCGTGCCCTCCACGAACGGGTCGAAGGCGGGCCGGACCACCTCGACGATCTCCGCCCGGGTCCGCGCGTCGGCCTCGGGCAGGACCGTGCCGAGCGGACCGAGCCGGGTGAAGTACGTGACGAGGTCCCGCTCGGGCAGGGTGCAGACCGCGTCGACCGGCTGGATGTCGATCCCAGACCAGCCACTGTCCGACAGGACGCGGTGCACGCGCTCCGGGTCGGCGAAGGCGAACTGGCCCGGCTGGTCCGGCCGCCGGGCGGGAAGCTCCGGCAGGAACGGGGCCGCGGCCCGCTCGGCCGTTGTCATGAACGGGTTCTCCTCGGCGCCCCGCCACACGAGGCACCGCAGCCCCGCCCCGTCCTCGACCGCGCTCCGGATATTGGTGAAGGCCCGCACCGAGTCGCTGAAGAACATCACCCCGAAGCGCGAGATGACCGCGTCGAACGCGGCGGGCCCGAACGCGTACTCCTGCGCGTCGGCCTGGATGAAGGACGCCGCGACGCCCTCCCGCTCGGCACGCGCCCGGGCTTCCCCGATCATCGGGCCGGAGATGTCGACCCCGACGCAGTGACCGGTCCGGCGCGCGACGGCCCGGGTGATGCTGCCCGTACCGCAGCCCACGTCCAGCACACGTGCCGGGTGCTCGGTGGCCACCGCGTCGACGAGCAACTCCTCCAAGGGCCTGAACATGCCGTGCAGCAGCCCCTGGAGATCCACCCAGGCATGGCCGGCGGGCCCGTTCCAGCGGGCGGCCTGCTCGTCGTAGGACCTGCGTGAGGCATCCATCGTGGTCTCTCCCTCTGCTTGCCTTCGTCGGGACGGGATGACAGCGTTCTACTTCAAGTCGACTTGAGGTCAAGACAATGACAGATCTGGACATCGCGGAAGTGGCGCACCGCGCCGGAGCGCCCGCCTCGACGCTGCGGTTCTACGAGGAGAAAGGGCTGATCACCCCGACCGGCCGGCGCGGCCTGCGGCGTCAGTACGACCCCGGTGTCCTGGAGCGGCTGGCGCTGATAGCGCTGGGACGGACGGCCGGGTTCTCGCTCGACGAGATCGCGCGGATGTTCGCGCCGGACGGGCAGCCGTACATCGACCGGCGGATGCTGTCGGCCAAGGCGGACGAACTGGACCGCAGGATCCGCGAACTGGGCGTCCTGCGGGACTCCCTGCGGCACGCCGCCGCCTGCCCGGCACCGCGCCACCTCGAGTGCCCCACCTTCCGGCGTCTGCTCGACGCGGCGGCCTCCGGCACGGTCGCGGCGCCGGAACGGCGGGTTCCCGAGCGGCGCTGACGGCCGCCGGCGCCGAGCGGCGCGGTGACCGGGATGGCGCAGTCCTGATCGCCGACCGTTCGTCTGCCGGCCCCTGCGCCGGCCGTGCAAAAAACGTTCCACACCCGGCCGCGTTATACTTTCGGCGCCCGAGAAGGTCACCGTCGTGCCTGGTCGCACGGCTGCAACAGCGAGGGGGTGGACGCCGTTCCGGTACGCCCCGCTCGCATCCAGGACGTCGCGGCCGCCGCCGGTGTCTCGGTGTCCACGGTCTCGAACGTGCTCAACCGGCCCGAGCGGGTCAACGCCCGCACCGCCGAGCGTGTCCGCGTCGCCGTCGCCGCGCTCGACTACGTCCCCCACCCGGGAGCAGCCGGCCTGCGCACCGGGCGCGCCTCCGCGATCGGGCTGGTGCTGCCCGACGTCACCAACTCCTTCTACGCGCGCATCGCGCGAGGCGCCGCCGACGCGGCCTACGACCACGGCTACTCCCTCGTGCTGTGCCACAGCGGGGACGACCCGGAACGGGAGCAGGGCTACTTCAGCATGCTCGTCGAGCAGCGGGCCGTCGGTGTCGTGGTCGTGCCGCTCAGCGCCGACCCCGGCCGGCTGGCCCGGCTGCGCGAGCGGGGCATCCCGCTCGTCCTGGCCGACCGCGCGATGCCCGACCGGGAAGGCTGTTCGGCCTCCGTCGACGACATCGCCGGCGGCCGCATCGCCGTCCAGCACCTCCTCGACAGCGGTGCCCGCGACCTGCTCGTCGTCAACGGCGAGCGCGGCATACGGCAGTGCGCCGACCGCTACCAGGGCGCCCGGCAGGCCGTGCGCAGCCGGCGCGAGGCCCGGCTCGGCCAGGTCGTCGCCGAGCGGATGACCGTCGCCCACGGCACGGAGATCGCCCGCGGCCTGAAGGAACTGCCCGACGGGGTGTTCTGCACCAACGACTTCCTCGCCGCGGGCCTGTGCCGGGGACTCACCGAGCGGGGCGTGCGCATCCCCGAGGACGTGCAGGTAGTCGGCTACGGCGACCTCGACGTGGCGACCTTCGGGGCGACGACGCTGACGACGGTCCGGCAGCCCGTCGAGGAACTCGGCCGTGCGGCCGTGGAGATGCTGCTCGACGAGATCGAGGCCCGCGCGGACCACCTGCACGAGACCCGCGTCTTCGCCCCGGGCCTCGTCCGGCGCGACTCCACCCGGCCCCCTGCCGGCAACCAGACCCCGTAGCGCGGACGGTGATGGCGTCGCGGACGCCTCACCACCGGTCCTCCTAGGACGGCAGATCCCGGCCCCGGGCCGGAATCTCCAGCGTCACCGGCCCGAACAGACCCGAAGGCAACTGGGACGGGAAGGCCCAGGCGGTCGGAGTGGCCTCGGCGAGATACGGCGCCAGCGTCCCCCGTACCGTCACCTCCAGCCGGACCGTCCGCCCGGCGGCACCGCGCAACGGGAAGCGGTAGGGCGCGCAGAACGCCTCACCGGCGAAGTCCCCGTCGACCGCCACCTCCACACTGCCCCGCACCCGCCCGAGATCCAGCACCGGATCACACCCGGCAGGCACCTCCACCACCCGCGTGTACGTCACGCCCCCGCTCCAGCCGCCCAGGCCCTGCTCGCGCCAGTCGCCCAGCCGCAGCGGTGCCGGCACGGTCCGCACCCGCACCGGCCCACGCCAGGCCGAACCACCCCGCAGGAACGCCGTGGGCTCGGTGACGACCTCGACCGCCGTGGCTGCCGGGAGCGGCGCCCGAAGCGCCAACCGTCCATGGGACAAGGACCGTTCCTCGTCGTCTCCGACCCGCACCCGCGCGGGCAATGCCAACGGCAGCTCCAGCGACACCGTTCCGGGCGGGACGGTGAACCGGAAACGCTGCGGCACCTCGTGGACGTCATCGGTGCAGCGCGACGGCCACACGGGAGCTCCCAGCTCCGGACGGCCGTTGAGCCAAGCGGTGTCCGGCAGCGGATGCGGCCGTACGGCGGCGTGGCAGTGCTGCAACTCGCCCCGCCTGCGGTCGTCCTCGACGGTCCGGCCCCGCCACGCCCCCGTCTCGGCCTCCCAGCCGGCCCCACTGACCAGAGCCGTCGTCGCCCCGGACCCCGAGTAGGCCACCAGGTCGACGAACACGGCGTCCCGGGCGTCATCGCTGTCGGTCACGACCTCCAGCGTGTGTTCGCCCGCCCCGAGTTGGGTCTCGTGACGGAAGAACACCGGCACGGCTCCCCAGTCCGCCTCGTAGTACTCCGCCTTCTCCTGCCGCGCCAGCACCTCCCCGTCGAGCAGCACGGTCACGGCACAGGCGGCACCCACGACGAGCACGGCGCGTGCGTCGCCGGGCCGGACCGCGAACCGTGCGCGGCAGGTCACCCGGCCGTCGGCCCGGACCCCGCCGGGCGGGCGCATGAACCGGGGGCGCGGCCCCGGACCTCCCAGCCCGGTCAGGCAGAAGAAGCTGCCGAGCGCCGTGGCGGCGGTGGCCGAGATCGTCGAGGGCCGGTCCTGGGCGTCCGACAGCTCGTACTCCAGGACATCGCGGTCGTGGACCACGACCGCGGCGGATGCCACACAGCCGCCACCGTCCGGCTTCAGCGGCTGCCCGTTCCACCACACCCGCTTGACCGCCTCCGCGCCGACATGCAGCGAGGCCGGACCCCGACGGCCGGTCGCGACGATCGTCCGGACCCGGGCGGCCGTCGCGCCGACCGGCACTGGGACGCGTACGAACTCCTCGCCCACCAGGCCCTTCGTGCCCAGCAACCCGCCCTGGTCCGGGTGCCCACGGCTCGACGAGTACACCGCGGCCTCCCAGGCCGAGTCCGGCGGCACGAGGGGCAGGTCACCGGCCAGGACCCGCTGGGCAGCCGCCGCGTCCAGCGGCTCGGGCAGCCGGGCCAGCGGCACCGGGGGCAGAATCCGGACCCGGTTGCCGTACGTGACCCGGGACCGCTCCCACGCCCCGCCCTCGCTCCACCGCATGGTCCAGAGCTGCGGCTCCGCCACGGACGACGCGGGCGGGAGGGCCAGATCGCCCCAGGTGTTGTCCATCGTGGGGACCAGCCGGCCCTGCCAGCCGGTCGAGAGGTCGAGCACCCGGGCCGCCGTCCCATCCGTGGCCGGTGCCGGCGCCGGACGGCCCTCACGCCAGACGACCAGGACCGCGGGCGCGCCGTCCAGCGGCACCTCGACGGTGGAGAGGGCGCCGCCCTCGCCGACCGTGACGCGGGCCGGGCGCCGCGAGCCGGTCGCCGGGTTCCAGACCTCGGCCTCGGCGACGGCGGCCCGGACGGTGACGGACGTGCTGCGCAGCGGCTCGGGCCCGGAGCCGGACGGCCGCAGCGGATGCGCGCCGATCTCCGGGAAGGCCGCCGTGACCAGCGCCACCGCCTCGTTCCCCCTCCGCCGGACGAGCAACGGCACCTCGCCCGTCGCGTACCCGGCCAGGTCGGTCACCGCGGCGGCGCCGGCCTCGGGGCCGGGCGCCCGCTCCAGCCGGGGATGGGCGAGCAGGGCCGCCACGACCGCGTCGTCACCGGACCGGCCGGCGGCCGTCGCCGGCGGCCGCCCCACGACCACCACCCGCCCTCCCGCGTCCAGCAGTTCGGTCAGCCGGCGTGCCGTCTCCTCCTCCAGCACGCTCGCCGAGGGCAGCAGCACCGCGCGGTAGGCCAGGTCCCCGATCCGCAGGGCGCCGCCGGTGGCCCGGGCACGCCGCACCGAGTCGTCGTCGACGACGTCGAAGGAGATCCCGTGCCGGTCCAGGGCACCGGCATGCGGCCCGAGCCAGTTGTTGGTGCCGCACAGGTCCAGGTAGTGCCGCTGCGTCTCGTCGGCCCGGGCATGGCCCTCGCCCAGCCGCCCGTCGCCGAAGTGCCGGACAGGGGCGTCCAGCGGCAGGAGGGCCTGCATGGTGGTGGTGGGGTGCAGCACCGCCACCTCGGCCGCGTACCCGCCCCACGACATGATCGAGCAGATTCGGGCCACCGCCCGGGAGAACGCCGGGTACTGCTTCCAGTACGGCTGGCGCCAGTCGGTCGACGGCGGCGCCCACTCGAACCAGCCGCCGGCCGTGCCGAAGTAACTGGCATGAGGGTTGTAGAGGTTGGCCCCGCTGCGCAGGAACGGCAGCAGCCAGTGGTAGGTGTCCTCCAGCGTGCCGCCCCAGCCGGAGGAGTGGAACGCCTCGATCCAGACGCGCTCGTGGCCGTAGAGGTGCGCCATGGACGAGTGCACCTTGGCGTCGCCGTGATGGTCGCTGCCGGCGGCGCCGTACCAGCGGTGGGTGCGGAAGTAGTCGGTGTAGAGCTGTGTGGACTGGGCCGGGTACCCCGCGCGGGCGGGATGGCTCTGGTCGCTGCCCAGCAGCAGACCGCGCTCACGGTGCCAGGCGGCGAGCGGCCGGAACAGGGCCTCCTCGGTCAGCTCCGCGCGGACCGCGTAGTAGTCGGCGCGGACCCTGCCCTCCGCCACACCGGCGTTCGTGCCGAACAGGGCCGGCAGGTGGTCGAGCAGGTCGTAGCCGCGCCGGGTGCGGAACTCGTCGGCGAATCGATGGCTCCAGGCGTTGGTGCCGGGGAGCTCGTCCTGGAAGCTGCCCGTGATGACGGTGCCGAGGTAGTCCGGCACGCGGCGGTCGTACGCGTGGTGGACCGTGTCCATCAACAGGCCCACGGCGTGCGGGTCCAGATAGTCGAACGCGGTGGGGACGGTCGTGACCAGCCGCACCTCGCTGCCGTCGGGGGCCGCGATCCGTCCGTCCGCGCGCAGGTCGACCCGCGGTCCCTGCCGCGTGTACGCGGCCAGCGGGGTCTCGGCGCACGTCAGGGCGACCGTGCCCCGGGAGACCCGTACATCGCGGCAACGCAGCGCGAGCCCCGCGGCCTCCGGATGACGCCGTGTCACCCCGCCCTGCACATTGGCGCCGGAGAACCCGATCTGGTCGTAGAACCACAGGCGCGTGCCCAGCTCCGCCGCGATCTCGCAGGCGTCGGTGAAGCGCGCCCACCACTCCTCGCCGAACCACGCCGGATCGTCGGCCCGGGCCCCGAACGTCGGCCCGGCCGGGGCCAGGTTGATGACGACCAGGTTGTGCACCCCGCCCCGCGCGAACGCCCGCAACTGCCAGGCGAGTCGTGCGCGCGTGACCTTCGCGCCGGACCACCACCACAGGGGTGTGGGACCGAAGGCGCGCGGCGGGTTCTCGAACAACTGCCGGAGAGCGGGGGAGAGCACGGATGCGGTCCTTCCCCTAAAACGTTTTTCGGGCCGTCCTCACCGTAGGCGAGCTGGAAGGGGCACGCCATAGGCCGGGAGCGGACCGGGGCGGCCGACGTCAGGTCACCCACGCCCGCCCGACACCTTGTTGCAACGTTTTCCTCGCCCTATATTCGCAGCGACCAGGCCCCCGAACCGCGATGTCACCAGACGACGGAGTCGCAGCATGGCCGGTAACCGCCCCATCCCCCCACCGCTCTGGAAGGCCGCGGCCCTGTCGGGCATGGCCTCCTATCTCGACGCCGGGCTGATCGTGAGCATCTCCGTCAACCTGGCCATCTACCGCGACAGTTACGACATGGGCGTGTGGATGGCCGGGGCGATCAGCGCGATCGTCACCGGCTGCATCGCCGTCGGATCACTGGTCGGCGGACGACTCGCCGACCTCTTCGGCCGCCGCCGCGTCTACAACTGGGACATCTTCTGCTTCGCCATCGGCGCCCTCGTCATCACCCTCGCGCCGGACGACATCACCCTGCTGGTCGGCGTCCTCGTCGCGGGGCTCGCGGCCGGCGCCGACCTTCCGACGTCCCTGGCCGTCGTCTCGGACGCGGCACCCGCCTGGGCCCGGGGCAGACTCGTGGCGTTCACCCAGGTCATGTGGACGCTGGGCATCGCCGTCGCCATCTTCCTCGGGTTCGTCCTGTCCACCACGGGCATGACCGGGGCCCGGCTCATCACCGGGCAACTGGCCGTCGCCGCGCTCGTCACCTGGGCTCTGCGATCCCGGCTGAGACTGCCGGGCGAGCCGTCGGAGCCCGACCCGCGGACCTCCCCGGAGGATCCCTCCCCGGCCCCGGTGTGGACCCGCGCCGCCCTCCTGCCGATGGCCGCGACCTTCGTCTTCTACGTGACCTGGGGTCTGGGGGCCAACACCTTCGGGCAGTTCGGCACCTATCTGCTCGTCACCGTCAGCGACGCCTCGCGGAGCCTGGCCACCGGGATCAACCTGGCCTTCATCCCGGTCGGCGTGCTGCTGACCTTCGCCTTCGTGCGCGTCGCCGACAGCCCCTGGCGCGACCGGCTGTTCCACGTGGCGGCGCTCGTGCAGATCCTCGCCTTCGTCATCGCGTCCCTGACCGCGGGCGCGCTCGCCGGCATGCTCGTCTTCTTCGTGCTCTATCAGCTCTCCAACCCCTTCGCGGGCGAGGCCAATTACAAGGTGTGGTCGCAGCTCACCCTGCCCGCCGACACCCGCGGCACCACCCAGGGCCTCACCTACGCGCTGTCCCGGGGCGTCTTCGCGGTCGCCGCCTTCTTCACCCCGGCCCTGGCCGACCACAGCCCGTCCGTCCTGCTCTGGACGATCACCGCCTGCATGACGGCGGCGGCGCTGGCGGGCGTCTTCATCATCCGCGTCCTGGTCCCGCGGCCCGCGAGCACCGAACGGGACGCAGCCGACTCGCGCGTCCCCCACACCTGGCCCGCCGGCCCGTCCCACAAGGAGCTCTGACCATGGCAACGACCGCGGACCGCACGGCCGCACGGGCCGCCGCCCTGCACGACCTGCTCCCGCCGGTCACCCGGCGCCGCACCCGGATCGGGCTGGTCGCCGGCGGACTCGGCACCTACTGGCCCCAGTTCCCCGGCCTCCTGCCGAAGCTGAAGGAGTCGGCCGCCCATGTCGCCGACCGCCTCCGGGCGATGGACGCGGAGGTGACCGACGCCGGATTCGTCTGTGACGCCCAGGAAGGCGCCCGCGCCGCTGAGGAGTTACGCAGGGCCGACTGCGATCTGATCGTGCTCTTCCTGACGACGTACCTCACCTCGTCGATGGTGCTGCCGATCGCCAGGCGCTCCCACACGCCCGTCCTGGTCGTCGACCTCCAGCCGTCCGAGAAGATGGACCACGCCTCCTTCGACACCGGCGCCTGGCTGGCCTACTGCGCGCAGTGCTCGGTCCCCGAGGTCGGCAACGTCTTCCGGCGCGCCGGCATCCCCTTCCGGTCGGTGTCCGGCTGGCTGCGGCAGGAGTCCGCCTGGCGGCGCATCGAGCAGTGGATCCGGGCCGCGCACGTCCGCGCCGCGCTCCGGCACGCCCGGCACGGCCTGATGGGGCACGTGTATCCCGGCATGCTCGACGTGCAGACCGACCCGACGCTGCTGGCCACGACGTTCGGCTCGCACGTGGAGGTGCTGGAGTTCGACGATCTGAGGCACCGCGTGGAGCGGGTGAGCGAGGCGGAGACCCGGGAGCGGATGGCGCTCGCCCGGCAGATCTTCACCCTCGACGAGAGTGTGGTGGAGGAGGACTTCGCCTGGGGCGCGACCGTGTCCGTCGCCCTGGACCGGCTCGTCGCCGACTTCGGGCTCGACAGCCTCGCCTACTACCACCGCGGTCTCGACGGCGAACTGCACGAGCGGCTCGGCGCCGGCATGATCCTCGGCGCCTCCTTGCTCACCGCGCGGGGCGTGCCCGCCGCCGGTGAGTACGAACTGCGCACATCGGTGGCCCAGTTGGCGTCGCAGAGCGTCGGTGCGGGGGGTTCCTTCACCGAGATCCAGGCCCTCAACTTCGAGGACGGCGTGGTGGAGATGGGCCACGACGGCCCGGCCCACCTGGCGGTCGGCGCCCGCGACCCGCTGCTGCGCGGCCTCGGCGTCTACCACGGCAAGCGCGGCTGGGGCGTGAGCGTCGAGTTCGACGTCCGGCACGGACCCGTCACCCTGCTCGGCCTCGGCCAGGACGCCGACGGCAGCCTGTCGTTCGTCACCTCCGAGGGCACCGTCGTACCGGGACCGCTGCTGGAGATCGGCAACACGACCAGCCGTGTCGACTTCGGCCGCGACCCCGGTGAATGGGTCGACGCCTGGAGCGCCACGGGCGTCGGCCACCACTGGTCCCTCGCGGTCGGTCATCACACGGCCGACTTCCGGGCGGCCGCGAGTCTGCTGGGCATCGACCACCGGCAGGTGTGACGGGCGGCGTCCCGTGAGGGATGGGTGCCGGCCCCACCCGGATGTGGGTGACGGCACTGATGGTGCGGGGCCCGGGGCCCGTGTGAGGCTGGCAGCACCGCCCGGGCCGCCCGCCGACCGGCACGGCCGCGGCCCCAAAACGCGCCGAGGTGCGCGCGACCCCGCATGCCGAACCCCCTCGAAGGAGGAGCCCCTATCCATCCCGGCTCGGTGAAACGATCCGCCTGCGCGCCCACGAAGGTGGTGATCCGTGGGACACGCTGACGCTCTTCTCGCCATGGGCGGAGCCTTCCTGGCCGCCGCCCTGTTCGCCCGCCTCGGTGGCCGTATCGGACTGCCGACGATCCCGCTGTTCATGCTCGCGGGCATCCTGCTCGGCCCCCACACCCCCGGTCCGGTCATCGTCGAGGACGTCCACGACTTCGAGATGCTCTCCGCGCTCGGGCTGGTGCTGCTGCTTTTCTACCTCGGCCTGGAGTTCCACCTCGACGACCTCAGGAGCGGCGGCCGGCGCCTGCTGACGGCGGGTGGTATCTATCTGCTGCTCAATGTCGGCGCGGGGCTGGGATTCGGCTTCGCCCTGGGCTGGGGCGTGAGGGAGGCGCTGGTCCTCGCCGGTGTCCTCGGGATCTCCTCGTCCGCCATCGTCACCAAGGTCCTCATCGACCTGGGCCGCATCGGCCGTCCCGAGACCCGCCTCATCCTGGGCGTCATCGTGGTCGAGGACATCTTCCTCGCCCTGTACCTGGCAGCCCTCCAGCCGGTCATCAGCGGCGCCCAGGGCGTCACGGACATGGTCCTCCAGGGCGCCAAGGCCTTCGGCTTCCTGCTGCTGCTGGCCGCCGCGGCCCGCTACGGCACGAAGCCGGTCGGGCGGCTCATCGCGACCCGCGACAACGAACTGCTCGTCATCAGCTTCCTCGGCGCGGCTGTCCTGGTGGCCGGAGTCGCCGAGGTCCTCGGAGTGGCCGACGCCATCGGCGCGTTCATGGTCGGCCTGATCCTGGCCGGCACCCCCTCGGGCCCGCGCATCAGGGACCTGGTGCACCCGCTGCGTGACGCCTTCGCGGCCATCTTCTTCTTCGCCTTCGGTCTCTCCATCGACCCCGGCGACATCGTCTCCGTCGTCGGACCGGTCACCGCGGCGGCCGTGCTGACCCTCGTGATGAACGTCCTCGCCGGTCTCCTCGTCGCCCGCGTGTACCGCTACGGCATCGAACCCGCCGCCGAGATCGCCACCACCCTCGTGGCCCGCGGCGAGTTCGCGCTGATCCTGGCCGCCATGGCCGCCGGCGCCGGACTCGACGCCCGGCTCGCCCCGTTCATCGCCGGTTACGTCCTCGTCCTCGCGGTCCTCGGACCCATCGCCGCCGGCCGGGCCCACCTGCTCGCCCGGGCGCTCCGGGCCGGCCAGAGCTGCCTGGCCCGCCGCAGGGCATCGGCGGACGAGATGGAGCCGCTGAATGACAGCACACCGGCCGCTCATCAGCCCGCCGAGGCCGAGCGCTAGCGGACGACCACCGGTCCGGGCGCGCTCAGGGCTCGATCAGCCCGACACGGATGGCGTGGCGGGTCAGTTCCACGCGGTCCCTGAGGCCGAGCTTCTGCAGCAGGTTGGCGCGGTGCCACTCCACCGTCTTCGGGCTCATGACCAGCAGGTCGGCGATCTCCTGCGAGGTGCGGCCCTCGGCGACGAGCTCGAGGATCTCCTCCTCACGGCCGTCGCCATGCCGCGCCTGACGGGACTCCAGGCGGCCCGGGAGCTGTCCCTGACCGCTCCCGGACCCGGGCGACGGCTTCGGCCCCGTCACCGGCCTCGGCGACCACGGTGAGGTCGGGCTCGGCGTCCAGGATGAGCCGGACACCACGCCGCACCAGGGCGTGGTCGTCGGCGAGCAGGATGCGGGTGGCGGGGGGGAGTCGGTCACGCGCGGCCGTTCCGGTCGGGATCTGTACGGGGGCTGGGACGGGGTGGGCGAGGCGCACACCGGTGCCTTCGCCGGACCGGAGCCCGGGCACACCAAAGGCGCGGGCGTACGGCACACCCGCACGCCTTCCCCGGATGCCGCACCTTGAGCCGGACGCGCGAAGCGCTCCCGCCGCGACGTGCCGACGTGCCGGTGTGCCCGGCCCCCACGGCTGACCCGGCTTGCGCGGGTCCGGTGACGGGCGGGGGCGGACCCGGCGTGTGCGCTGCCCGACCGTCTCCGCCATCCGTGGCAGCACCCATCCCCGGACCGAAGGCGCCCCTCACGACCGCGCGTTCGTACAGCCCCGCCACCGGGAAGGATGGAGGGTGGGCCCCATGGTGCGAGCCGCTGGAGAGGGGAGAGGCTGAAGCCCCGCAGGGACGGTCGCATCGCCGCCCCGTCTCCCACCACACCGCCACAGGGCCCGACACCCCAGGACTTGTCATGGCCTCGGCCGTGCCCTGCCGCGAAGCGCTCGAGTTCCGGGAAGGAGAAGCCGTGCCCCAGTCCGAAGACCGGCGTCTGGTCGATCTCGAAGCACGACTCGAGCGGGAGGATCCCCGGTTCACCCGGGCCATGAGATCCGGCCGCCCCGCCCGGCCCCGCGAGTACCGCCGAACCGGAGCCTGGTGGGGGCTGGCCCTGGGCGTGGCCGTGCTCGGCTTCGGCATCGTCCTGGCCCAGGGGCTGCTCATCGCCGTCGGCCTGGTCCTCGTCGGCATGGCGGCCCAGCTGGCCGATCCCGACCCGGCCCGGACGACGCACCGCGGATTCGGACGACGCTGACGCGGACAGCCACCGGGCCCGGCGGACGGGGCGCCCCGGAGGGCGTGGTGTGCGCCGTAAGAGTGTCGTCGTAACCCGTGTGAACGCCCCGGATGGTGGGACGGCCCGGTGTGAATGACGGTGGTTCACGTCGAGGCCGGGTCTCGTGAGCTGGCGAGGCGTCAGCTGCCCGGCTCGCGACGGAAGGACTCACCGATGCGCTCTGCCCGCATGCTGCTCGCGACGGCCACCGCCACGGCGGCCCTCGCGATCGCCGGACCCGCCGCCTACGCCGACGCGATGGGCGACGGAGACCACGACTCCACTTCCTACAGCAAGGAGCACCACAAGGACGGCGACCACCACGCGCCGCGAGGCGGCGTACACACGGGTGGCGGTGCGCTGACCGCGGTGAACACGGACCACGACGAGGACCCCTCCGAGCACGGCAAGGACGCCTCCGGCGACCAGAGCGAGGAAGAGGGCAAGCACGAGGAGAACGGCAAGGAGGACGGGCACGAGGAGAACGGCAAGGAGGACGGGCACGAGAAGGGCTGGGAAGGCAAGCACGAGGAGCACGGCAAGGAAGACGGGCACGAGAAGGGCTGGGAGGGCAAGCACGACAAGCCGCACGGCGGGATGCACACCGGCGGCGGAGCCCTGGCCTTCGTGAACTCGGACGACTGGGACAACCCCAAGCACGACCCGGAGTCGTACAAGGACGGCGAGGACGACTGGGGCGGCAAGGAGGAAGAGGAAGGCTCCGGCGACAAGGGCGACTGGGGCGACAAGCAGGAAGAAGGGGGCAAGCACGACAAGGGCTCCTGGGAGGGCAAGCACGACCACGGCAAGCCGCGCGGCGGCATGCACACCGGTGGCGGCGGACTCGCCTCCGCGTCGGGCGTGACGGCCGGCGGTCTGGCGGTGCTGGCGGTGGCCGGCACGGGCCTGTACGCGCTGCGACGCCAGAGGGCTTCGCAGGGCGCCGCATGACCGGTGCCTGACCGCACAGCCGCCGTGGCCGCCGCACGTGCTTCGCACGTCGCGGCGGCCCGGCTCGTCCTCCCGCGTGCCGTGCCCGCTGCCGTGCTCGAATGAGGTGGTCCCTGATGGCAGCCAGTCCTCCCGCTCTCCCCGACCCCGGCCCCGAACCGAAGAGGCGGCGCCTGCGCACCGTCGTGACGGTGCTCTGGGCGGCTGCCGCCCTCGCCCTGACCGTGAGCATGGTCGGCCGCCACGGCGAGTTCCCCGACGCCGCCGGCCCGCCGCACGTCCCCTCGGCCGTGTCCGCCGCCTCGGCCGTGCCCGACCTCCCCGACACCTCCGCCGCACCGCTCCGCTCGGCCGCGCCCGGGGCCGGTCCGCACCTGCCGCCGTCCCGGCCGGTCCGCCTGCTCATCCCCAAGATCTCGGTCGACGCGCCCTTCACCGACCTCGCCATCGGCCCGTCGGGACAACTGGAACCCCCGCCGCCGGACGACACCAACCTCGTCGGCTGGTACGCCAAGGGGCACACGCCCGGAGAAGCCGGCACCGCGATCATCGCCGGACATGTGGACACCACGACCTCTCCGGCGGTGTTCGCCGGGCTCGGCGAGCTGAAGAAGGGCGACCGGTTCCAGGTGGTGCGGGCCGACGGCGTCAGGGCGACCTTCGCCGTCGACGCCGCGGAGTCCTTCGACAAGGACGCCTTCCCCAGCGAGCGCGTGTACGGCGACACGGAGGAGGCCCAGGTCCGGCTCATCACCTGCTCGGGCTCCTACGACCGTCAGGCCCGGGACTACACCGAGAACCTGGTCGTCTTCGCGCACCTCGTCTGAGGTCCGGTGCCCCCAGCCTGACTTGGTGTTTTACAGTGACTGACACCAGTTCAGGCGACTGTGGGACCTGTGAGGGATTCGCGAACCATGACGACCGAAACGTTTGAGTTCCAGGTAGAGGCGCGTCAGCTGCTCCAGCTGATGATCCACTCGGTCTACTCGAACAAGGATGTCTTCCTGCGGGAGCTCGTCTCCAACGCCTCCGACGCGCTCGACAAGCTGCGTCTGGAGAAGCTGCGGGACGACGCGCTCGACGCCGACGTGTCGGACCTGCACATCGAGCTCGACGTCGACAAGGAGGCCCGCACGCTGACCGTGCGGGACAACGGCATCGGCATGTCGTACGACGAGGTCGGGCAGCTCATCGGCACCATCGCCAACTCGGGAACGGCCACGTTCCTGAAGGAGCTGAAGGAGGCCCAGGACGGGGCCGGGGCCGAAGGGCTCATCGGCCAGTTCGGTGTCGGCTTCTACTCCGGGTTCATGGTGGCCGACGAGGTGACGCTGGTGACCCGTCGCGCCGGCGAGGCCCAGGGCACCCGCTGGGCGTCACGCGGAGAGGCCACGTACACCCTGGAGCGGGTCGACGACGCGCCGCAGGGCACGTCCGTCACGCTGCACCTCAAGCCCGCCGACCCCGAGAACCAGCTGCACGACTACACCTCGGAGTGGACGATCCGGGAGATCGTCAAGCGCTACTCGGACTTCATCACCTGGCCCATCCGGATGGTCCCGGAGGCGAAGGACGGCGAGGACACGCCCGAGCCCGAGACGCTGAACTCGATGAAGGCCCTGTGGGCGCGCTCGCGCGACGAGGTGTCCGACGACGAGTACCACGAGCTGTACAAGCACATCAGCCACGACTGGCGCGAGCCGCTGGAGACCATCCGGCTCCAGGCGGAGGGCACCTTCGAGTACCAGGCCCTGCTCTTCGTCCCCTCGCACGCCCCGCACGACCTGTTCACCCGGGACTTCAAGCGCGGCGTCCAGCTGTATGTGAAGCGCGTCTTCATCATGGACGACTGCGAGGCGCTGCTGCCGCCCTACCTGCGCTTCGTCAAGGGCGTCGTCGACGCGCAGGACCTCTCGCTCAACGTCTCCCGCGAGATCCTCCAGCAGGACCGGCACATCCGGATGATGCAGCGCCGGCTGACCAAGAAGGTGCTGTCCACGGTCAAGGAGCTCAAGACCAAGGACGCCGAGCGCTACGCGACGTTCTGGCGCGAGTTCGGCACGGCCCTGAAGGAGGGCCTGGTCACCGACTCCGAGAACCGCGACGCCATTCTCGCCGTCTCCTCGTTCGCGACCACGCACTCCGACGACGAGCCGACCACCCTCGCGCAGTACGTCGAGCGGATGAAGGACGGCCAGGAGGACATCTACTACATCACCGGCGAGTCCCGGCAGAGCATCGAGAACTCCCCGCACATGGAGGCGTTCCGGGACAAGGGCATCGAGGTCCTGCTGCTCACCGACGCCGTCGACGAGGTCTGGGTCGACGCCGTCGGCACCTACGAGGGCAAGAAGCTGCGGTCCGTCGCCAAGGGCGAGATCGACCTCGACGCCGAGGACGCGGACAAGGCCGCCGAGGAGCGGGAGAAGCAGGCCGAGGAGTACGCGGGGCTGCTGAGCTGGATGCGGGAGCAGCTGGACGAGGACATCAAGGAGGTCCGCCTCTCCACGCGGCTCACGGTCTCCCCGGCCTGCATCGTCTCGGACGCGCACGACCTGACCCCGGCCCTGGAGAACATGTACCGGGCGATGGGCCAGGAGGTGCCGCGCACCAAGCGGATCCTGGAGCTCAACCCCGGCCACCCGCTGGTGAAGGGCCTGCACCAGGCGTACCAGGCGAGTGAGGAGCGTACGGAGCTCGCCGAGTCCGCCGAGCTGCTCCACACCCTGGCGGTGCTCGCTGAGGGCGGCCAGCCCAAGGACCCGGCGCGCTTCGTCAGGCTCGTGTCGGACCGTCTGGAGCGCACGCTGTAGTCGCCGCGGCGGATCAGGGGTGGTCCGGGGCGCCCGCCGCCCGGGCGCCGGGCGGGGTCGTGCCGGTGCCGGGCGGGACGACCTCGCCCTGGATCACCTGCGGCGCGGGGGCCGTCCCGGCCTCCTCGTCCTTGGCGGCGCGGGCCTCGGCCTTGAGAATGCGGGCCGCCTTGCCGGCCGAGCGGGTCAGCTCGGGGAGCTTCTTCATCCCGATGACGGCTATGACGACGATGAGAATGATCGCGAGCTCGCTCAGTCCGAACATGATGTCCTGTCCTCTCTCGCCCGGGCCGGGCACGGCGTGAGCGTACCGGGCGGGGAGCACGGCGTGATCGTCGTCTCGGGATGCGGCGCCAGGTGCCGGCGCAGGTGCGGCAGCATCCCGCGGTCGAGCAGCTCCTGCCGCCACACCAGCCGGGCGTGTTCCACCTGGTCGGCGGCCGGGGGCGCGCCGTGCCGGCGCAGGGCCGTGTGCAGGACGGCGGCCAGGGTCCCGAGGCCGGTCAGGGCCGCGACGAGCGCCAGGGTGGAGCCGGCCGCGACGAGCGACCCGGGCAGCGGACCGAGGGCGTCGGCGAGGTGCAGCAGACCGCCGATCAGGAGCAGCGCCGCGGCGGACGTGCCGGCCACGAGCGGGGTGAGCACCGCGAGCGCCGGCAGCAGGGTGCCCGACCCGAGCAGCCGCCGTGCCTCGTGGCGGGCGGCCCTGCGCACGGCGAGGTAGGAGCGGTACGGGTCGGCGGCCGCGGCCGCGATGTCGTCGGCGTGGGCGAGCGCGTGGGCACGCAGGTGCGCTGCCGCCCGGCCGGTCGGGTCGGTGGTCAGGGCGCTACGGATCTCGGTGGTGCGCAGGGCGTGGTGCAGAACGGCTTCGAAGTCCGCGCGGTCCTCCGGGCGGAGGCGGAACGGTTCGGGCACACGGTCTCCCGGTCGGTCGGTCTTTCGGTAGGTCGCTGTCGCGGCCGCCGGGCCCGGCCGCACGCGGTCGGGCCCGGCGGCGCGGCCGGCCGCTGTCAGACGTTGACGCCGAAGTCGGAGGCGATACCGGCCAGACCCGAGGCGTATCCCTGGCCGACGGCACGGAACTTCCACTCCGCGCCGTGCCGGTAGAGCTCGCCGAAGACCATCGCGGTCTCGGTGGAGGCGTCCTCGGACAGGTCGTAGCGGGCGATCTCCTGGCCGCCCGCCTGGTTCACGACCCGAATGAAGGCGTTGCGGACCTGACCGAAGCTCTGGCCGCGGTTCTCGGCGTCGTGGATGGACACCGGGAACACGATCTTGTCGATGCCGGCCGGGACGGCGGCGAGGTTCACCTTGACGGACTCGTCGTCGCCCTCGCCCTCACCGGTGAGGTTGTCCCCGGTGTGTTCGACCGAGCCGTCCGGGCTCTTCAGGTTGTTGTAGAAGACGAAGTGCTGGTCCGACGGCACCTTGCCGGAGGCGTCGAGGAGCAGGGCGGAGGCGTCGAGGTCGTAGTCGGTGCCGGTGGTCGTGCGCACGTCCCAGCCCAGGCCGACCACGACGGCGGTGAGGCCGGGCGCCTCCTTGCTGAGCGAGACGTTGCCGCCCTTGGACAGGGAAACTCCCACGGGGTACTCCTTCTTGAGCGTTCGACGGGTGCGGTGCGGATGCCACTCTGAAATCTACAGCAATGTAGAAGTGAACGGGATCGGGATCCGGACCGGCGGATCTATACGATGTCCGCACGGGCAACGCAGGGCGGCGAAACGGAGGCAGGGCGGTGACGGATCCCGGGCAGCGTCCCCGGCGGGGACAGGGCGAGCTGGAGGCGCTGGTGCTGTCGGCGCTGCGGGAGGCGGACGGCCCGGCCACGGCCGGCTGGGTGCAGGAACGCCTCGGCGGGGACCTCGCGTACACGACGGTGATCACGATCCTGACCCGCCTGCTGGGCAAGGGGGCGGTCACCCGGGAGCGGGTCGGCCGGTCCTTCGCCTGGACGCCCGCCTCGGACCAGGCGGGCCTGGCCGCCCGCAAGATGCGCAAGGTGCTGGACGCCGAGAGCGACCGCGGCGCCGTGCTGGCCAGCTTCGTCACCGGCCTAGGCCCGGACGAGGAGCAGCTGCTGCGTGACCTGCTGGATCAGGCCCAGGGCGAAGGGGAAGACTGACGCCTCATGGGGGTCTTCGTCTTTCTGCCACTGATCCTTCCGCTCACGGCCTGGCCGGTCGCACGCCTCGCCGAACAGCATCTGCACCCGCGCACCGCCACCCGGCTGCTGACGGTGCTGGCCGTGGTGCTGGCGCTGTGCAGCACGGTGTGCCTCGCGCTGGTGATGGTGGTCGGCACCGCCCAACTGCCCGGCAACCCGCTGCCCGACGGCTGGTCCGACCCGCAGGTGCGGGCGGCCGTGCCGTACGACGAGGTCGTGGGCAAGGCCGCGATTCCCGCGCTGTGCGCGGTGGTGGTCGCCTGCGCGCGGACCGTGCGGCGGCACACGCGGGTACGCCGTCAGGCGCACCTCGCCCTGACCGGGCTGCGGGGGACCCAGGTGGCGGTGCTGCCCGACGTCGTGCCCTACGCGTACGCGCTGCCCCCCGGCGGGCGTGCGGGAGGCCCTGGCAGGCGTGGCCGCGTCGTGGTGACCACCGCCCTGCTCGACGGGCTCCGGCCGGCCGAGCGGCGGGCCCTGTTCGCCCACGAGCGGGCGCACCTCGCCGCGCGGCACGACCGGTACCTGCTCGCCGTGCAGCTCGCGGCCCGGGCCAACCCGTTCCTGCGGCCACTGCGCACCTCCGTGGCCTTCACGGCGGAGCGGTGGGCGGACGAGGAGGCGGCCCGGGTGGTCGGCAGCCGCCGCACGGTGGCCCGGGCGATCGGCACGGCCGCGCTCGTCTCACGGGGCACCCCCACACCCACGCTCGCGGGACTCGCCGCTCCCGGCCCGGTACCGCGCCGGGTGGCGGCCCTGCTCGGCCCGGCCCCCGCCGTGCGCCACTGGCCTCCGGCGTTCACGTCGGTGGGGCTGGCGGCGTGGGGCGCCGCCGCGGGGACGGTCGTCTCGGCGATGTCCTCGGCGAACTCGGCGGTGACGATGGTCCTCATCCTGCACGCGGCGACACCTCTGTGAGGGGCCGGGGGCGGCGGTCTCCGCGGGGGCTTGTCGAGGCCTGAGGCGCCCGGGCGACTGTCGGCGGTTTGGCGTGGAGGTGCGGGCCGGTGGGCGGCGGCGATGGGCGGTGGTCAGGGTGGCTTGGGGGGTTGTGGGGTGAGCCGGGTCGGCGGGCTCGGGTGTGACGGTGGTGTTGACCTGCACGCGGCGACACCTGTGTGGGGCCGGGGGCGGCGTCTATGCGGGGGCTTGTCGAGGCCTGAGGTGCCCGGGCGACTGCCCGTCGGTTGGGCGGGGGCTGTGGGCCGGTGGTCAGTGTGGCGCCGGGGTCCCGTACGGGGTGACACCGCACTGCCTCCGGCATGCCGGGGACCGGTGTGGACGGGTGGGTCGGTGGGGTGCCGCCGGGCTCCGTCGTGAACGGGCGGGGCGCGGCGGCGGACCCGTGTCAGCCCTCGTCCTCCTCGTCGCCGTCGAAGAAGTCGCTGACCTCGTCGACGACTTCGCCCGCGACCATGCCGCCGACGACGCCCGCCGCGAGTCCGGCCGCTCCCGCCGCGACGGCCGTGCCCATGCCGGGGCCCGAGCGGTGGCCGTCGTGGTGCCGGCCGCCGTGCCACTGATCGTGGCCGCCCGGGCCGAAGGGGGTGGGGGAGCCATGGGCCCCGGGTGAGCCGTACGACGCCCGGTGTTCGGCCAGCTGCCGCAGCCAGCCGTCGACGATCGCGGGCCAGTCCTGCTGATGAACTCCCTCGTGGGTGACGGTGAACCGCATGAGCGCGTCCTGGCCCGGTGACAGGAAGCCGCCCCGCTTGTCCGCCTCCAGGACGACCTCCACGCCGCCCGGGTTCGCCAGGAACGTCAGCTCGATCTCGTTGATCTGCTGCGCGTACGCGGGGGAGGGGACCAGCTCGATCTCCTGGAAGAACGGCAGCCGTTGGCCGGAACCGCCGATGCGGCCGTACTCGAGGTCGGCCGACCTGAAGCCGAACCCGAGTACGCCGAGGGCTTCGAGCACGGCCTCCTGCACGGGCAGCGGCGTGATGGTGAGCGGGTCCAGGTCGCCCTTGTCCTTCGCGCCCGCCACCGACAGCTCGGTACGCACCCCGAGCACCACGCCGAGGCTCTGCCCGTGCAGTTCGGTGACCGGTGTCTCCCACGGCACGATCACGCTGAACGGCAGGCTGCGCTGCTCGCCCTCCGCGAGTCGGAAGCCGCCGCCGACGGTGAACCGGTCGAAGGCCACGACGCCCTGGCTCTCACCGCCCTCGTGCTCCGCCTCGACCCGGGCCACCAGCTCCAGGGTGACGTGCTCGATCTCGAAGTCGGCCTTGCCGCCCACGAGGTGGACCTGCCCGGTGAGCGTGCCGCCGGGACGGACGGAGGCGGGATCGAGGACCGTGTCGACCGTGGGGCCGCCGACACCGAGTGCGCCGAGCAGTCGCTTGAACACCATGGTGGCGTCCACTCCTTCATGTGCGGGGATATTTGCTTCTACAAGCGTGTAGAAGCATAGGGTGGGAGGGCGGAGGGAGGCCGCACTCCGAGGCCCCACGCGCCGGAATGGCCGAAAAGGGATCACCCCCGACGCGACAGTGCCGCAGCCCGCCGTTGCGGCGGACTGCGGCACCAGTACCCCTCGACAGGTGTCAGCAGTCGCGAATGGGGTTGGTCTCGCTGTAGATCGCGGTGTCCTTCATCCAGCCGAGCTTGCCGTTGTCGGCGACCGTCAGCACCCAGCGGGTGGGGTGCGGGCCGCCGACCCAGGCCTGGTTGTCGAGCTTGCAGTAGAACCAGCTGGGGTTGGAGTACATGTGGCCGACCACCGTGGTGGGGTCGGGGTAGATGTGGTTGTTGCCGATGGAGCCGTAGACCGCCGCACCGGACACGTTGTGGCACCAGGTGCGGATGCCGTCCCCGTACGCCCAGCAGTTGTCGGCGGCGGAGGCGCTGGGTGCCATCGCGACTCCCAGGCCACCGGCGAGAACAGTCGCCGCCAAGACCGAACCGAGCTTCGTGCGCATGGAACTCCCCGTGGTCGTGGCCCGGACCGGGCCGTCGTCATGGCCGCCCGGTCGTGCGGCGGCCATGTCGACAGACGGTGGCCGAGGGTGCTTCGGTTGCGGAGGAGCACACCTCACTCTTCGGTGCCCTGGGTGTACACCTTGCCGTCGGTGAGGGCCGCGTCCTCGGCCTCGTACGGAGGGTGCGGTCAACGTGCTGGGCGGGTGGCTCAGCGGGAGGCACGCGGCGTTGTTCACGCCCGTACGGCGTTGCGCTCTCGCGTCCGGGCGCGGGCGTCCCGGTGGAACGCCCAGCTCATGTCGGGCTCGATCACCCAGCGGAACATCCGTCGCACCGGTGGGGTGCACAGGGCGGTCACGAGTGCCGCGGCGGCGAGCGTCACGACGATCTCGCCCGACGGGCGGTGCACCCACGCCGGCTCGTACCAGCCCCAGAACTTCGACCCCTGGGCCACGAAACCGTGCAGCAGATAACCGTAGAGCGTGCCCGCGCCCAGCGCGGTGAACCAGGCGCGGCGGCCGGGCACCCACGCGAGGAAGCAGGCGACCAGGACCAGCGAGCAACCGAAGGTCACCAGCGTCATCACCGGCCCGTACCAGGAGGGCGCCGCGAGCTCCTCGGCACTGTCGCGGTGGTAGAACCAGGCGCCGCTCATGCGCGGCACCGCCCAGTAGGCCACGACCAGCGCGCCGGCGAAGACCGGCACGGCCAGGATCCGCGCCGCGCGGCGGCGCACCAGGCGGAAGTGTTCGGGCCGCAGCAGCAAACCGAGGACGAAGTACGGCAGGAACTGCAGTGCCCGCTGAAGATCGAGGTCGTTGCCGATGGACGGGGAGAGCGTCGCGAGCATCGCGATGAGCAGGGCGACGGGCAGCGGCCACCGCACGCGCTGCCAGATCGGCGTCGTCAGCCGCCAGATGAACAGGGCCGCCAGGAACCAGGTCAGATAGAGGGGGTCCAGCAGGCTGACCGGCCGGTCCGGATCCTGGTCGGTCCACCGGGTGAACAGGGTGTACGCCGTCTCGAAGACGACGTACGGCACGGCGAGCCCGGTGACCAGGCGCCGGATCCGGCCCGGGCTCGCGTCGAAGGAGCGCGAGAAGTAGCCGGAGATCACGATGAACGCCGGCATGTGGAAGGCGTACACGACCATGTAGAGCGCGCTGACCGCCCGGCTGCCGTCCCGCAAGGGCTCCCAGGAGTGCCCGATCGCCACCAGCACGATCGCCAGGTACTTGGCGTTGTCGAAGAACGCGTCGCGCCGGTCGGCCGGTTGTGGTGCGGGCGGCGTCTGCCGTTCCGTTCCGCCGGCCCTGACGGCGCGTATGCGCAAGGTGTCCTCGCTCATCGCGCCTCCCGGGCGACGGGCGGGGAACCCGGGCGGCTGTGTGCGCGTCGTGCCGGAGATGCGGCGGTGGGCTGCCGGTGTGACATCCCCGCCGCCTGACCACTGAGTGGCGGCGTAAACCGCTTTCTTCTGCGGGGTGGCGCGGATCACATCGACGGTGGTCGCCGCCGGGCGGGGAGCCCGGCGGCACCGCCGCACAGGGGCGTGGTCAACTCACGGAACAGTCCGCGCCGTTCAGGGTGAAGGCGGTCGGGTCGGGGTTCGCCGCCGAGCGGGTGGCCGTGAAGCCGAGGGTGACCGAGCCCGAGGCGGGAATCGTCGCGGTGTACGAGGCGGCCGCGACACTCACCTGCGCACCGCTCTGGGTGGCCGTACCGCCCCACAGGTTGGTGATGCGCTGGCTGTCCGGGAAGGTCCAGCGCAGCGTCCAGCCGTTGATCGCCGACGTGCCCGTGTTGCGCAGGACGATCTCCCCCTGGAAGCCGCCGGGCCAGCTGCCCGTCACCCGGTAGCCGACACCGCAGGCCGACGACGAACCGCCCGGGGCGGTCGTGACCGTCACCGTGCCCGAGCGGGGTGAGCGGTTGCCGGCGGCGTCGCGGGCGTAGACGGCGAAGGTGTGGGAGGTCGCCGGGGCCAGACCGGTGAGGGTGGCCGTGGTCGCGGTGGTGCTGGTGACGGCCGACTCGGTGCCGCCGCTGATCCGCACGACGTCGTAACCGGTGACACCCGACGCGTCGGAGGCGGCGGCCCAGGTCAGGGTGGCGGACGAGGAGGTCACCGCGGAGGCGGTCGGGGTGCCGGGCGCGGTCGGGGGAGTGGTGTCGCCGCCGGTGCCGGAGTAGATCGTGGCCTCCTTGGCGGTGGCGGCGATGCCGTTCGCGCCGTTGAAGAGGCGCCGGCCCCAGGAGGTGAGCTGGTCGGGGTCGAAGTTCGTGACCATGTCCAGGTAGCCGACATCGCTGCTGTTGCCGCTCCACGACCAGCCGAGGTAGCCGAGGCGGAGCTGCTGGGCCACGGCCAGGATGGTGTCCTCGTCGGGGTTGCCGTCCGAGTGGTCGTGGCCGAACTCACCCACCACGATGGGCAGCCGGGCCGTCACGAAGTGGTTCAGATAGGCGGTGATCTCGGCGGCGGTGTCGAAGACGCCGTACATGTGCACGGAGAAGACCGTGTTGGCGTCCGGGTCGGCGGCGAACACCGAGGCGGCGTTGTCGCGCATCGTGAACGCCCAGTCCTGGCCCCAGTTGGGCGCGTCCACCATGATCGTGTGGTTGAAGCCGGCGTCGCGGAGCTTCTGGATCGCGGCCTTGGTGTCGGCCGTCCACGCCGTGTAGGTGGTGTTGCCGAACGGCTCGTTGCCGATGTTGACGATGACGTAGTCCTCCTGGCCGGCCAGCGCGCTCTTCACGCTGATCCAGTAGTCGGCGGCCCGCGAGAGCGAGACGGCTCCGCTCTGCTCGCCGTAGCCGGTGGTGTCGTGCACCTCCAGGACGCAGATCAGCCGGTTCCGCTTGCACTGGGAGACCACGTTCGCCACGTCGGCGGCGTCGTTGCGCGTCCAGCGGTCACCGCTGGCGAGGACCACGCGGACGGTGTTGGCGCCCTTGGCCTTGATGTGGGCGAGGGAGCTGATCCGGTCCGGATACCAGGTGTGGGCGTGGTTGACGCCCCGCATCACGAAGTCGTTCCCGTTGGCCTCCAGCAGCCGGCCGTTCTGTACCCGGAAGCCGGTGGGGGCGGCCTGGGCCGGCGGTGTGAGGGCGAGGAGGGACAACAGGAGGGCGAGCAGGGTGGTGGCCACGGCGGCCAGGCGTGGGGTGCGGGACGCGGGCGTGGGGCGGAGTCTCATGACGGCTCCAGAAGTGGGGGTCGGGTGGGGCGCGTGGTCGGTGGCGCTGAAGTGGTGAACGCGTTCCTGCCGTCGGGGTGGGCCCGGGTGGGTCCGATGCCGGGATGTCCATGACCCGGCCGGGCTGTCACCCGGCCGGTGTCCTGCCCGCGCAGGTGACGGTCGCCGCCGGGGTGCCCGCCGTTGCCGGGGCGGTGGCGACGAAGCCGAACGTGGCGCTCGCGCCGGGAGCGAGGGCGCCGTTCCAGGCCGCGTTGGTGACGGTCGCCGTGCCGTCGGCGGCCGTGGTGTGGGTGCCGTTCCAGAGCTGGGTGAGGCGTGCGCCGTTCGCCGGTGCGACGGTCGCGGTCCAGCCCGTGACCGCGGCGGCGGACGTGTTCGTCACCGTCACCTCGCCCTGGTAACCGCCCTGCCAGGAGGACACCGCCTTGAAGCGGGCGGTGCAGGCGCCCGGGTCCCCGCCCGGCTCTCCCGGGCCGCCCGGGTCCTGCGGGACACCGGCGTCCAGGACCGCCGCCAGGGCCGGGAACCAGCGGGCGGCGATCTTGCCGTCCCCGGAGGCGTTGGGGTGCACGCCGTCATAGGTGTCGGTGGCCGTGCTGAACCCGGTCCACTGGTCCACCACGGTGACGGGGGAGCGGTCGGTGCCGGTCGCCCGCGCCCAGGCGGGTATGCGGGCGTTGAAGTCGACCACCCGCTGCGCGCAGGCCTCGCAACTGCTCGGGTTCAGGGGGATGAGCTGGGCGACGAGGATCCGCATGTCCGGATCGGAGGCCCTCATCTGCGCCACGAGCTTGGTGTAGGCGGCGAGGATGCGATCGGGGGAGACACTGCTCCAGACGTCGTTGGTGCCGAAGTGCATGACAACGATGTCCGGCCGCGTGGAGGCCAGCCGGCCGGGCAGCAGGTTCTGGTCGGCCACGTTGGTGACCAGCTCGCCGCCGTGACCCTCGTTGTCCCCGTCGTGTGCCTGTCCGCAGCCCTGCGGGGGGAGGGTGCCGACGAAGTCGATGTCTTTGTACCCGCTGTCGACCAGGCGGTTCCACAGCACGGCCCGCCAGCAGCCCGGCGAGCCGGTGATGGAGTCGCCGAGCGGCATGATGCGGACGGGGTCCGCGGCGGGCGCGGCCGTCGCGCGGGGAGCCGCCGGCATGCCGAGAGCGAGGAGCAGGGCGGCCAGGAACCCGAGTGCGGAGATGACCCGTAAGTGCGGGGACGTGTGGGGGGTTCGGTGCATGGTGGTCCCTTCCCTTGATGAGGTGGGAGCGCTCCCACCTCATCAAGCCACTGTTGTCATTGACGCGTCAAGAGGTGGGTGGCGAGCCGGTGAGCCGGTGAGCCGGAGGGCGAGGCCGCTGTCCCGCCGCCGCCCGCTCCCGCCGAGGTCTTCGGCGAACCAGGATCGGTGACTGCCCGCTCCCGCCCCGCCGTTGACGGCGTCCCGGGACTTTTGCCGGGCCATGAGGCATTCATGACCGGATGCCCAGAGAGCCGAGTCCATGATGGTCGGCGTCAGTAAGGCATGCCTTGGCTAACCCGCTCGCGCGGCGGCCTGGCATCGGGCCGGGAGGGCCGCGGCACATGTGGGACGACTCGTTTCCGAGCTTTCTGATCGGGCTGAGAGAAGGGCTGGAAGCCGGGCTCGTCGTCTCGGTGCTCGTCGCCACTCTCGTGCGGGCCGGGGCCACGTCACGGCTGTCGCAGGTGTGGACCGGCGTGCTCGCCGCGATCGCCGTCTCGCTGAGCTTCGGCGCGGTCCTCACCTTCACGGCCGCCTCCCTCTCCACCCCCGCGCAGGAGGCCTTCGGCGGCGCCCTGAGCCTCGTCGCCGTCGCCTTCGTGACCACCATGGTGTTCTGGATGCGGCGATCCGCCCGCAGCCTGGCGGGCGAGATCAGGGAGAAGGTCACCGAGGCGCTGACCATGGGCGCCGGAGTGCTGATCCTCACCTCCTTCCTCGCGGTCGGGCGCGAGGGCCTGGAGACCGCCCTGTTCCTGTGGACCACCGTCCGCGCGGCGAACGAGTCGGCCGGGCCCCTCACCGGAGCGGGCGCCGGGCTCCTTCTCGCCGCCTTCCTGTGCTGGGGCCTCTACCGCCGGGTGCTGCGCATCGACCTCACCCGCTTCTTCGCCGTCACCGGCGCGGTCCTGATCGTCATCGCCGCGGGCGTCCTCGGCTACGGGCTGCGCGACCTCCAGGAGGGCGCGGTCCTGCCCGGCGGGACGGCCTACGCCTTCGACCTGAGCGGCAGCGTCGACGCCGGGTCCTGGTACGCCGCTCTGCTCCAGGGCGTGCTCAATCTGACTCCGGCGATGACCTGGCTCCAGGTGATCGGGTACGCCGGGTATCTCGCCGTGGTGATGACGCTCTTCGTACGGGGAGGGCGAGGAGGGCCGGGGGCCCCGAGCCGGGAGAGCGCCGGTGCTCCGGCCGGCCGGCGTCCCACCCGCCCCCGCTGGCTCCTGCCCGCCGCCGTCGTCGCCGTCCCCGCGCTCCTGGCCGGGCTCGTCGTGGCACTCGCACCCCCTGAGCCCGCCGCCGGCCAGACCGTCGCCGTCTCCGCGACGGACTGCGGCCGGGGTTTCACCGCGCCCGAGGCGGGGCGACGGGACTTCCGGATGCACAACACCGGGAACCAGACGTCCGAGGTGTATCTGATCGACCCCTCCTCGAACGCGGTCTACGGGGAGATCGAGGGGCTGGCGCCCGGCACCACCCGGGACCTCGTCGCCACCGTGGCGGGCGGGACGTACGCCTGGCGCTGCGTGCCGGCCGACGGCGAAGCCGTCACCTCGAAGGCGGTCCGGGTCGGCGGCGCCGCCCGTGCCCACGCCGTCGTCCCCGTCTCGGAGCGGGACCTCGCCGCACCGCTCAGGGCCTACAAGGCCTATGTGAACCGGGGACTGGCCACGCTCGTCACGCAGACCCGCGAGCTCAGCGGCGACCTGCGCGCCGGACACCTGGCCGCCGCCCGCACCGACTGGCTGACCGCGCACCGCACCTATGCCTCCCTGGGTGCCGCCTACGGCACCTTCGAGGACTTCGACCAGAAGATCGACGGACGGCCCGACGGCCTGCCGGGCGGCGTGCACGACAAGGGCTTCACCGGCTTCCACCGGATCGAGTACGGGCTGTGGCACGGCGAGTCCGCCGCCCGGCTCAGCGGCGTGGCACAGCGGTTGGCCGATGACACCGCCGGACTGCGCAAGGCCTTCCCGCACCAGGACTTCGACCCCTCCGACCTGCCCCTGCGCGCCCACGAGATCCTGGAGAACACCCTCCGGTTCGAGTTGACCGGCGACACCGACCAGGGCAGCGGCACCGGACTGGCCACCGCGGACGCCAACCTCGCCGGGACACGCGAACTGCTCACCGTGCTCAAGCCGTTGCTCACCCCGCGCGCCCCGAAGCTGCTTCCCACCGTCGACGCGGACATCGCACGTCTGCAGAAGCTGCTCGACTCCGCGCACCACGGGGCCGGGTGGACCCCCGTCGACCGGCTCGACCCGGCTGCGAAGGCCCGGATCGACGGGGCCACGGGGCAACTCCTCGAAGACCTCTCACCGGTGCCGGACCTGCTCGAGATCAGGAAGTCCGCTTGAGCGGCACCCGGCCACGCCACCCCGCAGCACACACCGAAGGGAACACCCCCATGCCGTCCGCCGACACGCCGCCGCCGGGCTGCCCCGCCCACGCCGGCCGCCGCTCCTTCGTGAAGACGGCCCTGGGCGCCGGAGCCGCCGGTGCCGTCCTGGCCGGGGGCGGACTCGCGCTCGCCGAGAGCGGCAGCGGCACGGCCCGGGCGGCCGAGCAGGACAGCGCTCCGGTGGCCTTCCACGGGCCCCACCAGGCCGGGATCCTCACCCCCGCCCAGGCGGCCGCCGCCTTCGTCTCCTTCGACGTCATCGCCGCCGACCGCGCCGAACTGGCCGACCTGCTGCGCACCCTCACCGAGCGGGCCCGCTTCCTCACCTCCGGCGGCACGCCCGAGGACCTCGGCGTCGGAGCCCCGCCCTCCGACAACGGCATCCTCGGCCCGGTCGTCCCGGCCGACGCGCTCACCGTCACCGTGGGGGTCGGCGCCTCCCTCTTCGACGACCGCTACGGACTCGCCCGGGTCAAGCCGCGCCGTCTCACGCCCATGCGGACCTTCCCCAACGACGACCTGAACCCCGCCGAATGCCACGGCGACCTGTCCCTGCAACTCTGCGCGGCCCGCCAGGACACCGTGCTGCACGCCCTGCGCGACATCGCCAAGCACACCCGGGGCGCCCTGCAGATCCGCTGGCGCGTCGACGGCTTCCAGAACACGCCCCGTCCCAGCGGCACCCAGCGCAACCTGCTGGGCTTCAAGGACGGCATCGCCAACCCGGACGTGGCCTCGGCCCGGGAGATGGACCGGCTGGTGTGGGTCGGCAAGGGCCAGGGCGAACCCGCCTGGGCGGCCGGGGGCAGCTATCAGGTCATCCGGATCATCCGCATGCTCGTGGAGTTCTGGGACCGGGTCTCGCTGTCCGAGCAGGAGCTGATGTTCGGCCGGCGCAAGGACACCGGCGCCCCGCTGGACGGCATGAAGGAGACCGACACCCCGCACTACGCCAAGGACCCGCACGGCACGGCGATCCCGCTCGACGCGCACATCCGGCTTGCCAATCCCCGTACCGCCAGGACCGACACCTCCCGCATCCTGCGCCGTGGTTACAACTACGACCGGGGCGTCGACAGCGTCGGCGACCTGGACATGGGACTGGTCTTCTGCTGCTACCAGCAGGACGTACGCCGCCAGTTCGAGGCCACCCAGACCCGGCTGATCGACGAACCCCTCGTCGACTACATCTCACCGACCGGCGGCGGTTACTTCTTCGCCCTGCCCGGTGTGCGGGACTCCTCCGACTGGCTGGGCAGCGGGCTGATGTCCACCTGACTCCCGCTGCCGCCTCGGCCCCGGCCGGGCGCCGGCCCGCCGAGCGGACGGGCTGACCGGCCCGATCGTCGGCCTGCACGGCTTGCAGGACGCCGGGACGACGGTGGCGCACGCCAGCGGCGCCAGCGCCTGCGGCCGGCACTCGGCGACCCCGTACCTCACCCTGCCCGCCCGCCCGGGCGGAACGCACCTCCTGGTGACCCTCGTCCTGCTGAGTGCGGGCCCGGAGGTGAACGGGGGCCCGTACACGCGATGTTCAGGAACGCGCGTACGGGTCACCGCAGCCGGCGAGGTGGAGGTCCGCTTCCAGGACGGCGCCCGGGAGCGGGTGCCGCGCTGACGCCGTCAGGCCTCGGCGCGGCTCCGCCTCACCGCCTTCCCCAGCAGCGGCCAGACCAGCAGCAGCACGATCACCGCGTACACGGTCACCGCGAACGGCGTGTCCACCAGACCCGACACCCGGCCGTCGCTGATCTGCAGGGCCCGCCGCAACTGCTGCTCGGCGTTCGGGCCGAGGATCACCCCGATCACGGCGGGCAGCACGGGCAGTCCGTAGCGGCGCATGCCGAACCCGATCAGACCGATGACCAGCAGGATCACCAGGTCGGTCACCTCACCGCCGACCGCGTACGCGCCGACCGCGGCGAAGAACATGATCCCGGCGTAGAGGTAGGGCCGCGGGATGCGCAGCAGTTTCGCCCACACCGGCGCCAGCGGCAGGTTCAGCGCGAGCAGCAGCACCATGCCGACGAACAGGGAGGCGATCAGGCCCCACACCAGGTCGGGTTCGCGCTCGAAGAGGAGCGGGCCGGGCTGGATGCCGTACTGCTGGAAGGCGGCCAGCATCACGGCCGCGACCGCCGTGGTCGGCAGACCCAGGGTCAGCATCGACACCAGGGTCCCGGCCGCCGAGGCCGACGCCGCCGACTCCGGGCCCGCGACGCCCTCGATGGCGCCCTTGCCCCACTCGTCCTTGTGCCGGGACAGCCGCTTCTCCGTCACGTACGACAGGAAGGTGGGGATCTCGGCGCCGCCCGCCGGGATCGCGCCGAACGGGAAGCCGATGAACGGCCCGCGCAGCCACGACTTCCAGGTCCGTTTCACGTCGTCGCGCCCCAGCCAGGGCCGCCCCACCGGGATCGGCTCCGGCGGCCTGCGCCGCAGGTGCGCCGCCACCCACAGCGCCTCTCCGATGGCGAAGAGCCCGACCGCGACGATCACCACGTCGATGCCGTCGGCCAGTTGCAGCGAGCCGAACGTCAGGCGCTGCTGGCCGGTCATCTGGTCCAGGCCCACCAGGCCGAGGGTGAGGCCGATCAGCAGGGAGGCCAGACCCCGGACGCGGGACGAGCCGAGCACCGAGGTCACCGCGATGAACGCCAGCACCATCAGGGCGAAGTAGTCCGGCGCGCCGATGTCGACGGCGAGTTCCGCGACCGTCGGTGCGAGGGCCACCAGCAGCAGCGTGCCGACCATGCCGCCCGCGAAGTGCCCGATGGCGGCCGCCGCGAGGGCCTGCGCGCCGCGCCCGGACTTGGCCATGGGGTTGCCCTCCATGGCCGCCACCACGGCAGCGCTCTCACCCGGGGTGTTGAGCAGGATGGAGGTGGTCGAGCCGCCGAACATGGCGCCGTAGTAGATGCCCGCGAACATGATGAACGCGCCGGTCGGGTCGAGCCCGTACGTCACCGGCAGCAGCAGCGCCACCGCCATCGCCGGGCCGATGCCGGGCAGCACCCCGATGGCCGTGCCGAGCAGGACACCGAGCGCGGCCCAGAGCAGGTTGACGGGGCTGAGCGCCGTACCGAAGCCGTCCAGGAGGGAGTTGAGGGCGTTCATGTCACAGCACTCCCATCAGGGGGCCGCCGGGCAGGGGCACGCCGAGCAGGTGGTCGAAGACGACGTAGGTGACGAGGGAGAGCCCGGCCGCGATGAGCGGATCACGGTCGATCCGGCGGCTGCCCAGCGCGAACGCCGCACCCCAGAACAGCAGCGCGCCCGCGACGGGGAAGCCGGCCGGCTCGATCAGGACGGCCGCGCCGAGGAACACCCCGGCGAGCAGCAGGACCGTGCGCCAGTCGGCGGGCTCGGACAGGTCGACGTCCTCACCGCCCTCGGCCTGGCCCCGGCCGCCGCGCAGCACGTCGAGGGCGAGCAGCGCGGCGATGACCAGCAGGCCGGCGCCGACCACGACCGGCACGGTCTTCGGTCCGACCGGGCCGCGCTGGGCGATGTCGACGTCCATGGTGAGCGCGTCGGTCAGCACGAGCACGCCCAGCGCCAGCAGCAGCACGCACACGCCGAGTTCGGAGTGCTCGCGCAGCCAGGAGCGGCGCTCGCCCTGCCCGGCGGGCGGGGCGTCGGTGGTCCGCGTCGTCACAGCCCCAGCTCCTTCAGCACCGCGACCACGCGCTTGTCCTCGGCGTCGAGGAACGCGCCGAACTTCTCGCCCGTGAGGAAGGCGTCGTCCCAGCCGTTCCGCTCCAGGGACGCGCGCCACTCGTCCGAGTCGTGGAGCTCCTCGACCAGCCGTACGAGCTTCTTCCGCTCGGTGTCGTCGAGTCCGGGAGGGGCGACGATCCCGCGCCAGTTGGTGAAGCTCACGTCGTAGCCCGCCTCCTCGAGCGTGGGGGCGTCCAGTCCCTCCACACGCTGCGGGCCGGTGACGGCGAGCAGGCGCAGCTCACCCGCCTTGATCTGGTCCAGGTACTCGCCGACCCCGGAGACGCCGAAGGCGACCTTGTCGCCCAGGATCGAGGCGAGCAGTTCGCCGCCGCCGTCGAAGGGGATGTAGTTGACCTGCCTTGGAGGGATGCCGGCGGCCTTGGCCATCAGCATCGGTGCGAGGTGGTCAGGCCCGCCGGGCGACGACCCGCCGCCCACCGGGAGCTTGCCCGGGCGGTCCTTCCAGGCGCCGATCAGTTCGTCGATCGTCTTGTACGGCGAGTCCTTCGCGACCACCACCACGTCCTGCTCCTCGGTGAGCCGGGCGATCGGCGTGGTGTCGCCGAGCGTCCTGGGCGCGTCGTTGGAGCGGACGGCGCCCACGACCCCCAGACCCATGGACATGGCGAGCTTGCCGTTGCCGTGCTCGCTCACCAGCCGCGTCAAGCCCACCGTGCCGCCGGCGCCGGGCAGGTTGAACACCTCGATGGTGCGGGTGAGTCCGGCGTCCTCGGCGTTCTTCGCGGCGGTGCGGGCCGTGATGTCGTAGCCGCCGCCGGGTGTGTTGGGAACCATGAGGCGCAGGCCCGGGATCCGTGTGCCGGTCTCGGAACCGCTGCCGGTGGTCAGCAGCGGCGGCCCGAGGAGCACGAGCACGGCGGCCCCGAGCAGGGCGAGGGGGATGCGCAGGCGCACGAGTGCCACCACCTGTCGGTACGTCGATGCGGGTAGGTGTACGCCCTGTGGAGGAGCGTGGCGTGGGCCACATGGTGCCCGGGCATCGACGGGCTGTCTGCCTTGCGAAACCAACGGAGGTTGTGGTCATTGCGGTAACCGGGCGGAGCGCGGTGGCGGACCCTCGCCCCGGCAGGCGAACGGCCCCGGCGCCGATGCGCCGGGGCCGTCCGCGAACATGGAGGTTCAGCGGCCCCTATGCCGTGTGGATCTCCAGGGCGGCCCGCACGGCGGACTCCAGGGCTCCCTCGATCCACGCCGGCTTGACGGACGTGTGGTCGCCCGCGAAGTGCAACGGCCCCTCACGCAGGGGGATGACCGGGAGCAACTCCGTGTGCTGCCCGGGCAGCAGCACGGACGCCTCCCCGTAGGCGTACGGGTCGCGCAGCCAGCTCTGCGTACGTCCCGCGCCGGTGTAGAAGACCTCGATGCGCCGGCCGTAGACCTCCTGGAGACCGCACAGGGCGTGCGGGTAGCGCGCCTCGTCGTCCAGGGAGTCCCAGCGCAGCGCGTCGTCCGCCCAGCTGTAGGAGGCCAGCACGACACCCCCCTTGCTGCCGGGCACCGGATGGGAGGGATGGAACATGAACCGGTTGGCGTTGTCCGACACCGAACCGCCGCCCAGCACGCCGGTCGCCTCGGGCTGGTCGCGCCCGCCGGCGCGATTGGCGGCGTAGTGGGTGCGCTGACCCGCTGTGATGTGCCCGCCGGGAACCGAGGGGTGGGCGCCGAGGAGGCTGCCGTCCGCGGCGGCGCGTCCGGTGCGGTACGCGTCGTACAGACCCGGGTCGACGGCGTTCAGCTCGCGCTTCCAGTCGGCCTCGTCGAACTCCCACCAGCGGCGGCTGAACTCCAGCAGCACCTTGGTCGCGCTGTCGTAGTGCAGTTCGCTGACCGCACGGCGTTTGCCGTACGACAGGGGCGGGTTGATCTGTACGTGGCGCAGGCCGGAGAACGGCACGGTGACCACCGCGACGTCCGCCGTGAACTGCTCGCGCACGACCGGCCCGCCGCGGCCCTCGGACACGGTGTCCACCCACACGTGCGGACCCTTGCCCCGGACGTGACCGGCTTCCGGAGCGGGGCGATCGGGGTGGTGGTAGTCGATGCGTGTGACCCGGCGGTCGAACCGCACCTCCTCACGCACCTGTTGCAGCAGCGCGTCCGCCAGTACGGCCGTGCCGCCCTCCAGTTCGTAGAACGGTGTGTCGGGGCTGATGAGGGAGGAGCCGATGAAGCTGTGGATGAAGGAGAGCGGGAGGCGCGAGGTGAGGTTTTCCAGGGTGCCGATCAGGTCGATGGTCCGCTCGTCCAGACCGGCGTGCTCGGTCAGGAAGCGGTACATCGACCAGTCACCGAACCGCCGCACCACCCGCGCCCAGCCCCGCAGTTGCTCCGGGAGCGGCTTGGGGACCCGCTTGCCGTCGGACCCGACGCGGCTGAACTCGTCGCGCACCGGGTCCAGCGCCGAGCGCAGGATGGCCGCTGCCGGGGTGTCCCAGTGGGCTCGGGGCACACCGAAGGACCGGTTCACGCGCCGGGGCGCTCGGGCATAGTCGGTGCGCCGCACACGGATGCCGTTGACGTGGATCCAGGTGCGGCCGGCGGGACGTCCGTCGGCGTCCACGTCGACGTAGTGGAAGCGCCGCTTCTTGAGGTCGAACTGGTCGATCAGTTCCATCACCAGGGGATGGCTGCCGGGGAGGCGCATCGCGCCCGCCTCGGCGTACTGGAGGGGATCTGCGAAGGGCTGCTCGGCGTCCTCGTGGCCGCCCTTGCGGAAGGTCTTGACGCGGCCGCCCGCCCGGTTGCCGTTGGCCTCCAGGACCGTCACCCGGTGGCCGGCCTTCTTCAACAGCCACGCGGCGACCAGCCCGGCCGGTCCGGCGCCGATGACGAGGACGTTCTGGGGGCGTGTCCGGCGCTGGGCCGGCAGCCCGTTCTTCAGGACGCGCTGGTAGCGGGGGACGAGAGGACGGTCGTGGGAGTCCAGGACGAGCAGGGCGCGGGCGACGGCGAGGCACCTGTCGGCGTCGGCGGCCCGTCTGCCGGCCGGTGCGGCCGGTGCCGCCGGTGCGGGCACAGCCGTGGCGGCACCACCGGTCAGGGCCGTCGCCACCGTGGCCGTACCGGCCACCGCCGCGAAGCTCCTGCGGGAGAAACCGCCGTCCGAGTGCGCCACCGCGTGATCTTCAGTCATGGCGGCCTTTCTAGTGGCGGCCCCGGCCCGGGCGCCGCCCTTCGCCCGGCCGTTGACCCTAAGGAGCGAACCGGCCGTAAAACCTGACGTCAGGGCGGGGCCGCCGAAACCGGCCGGCCCGGGCACCCGAAGGAATGAATGCGCGGCGAACCGCGGCCGGCACCCCGCCCGAGCCCGCACACTGCGACATGCGGAGGCACCTCCGCGCTCTCCGGCCGCCGGCGCACCTGTCGCATCGCGAACGCGGCGCCGACCGGCGCCAGGAGAAGTCGGGGCGACGGAGGGGGACAAGTGGCGCAGCGGGGCGCTCCGTTGGGCGACCGGGCCCGGTACTGGTTCGACAACACCCTGGCCCGCGGGGCCTCGGCGATCGTCGGCTGGATGGCGCTGCTGTGCCTGGCCGTCGTCGTCCCGGCCAGCGCGGTGGTGGTGTGGACCGACCCGGACGCGCCGCAGTCCCTGCCGGGCCGGCTGGCCGCGGTGTGGCACCTCACCGGCGAGACCCTGCGGCTCGGCGGCGCGACCGGGACACCGCTGCGCGTGACGATGTCGGTGCTGCTCGCCCTGGTCGCCCTGCTGTACGTCTCGACGCTCGTCGGTCTGATCACGACGGCGCTCACCGAGCGGCTCACTGCGTTGCGGCGGGGCCGTTCCACCGTGCTGGAACGCGGGCACGTCGTGGTCCTGGGCTGGTCGGAGCAGGTGTTCACGGTCGTCGGCGAGCTGGTGGCCGCCAACGCCAATCAGCGTCGCGCGGCGGTGGCGGTGCTGGCCGACCGGGACAAGACCGCGATGGAGGAGGCGCTGGGCACCAAGGTCGGCCAGTTCGGCCGTACGCGGCTGATCTGCCGCAGCGGCCCCACCACCGACCCGGCGGTGCTCACTCTGACCAGCCCGGCGACGGCCGGTGTCGTGCTGGTCCTGCCCCGCGACGAGCCCGACGCCGACGCCGAGGTGGTCAAGACGCTGCTGGCGCTGCGGGCCGCCCTGCCCGGGGAAGGGCCGCGTCCGCCCGTCGTCGCCGCCGTGCGGGACGACCGCTACCGCCTGGCCGCCACGCTCGCCGCCGGGCCGGGCGGTGTGGTCCTTGAGGCCGACACCGTCACCGCCCGTCTGATCGTCCAGGCCGCCCGCCGCCCCGGGCTGTCCCTCGTCCACCAGGAGCTTCTCGACTTCGCCGGGGACGAGTTCTACCTCGTCGCCGAACCGGCCCTGGCGGGGCGCCCGTTCGGCGACGCGCTGCTGTCCTACCCGACGTCGAGCGTCGTGGGCATCGTGCGCGGCGACAGCCCCGTGCTCAACCCGCCGCCGCACACGCCCCTCGCCGAGGACGACCTGCTCATCGTCATCTCCCGGGACGACGACACGGTCTGGCCGGCGGACTGCGCGGACGCGGTCGAGAAGGCGGCGATGGCCTGCGGCCCCCCGACACCCGCGGGGCCGGAGCGGGTCCTCCTGCTCGGCTGGAACCGCCGGGCACCGCTCATGGTCGACCAGTTGCGCCGCCGCGCCCGGCCCGGATCGTCCGTCGACGTGGTCGCGGACGGGGACGCGGCGACGGTCCGTGAGGTGAGCGAGGCCGACGCGCACCACGGCGGCGACCTGACCCTGACCCTGCACCACGGCGACGTCACCCGACCCGAGACGCTGCGGTACCTCGACGTGCACTCCTACGACAGCATCATCGTGCTCGGCCGGGACCCCGCCCCCGGACAGCCGTACGAGGACCCCGACAACCGCACGCTCGTGACACTGCTGCTGCTGCGCCGCCTGGAGGAGGCCTCCGGGCGCGAACTGCCCGTCGTCACCGAACTGACCGACGACCGCAACCGGGCACTGGCCCCCATCGGGCCCGGCGCCGACGTGATCATCAGCGGCAAGCTCATCGGTCTGCTCATGGCGCAGATCTCCCAGAACCGGCACCTGGCGGCGGTGTTCGAGGAGCTGTTCTCCGCCGACGGCACCGGCGTCCGCCTGCGGCCCGCCGGTGACTACGTGCTGCCCGGGTGCGAGACGACCTTCGCCACCGTCGTGGCCGCGGCACGCCGGCGCGGCGAGTGCGCCATCGGTTACCGCAGCCGGGAGGGCGCATCCACCGGTCCGGGCTACGGCGTGCGGATCAACCCGCCCAAGGCGGAACGGCGTGGCTGGACGGCACAGGACGAGGTGATCGTCGTCGGCGCGGACTGAGGCGGCAGAATGCCCCCGATTTCGGCGAAGAAACTCAGGGATTCGACTGTGTGTTCGCCTTTTGGTGGGGCACCAGAGGGAGCGGAGGTTGATGACTATGGTTCCCCTGCTTCTCGTCCTGCTGCTGGCCCTGGTGCTGTTCGGTGCGGGCTTCGCGCTGAAGGCCCTGTGGTGGATCGCGGTGATCGTGCTGGTGCTGTGGCTGCTCGGGTTCGTGCTGCGCAGCGCGGACAGTGGCGGCCGAAAGGGCCGCTGGTATCGCTGGTAGACCGGCCGGACAGGTCCGACCGATTCACACCGCCGTCTGTGGCGAACCAAACGTCGGGAATGGGGTAAACGAAAGTGACCCGTATTCCTTCGAGGAAAGGCGTTCCTGTTCCATGGCCGATACACAAGACGTCGTAGAACTCATTCTTCAGGACCACCGGCGCATGGAAGACCTCTTCCGTCAGATGCGGAGCGTCGAAGCCGACCGGGCGGGTGCGTTGCGGGAATTCGCGGATCTGCTGATCGCGCACGCACAGGCCGAGGAGGCCGAGGTCTATCCGGCGCTCAAGCGCTACAAGAACATCGACGACGAAGAGGTCGAGCACGGCGAACACGAGCACGACGAGGGCAACGAGGCCCTTCTGGAGCTCCTCCAGGTCGAGGAGGTCGGCTCCGACGAGTGGGACTCGAAGCTCGAGGAGCTGGTGGAAGCCGTCACCCACCACGCCGACGAGGAGGAGCGCACCATTCTCAACGGCGCGCGCGAGAACGTGGCGATGGAGCGCCGGGAAGAGCTCGGCCGGGCGTTCACGCAGGAGCGCGAGCGTCAGCTGAAGTCCGGCTGCGGCTCCGTGGACAACGTACGCAAGATCGTCGAGTCCTGACCCCGGCGGGTCCTGACTCCGCCGGGTCCCGACCCGGCCGCACCGGCCCTGAGGGCCACCGCTCACGGGCGGTGACCGTCAGGGCCGGTCGCCGTCCTGCACCGCTACGGCATGCTCCGGGCCGCGCAGGTGATGTCCCGCGCGGGCAGCCGCCCTGTCGCGAGGTACGTGTTGACCGCGTCGTCGGCGCACGCCGACCCGTAGACGCCGTACACCGCGTGCTGGTCGGCCCCCTTCAGGGTGATCAGGCGCGAGGAGCGCCACCGCTCGCGGACGGCTTTGGCAGCGTCGTAGGTAGTGCGCGGGTCACCGGTGGCGTTCACCAGCAGGGCCGGCAGGTCGCCACGGATCCTGGTCGGGAGCTCACGCGGACGGTCCCAGTACGCGCACGGGTTGACGTTGTTCGTCACGGGCCCGAACAGCGGGTCCAGGGCGCGGGCGCGCTGGACGTCACGCCAGTACACCTCGGGGTCGCGCGGCGCGGCGTTGTCGCCGCACACGATCGCCGTCTGCGCACTGCCGTAGGGCGAGTCGGCTCCCGTGAGCACGAAGTCGAGCGCCCCGGCGAGCCACGGGGAGGGCGTCACCCGCTGCCCCCGCGATGCCCGCAGCAGGTCCCGCACCCCCTGCGCGAAGTCTCCGTACGCGGCGGCGTTGTGCTGCGAGAGGCCGTTGAAGACGACGATCGGCAGCGCGTGCTCGTCCAGCCGGTGGTCGCCCAGCCGCAGCGGGGTCCGGCCGGCGGCGACCCGGACGCGCTCCACGGCGGCCAGCACCTCGCCCCGCGTCCGGCCCAGCCCGTAGGTGGCGTCGCGGGCGGCGGCCCAGGAGGCCCAGCCCCGCAGGGCGTGCCGGTTGGACGGCTCGGCGCCCCGCAGCAGCCGGGTGCTGTAGCGGTCCGGCTCGATCACACCGTCCAGGACGACCCGGTCCGTGCGCCCCGGGAACATCGAGGTGTACACCTCGCCGAGGTAACTGCCGTAGGAGTAGCCGAGGTAGGAGATCCGCCGCTCACCGAGCGCCGCCCGGACGACGTCCATGTCGCGCGCGGTGTTCCGGGTGGTGGCGTGGGGGAGCGCCTGGCCCGCGTGGGCGCGGCAGCGGTCGGCGAGGTCCTGCGAGAAGGCCGCCACCCGGTCGAAGCCGGCCCGGTCCTCACCCGCCGAGCGCCAGGCCGATCCCGTCGGCCAGCGGCAGTCGAGCGGCGTGCTGCGGCCGATGAAACGGGGGTCGACGCCCACCACGTCGTACCGCGCGGCGACGCCCTTCATCGCCTCGCGCACCCACGGAGGGTCGCCGAGCGAGGGTCCGCCCGGGCCGCCGCCGTTGAGGAGCAGGGGGCCGACGCGGCGGCCGGTGTCGGTGGCGCGTATGCGGGAGATGGCGACGGTGATCGTACGGCCGCCGGGGTCGGAGTAGTCCAGGGGCACCGTCACGTCGGCGCAGCGGGCTCCGGCCCGCTCCAGTTCCCTGCCGGTCGTGTCGTCCGGTCCGAGCACGCAGCTCTTCCAGGTGAGGTGCTGGTGGTGGTACCGGGCGAGCGGGTCCGGCGCGGCCCGGGCCGTCGCGGGCAGGGCCGTGACGGCGAGGGCGGTGGCGGTGAGGGCGAGAGCGGTGCGTCTGGCCGTGTCCCAGGAGCGGGATGACACACGGGTGTCCTTTCTGTCGCCGGTGTCCCTCGACGGGCCGGCCGGGACCGGCCCGGGAGGGCGCTGTGCGAAGAAACGGTAGGGACGGCGCGCCGCCCGATCACTCCGGTTGACGGCCGGTCCGACAGGGGGAAAGCCCCCGTGGCGACGCGGGGGATTGCCGGTTCCGTGGCCTGGGCAACAACCCTGATCTCCGCCCCGAGCTGGGACGATGTACGGGCAAACCTTGTGCAGGTCGGTGCAGGGGGGTTGTCCAGACATTCTCTCCCGCCTAGGGTCCCTTCAGAGTGCAAGCGCTTTCCAAGCGTGTGTCCGCCGGCCGTCCGAGGAGCGCCGCATGTCCTTGTCCCCCACCCGCCGCCGTGTGGCCGTCGTCGGCACCGGAGCCATCGTCGGCGGGAGTCATCTGCCGGCCCTGCGGGCCCACTCCGACCGGGTGGAGCTGGTGGCCGCCGTCGACGTGGACCGGGAGCGGCTCGACGCCTTCCGCGAGCTGGCAGGCGACCGGGTCGCCGGATACACCGCGATGGACGCCATGCTGGACGCCGAGCGTCCGGACCTGGTCCTCATCGGCACCCCGCCCTCCCTGCACCGCGACCAGACGGTGGCCGCGCTGAAGGCGGGCGCCTGGGTGCTGTGCGAGAAGCCGCTGACCCTGTCGCTCGCCGAGTACGACGAGATCGCCGCGGCCGAGGAGGCCTCGGGGGCGTACGCGGCGGTGGTCTTCCAGCACCGCTACGGATCCGGCGCCGTGCACGCCCGCGAGCTGATCAGGAGCGGCGAGCTGGGCGCCCCGCTGGTCGCGCACTGCCAGACCACCTGGCACCGGGACGCCGCGTACTACGCGGTGCCGTGGCGTGGGAAGTGGGCCAGCGAGGGCGGCGGCCCGACCATGGGCCACGGCATCCACCAGTACGACCTGATGCTGCACCTGCTCGGGGAGTGGGAGGAGATCAGCGCGATGGCCGCGCGCCTGGTCCACGACACCGAGAGCGAGGACGTCTCCACCGCCCTGGTGCGGTTCAGGAGCGGCGCACTCGCCACCGTCGTCAACAGCGTGCTGTCCCCGGACGAGGTGAGCCGCATCCGCGTCGACTGCGCCGACGCCACGGTCGAGCTCACGCACCTGTACGGCCACACCAACGACAGCTGGGCCTACACCCCTGCCCCGCACGTCGCCTCCGAGCGCGCCACCGCCTGGCGTACCCCGCCGGCCGACGTGCCCAGCTCGCACACCGCCCAGCTCGGCACGCTCCTGGACGCCTACGACTCCGGCACCCGGCCCCCGGGCAGCGGCCAGGACGCCCGCGCCACCCTGGAGTTCGCAGCCGCCCTGTACAAGGCGGCGTTCACCGGCCGCTCGGTGCGGGCGGGGGAGATCGTCCCCGGCGACCCCTTCTACGAGGCCATGCACGGCGAGTACCCCGACTGGGCCCCCAAGGAGCGCGCATGACCATCCGCGTCACCCACACGCACGGCGAGGACATCGCCGTCACGGCGGCGAACGGCACGGAGATCCTCCGCTACGTCTACCGCCCCGACCCGGACCCCTTCGAGTCCCGCAAGCCCTACGCCCATCCCGTGCGCACCCTCTCGGGCCGCACGGTCACCGGCTACCGCCCCAACGACCACCGCTGGCACAAGGGCCTGCAGATGACCGCGAGCCATCTGTCCGGCCAGAACTTCTGGGGCGGCAACTGCTACGTCCACGGCGAGGGCTACCTCCCGCTGCCCGAGCGCGTCGGCTCCATGCGGCACGACGGCTTCGCGGACCTCACCGTCGAGGACGACCGTCTCGCCCTCACCGAGCACCTCACCTGGATCGAGAACGGCGGCGAGGAGTGGGCCCGCGAGGTACGCGGCCTGAGCGTCCACTCGGTGGACGAGGAGTCCGGTTCCTGGGCCCTGGACTGGTCGATCCGCCTCACCAACACCCGCTCCGCACCCCTGGCCTTCGGTTCCCCGACCACCGCGGGCCGTGAGATGGCCGGCTACACCGGACTGCAGTGGCGCGGCCCGCGCGACTTCACCGGCGGCACGGTCTTCGCCCCGGACGGCGACGCCGACGCGGGCAAGCTGATGGGCACCCAGGGCCCCTGGCTCGCCTTCACCACCGAGCACGACGAGGTCGACGGCCACTCCACCCTGGTCTTCGCGCACGCGCCCGAGAACCTCGACGAGACGTCCCCCGTTCACGAGTCGCACTGGTTCGTCCGCTCCGAGCCCTTCCCGACGGTCGCGTTCTCCTGGGCGTTCTTCGAGGAGTTCGAGCTGCCGCCGGGGGAGTCCTTCGCGTACCGGTACCGCGTCGTCGTCGCCGACGGCGCCTGGGACCGCGAGCGGGTCGCCACCCACCTGGAGGGGCTGCCGTGGTGAGCGAGGGCGAGGCGGCGGGTCTCGCGCACCCGCTCCCGGGCGCGATCGGCCTGTCCCACCTCAGCGCCTACGACTGGGAGGCCGCCGACGGCGTCTGCGGCGGCAGCCCGCATCTGCACCTGGTGTGCACGGAGGCGTACGTGGTCACCGGCGGCCGGGGCGCGGTGCAGACACTGAGTCCCGACGGTTACCGGGACATCCCCCTCGAAGCGGGTTCGATCGCCTGGTTCACACCTGGCACGGTGCACCGCATGGTGCAAGGCGGCGATCTGCGCATCACCGTGCTGATGCAGAACAGCGGCCTGCCCGAGGCGGGGGACGCCGTGTTCACCTTCCCGCCCGAGGTGCTCGCCGATCCGGAGCGGTACGCGGCCGCCGCGTCCCTGCCGCCCGGCACCGGGCCGGAGACGGCCGCGGCAGCCCGGCGCCGCAGGGACCTCGCGGTCGAGGGCTACCTCGTCCTGCGCGAGTCCCTCACCGCCGGGGACAACGGCCCCTACCTCCGGTTCCAGCGGGCCGCCGCCCGGCTCGTCCGCGACAAGGTGCCCACCTGGCGGGCCCTGTGGCGGGAGGGCGCCCTGGCCACCGCGCGGCGCACCGGCGCCCAGCTCGACGCCCTGGCCGCCGGCGAGCCCGCCTACCTCGGCGAGGCCACCGCGCACGAGGCCGCGCCCACCCGGCTCGGCGGCTTCGGCATGTGCGGCCGGCGCGACGAGTACGCGCTGCCCGGCACCACGCTGCCGTACCCGGGGGAGTAGCGGCGGGGACCGGCGGGGGGATCTGAGGGGGGCTCAACCGAAACTCCGTCGAGAGGAGTGACCTCGGCATGCCCGGACACAGGACGAAGGGGTTCTGCGCGTCGGCCGCCGCACTGGCACTGTGTGCCCTGCTGGCGGGCTGCGGAGGATCCGGGGAGTCCGCAGACGGCGGCACAATCGTGCTGCGCTACACGTGGTGGGGCAACCCCGACCGCGCGGAGCGCACCGAGCGGGCCGTCGCGCTGTTCGAGAAACAGCACCCGGACATCGATGTGACCACGTCGTTCGCCGGCTACGAGGCCTACAAGCAGAAGCTCGCCACCCAGGCCGCCGGCGGTGACGCGCCGGACGTGATGCAGCTCGACTACCGGCAGATCGACCAGTACGCCTCCGGCGGTGTCCTGCTCGACCTCGGGCGACAGAAGTCCGTCCTGCGCACCTCCGAGATCGACCCGGGCCTGCTCGCCACCGGCCGCGTCGACGACGCGCAGTACGCGATCCCGCAGGGCCGCGGCACCGAGACCGTCGCCTACGACGTCGCGGCCTGGAAGAAGTCGGGCGTCCCGCTGCCCGGCAAGAGCTGGACCTGGAGTCGGTGGGCCGCCACCATGCGCGCCCTGGCGCAGAAGACCGGCAAGCCGGGAGCCACCGACCCCGGCCAGAGCGAGGACGCCTTCGAGGTCTGGCTGCGCGGCCGGGGCAAGGCCCTCTACACCGAGGACGGACGCCTCGGTTTCACCGCCGCCGACCTCACCCGCTGGTGGACCTTCACCGACCGGCTGCGCCGGGAGGGCGCCGTCTCGCCCGCCGAGCAGACGACCCAGCTCGACGGCTCCGTGGAGAACACCCCGCTGGGGCGCGGCAAGGCCGTCACCGACGCCAACTGGGACGCCCCGGCCAGCGGTTTCGCCGCCCTGGTCCCGACCGGCGTCGTCCTCGCGCCCATGCCGACCGGCGAGGACGGCACACCCGGCCAGTACTTCAAGCCGTCCATGTTCCTCGGCGTCTCGGCGCACACCGGCCATCCGAAGGAAGCGGCACAGCTCGTCGACTTCATGATCAACGACCGGGAGGCCGCGAAGATCCTCGGAGCGAGCCGCGGCATCCCCGTCAACGAGACGATCCGCGACGAGACCGGCCCGCGGCTGAAGGACTTCGACCGGACCATCGCCGACTACCAGGCCTCCCTCGAAGGCGAGCTCAAGGACCCGCCCCAGGCGCCGCCTTCGGGCGACAACGCCCTGCAGAGCACCTTCCAGCGCGACTACGACCAGGTGTCCTACGCGCGCATGTCGCCCCGGGAGGCGGCCGAGAACTACGTCACCGAGGCGAAGGCGGAGCTGAGGTCATGACCACCACCGCGATCCCCGCGGAGGCGAGGCGCGCCCCCGCCGCCGAAAGGCGCCGCCCTCGGCGCCAACGCGAGGGTGCCGCCTGGGTGTTCCTCTCTCCCTGGGTGCTCGGCGCGATCGTCCTGACACTGCTGCCGATGGCCGTGTCGCTGTACCTGTCGTTCACCGACTACGACCTGTTCAACCCGCCGCGGTGGGTCGGCCTGCGCAACTACGCGCAGATGTTCACCGAGGACCCCCGCTACTGGCGTTCGGTCGTGACGACCCTGACCTACGTGGTCATCGCCGTGCCCCTGCAACTCGCCCTGGCCCTGGCGGTGGCACTCGCCCTGAAGGGCATGAAGCGCGGCAAGGGCTTCTACCGCTCCGCCTTCTACGCCCCGTCCCTGCTCGGCGCGTCGATGTCCATCGCGCTGGTCTGGCGGGCGGTCTTCAACGACGGCGGCACCGTGGACCACCTGCTCGGCACCGGCGGCTGGGTCAACAGGCCCGGCTGGGCGCTGCTGGCCGTGGCCCTGCTGACGGTGTGGCAGTTCGGGGCGCCGATGGTCATCTTCCTCGCCGGGCTCCAGCAGATCCCGGCCGAGCTGTACGAGGCGGCGTCCTGCGACGGGGCCTCGAAGGGGCGGCAGTTCCTGTCGGTCACCGTGCCGATGCTCTCCCCTGTGATCTTCTTCAACCTCGTCCTGCAGACCATCCAGGCCTTCCAGGTCTTCACACCCGCCTTCGCGGTCAGCGCGGGCAAGGGCGGGCCGGCCGACTCGACGCTCGTCTACACGATGTACCTCTACGACCGCGGCTTCGTCGCCTCGCACATGGGCTACGCCTCCGCCATGGCCTGGGTGCTGCTCCTCGTGATCGGCGTCGTCACGGCGGTGCTGTTCCGCACCTCACGTTCCTGGGTCTTCTACGCCTCCGAGGGGGACCGGTGACCTCGACGACCGTTGCCCACAAGCCCGTTCGATGGGGCCGCGTCGCCCTCCACGCGGGCTGCCTGGCCGCGCTGCTGGTCATGCTGTACCCGCTGGCCTGGCTGCTGGCCACCTCGCTCAAGCCCGCCGACGAGGTGATCGCCAGCCTGAACCTGCTGCCCGGCCACCTGGAATGGTCCAACTACACGACCGCCCTGGACGGCGTCAACGACGTCTCCGTCCGGCGGCTGCTCGGCAACTCGCTGCTGATCGCGGGTGGCGCGGTCCTCGGCAACGTCATCAGCTGCTCGCTCGCCGCCTACGCCTTCGCGCGACTGCGATTCCGCTTCCGCGGACCGCTGTTCGCCTTCATGATCGCCACCATCATGCTGCCGCACCACGCGGTGCTGATCCCGCAGTACATCATCTTCAACCGGCTCGGCCTGGTGAACACCTACTGGCCGTTGATCCTGCCGAAGTTCCTCGCCACCGAGGCGTTCTTCGTCTTCCTCATCGTGCAGTTCATGCGCGGCCTGCCGCGCGAGCTGGAGGAGGCGGCGCGCATCGACGGCTGCGGTCCCTTCCGCAGCTTCTTCCAGGTCGTGCTGCCGCTCACCCGGCCCGCCCTGATCACCACCGCCATCTTCACGTTCATCTGGACCTGGAACGACTTCTTCACCCAGCTCATCTACCTCTTCGATCCGGACAAGTTCACCCTCACCCTGGCGCTGCGCTCCTTCGTGGACGCCTCCAGCACCTCCGCGTTCGGCCCGATGTTCGCCCTGTCGGTGATCGCGCTGCTGCCGATCGTGCTGTTCTTCCTGGCCTTCCAGCGGTTCCTGGTGGAGGGCATGGCCGGCTCGGGACTCAAGGGATGAGCGGGGCGCCGGCCCGCGAGGCGGGCGAGGTGTTCGGTCCGCGCATGACCCTGTTCGCCGACGTGCTGAGCGTCGGACTCGCCACGGCGGTGGCCTGCCTGCCCCTGGTCACGGTTCCGGCCGCGCTGTCGACGGCGTGCGCCGTGCTGCGCGGGGCGGGGCAGGACCGGCCCGTCACGGCGGGGCGGTACTTCGCGCTGCTGCGGCGGCGGTTGCGCGCCGGCGACCTGGTGGCCGGGTGTCTCGCGCTCGCGGGTGTGCTGCTGTTCGCCGCAGACCTGGCGCTGGCGGGCGCGGGGCTGCCGGGGGCGCCGCTGTTCGCTGTGGCCGCCGCGGTGATCGGCGTGTGCGCGGTGGCGGTCGGGCTGCGCGCCTGCGGGCGCCCGGAGTCGCTCACCGACTGGCGTGCGGCGGTGCGCGGGGCCGGCCGGGACGCCGTGGCGGACGTGGGCGGCAGCGGTCTGGTGCTGCTGGCCGTGGCGACGGCCGCGCTGTGCGCCTGGATGCTGGTGCCGCTGGCCTTCCTCGCGCCCGGGCCGCTGGCCCTGGCACTCACCGCCGTCGACGTCCGCCGGTCCGCTGCCGTTCTCCTTCAATAGCCCGGAATTCAGCAGCCTTTGGGGCAGATCAGGTGTGAGCACCGGGACGGAGTGGTCATCCTCTTGTCATGGACCTGCGGCTCGATGGGCGAGTCGCGGCCTCATGGAGGTGTGGGATGCGCCGAAGATTCGCAACCGCTCTTGCCACTTCGACCCTGGCCGTCGTCACCGTCGTCACAGCCGCCACGGGTGCGACCGCCGCTCCGGCCGACAAGCCGCAGGTGCTCGCGAGCTGGACGCAGACCAGCGCGTCCAGCTATAGCACCTGGGCCGCCGCCCGGGCCAACCAGGCCGCCTGGGCCGCGTACTCCTTCGACTGGTCGACCGACTACTGCTCCTCGTCGCCGGACAACCCGTTCGGCTTCCCCTTCTCGATGTCCTGCGCCCGCCACGACTTCGGCTACCGCAACTACAAGGCCGCGGGCACCTTCAGCGCCAACAAGTCCCGCCTCGACAGCGCCTTCTACGAAGACCTCAAGAGGGTCTGCGCGGCCTACAGCGGCGCCACGAAGACCTCGTGCACCAGCACGGCCTGGACGTACTACCAGGCGGTGAAGGCATTCGGCTGACGGTTCGTCACCGCGAGCACACCGGGCGCCGGGGTGTCTCCCCGCGCCCGGCCCGCCCGCAGCTCACCGGCGCAGGGCGCCGGCGACGCCGATCCGCGGCCAGGAACGGGCCGCCGCGAGGAGGGCCTGGGTCCGCGCCGAGGGGGTGGCAGCGGCCGCCGCCAGGGCCGCCGCCGCGCTGGCGATCCCGAGGACCGCGCCCGCCGCCACGTCGCCCGGGTAGTGCACGCCCGTGTGGACGCGCGAGTAGCCGACGGCGCTCGCCAGCGCCCCCAGCGGAACCGCCGCGGGGGGCAGGACCACGCCGACGGCGGTGGCGAACGCGACCGCCGACGCCGTGTGCCCGGACGGGAACGACGCCGAGGTCGGCATCCTGACGTGCCGGTCCACCGTCACCCGGGCCGCCTCACGGTCGGGCCGCGCCCGGCGCACCAGGCGCTTGCCGAGCAGATTGGCGGAGGCCGACGCCACCGCGATCGCGCCGACCCCGGCGAAGGCGGCCTTGCGCGGCCGCTTCCCGGCCAGGGCCAGGGCGGCGGCGATGGCGAACGAGATCTTGGAATGGTCGGCCGCGTGCGACAGGTGCCGCAGCGTCCGGTCCAGGGTCGGCGTCGGGGTGGCGGCCACCGCCGCGTACAAGGCGCCGTCCACGGCCCTGAGATCGCCGAGCACGGCGCTCAGCAGCGAGCCGCTCCCGCCCGCGGAGCCCTGGGCGTATCGCAGCGGACGGGGGGCGTCCGCGTCTGTGGTCCTCGGATGGGTCATGTGCTTCTCCCCGCAGTGGCCTTCCCCCAGCACGGTACCGGCTCACGCCCGGCGCACGCTCGGCGCCCCTGCGAGCCGGTACCTTCCGAGTGCCCGGCCGGCGGACGGCCACGCCGGTGATCCGGAACACTGAGGGCATGTCAGACCTTCCGCGACGCATCCTGCGCGCCCTGGAGCGTTTCCACGCCGCCCGCCCCTGGGACCACAACGCCCACTTCCACCCCTGGATCCTGCGGCAGGTGCCCGGCCGGGTGGGCAGCGCCCTGGACGTGGGCTGCGGCAGCGGCGACCTGGCCCGGCTGCTGGCCGGCCGGGCGGAGCGCGTGGACGGGATCGACGCCGACCCGGAGATCACGGCCCGGGCACGGGAGCTGACCCCCGCGACGGCCCCGGTGACCTACACCACGGCCGACGCGCTGACCGGCCTCGGCGACCGGTCGTACGACGTCATCACTTGCGTCGCCGTCGTCCACCACCTGCCGTTCGCCGAGGCCCTGGAGGTCTTCCGCGAGCGTCTCGCCGCCGGCGGCACCCTGGTGATCGTCGGCCTGGCCCGGGAAGAGACACCCCTCGACCATCTGCTCGGCCTGGCGTCCATCCCGCTCAACATCCTCATGGCCGTATGGAAGAACCGGGGCGGCCGGGCGCCGCGCCCGGTCTCGATGACCGCCCGCACCCGTCCGGCGGAGCTGACCTTCCCCGAGATCGCGCGCCAGGCCCGGGCCGTACTGCCCGGCGTCCGCCTGCGCCGCCGTCTGCTGTGGCGCTACACGCTGGTGTGGCGCCGCCGTTGATCCGCCGGTGTCTCAGCCGGTGGCCCGAAAGGCCCGCAGCCGCAGTGAGTTGCCGACCACGAAGACCGACGAGAACGCCATGGCCGCCCCTGCGATCATCGGGGTGAGCAGGCCGGAGGCGGCCAGCGGGAGGGCCGCCACGTTGTAGGCGAAGGCCCAGAACAGGTTGGAGCGGATGGTGCCGAGCGTGCTGCGGGCGAGCCGGATGGCGTCCGCGGCGGCCCGCAGGTCGCCCCGTACGAGGGTCAGGTCGCCGGCCTCGATCGCGGCGTCCGTGCCGGTGCCCAGGGCCAGGCCGAGATCGGCCCGGGCCAGGGCCGCCGCGTCGTTGACCCCGTCCCCGACCATCGCCACCGACCGGCCCTCGCTCTGGAGCCGCTGGACGACGTCGACCTTGTCCTGCGGGAGCACCTCGGCGATGACCTCCTCGATGCCCACCTCGCGGGCGACGGACCGGGCCACCGCCTCGTTGTCACCGGTCAGCAGGATCGGTGTGAGACCGAGCGCCCGCAGCCGGCCGACCGCCTCCGCGCTCGTGTCCTTCACCGCGTCGGCCACCTCCAGCACCGCCCGCGCCTCGCCGTCCCACGCGACCGCGACGGCCGTGCGTCCGGCTTCCTCGGCCGCGGTCCTCGCACCGGCCAGGCCCTCCGGCAGCGCCATCGCCCAGTCGGCCAGCAGCCGCTCCCGGCCGACGAGCACCGCGTGGCCCTCGACGACGCCCTGCACACCCAGTCCGGGCACGTTGGCGAAGTCCTCCGGCGTGGGCAGCGCGCCCAGCTTCTGAAGCGCCCCGTCCGCGACGGCCCGGGCGATCGGATGCTCGGAGGAGTGCTCCAGCGCCCCGGCCAGTCGCAGCACGTCGGCCTCGTCCGTGCCCTCGGCGGTGTGCACGGCCAGCAGCGTCATACGTCCGGTCGTGACCGTGCCGGTCTTGTCGAGGACGACGGTGTCGACGCGGCGCGTGGATTCCAGCACCTCCGGGCCCTTGATGAGGATGCCGAGCTGGGCGCCGCGCCCGGTGCCCACCATCAGCGCGGTCGGGGTCGCCAGCCCCAGCGCGCAGGGGCAGGCGATCACGAGGACGGCGACCGCCGCGGTGAAGGCGGCCGTCAGCCCGGCGCCGTTGCCCAGCCAGAAACCCAGTGTGCCGAGCGCCAGGGCGATCACGACCGGCACGAACACCGCCGAGATCCGGTCCGCGAGCCGCTGTGCGGCGGCCTTGCCGTTCTGCGCGTCCTCCACCAGCCGGGCCATCCGGGCCAGCTGGGTGTCGGCGCCCACCCGGGTGGCACGCACCACGAGCCGCCCGCCGACGTTGATCGTGGCCCCCGTGACCGGGTCCCCCGTGCCCACCTCCACGGGCACGGACTCGCCGGTGAGCATCGAGGCGTCCACGGCCGAGGAACCCTCGACGACCGTCCCGTCCGTCGCGATCTTCTCGCCGGGCCGGACCAGGAAGCGGTCGCCGACCTTCAACTCCGCCACGGGGACGGTCTGTTCGCGACCGTCGACCCCCAGCACCGTGACGTCCTTCGCTCCCAGCTCCAGCAGCGCCCGCAGCGCCGCCCCGGCCTTCCGCTTGGCGCGGGCCTCGAAGTACCGCCCCGCCAGGATGAACGCGGTCACGCCGGCGGCGGCTTCCAGGTAGATGTTCCCGGCGCCGTCCGTGCGCTCGATGGTCAGCTCGAAGGGGTGCGTCATGCCCGGGGTGCCCGCGGTGCCGAAGAACAGCGCCCACAGCGACCACAGGAAGGCGGCCGAGGTGCCCACCGAGATCAGCGTGTCCATGGTGGCCGCGCCGTGCCGGGCGTTGGTGAACGCCGCCTTGTGGAAGGGCCAGGCCGCGTACGTCACGACGGGAGCCGCCAGGGTGAGCGACAGCCACTGCCAGTACTCGAACTGCAGGGCCGGGACCATCGCCATGGCCACGACGGGAACCGACAGCACCACGGCGGTGATCAACCGCTCGCGCAGCGGCCGCAGTTCGTCGGCCTCCTCGGGCGGGTCCGTCCGCTCGGCGGGAGGCGCGGGCTCCCGGGCGGTGTACCCGGTGGCCTCGACGGTGGCGATGAGATCGCCGACGGAGACGTCACCGGAGTAGCCGACCTTCGCCTTCTCGGTGGCGTAGTTGACGGTCGCGGTGACCCCGTCCATGCGGTTGAGCTTCTTCTCGACGCGCGCCGCGCAGGAGGCGCAGGTCATGCCGCCGATGAGGAGTTCCACCTCGGCGTCGGCGCCGGTCGTCGTCCCGGTGTTCATGGCTCAGGCCCTTCCGGTCAGCTCGTAGCCGGCCTCGTCGACGACCTCCGCGGTCAGGGCGTCGTCGGGTTCGGTGGTGGCGGTGACGGTGACACGGCCCGTGCCGAGGTCGACCTCGACACCGCTGACGCCGTCCAGCTCCCCGATGACCTTGGTGAGCGTCGCCTCGCAGTGGCCGCAGGACATTCCGGAGACGGCGTAGGTGGTGGCGGGCATGAGGTGCTCCTCTGGCTGGTCCGACGGATGGGTGACATACGGGCCGGGGGTATCCTCGGCGCCGATTCCAGATATACCCCTGTGGGGTATACGATGCAAGCGTGGGGACAACTTGACTGGATACCCCCTGGGGGTATGGTGAACTGCATGGAGGCCCCGCATTCGAGCGGGAGGCCCGGTATCTGAAGGAGCCGACGCCATGAACACCGGACTGAGGATCACCACCTTCGCCGCCGCGCTAGCGGCGACCTTCGGCGCCGCCTACGGCGTCGGTCAGGGCATCGACCCCGTCGTCGCCGACAGCCCGCCGACACACCAGGACGAACACACCCGGCCCACGCCGGAGGCGGAGAAGGACGGCGGCCACACCGGGCACGACACGCCCCCGGCCGGCGGACTGCAGATCTCCGAGGGCGGCTACACGCTCGACCTCCACACCCCGCGCGTCACCGCGGGCGAGCAGGCCGACCTGCGCTTCACCGTCCGGGACACCGCCGGGCGCGCGCTCACCGCCTACCAGCGCGAGCACGACAAGGAACTCCACCTCATCGTGGCCTCACGCGACCTGGTGACCTACCGCCATCTGCACCCCACCCGCGCCGCCGACGGCACCTGGAGCACCCCCGTGGACCTGCCACGCGCGGGCGGCTACCGCGTCTTCGCCGACTTCACCCCGGCCGGGAAGGACGCCGAGAACCTCACCCTCGGCGCGGACCTCGCCGCCTCCGGCCCGTACCGGGCCCGGTCACTGCCGCCGGCGAGCACCACGGCCCGCGTCGACGGCTACGAGGTGAAGCTGACCGGCGCCCTGCGCCCCGCGAAAGCGGGCGAACTGAAGCTGAAGATCTCCCGCGACGGCAGGCCCGTCACCGACCTCCAGCCCTACCTCGGCGCCTACGGCCATCTGGTCGCCCTGCGCTCCGGAGACCTCGCCTACCTGCACGTCCACCCGAACGGCGAACCCGGCGACGGCAGCACCAGGTCCGGCCCGGACATCTCGTTCACGGCCACGGCGCCCAGCTCCGGCGCCTACCGCCTGTTCCTCGACTTCAAGCATGACGGCGAGGTGCATACGGCCGCGTTCACCGTCCGCGCCCAGGCAGCGGCGGCCGGGTCCGGTACCCCCGAGGGGCATGCGGACGACGGCCACGGGCACTGATCCGTCAGCCGAGCGCGCGGTCCAGGTTGAACGCCGCGCTGATCAGCGCGAGGTGCGTGAACGCCTGCGGGAAGTTGCCCTGCTGCTCCCCGGTGTGGCTGATCTCCTCGGCGTACAGGCCGAGGTGGTTGGCGTACGTCAGCATCTTCTCGAAGGCCAGGCGCGCCTCGTCGACGCGGCCGGCGTGCACCATCGCCTCGACGTACCAGAACGAACAGATGGAGAACGTGCCCTCGTCGCCGCGCAGCCCGTCCGGGCTCGACCGGGGGTCGTACCGGTAGACCAGCGAGTCCGACACCAGCTCCTCGGTCAGCACGTCCAGCGTCGACAGCCACTTCGGGTCGGTGGGGGCGATGAACTTCGTCAGCGGCATCATCAGCACGGCGGCGTCCAGCACATCACCGTCCTCGTGCTGGACGAAGGCCCCGCGCTCCGTCGACCAGCCCCGGCTCATGATCCGCCGGTAGATCGTGTCGCGGCACTCCCGCCAGCGCGGCAGGTCGGCGGGCAGACCGCGCCGGTTGGCCATCCGGATGGCCCGCTCGATCGCCACCCAGCACATCAGCCGGGAGTACAGGAAGTTCTTGCGCCCGCCCCGCGTCTCCCAGATCCCCTCGTCGGGCTGGTCCCAGTGCGCGCACACCCAGTCCACCAGCGCGCACACGTCGTCCCACTGCCCGCTGGAGATGGGCTTGGCCCACTTGTCGAAGAGGTAGATCGAGTCGATCAGCGCGCCGTAGATGTCGAGCTGGAGCTGGTCGGCCGCCGCGTTGCCGACCCGCACCGGCGCCGAGCCGTGATGACCCTCCAGGTGGCCGAGGGTGTGCTCGGGCAGCTCGGTGCGGCCGTCGATGCCGTACATGATCTGAAGGGGGCCGGAGGGTTTGCCGTCGCCCGGGCTGATGTGCCGGGTCACGAAGTCCATGAACGCCTCGGCCTCGCCGGTGAAGCCCAGCCGCAGCAGGGCGTACACGCAGAACGCCGCGTCGCGCACCCACACGTACCGGTAGTCCCAGTTGCGTTCGCCGCCGAGCTCCTCGGGCAGGCTCGTCGTCGGCGCGGCCACGATCGCCCCGGTGGGCGCGTAGGTGAGCAGCTTCAGGGTCAGGGCCGAGCGGTGGACCATCTCCCGCCAGCGGCCCTTGTAGCGGGACGCCGCCAGCCAGCGCCGCCAGTACGCCACCGTCGCCGCGAACTGCTCCTCGGCCTCGGTGCGCGCGCACCGGCGGGGCGTCACATCGCCGCCGACCTTGTCCAGCGCGAAGACCGCCGTCTCTCCCTCGGAGAGCTTGAAGTCGCCGCGCACGTCCGGTCCGTCGGTCTCCAGCGGCACGGTCGCGGTCAGTGCCAGCGCCATGCGCTCCGCCTCGAACACCGCGGTGTCACCGGTCAGCCGGACGGTGTGCGGCAGTGAGCCGTAGCCGAACCGGGGCGCGACGCGCGTACGGAACGGGATCGAGCCGCGCACGCAGACCACCCGCCGGATCAGCCGGTGCCGCTCGGCCTCGGCCGACGCGCCGCCGACCGGCATGAAGTCCTGCACCTCGCCGACCCCGTCCTCGGTGAAGAACCGGGTGATCAAGACGTTGGTGTCGGGGAAGTAGAACTGCTTGGTCCGCGCGGGCACGGCCGCCGCCAGCTCGAAGCAGCCGCCGCGCTCCGCGTCCAGGATCGCGGCGAACACGCTCGGCGCGTCGAAGGCCGGACAGCAGTACCAGTCGATCGTGCCGTCGGTGCCCACCAGGGCCACACTGCGCAGATCTCCGATCAGCCCGTGCTCCGCGATCGGCACGTACCGCCGCCCGCCCGGCACGCCCTGACGATCCTGTGCGGCTTCGGCCATGACAGCCTCCCTGCCCGGTAGGCGCCTCAGCCCCAGCGTAGAACCGTCGACGGACGTGCGCTGTCGGACCGCCGCCGCCGGACCGCCGCCGTCAGACCGTGAGGACCCGCAGCCCGGCCTCCTCGAACCGCCGCACCGTCTGCGCGTCCGCCGCCGTGTCCGTGACCAGCGTGTCCACCGCCTCGGCCGCGCAGATCCGGGCGAACGCCCGCCGCCCCAGTTTGCCGGAGTCGGCGGCCACCACCACCCGTTCCGCCCGCTCGCACAGCAGCCGGTTGATCGCGGCCTCCGCCTCGTCGTGCGCCGCGGCGCCGTGCGTCACATCGAAGGCGACGACACCGAGCACCGCCACGTCGACGGTGATCTGCGCCAGCACCCCGTCCGCGAGCGGTCCGACCAGCTCGTACGACTGGGGCCGCGCCACCCCGCCGGTCAGCACGATCTTGAACTGGGGGCGTACGGCCAGCTCGCCCGCGATGTTCAGCGCGTTCGTCACGACGGTGAGCGCGGGCGACCCGGAGGACAGGTCCCCGCGTACGGCCAGCGCCCGCGCCACCTCGGTCGTGGTGGTGCCGCCGGTCAGCCCGACCGCCTCGCCCGGGGCCACCAGATCCGCCACCGCCTTGGCGATGCGCTGCTTCTCGGAGACGCGGCGAGCGGCCTTGTAGCGCAGCGGCAGCTCGTACGACACGCCGTGCACGACCGCTCCGCCCCGGGTGCGCACCAGCATCTGCTGCTCGGCGAGCCCGTCGAAGTCACGGCGGATCGTCGCCGCCGACACCCCGAGCTGCGCCGCGGCGTCCTCCACGTCCAGCCGGCCGCGCTCCACGAGCAGTTCCAGCAGCGCCTTCCAGCGGGCGTCGCGCGACATCCGCACCTCCACCTCTCGATCTCCCGGGCGACCTTAACCCACCCGATCACGGCAGCATGCTTGATGTTGCTCGAAAGCTGGCTATACCTTGCAGGAACAATCAGAACGGGAGGGTGCGGTATGACGCATGCCGAGGACGAGCTGACCAGCCAGCCCGATTGCTGGGAGCGCGCCGCGTCGGAGGCGCCCCGGCATGCGAAGGTGCTGCCGGCACCGGGGGAGCGGGTGGCGCTCGTGGGCTGCGGCACCTCGTACTTCATGGCGCGGGCGGCCGCCGCCCTGCGGGAGGGCGCGGGCCAGGGCGAGACCGACGCCTTCGCCGCCTCCGAATTCCCCCACGGCCGCCGCTACGACCGGATCGTCGCCCTCACCCGGTCCGGCACCACCACCGAAGTCCTGGACCTCCTCCACCGCGTGAAGGACCGCACCCCCACCACCGCGATCACCGCCGACCCGGACACGCCCGTGCGGTCGGCCGCCGGCGCACTCGCCGTCCTGGACTTCGCCGACGAACGCTCCGTCGTGCAGACCCGGTTCGCGACCACGGCCCTCACCCTGCTCCGCGCCCACCTCGGCCTCCACCCCGGCACGGCCGTCGCCGACGCGCACACCGCCCTGGCGCAGCCGCTGCCGCAAGGACTGCCGGAGTGCGGGCAGTTCACCTTCCTGGGACGCGGCTGGACCGTCGGCCTGGCCGAGGAGGCCGGGCTGAAGATGCGTGAGGCCGCACTGGCGTGGGCCGAGTCCTACCCGGCCATGGAGTACCGGCACGGCCCCATCAGCGTCAGCACCACGGGCACGGCGACCTGGATGCTCGGCGACGCCCCGGACGGACTCGCCCAGCGGGTCCGCGACACCGGCGCCCTGTGGGTCGCCGGGCACCTCGACCCGCTCGCCGAACTGGTCCGCGTCCAGCGCCTCGCGGTCGTCGTCGCCGCGTCGCGCGGGCTGGACCCCGACCGCCCGCGCCACCTCACGCGCTCGGTGATCCTCGCCCCCTGACCCGGGAGACCTCGTGCCCCTGACCACCACCGGCGACCTCGTCACCCGCGCCGCCACGGCCGGCTCGGCCGTCGCCTCCTTCAACGTCATCACCCTGGAGCACGTCGAGGCCGTCATCGCGGGCGCCGAGTCCGCACACGCCCCCGTCGTCCTCCAGGTCAGCGAGAACGCGGTCAGATTCCGCGGCGGACAGCTCCTCCCGCTCGCCCGCGCCGCCCTCGCCGCGGCCGAACACGCCGCCGTCCCCGTCGCGTTGCACCTCGACCACGTGCAGAGCGACGCCCTGCTGCACCGGGCCGCGGACGCCGGGTTCAGCTCCGTCATGTACGACGCGGCCCGACTGCCCTACGCGCAGAACCTCGCCGCGACCCGGGCCGCCGTCGACTGGGCGCACGCCCAAGGGCTCTGGATCGAAGCCGAGCTGGGGCAGATCGGCGGCAAGAACGGCAGACCCCCGCTGGACGCGCACGCCCCCGGCGCCCGCACCGACCCCGACGAGGCCCGGGCGTTCGTCGCCGACGCGGGCGTGGACGCCCTGGCCGTCGCCATCGGCAGCTCCCACGCCATGACCACCCGCACCGCGGCCCTCGACCACGCGCTGCTCACACGCCTGTCGGCCGCACTGGACGTGCCGCTCGTCCTGCACGGCTCCTCCGGCGTCCCGGACGACGAACTCACGGCCGCCGTCGCGGGTGGCATCACCAAGGTCAACATCGGCACCGCCCTGAACATCGCGCTGACCGGCGCGATCCGGGACTTCCTCGCCGAGCGGCCCGAGGCCGTCGACCCGCGCAGCTACCTGACCCTCGCACGGGAGGCCATGACACGAGCGGTGGCGAGGACCCTGCGGACCCTCGGCGCCGCTACCGCTTGACGGCCTTCAGCACCACGAACTTCGGGTCGCTCGCCACGAGCCGGCTGTTGCCGAAGAGCTTCCGGAGCTTGACGTGGTAGCCCAGGTGCCGGTTACCGACCACCCACAGCTCCCCGCCCGGCCGCAGCGCGCGCCGCGCCCCGGTGAACATCCGCCAGGCCGTGGCGTCCGTCGTGGCCTGGTGGGAGTGGAACGGCGGGTTGTTCAGGACCAGGTCGACACTGCCGGACGGCACCCCCGCCAGCCCGTCACCCACCCGGAACTCGGCATGCCCCGGCACGCCGTTCGCCTTGTACGTCGCCTCCGCCGAGGCCACGGCCTGGAACGACTCGTCCACGAACAGCACCTCGGCGTCCGGGTCGGCCAGCGCCACCGCCGTACCCACCACGCCGTTGCCGCACCCCAGGTCCACCACCCGGCGGCCCCGGCCGGGCGGCAGGTGCCGCAGGAAGAACCGGGTCCCGATGTCCAGCCGGTCGGCGCAGAAGACCCCCGCGTGATTGACGACGGTGGCTCCCGCGGCCGGGCCGGTGTCGTCCGGCAGCGTGTAGGAGTACGGCCACGGATTGGCCGGCCGCTCCAGCGCCGGATCGGGCGTGCAGAAGATCAGCCGGGCCTTCTTCTCGGCGAGCGAGGTGCGCGTCGGGCCCAGGATCCGCTCGAACAGCCGGAGCGTCGAGGTGTGGATCTCCTTCACCATCCCCGTGCCGACGACGACCGTCCCCGCGTGCACGGCCGGCGCCAGCCGCAGCAACTGGTCCTCCAGCAGCGCCAGGCTCTTCGGCACCCGCACCAGCAGGACGTCGATCCGCTCCGGCGGCGGGTCCTGCGTGGTGAGCAGCCGCACCACGCCCGGCTCGGCCCCGGCCCGCGCCAGGTTGACGCGGGTCGCCTCCTGCGCCAGGTGGGAGTCCGTGATCTGCACCGGCCGGTGCGCCGCGAGAGCCGTGACCAGCGCGCCCCAGCGGTCCCCGACGACCACGACCGTGCCGTCCAGCGGCACCCGCTCCGCGGCCAGATGCCTCAGCAGATACTCGTCCGAGGCGTCCCACGCGCGCAGCGTGTCACGCGGGTCCTCGGGGAAACGGGTCAGCGCCGGCTCGCCCCACGGCGTCTTCATACGGTCGTCCATCGTGCGACCAGGCTAGCCGAGCCGCAGCTCAGGACGTGTCGGGCACCATGGAGGGCATGGACGCCGAGCTGTTCCCCAGGGCCCGTACGCAGGTCGCGCCCGGAGCCGGGCACCTGCCCGACTGGCTGGACGGGGAACGCCAGCGGGCGCTGCTGGACGCCTGCCGCGCATGGGCCCTGCCGCCCGCCGGGCTGCGCACGGTCCGCACCCCGGGCGGCGGCACCATGACCGCCCGGCAGGTCTGCCTCGGCTGGCACTGGTACCCGTACGCCTATGCCCGCACGGTGGCCGACGGGGACGGAGCCCCGGTGAAGCCGTTCCCGCAGTGGCTCGGCGACCTGGGCCGCCGGGCGGTCCGCGACACCCTCGGCGGCCCCGCGCCGGACTACGACATCGCGCTGATCAACTTCTACGACGCCGACGCCCGCATGGGCATGCACCGCGACAGCGACGAGAAGTCGGACGCGCCGGTGGTGTCGCTGAGCCTCGGCGACACCTGCGTCTTCCGCTTCGGCAACACCGAGACGCGCACCCGGCCCTACACCGACGTCGTACTGCGCAGCGGCGACCTGTTCGTCTTCGGCGGCCCGTCCCGCCTGGCCTACCACGGGGTTCCCCGGGTCCACCCCGGCACGGCACCGCCCGGTCTGGGGCTCACGGGCCGGCTCAACATCACGCTCCGGGTCAGCGGCCTCTAGAGCGCGCCCACGCCCGGCGGGGACGCCGGGCACCACCCCGGCGGATCATGGGAGACTCGCCCTCATGAGCGGGAAGGCGGACCCCCGGCAGGCGGGGGATGGGAGCACCTCGAGGACGCGGCTGGACCGGGGGCGCGCAGCGCTCGGACCCGCGCTGGAGCTCGTGCACACCGGACGCGCGCCGACCCGGGCCGTGCTCACCGCCGAGCTCGGGGTGACGCGGGCGACGGCCGGTGCGGTCGCCGCCGAGCTGGAGGCACTGGGGCTGATCCGGGTCGACGCCCGGCCCGGCGCGGCGGCCGGTTCGCAGGGCAGGCCCTCCCACAAGCTGTCCGTCGCCGACGACGGGCCCGTCGCGCTCGCGGCGCAGGTCCACTCCGACGGGTTCCGGGCCGCGCTGGTCGGACTGGGCGGCCGGATCGTGGCCACCGCGCCCGGCTGCGAGGTCGTCGACGCCGACCCGGCCAAGGTGCTCGCCTCCGTCGTCACGGCCGGTGCCGAGCTGCTGCGCGAGACCGGACTGCGCTGTGTGGGCGCCGGCCTCGCCGTACCGTCCGCCGTGGCCGAACCCGAGGGGCTGGCGCTGAACCCGCTCCACCTGGCCTGGCCCGCGGGCGCGCCGGTCCGGGACATCTTCGCCGAGCAGGTGCGCGCGGCCGGCCTCGACGGGCCCGCGTTCGCCGCGAACGACGTCAACCTCGCCGCGCTCGCCGAGCACCGGCACGGCGCCGGCCGCGGCGCACGCGACCTGCTGTGCGTGGCCACCGGCCACCGCGGCGTCGGTGGCGCGCTCGTCCTCGACGGCCGCCTGCACCGGGGCAGTTCGGGCCTCGCGCTGGAGGTCGGGCATCTCACCGTGCACCCCGAGGGCCGCCCCTGCCACTGCGGCAGCCGCGGCTGCCTCGACGTGGAGACCGACCCGCTGGCCTTCCTCACCGAGGCCGGGCGCGAACCGGGTCCCGAGGTGTCGCTGCTCCAGCAGTCGATCGACCTGATCCGCCACCACCGGGACGACCCGGGCGTCCGCGCCGCCGTCGAGGCCCTCATCGACCGCCTCGGGCTCGGCCTCGCCGGCCTGGTCAACATCCTCAACCCGGACCGCATCATCCTCGGCGGCCTGCACCGCACCCTCCTCGACGCCGACCCCGGCCGCCTGCGCGCGGTCGTGGCCGACCGCAGCCTGTGGGGCCAGAGCGGCGGTGTCCCCATCCTGCCCTGCACCCTCGACCACAACAGTCTGGTCGGCGCGGCGGAACTGGCCTGGCAGCCGGTCCTCGACGACCCGCTGGGAGCACTGAGCGCGCGGGGGTGAGCGGGACCGGGCGTGACCGGGCGTGACCGGCGAGCCTGATCCCACGGGGGTCAGGCTTGTCCGCGCCGCTTCCGGGAAGGCGGGCCGCCGAGCGGGCAGGCTGGTCGGCGGGCAGTCCGTCCGCACCGCACCACCGAGGAAGTTGACGCAATGACCGACAAGCTCACCGTGAGCGTCCTGGGCACCGGCATCATGGGCGCCGCGATGGCCCGCAACCTCGCCCGGGCCGGACACACGGTCCACGCCTGGAACCGCACCCGGGCCAAGGCCGAGCCGCTGGCCGCCGACGGCGTGCGGATCGCCGGCACCCCGGCGCAGGCCGTTCAGGACGCCGACGTCGTCCTGACCATGCTCCACGACGGTCCCGCCGCGCTCGACACCATGCGCGAGGCCGCCCCCGCCCTGCGCCCCGGCACCGCCTGGGCGCAGTCCGGCACGGCGGGCCTCGACAGTGTCGCCGCACTGGCCGCCTTCGCCCGCGAGCACGGCCTGCTCTTCTACGACGCGCCCGTCCTGGGCACCCGCCAGCCCGCCGAGGCCGGGAAGCTGACCGTGCTCGCGGCCGGTCCCACCGAGGGGCGTCGCAAGGTGACGCCGGTCTTCGACGCGGTCGGCGCCCGGACCGTGTGGTCGGGGGAGGACGGCGCGGAGGGCGGCGCGACCCGCCTCAAGCTCGTCGCCAACAGCTGGGTCCTCGCCGTCACGGCCGCCGCCGGGGAGGCCCTGGCCCTGTCGCAGGCCCTCGGCGTCGACCCGCACGGCTTCCTCGACCTCGTCGCCGGGGGCCCGCTCGACATGGGCTATCTGCGCGCCAAGTCCGACCTCGTTCTCGAAGACAGGCTCACGCCGCCCCAGTTCGCGGTCGCCACGGCCGCCAAGGACGCCCGGCTGATCGTCCGGGCCGGCGCGGACCACGGCGTACGGCTGGACGTCGCCGAAGCGGCCGCCGCCCGTATGGAACGCGCCGCCGCTCAGGGCCACGCCGACGAGGACATGGTCGCGGCCTATTTCGCCAGCTTCGACGAGAAGCCGAACTCCTAGGAGGTTCCCCCATGTCCAAGCCACCGCTGCCGCCCGAGGCCGACGCCCTGCTGAGCCGGCCCAACCCGTGCGTCATGGCCACCCTGCGTTCCGACGGAGCACCGGTGTCCACCGCCACCTGGTACGCGTGGAAGGACGGCCGGGTGCTGGTCAACCTCGACCAGGGCCGGGTCCGCCTGAAGCATCTGCGCCGTGACCCGCGCGTCACCCTCACCGTCCTCGCCGGCGACGACTGGTACACCCATGTGACCCTGATCGGCCGCGTCGCCGAGATGTACGACGACGAGGATCTGACCGACATCGACCTCCTCGCCCGGCACTACACGGGCAAGCCCTACCCGGACCGGGTCCGTCCCCGGGTCAGCGCCTGGATCGAGGTCGAGCGCTGGCACGGGTGGGGCTCGATGAAGGACAGCGGCCAGGCCGGCGGCTGAGGCCGCCGGGCACGCCCGGTCAGCGCCACTCGACCCCGAACGCCCGGCCCGGGTTCTCCGCGAGGATGCGCCCCACCAGCTCCTCGCCGACGGCGTCCACGAGCCGGGGGCGCACCCGGCGCAGCAGGTAGGGCATCCCGGGGCCGCCGTCCACCGAGCGGGCGGCGGCCGTGGTGGTGTCCGCGCCCAGCAGCAGCCGGTCGCCGAACCCGGCGTCGGCGAGGGCCCGTACGGCGTCCGGCATCCGCCAGTCCGTGGCGTGGTGGGTGAGGGACGGTCCGTCGAAGGCCAGATAGCAGCCGGTCTCGGCAGCCTGCCGGTGCGTCACGAGGTCGGGGGAGCGGTTGAGGTGTCCGAGCACCACGCGGTGCGGCGGCACCCCCGACTCCCCGCAGAGCAGGTCCAGTACGTCCAGAGCGCCGGTGCCCATCTCCAGGTGCACGGTGATCGTCGCGCCCGTGGCGTGATGCGCCTCGGCTGCCGCCGCCATGGTCCAGCGGGCGTGCGCGTCCAGGGCGTGGAAGCCGCCCGCGACCTTGACGAGCCCCGCCCGCACCCCCGACGTCCCGATGCCCTCGGTGAGTTCGCGGACGAAGACCTCGGCGAGCCGGCCGCGCAGCCCGGCGAGGGTGCCCTCGTCGTAGTGCACCGCCTGGTGCAGACCGGTCGCCGCCACCACGTGCACTCCGGTCTCCCGGGACAGCGGCGGCAGATCGGCGACCCGCCGCCCGAGCCCGTACGGCGTCCACTGCACGACGGCCCCGCCGCCCTGCTCCCGGAACGCCATCAGCTCCGCCCGCGCCGCCGCCACGCTGCGCAGCTCCTGGCCGGGCAGCCGGGGACTGCCGAAGAAGAGGTGGTCATGGGCGTCGCACACGCCCAGCTCTCCGGGCGGAACGTCCCCGAGCACCGTGCGGACCGTGCTCACCACTGGCGTCCCCGTGGCAGCACGTCCCGGCCCGGCGCGGACAGATGCAGCACCTCGAAGACCTCACCGTCGGCCTCGGGCGTGTCCTGCTCCCAGAGGGAGAACCACACCAGTTCCCAGCGGCTCGTGTCGACGGCCGCGGCGGCGAGCACGGCCCCGTCCCGCGCCGCCAGCCGCCGCGTCTCGGTCACCGCGTCCTCCACGGCGTCCGCCAACGGCCCGCCGTCCGGCACCGGGCGGCGCCGCCGTACCCCGAACCGCGCGTGCGTGCCCGGCCCCTCCTCGTACGCCAGGCCCGTCCACTGCCGCGCCGACGGCCGCCCGAAGTCGTCGCCGACTCCCTGGAATCCGCCGCCCCAGAGGAAGGAGTTCATGCCCTCGACGGTGTTCCAGAGGTAGAAGGGGGCGTAGGTGTTGACGGGTGAGCCGCGCAGGCCGCGCTCGCGGATCAGGTAGGCCTTCAGCCCGAGCCCGTCCCAGCCGTCGAGCAGATGCCCCCGGCGGGCCACCCGGTCACGGATGACGCCCATGTCGTAGTCGGCGGGCAGGGTGATCTCGTACTGCATGGCGTGCACGGCTGTCTCCTCAAGAGGTACGGGGCGCCAGCAGGGACAGCAGCCCCGACACTCCCGCGTCGAACGCGGCGGGGGAGCCGGAGGCGCGGGCCAGCACATAGCCCCCCTGGACGGTCGCGACGACCGCCGCCGCGATCTGCCCGGCGTCCAGGCCGGGCGCGAACTGGCCCTGCGCCTTGCCCTCTTCGACGATCCCGGCGATCCGCGCGCGCAGCCAGTCGAGGGTCTCGTCGACCGGGGCGCGCAGCTCGGGGCTCGCGATCACGTCCGGGTCCATCGTCAGCCGGCCGACCGGGCAGCCCCGCAGCACGTCCCGCTCGCGCCGCAGGTACGCCTCGATGCGCTCGTAGGGCGTGCCCGGGCCGTCGAGTACTCCCGCCGCGGTGGCCCGCATCTCCTCGGCGGTGCGCCGGATCGCGGCCCGGGCGAGATCGGGCTTGCCCTTGAAGTGGTGGTACATGCTGCCCTGCCCGGCGTCCGCGCGCTCCAGGATCGCCTTGGGGCTGGTGCCCGTGTAGCCGCGCTCCCACAGGAGCGCGCGGGTGGACTCGATCAGCCGTTCCGGGGTGCTCATGGCCGTCACTGTACATACCAGTAGTTACAGAAGTCGAGACCGCGCGGCGTACGTCGGACACACCGGCCTGCTCCCCGCGAGGTACGCACGGTGCCGCCGGCCGTACGACGACCGGAGACCCCTCGCGGGACGACCCTCGAAAGCGACGGAAGACCGAGAGCGATCGAGGAGTGGGACGACATGCAGACCTTGGCGAACTTCGGCGACGGCGGCGGCCCCGGCCCGTGGATCCTGCTCTTCCCGGTGATCTGGGCGCTGGTGATCGGCGGCGGTGTGGCACTGCTGCGCCGCACCGTGTGGCGCGGACGGCGCGGCCGCCCCTGGCGGCAGCCCGCCGCCGGGAACGACTCGCCCATCGCCGTCCTCGGCCACCGCTTCGCCTCCGGCGAGATCGACGAGGACGAGTACTGGCGCCGACTGTCCGTGCTGAACGAGGAGTTCGGCCGCAAGGGGGGCGCGGTGTGAGCACGCGTACGGCGGTGGCGACACCGCCGTACCTCGGGCTCCGGTACCGCCCGCATCGACGGCACCGAACCGGCGGCCTCGACGACCGCCGCATCACCCCGCTGCGCCGCGACCTGCCGGGCGAGTGCGCCACCGAGGATGATCAGTCCGGACACCGGCCGCACCGCGCAGGGCCGCCTGCCCTACCAAGGGCTCATCCACCGGCGCACCGGCGCACCAACTCGGGCGCAGAGGCGCACCGCACCGGCGCACACCTCATGCCGGCGTTACGGCCCGGCCCGGACGGTCACGAGGCGGACCCCACCGGGTGGGGCCTGTCAGTGTCAGCGACCCACCCCGGTTCCCGGTGCATCAGGGCAGCCGCCCGTCAGTGACTGGGACACCGCGGCAGCGACCCCCGCGGGAAGGTGGTCACCGCCCGGTCAACCGGCAACGGCGGACCGGGCGGGAGCATGGTCGGGCCGGAGGCCGTCGGCGGAGGCCCCGACTTCGGCGAACCTGCGCGTGGGTTTCTCCTGGACCGTGCGTCGCGACCGGAGCGGCGGCGCGCTCACCACGGGGGCGGACGTCGGCAGCGTGAACCACACGACCTTGCCGGACTCGCCGTCCGGCCGGACGCCCCAGCTCTCGCTCATGGCGGCCACCATCGCGAGACCGCGCCCGCAGGTCGCCAGCGGCTCGGCGTCGTCGACCACGGGCATCCGTGGATCGCCGTCGCGCACCGAGACGGTGAGCCGGTCGAGCAGCAGCTCTATCTCCACCGTGCACGTCTTGTCGGGCTGTGCGTGCCGGTGGACGTTGGACAACAGCTCCGTCACGCCGAGCGAGGCCCGGTCGATCAGGGGGTCGAGATGCCAGTAGCGCAACTGCGCAGATACGATTCTGCGGACCTGGCCGATCCGCGACGGCAGGGCTTGGAGCTCCACCGTGCAGTGCCTGCTTGGGTAGCTGATCACGGCTGCGACTCCCCGACGTGAGGTCCGGAAGAACACGGAGTTCGGATCCAGCAGGGCGCCTGCGTGACGCTGCCGCCTGCTGTCGTGGCCGGCGGGCTGGTTCGCAGCGTTATCGCCGGTAAACCCAGAGTGACGTGAGACCAGAGTGGCGCAGGGGATGAGGTACCGCAACTCGCGGACATCTCAGCCGCCACGCCCCGCCGCCCGGCGCACCGCTTCGATGAAGCGCCGCGCCGCCGGCGGACCAGGCTCCCCCGGGGCGGGGTCGTGGTCGCCCAGGGTGAGCAGATACCGGTTGCCGTTCAGATCCGCCGTGGCCCGGTCCTCGGGGCCGAACCACGGCTTGGAGGCGCGCACGGCCTGCACCGGCGCGCTGTCGATCTCGCTGCCGTAGCTGGTCAGCAACTCGAGCCGGCCGTCGCTGATCCGGATCTGGCCCGCCCGGGTGAGCGAGCGCAGCCGCTTCCCGATCCGCACGCCCGTGGCCCTGAACTCCGGCTCTCCCATGCCACCCGCCCCTTGCTGCGTATCGGTGTACCAGCGCTCCGCGTGCGAGGCCCGGTACGGGCCCGTGTCCTGGTCCAGTGTGCCCCGCCCGGACGGGTGCCCCCTGGGGCCGCCGCGTCCCGCTCGGTCCGAACTCCGCCCCCTCCGCACGGTGTTCACCGCCCTCTTTCCGGAGGGCGAGGTGCCCGGCCCCGAGGCCGGCTCCGGACGGTGCGTCCTGCCCGGCGGTGCCCCGCTGGGCCCTGGTCCCGCCGTGCAGTCTGCCCCCGCCCGGCGCCGAGCACCAGTGCCCGTGACCACCTCCCCGGGGGGCGCCCGCAGCACACGCGCCGATGCGCCCCCGGGACCGCGCGCCCCCTTGCATCGACCCTGCCCCTGGGGGCGCTTTGGGGGGCTCAAAGATGCGTTTATGCAGGTGAGAAGCGTGCGGAAGGTGCTTATGATCGGAGGTGTCAGCCGCGCGACGCATCGTCGGCGCGCAGCGTTAGGAGCCCCTCCCGTGAGTACTTCCCAGCAGACCCGGACCGGCGTGACCCTCGACGTCGACCACAGCGACACCACCTACCGGGCATGGCTCAAAGAAGCCGTCCGCAGAGTCCAGGCCGACGCCAACCGCTCGGCCGACACCCACCTGCTCCAGTTCCCCCTGCCCGAGCGGTGGGGCATCGATCTGTACCTGAAGGACGAGTCGACCCACCCCACCGGCAGCCTCAAGCACCGCCTCGCCCGCTCCCTGTTCCTCTACGGCCTCTGCAACGGCTGGATCCGCCCGGACCGGCCCGTCATCGAGGCCTCCAGCGGCTCGACGGCCGTCTCCGAGGCGTACTTCGCGAAGCTGATCGGCGTGCCCTTCATCGCCGTCATGCCGCGCACGACGAGCGCCGAGAAGATCCGCCTCATCGAGTTCCACTCCGGCCGCTGCCACTTCGTGGACGACCCCCGCACGATGTACGAGGAGTCCGCCCGCCTCGCCGCCGAGACCGGCGGCCACTACATGGACCAGTTCACCTACGCCGAACGGGCCACGGACTGGCGGGGGAACAACAACATCGCCGAGTCCATCTTCCGTCAGCTGCGCCTGGAGCGCTTTCCCGAGCCGGCGTGGATCGTCGCCACGGCGGGCACCGGCGGCACCTCCGCGACCCTCGCGCGCTACGTCCACTACATGCAGTACGACACCCGCGTCTGCGTGGCCGACCCCGAGAACTCGTGCTTCTTCGAGGGCTGGACCACCGGCGATCCGGACGTCACCTGCGACTGCGGCTCACGTATCGAGGGCATCGGCCGGCCCCGCATGGAACCGAGCTTCGTGCCCGGCGCGATCGACCGGATGATGAAGGTGCCGGACGCGGCCAGCGTCGCCGCCGTGCGGGCCCTGGAGCGCGCCATCGGCCGCAAGGCGGGCGGCTCGACCGGCACCGGACTGTGGAGCGCGCTGAAGATCGTCGCGGAGATGGTCTCCGAGGGACGGCAGGGCAGCGTCGTGACCCTGCTGTGCGACCCGGGGGACCGGTACCTCGACAAGTACTACTCGGACGCCTGGCTGGCCGATCAGGGACTCGACATCGAGCCGTACACCGCCGCGATCGACTCGCTGCTGAAGACGGGCGTCTGGCCCGGCTGAGCCCGGCGCCCGGGCCCTCAGGCGTTCAGCCGCCGCTCCAGCGCCGTCATGGCGTCCTGGAACGCCCGTGCCTGGCCCGCGCGCACCGCCTTCATGGCCAGCCGGTAGACAGCCGTACCGTCGGTGGCGAAGGTCCACCGCACCCGGGTGCCGCCGCCGGCGCGCGCCAGCCGCCACTCCTCGGCTATCGCCCGCGCGCCGGGCACGTTGGTGACGTCGACCCGGTAGGCGTACACCTCGGGCGCCTCCGCCGCGATGATCGACTCACGGAAACGGAGGCCACCGGTGAGCGTGATGTCGCGCCCCGCACCCGCGTCGACCGGGCGGGCCGCCGTCACCTGCGGGAACCACTCGGCCCACCCGGGCACGCTCTCGAGCGCGCCGTAGACCTTCTCCACCGGGGCGGAGAGCTCCCGGGTGAACACGTACCGAACGGGTGCGAGCCCGACGAAGTCGAGCCCCACCGGACGCAGTCGACGAGCCATGGACGGAGCCCTCCTGGTCGGGAGCGGTCAGGACCGTGAGGGGCGCCACCCTAGCTGGCGGACCGTCAGTTGTCCGCGTCGTCCTCGGGCTCCCCGGCCACCACCAGCCGCCGCAGGTGCTCGGCGACCACCCCGCGCGCCTCGTCCGGCAGACCGGCGTCCGTCACCAGCGTGTCGACCCGCTCCAGCGAGGCGAACGAACTCAGGCCCACCTTGCCCCACTTGGTGTGGTCCGCGACCACGACCACCCGGCGGGCCGACTGGACGAGCCGCCGGTTCGTCTCGGCCTCGGCGAGGTTCGGCGTCGACAGGCCGGCCTCGACCGATATGCCGTGCACACCCAGGAACAGCAGATCGAAGTGGAGCGCCGCGATCGCCTGGTCGGCCACCGGCCCCACCAGCGAGTCGGAGGGCGTGCGCACCCCGCCCGTCAGCACGACCGTGGCCGCGCCCTGGCGCGGACCCGAGGTGCGCTGCGCGGCGTGGAACACATCGGCGACCCGCACCGAGTTGGTGACCACCGTCAGATCCGGGACGTCCAGCAGCTGGTGCGCCAGCGCGAAGGTCGTCGTACCGCCCGACAGGGCGATCGCCGCACCCGGCGCCACCAGCTTGGCCGCCGCGCGAGCGATGTCCTCCTTGGCGGTCAGCTCCAGGCCGGACTTGGCCTCGAAGCCCGGTTCGTGCGTACTCGCCTCGACCACCGGGACCGCGCCGCCGTGCACCTTCTCCAGCACGCCCTGGCGGGCGAGCGCGTCGAGGTCGCGGCGGACCGTCATGTCCGACACGCCGAGCTTGCGGGTCAGCTCGTTGACCCGGACACCACCCCGGCGGCGGACCTCGTCGAGGATCAGGGATCGCCGCTGCTCCGCGAGGAGGTTCTGATTCTCGCTCACGTACGCTCCGGTCCTTTCGCCTCAATGCCGTCCGACTCCTCTCGCACCGGCTCCGACCAGGACATTCTTCCCGGCTCCGGTGCGAGGACGTCCCATCCTCGCATGTCGCGGAGCGGGGAGCGCCACCGACTGCTCGTCGCCCCCGCGTCACCGGTGATTCACCCGCCACCCCGGTACATCACGGATCGGGAAGAATCCGTGACAGCAGGTGTGCGACGCCGCGGATGTGGAGATCCTTGTGCCCGCACGGACAGAGCCGACGGCGTGTCACGGGGGAAGTGCGAATCAGTGGAACGTGCGCAGCACCATGCGTCGAGCGGCGGACCGGACGGTCCCGCCACGCGGCCCGGCGAGCCCGGGACCGCGCTCGAACTTCTGGTCCACGGCGTGGGCGGCACCACGCCGCAGCAGATGCTCAACGATCCACGCACGGTGCGGATCACCGGCGACGACACCGCGGCCGTCTTCCGGCGCGCCGACGACGTCGACGCCGAGCACAGCCCCGGCGACCGCCGCCGGGACGAGCCGGTGCCCGAGGCGTACGTCTGGTGCAACCTCACCTCCGGCAACGGCACCCGCGCCCTGTGGCTGTTGCTGCTGCCGTTCATGGTCGTCAACCTCGCCCACTGGATGCGCCCCAGCGCGCACGGCCGCCGCCGCACCGTGCGCCTGTACGGACTGCTGGTGCGGCTCACCGGGCTCACCCTGACGGTGCTCCTCGTCGCGGCGGCCTGCGAGGTCGCCCTCGACCTGGCGGCCTGGCAGTGCGCGGGCACCACCGCCTGCGCCGACCGCCACACCTGGCTCGGCTTCCTCTCACCCACCGTTTCCGACGGCGGCTGGTGGAGCGCCCCCGGCCGCCGGCTCGCCCTCGCCTCGGCCGTCCCCACCGCCCTGACCGTCCTGCTGTGGTACCTGTCCCGGCGCACATGGAGCGACTACGAGTCCCAGCAGCCCATCGAACGCGCCCCCGAGCCCGAAGGGGACGGCGGCCCGACCGCTCTCGGCCGGCCCGGGTTCTGGTACGGCCGCCGGCTGGTGGCCCGGCTGCGCGCCGCGCACACCGCCGCCGGACTGATCACGGTCGCCGCCGCCGTCGGCAGCGCGGCCGCCCGCCACGACCGCCGGCCCGGCGGCCCACCCGTCCTCGACCTCCTGGGCCTGCTCCTCGAAGCGGCCCTCGCGGCCTGCGCGATCGCCGTGGTGTGGGTGGTGTGCCGCCGGGGCCGCAGCGAGAAGCGGCTGGACCGGGAACTCGACGAGCGTTTCGTACGGCGGCTGCCGCTCGCCGCGCTCGTCCTGCTCGCGTGCGCCCTGCTGTACGCCGGGTGGGAGCGCCCGGGCTGGACGTCGCGGGGCAGACTGCCGGGCGACACGACCTTCGGCGGGATCGCCCTGGTCCAGGGCCTGCTCGTCATCGTCCTCGGCGTCGTGGCGCACGTCCTGCACCGCACCGCCCCCGACCGGCGCGCGGTGCTGCGGGGCCTGGGCGGCCCGGCCGTGGCCATGCTGGCCTGCGCGCTGGGCGGGGTGATGTCCGGCGGGGTCTCCCAGCGGGTGTCCGACTGGCTGGACGGCACCGGGGCGGCGCTCGAGGGCCCGCCCGTCCTGCTCACCTGGCAGGCGTCCGTCATCCCGCCGCTGCTCGTCGTCCTGCTGGGACTCTTCGGCTGGCTGGGCCACCGTGCCTGGCAGCTCGCCCGCGCCGAGCGCGTCGCCGTGGCGCTCGACTACCCGGACGAGGACCTCGACCCCGCCCGCACCCGCCGTATCGCCTCCACCCGGGCGATGGCCGCGCTCACCGACCGGGGACCGCGCATCGTCGCCGTCACCTCCGGTGCCACCTTGCTGCTCGGCGCCGGAGCCCTCGTCGGCGCCCTGGCCACCGACCGGACCCCGGGCGAGGCCGCGCGGGACACCTACCCCGTTGTCCACGGCGCCGCCGAGACCTCCCAGGCCCTCGGCTCCTGGCTGATCGGCCTCGGCTTCCTGCTGTTCGTCACCTGGGGCCGGCGCGCCTACAAGGACGCGGCGGCCCGCCGCACCATCGGCATCCTGTGGGACGTGGGCACCTTCTGGCCGCGTGCCTCCCACCCCTTCGCCCCGCCCTGCTACGCCGAGCGGGCGGTGCCCGACCTGACCTGGCGGATGGCGACCTGGACCCGGGTCACCGGCGGCCGGCTGGTCATCTCCGGGCACTCGCAGGGCAGCGTGCTCGCCGCCGCGGCGGCCTGGCAACTCGCCCCGTCCGCCCGCAAACGGGTCGCGCTGCTGACGTACGGTTCCCCCCTGGAGCGCCTCTACGGCCGCTGGTTCCCCGCGCACTTCGGGCCCGCCGCGCTCGGTTCCCTGCACCGCGACGTCGACTGCTGGCGCAACCTCTACCGGCTCACCGACCCCATCGGCGGCCCGGTGCGCCTGCCCGGCGACCGCGGCCCCCAGGTCGACCACGCCCCGCTGAGGGACCCCCTCGCCTACGGCCGCACCGATCTGCTCCCGCTGCCCGCGCCGATCCTCGGCCACTCCGACTACCAGGCCGACCCCGTCTTCGCCGAACAACGCCGCGCGCTGCTGGCCCGGTTGCGCCCGGACGACGCGGAGGTGCCCTCACCCCGTCACGAGCCCGAGCCGCCCGCCGCCTGAGTCCTCAGAGCAGCTCGGGCAGATCCTCGGCGTAGAGCAGCGTCAGGTCGTCCTTGCTCGGCTCGGCGACCTGGGCGACCCGGCTCGCGTGCCGCTCGACCATGGCCTCGAAGGTCTGCCGCGCGGTACGGCCGTTGCCGAACGCCGGGCCCTTGGGGAGCACCGTGAAGTACTTCCGCAGGGCCTCGGCGGCGCCATCGGCCAGCCGGTACTCGTGCTCCTCGGCCTGCTGCTCCACGATCCGCAACAGGTCCTCGGGGCCGTAGTCGCTGAAGGTGATGGTCCGTGAGAAGCGGGACGCCACCCCCGGGTTGACGGACAGGAAGCGCTCCATCTCGGCCGTGTAGCCCGCGACGATCACCACGACCGCGTCCCGGTGGTCCTCCATCAGCTTCACCAGCGTGTCGATGGCCTCCTTGCCGAAGTCGCGGCCCGCGTCCTCGGGGGACAGCGCGTACGCCTCGTCGATGAACAGCACACCGCCGCGCGCCTTCTCGAAGGCCTCCTGGGTGCGGATCGCCGTCGAGCCGATGTGCTCGCCGACCAGGTCGACCCGGGACACCTCGACCAGGTGGCCCTTCTCCAGCACACCGAGGGAGGCGAGGATCTCGCCGTAGAGCCGCGCGACCGTCGTCTTGCCGGTGCCGGGGGAGCCGGTGAAGACCAGGTGCCGCTTGACCGACGCCGCCTTCAGGCCCGCCTGCTGCCGGCGCCGGCCGACCTCGATCATGTCGGTGAGGGCACGCACCTCGCGCTTGACGCTCTCCAGGCCCACCAGCGCGTCCAGTTCACCCAGGACGTCCTTGGAGGAACGGACCGGCTGCCCGGGCTCGGCGGCCGGCGCCGGGGGCTCCGGTTCGACGCGCTGCCCGGGGACCGCGCCCAGCAGGCCGGGGGAGTGGCTCACCGTCTGCACGGCCGCCTCCCGTGCCGCGGCGGGTGTGCGCGGCCCACCGCTCTCGTCGCTCGTGCAGTCCTCGACCAGCGGGCTCGCCCCCGAGGCGGCGTCGGCGCCGCTGTCCGCGAACTCGTAACCCCCGCGCGCGCACCGCTCCGTGCGGCACTTGCGCAGCGTCGTACGGCTGCCGTCGATCACGTGGAAGCCGTAACCGCCGCTGCCCGTGACCCGGCAGTTCAGGAAGCTGCCCCGGCCGCCGGCCGAGACGTAGACACCGGCCTCCGCCGGGGAGTCGATCGTGCAGCGCTCGACGGTGGGGTCGGCGCCCTTGGTGACGATGACGCCGGTCTGGGTGCCGTCCACCGTGCAGTTGCTGAGCGTGCCGCCGCTGCCGTGGTCGCGGAACCAGGCGCCTGTGGCGGCGTCCCGGATCCGGCAGTCGTCGAGCTGCGCGGTCGCGCCGTCGCTCACCGACACGGCCGTGTTGCGCACCTGCGACAGGTCGCTGTCGACGACGTCCGCGCGCGAGCCGCGGTCCAGGACGAACAGGGCGTCCGGCACGTCGTGCACCCGGCACGAGTCGAGCACCGCCGTCGCCCCGTCGCTCACCCACACCGCCGGGTAGTCGCCCGTGCTGTCGAAGATCTCGCACTGGTTGGCGTCCACCCGCGTGCCCGGGTCCCACACCGACAGGCCGTTGCGCCCGAACTGCCGCACGGTGGTGCGGGTCAGGGTGAGGACGGAACGGGAACGCAGGTCGACCGCGTTCTCCGGGATGTCGTGGATACGGCAGTCGGCCAGCGTCAGCACGGCGTCGGTGTCGAGGGTGACCCCGTCGGACGTCGTGCGGTGCACATCGCAGTCGGTGAGGTGGGCGGTGGCCCGGCCGGTGATCTGCACTCCGCTGCCCCGGACCTCGTACACCTCGCAGCCCACTGCCTCCAGCGCGGTGTTCTCCCCGGTCGCCGACAGGCCCGAGCCGGAGGTGTGGTGCACCCGGCAGCGCTCCAGGCGGGGGTGGGCTCCGCCGCGCACCGCGACGCCCGCCTGGCCGGCCGCGACGATCTCGCACTCCTCGAACACCCCGCCCGCGCCGTCGAGTACCGCGATGCCGATGCCCGCCGGGTTGTCGACCGCGCAGCGCCGCACCGTGGGCCGGGCGCTGCCGCGCACCTCGATCCCGGCCGCCGACCGCGTGACGACCCGCACGTCGCGCAGCTCCGGGGTGCCCTCCTCGACCAGCACGGCGGGGGCGGCCGCGTCCTGGCCCTCCACATGGAGGTCCTGCACCACGGCCGAGGCGCGCACGGTCAGCGGCACCCCGTCCACGGGCGCGATCCGCACCGAGCCGGGCGAGCCCTCGGGGCCGCGCAGGGTCACCGCGCGCTGCAGGACGAGGTTCTCCCGGTAGGTGCCGGGGGCGACCGTGAGGACGTCGCCGTCGGCCGCGGCCTCCAGGGCGGCGGCGAGCGATGCGTACTCACCCGTGCGGCGACGCCACCGCGACGTGCCGGTGTGCGTCACCTGGACCGTGCCCTGTGCCATGGTGTTGCCGTGCCCCCACCTCGGTCGTACTGATGGCTCGTCCGCCCTCGGGGCGCTTCGCCCGGGGTCGCGACCGCGACCGAGCCCGGCCCTGAGGCCTGGGCGCGCACGCGGCATCGACACCGGCGCGTCCCTGGGGCTCGCTCGCGCGCGGGTTGTGCCGAACGGTTCGGCCGGACCACCGTAGCGTGCGCGCGGGTGGTGGGTTGACCAGAGCCGGAAGGCCGTCAGCTGCCGGTGCCCGTCCTGCCCCAGTCCGGGCCCGCCTTGTCCCATGCCTGGTCCCAACGGGCGTGACGGCGGCGCACCATGCGCCAGACGACCAGGCGTCTGCCGCCCTCTATGAGGCCGCCGGTCCCCAGGGCCGCGCCGAAGCCGGCGAGGACCGCGTGCGTGGAGGCCGTCGCCGAGTCGAGGGGGCGGGCCACCATCCGGCCGTGCCGGTCGGTCCATATCCGGAACCGGTCGCCCTGGCGAGGGTCCTTGAGGCTCGCCAGGACGGGGCCCCGGTGCGAGGTGCCGTCCGGCGCGGTCCAGTCGGCGAGGACGCGGTTGCGCAGGTCCCTGCCCGAGGAGGTCTCCGGGTCCGCGTCCAGCGGGGAGCGGTCCAGCTTGCGGACCACGGTGGCCGTCACCGGGTGCCGCGCCTCGTGCTGGGCGCGGACGGAGCGCTGCAGCGCGTCCTGAGCGGTTTCCCCGACGAGGGCCCCGGTCACCGGCGCGGCCAGCAGGATCAGCAACAGGGCGGCCAGCGCCACCCAGGCCTCGGCCAGGTCGGTCGGGCGGCACAGTGGATTGCGCCGCCAGCGCCAGAGTCCGCTGATCGCTCGCACCGCCTGCACCCCCTTCCCGCTCCGTGATACTCCCCGGCGGAGCCGTCCGCGCGCGGACCCGTCGAAGAGAGAGCGAGATCACCTCTCCCCGGGGCCTCTCATGAATTTCTCACACAGGCCCAACGCCCGGGCGGGCGGCGCGGTTCCCGCTTCCGCCGAAGAGCTATTCGAGGACGGTGACCGGGTCGCCGACCCGGATCGTGCCGCGCGACAGCGGCACCAGGTTCTGCCCGAAGACCAGCTTGTCGCCGAGCCGTCGGTGCCGCCCGAGGCTGAACAGGGGCTCACGGCCGCGCTCGCCGGTGCCCTGGTCGGTGGTGGTCACCACGCACCGGCCGCAGGGCTTGGCCACGCGGAAGCGCACCCGGCCGACGGCGAGGAGCGACCAGTCGTCCTCGGCCCAGGCGGCGGTGCCCGCCACGACCACGTTCGGCCGGAAGCGGTTCATCGGCAGCGGTCCCTCGGCCGCGTACCCGCCCCGCGCGATCAGGGAGTTGAGGGCGTCGAGCGAGGCCGTCGTGGTGAGCAGCAGCGGGAAGCCGTCGGCGAAGGAGACGCTCTCACCGGGCCGCGCGTACTCCGGGGCGAGGGGCCGGCGCACGGCCGGGTCGTCCATGTACGCGAGGCGCACCTCGATGCCGAGGAAGGAGCTGAACCACGCGTGCGCGGCCTCGTCCTCGGCCGGGACCGCCTCGACCTTGTCGCGGAAGATCTCCACCGGCACGGTGACCAGGGCCCGCGGGACCGGCACCGTCAGCGGCCGCATGCCGGGCGCGGACAAGCGGACGCCGCCACCGGGCAGAAGCTCGGCGGCGGCGAGCGCGAGGTGTGGCTGCCGGCGTTGCGTGACGACCTTTCCCCCGTCGTCGATCAGCACCCAGCGCCGGTCTCCGGCCAGCCCCCAGGGCTCGACGACGGCCTCCCGGGGCGCCAGGCCCCGGACCGCCTTGACCGGATGGACATGGATCGAGTGCAGGTGAGCGTTCCCCATGGGGCCATCGTGCCAGTCGGCACCGACAGCCCCCGGAGGTCGGCTCAGTACCCGCGGTACTGCTGGTTGTTGTACGGGTCCTGGTAAGGAGCCGGGGCCGGCCGGGGAGCGGCGGGGCGCATGGCCTCGTAGCCCGCGGGGGCCACCGGACGCGGCTGCTGCGGCTGGGGTCCGGGGTAGCCGCGCGGGGCGGTGGCCTGCTGCGGGATGTAGGCCGCGGGCGCCTGTTGCAGCGGTGCGGGTTGCTGCGCCTGCGGGTAGCCGTAGGCGGGCTGGGAAGGAGCTGCCGGAAGGGCAGGCAGCGCCGAGGGGAGGGCGGGCAGCTGGCCGCCCGGCATGTCGTACTGAGCGGGGACCCGGATCGGGGCGATCTGCGGGGTGCCCCGCTCGGCGACGAGCTTGTCGTAGATCGGGGTGTCCGGGAAGGAGGCGGAGTAGTAGCCGCCGCCATAGGTGGAGCGGGGGGAGGTCATGGGACATAAGTTAAGCCCACGATGTGCTGGTTGGGGAGACCGATAAGAGGGTTGTTTTCCGTGTCCGCAGTGACCCGGCATCCCCAATGCGAGCGAACTCGTCAAAAAGGGGCGGCGAACGGGCTCCTGATGCGGTAAAGGCCGAGCTCCGGGCGGGTTACCCGCGGTCGGCGACCGGATCTTCCCGGTGCTTCACGCAGGAGACTTCGCCCCGGCGAGGAATAGGTTGTGCGGAGCGAACGCGCCGGACGGAACACGGCGGACGGCCGGGGCAGGCCGGCCCGTGACACGCAATGGGGGCTGACATGCAAATGCTGAAAGGTTCAAATACTCCGGTGCCCACCGCGGCACTGCGGGTGGAATTGGGATGGCGCACCGGACCCGGAGTGCCCGACGCCGACGCCTCCGCTTTGCTGTTGGTGAGCGGCAAGGTCCGCTCGGACGCCGACTTCGTCTTCTACAACCAGCCCGCGCACTCCTCCGGCGCGATCCGGCACGAGGGCAAGCGTGACGCCGGAGGCCGGGTCACCGACACGCTCCTCGTCGACCTCGCGCGCGTGGAGCCCGCGATCGAGACGGTCGTCCTCGCCGCCTCCTCCGACGGCGGCCCGTTCGGGCGGGTCCCCGAGCTGTACATCGAGGTCCAGGACGCCGCCCAGGGCACGCCGGTGGCCCGCTTCGACAATCCGGGCGCCACCACCGAAACCGCCTTCGTGCTCGGCGAGTTCTACCGCCGCCAGGGTGCCTGGAAGTTCCGCGCCGTCGGGCAGGGCTACAGCAGCGGCCTCGAAGGGCTGGCCACCGACTACGGCATCACGGTCGACGAGCCGCAGCGGCAGCCGTCCGCCCCGGCACCGGCCCCGGTCACGGCCCCCGCCCCTCCCGCGGCCGCACCGCCCGCCGCGCACACGCCCCCGCCGACGCCGCGGCCCGCGGCCCCGCCCGCCACGCCGCCGGCCCCCGTCCGCCTCACCAAAGTGACGCTCACCAAGTCGGCCCCTTCCGTCTCCCTCACGAAGCAGGGCGGCACCTCCGGCACGCTGCACGTGAACCTCAACTGGGAGGTGCGCAAACAGTTCTCGGGCTGGAGCGGCAAGTTCGGGCGCCCGGCCGCGATGCACTCCGACCTCGACCTCGACCTGTGCGCGCTGTACGAACTCAGCGACGGCAGCAAGGGCGTCGTCCAGGCCCTCGGCAACAGCTTCGGGGCGCTGCACCGGCCGCCCTACATCCACCTCGACGGCGACGACCGCACCGGCGCCGTGTCGACGGGTGAGAACCTCACCGTCAACCTCGACCACAAACACGCCTTCCGGCGGATCCTCGTCTTCGTCACCATCTACGAAGGCGCCCGATCGTTCGCCGACCTGAACGCGTCGGTGACGCTCCAGCCGCAGTACGGGGCGCCGATCGAGTTCTCCCTCGACGAGTGCACGGTCCCCTCGCTCGTGTGCGCGCTGGCCCTGATCACCAACACCGGCGGCGACCTGGTCGTCCAGCGGGAGGCGCGCTACCTGGTACCCGACCGCGGGGTGAGTCCGCAGCGGACCGTCGACCACGCCTACGGCTGGGGCATGAACTGGACCCCCGGCCGGAAGTGATTCCTCCCGGCCGCCGTCAGCCCTCGTCGGGCACGGCCTCAGGACGGGCGTAGGTGCGGCCCTTCCACGCCGCACCGCGCCCCCGGTAGTGCTGCACCGCCGAGTCGACCGTCATGAGCAGATAGAGGAACGCGGTGAGCGGCAGCAGGGGAGCGAGCCACAGCGGCTGCCGGTAGTAGCGGAGCATCGGCACGTACGTCCCCGCCATGACCAGCCATGCCCAGCCGCCGAGGACCGCCGCCGCCGTGCGGCCGGTGACGAGGCCGGACAGGAGCGCCACCGGCGGGATCAGGTACACCAGCACCAGCCCGGCGACGGTCCCGGCGAGCAGCGCGGGGTTGTATTGCAGCTGGGCGTACGCGCTGCGCGAGACCATGCGCCACAGATCGTGCAGCCGCGGATACGGCCGCACGCTGTCCACCCGCTCCGCGAGCCCCAGCCAGACACGGCCGCCGCCGCGTTTGACGGCCCGGGCGAGGGCCACGTCGTCGATCACGGCGTGCCGGATCGCGTCCGGGATCCGGACCCGCTCGGCGGTCTCCGCCCGCAGCAGCACACAGCCCCCGGCGGCCGCCGCCGTCCGCCCCTTCCCGGCGATCCGGCGGAAGGGGTAGAGCTGCGCGAAGAAGTAGACGAACGCCGGCACGACGAGCCGCTCCCACACGCTCTCCACCCGCAGCCGGGCCATCTGGGAGACGGCGTCGAACCCACCGGACCGGGCCGCCGCCACCAGCTCGCGCAGGCTGTCCGGGGCATGCGCGATGTCGGCGTCCGTCAGCAGGAGGTACTCGGGACCACGCGCGCGTGCCAGCCCGATGCCGTGGCGCACCGCCCACAGCTTGCCGGTCCAGCCCGCCGGGGGCTCGCCCGGTGAATCCACCGTCAGCGGCAGCCCGCCGTGCCGGCGCGCCAGCTCCCGCGCCAGCTCACCGGTGCCGTCCGTACTGCCGTCGTCGACGAGGAAGATCTCCGCCCGCCCCGGATAGTCCTGGGCCAGCAGCGACGGCAGCGCGGCGGGCAGCACGGCCGCCTCGTCGCGGGCCGGCACGACGACGCACACGGACGGCCACACCCGCGGCTCCTCGCGCGCGGGCAGCCGCACATCCGTGCGCCAGAAGAAGCCCTGGCAGAGCAGCAGCCACAGCCAGGCGAGCAGTGATCCAGCGGCGGTCCACACAACGGCGCTCACGCGCGCAGTCTGCCCCACGGGAGCTGCCCGATACGGCTCATCGTCTATCGTGATCGGGTGAAGATCGCGCTCATGGACTCCGGAATCGGTCTGCTGGCGGCCACCGCCGCGGTACGGCGGCTGCGCCCCGACGCCGATCTCGTGCTCTCCCTGGACCCCGACGGCATGCCGTGGGGCCCGCGCACCCCGCAGGACCTGACGCGGCGTGCCCTGGCCGTCGCCGAAGCCGCCGCCGCGCGCCGCCCCGACGCGCTGATCGTCGGCTGCAACACCGCGACCGTGCACGCGCTGAGCGCCCTGCGCGCCCGCCTGGAACCCGGTCTCCCGGTCGTCGGCACCGTCCCGGCGATCAAGCCGGCCGCGGCCGGCGGCGGGCACCTCGCCATCTGGGCCACCCCGGCCACCACGGGAAGCCCCTACCAGCAGGGCCTGATCCGGGACTTCGCCGACGGTGTGCCGGTCACCGAGGTGCCGTGCTGGGGCCTCGCCGAAGCCGTGGAGCACGCGGACGAGACGGCGATCGACGCGGCCGTCGCCGCGGCCGCCGCCCTCACCCCCGACGAGGTGACCACCGTCGTCCTGGGCTGCACCCACTACGAGCTGGTAGCCGAGCGCATCCGGACCGCCGTCCAGCGCCCCGGCCGCCCGCCCCTGGTCCTGCACGGTTCCGCGGGTGCCGTGGCCGCCCAGGCGCTGCGCCGGCTCGGCGAGCAGCCCGCGCCGGGAGCCACCCCGCACGGCACGCTCACCGTGCTGCTCAGCGGACGCGAGGGCGGGCTGCCCGCCGCCGCGCTGGCCTACGACGAGGGGCGCCTGCTCCAGGCGGTCACGCCGGCCGGCTGACCCGGACGTCGTCACCGACGGTCGTCGGCGGCCGGTGCGAGCACGCCGCCCGCCCGGTGCAGTCACGCTCCGCCACCAGGTACCCGCGGAGCGAAATCTGAGTACCCTCAAAGACATGAGGGACCACCGCCACGGCGAGAACGCCCCCCACTCGCACTCGGACGTCTGGACCGGCCGTGCCACGAACCGGGTGCAGTGGCTGCTGGCGCTCGTGGGTGCCGCCTGCATGGCGCTCGGCATCGAGCTGGCCGTCGACTCGGCGTGGAAGTCCGGCATCGCCCCGCTCGTCATGGCGGTCGTCGGGTGCATCGCCGCCGGTCTGCTGGTGCTCTTCGGAACCCTCGCCTTCGTGCACGTCGCCCTGCGCGTCGACGAGGAGCACCTCGAAGTGCGCTGCGGTCACATCGGCGTGCCCCGCCGCCGTATCCCGCTCTCCCATGTGGCCGGCGCCACCTACATCTCGCACGTCACGCCCCGCCACTGGGGCGGCTGGGGCTACCGCTGGCGGCCCGAGAGGGGCACCGCGGTCGTCGTCCGGCGCGGCGAGGGCGTCGAGCTGGAGCTGTGGGACGGGCACACCTTCACGATCACCGTGGACGACGCGGAGGCTGCCGTGCGGGTGATCGAGGCCCGGCTGCGGCCCACCAAGCCGGGTGCTCCCACGCACTGAGCCGCCGCGTTCCCGTCACCGGTTGTGATCGAGACGATGATCACCCAGTGTGATCGCCGGCCGCCGCGGGGAACGGTGCCCACCGGCTCACCACGCGGAACCCCGGACCGGTCACCACGCCGAACCCCGACCGCTCACCACGCGGCGGCGCGTCCCGCTCCGCGTGTCTGTGTCTCCGGAGTACGGCCCGACGGTTCGAGGGGGCGGGCCGTGGCCATGCCCGCCAGCAGGCCCGCTCCCACCGACACCGCGGTGAAGCTCAGCGCGTTGCCGATCGCGGCGATGGCGGCGAGCGCGGTCAGGGCCGCGCCCGCCGTGAGCGCCACCGGGGTCGGACGCGGGCCGCACCACAGGGCGTACAGCACCCAGCCGAAGGCCGCCGCCAGCAGGAGCACGCCGACGACGCCCTGCTCGGCCGCCTGCTGCAGGGGCGCCGAGTGGGGCTTGCCGTCGGACAGCAAAGACTCGGCGGACGTCGCGCTCAGCTCCCCGAAACGACCCGGGCCCGCACCGAGGGCGGCGTCCTCGCCCGCCAGCCGCCAGGCGTCCTGCCACAGCTCGACGCGGTGCGGTGTCAGGCGCCCCTCCAGCGCGGCCACGAAACCGCTCGGCACGGCCCGCGCGGCGACCAGCCAGACCACACCGGTAGCCAGGGCGGCCACGGCCGCCAGCACGGTCATCCCGGCGCCGCGACGACGGGTGCGGCCGGCGGCCAGCGAGCACACCAGCACCGCGAGACAGGTCACGAGCCCGCTCGTCGAGCCGAGCACGGCCGCCAGCCCCGCGACCGCGGCGGCCAGCAGGCGCAGGGCGAGGCGGACAGCCTTGACCGGGGCGGCCCAGGCCGCGCAGCACGCGGCACCGGCCGACAGCGTCAGCACGGCTGCGGTGGCCCCGGCGTGCCCCAGGGGCGCGGCGATCTGCGGGCCCGGGGCGAGATGCGGAACGGCCACGGCCAGCGCGACGCCGGCCAGCGCCCCGGCCAGGGGCGCGCCGACCGGCAGCAGCGCCCCGCTGATCCGCCCGGCGGCGTACCCGGCGGCCATGGCCAGCACCGCGAGCAGCACCCCCTCGGGCCTGCCGTCGTGCACGGCCGCCGTGATCAGGGACCAGCCGGCGCAGGCCCCCAGCACCACGACACCGGCCGCGTCGGAAACGATTCGTCTCTCACCGTCCGCGTCCGCCCCGGACGCAGCCGCCATCCCACTGGAACCCACCCCGCCCCGCCCCTCGCCCCCGGCGCCCCATCGCCCTGACCTGTGAAGACCCCGGCCGGTCCGGGCCACGACGGGCCCGTACGACGGAGGCTTGGCACACCGTAACGGCTGGTGAAGGGTTTGGGGATGTGTCGTGACGAAATGAACAGGGAGCCCGCCGTGCGGACCGCGCTGTCGGCTCCCTGGCCACGCGCCTTAGACTCCGGGAGTGACCGTCACCGCAACCTCCGTCGGCGAGTCGGACCAGCTGGAACAGCGGATCGCGCCCGGAGCGCGCACGTGGGTCCGGCGGCTCGTGCGTCTCGTCCCGGCCGCCGCAGCCGCCCTTTCCGGCCTGCTCCTCTACGTCTCCTTCCCGCCCCGCACGCTGTGGTGGCTGGCCCTGCCCGCCTTCGCCGGCTTCGGCTGGGTGCTGCGCGGTCGCGGCTGGAAGGCGGCCCTGGGTCTGGGCTACCTCTTCGGCCTCGGGTTCCTGCTGCCGCTGCTGGTGTGGACCGGAGTGGAGGTGGGGCCGGGGCCATGGCTCGCCCTGGTGGCGATCGAGGCGCTCTTCGTGGCCCTGGTCGGTGTGGGTGTCGCCGCCGTGTCGAAGCTGCCCGGCGCGCCGGTGTGGGCCGCCGCGGTGTGGATCGCCGGCGAGGCGGCACGCGCGCGCGTGCCCTTCCACGGCTTCCCCTGGGGCAAGGTCGCCTTCGGGCAGGCGGACGGGGTGTTCCTGCCGCTCGCCGCGGTGGGCGGCACCCCGGTGCTCGGCTTCGCGGTGGTCCTGTGCGGCTTCGGACTGTACGAGGTCGTCCGGCTGGCCGTGGAGCGGCGGCGGACCGGTGAGGTGCGGCGCACCGCGGCGGCCGTGGGCCTGCTGAGCCTGGCCGTCCCGGTCGTCGGCGCCGTCACGGCCCGGCCGCTGGTCAGTGACACGGCCGAGAACGGCACCGCCACCGTCGCGGTGATCCAGGGCAACGTGCCCCGCGCGGGCCTCGACTTCAACTCCCAGCGGCGCGCGGTACTCGACTACCACGCACGCGAGACCGAGCGTCTGGCCGCCGAGGTCAAGGCGGGCAAGGTCGCGCGGCCCGACTTCGTGCTGTGGCCGGAGAACTCCTCCGACATCGATCCGTTCGCCAACCCCGACGCCCGCGCCGTCATCGACGCCGCGGCCAAAGCCATCGGCGCGCCCCTCTCGGTCGGCGGTGTCGTCGAGCGGAACGGCAAGCTCTACAACGAGCAGATTCTGTGGGACCCGGCCAAGGGCCCCGTCGACACCTACGACAAGCGCCAGATCCAGCCGTTCGGCGAGTACCTGCCGCTGCGCTCGCTCATCGGCGCGATCAACGAGAACTGGACGGCGATGGTCCGCCAGGACTTCAGCCGGGGCACCGAACCGGGCGTGTTCACCATGGACGGCGCCAAGGTCGGCCTCGTCACCTGCTACGAGGCCGCTTTCGACTGGACCGTGCGCTCCGAGGTCACCGACGGGGCCCAGCTGATCTCCGTGCCCAGCAACAACGCCACCTTCGACCGCAGCGAGATGACCTACCAACAGCTCGCCATGTCCCGGGTCCGCGCGGTCGAGCACAGCCGGACCGTGACCGTGCCGGTCACCAGCGGGGTCAGTGCGATCATCATGCCGGACGGCCGTATCACCCGGAAGACCGGCATGTTCGTGGCCGACTCACTGGTGCAGAAGGTGCCGCTGCGGTCCTCGCAGACCCCCGCCACCCGGCTCGGCATCCTGCCCGAGATCGCCCTCGTGCTGGTCGCGGCCGGCGGACTCGGCTGGGCCGTCGGCGCCGGGCTGCGCGGGCGACGCGCCGGTGACGCGTAGCCGTACGCCGGTCGTCCGCCGCCCGAAGGGCGCCGTGCCGCCGCGACCGGCCCTTTAGGGTCGACGGCATGGCTACTCCCGACTTCATCCGCACACTGCGTGCCACCGCCGGTCATCAGCTGCTCTGGCTCCCCGGGGTCACCGCCCTCGTCTTCGACGACGAGGGCAGAGTGCTGCTCAACCGCCGCGCCGACACCCGTAAGTGGTCCGTGATCGGCGGCATTCCGGACCCGGGGGAGCAGCCGGCGGCCTGTGCGGTGCGGGAGGTCTACGAGGAGACGGCCGTACGCTGTGTCGCCGAGCGGGTCGTCGTCGTCCAGGCCCTGGAGCCCGTCACCTACGACAACGGCGACACCTGCCAGTACATGGACGTCACCTTCCGCTGCCGGGCCGTCGGCGGCGAGGCACGGGTCAACGACGACGAGTCGCTGGACGTGGCCTGGTTCGACGTCGACGCGCTGCCCGAACTGAACGAGTTCGGGCTGCTCCGGATCAAGCAGGCCCTGTCGGACGACCCCACATGGTTCGACCCCACTGCTTCTGACTGAACTATGGGGCCAGACCACATGGGGTGGGGCAGGGGCGCTGCCTAGGGTCGAACCATGACCGCGCCCCGTGCCCTCCTCGCCCCCCACGCCTCCCCGCTCGACCTGGGCGGACGCACCGCGCTCGTCACCGGTGCCGCCGGCGGTATCGGCCGGGCCTGCGCGCTGCGGCTCGCCGCCGCCGGGGCCAAGGTGAGAGCCGTCGACCGGGACGCCGCGGGCCTGGAGGAACTGGCCGGCCAGGGGCGCGGCCTCGCCGGCACGGTGGAGCCGCACGTCCTCGACCTCACCGACCTGGACGCCGCCGAACTCGCCGCCGCGGGCACGGACGTTCTCGTCAACAACGCCGGGATCCAACTGGTCCGTCCCCTGGAGGAGTTCCCGCCCGAGGTGTTCCACACGGTGCTCACCGTGATGCTGGAGGCGCCGTTCCGGCTCATCCGCGGGGCCCTGCCCCACATGTACGGACAGGGGTGGGGCCGCATCGTCAACGTGTCGTCCGTCCACGGGCTGCGCGCCTCGGCCTACAAGTCGGCCTATGTGGCCGCCAAACACGGCCTGGAGGGACTGTCCAAGACCGCCGCCCTCGAAGGCGCGCCCCACGGAGTCACCTCGAACTGTGTGAATCCCGCATATGTGCGCACCCCCCTGGTCGAGAAGCAGCTCGCCGACCAGGCGCGGGCACACGGCATCCCGCAGGAGCGGGTCCTGTCCGAGGTGCTGCTCCAGGACAGCGCCGTGAAACGGCTCATCGAGCCGGAGGAGGTCGCCGAGGCCGTGGCGTACCTGTGCGGTCCCCAGGCCTGCTTCGTGACCGGGACCTCGCTGGTGCTCGACGGTGGCTGGACCGCCCACTGAGCAGCCGGTCCCGTCGGCCGCGAGAGTTGTCCACAGGGCTGACGGGACGGGCCGGTCATGGTGAATCCTGTGAGCATGTCCAGCGATCATGCGCAGTCCGCCGAGATGCCGTTCCTCGAGCTCCTGGCCCGGGGCGCGTCGGCCGACGCCTATGAGCAGCCCGAGCTGCTCGCGCGCGCCGAAGGGCGCCCGGCGGAGTGGATCGCCGCGCTCCGGCGGGCCAAGCCCCTCGCCCTGCGCGTACGCGCCGAGCTGGAGGGGCGACGCCGGCGCGAGGCCGAGCTGTCCGCCCTGTTCGAGACCGCCCACGACCTCGCCGGGCTGCGCGATCTCGACGCCGTGCTCCAGGCGATCGTGCAGCGCGCCCGCTCGCTGCTGGGCACCGACGTCGCCTACCTCAGCCTGCACGACACCGAGCGCGGCGACACCTACATGCGGGTCACCGAGGGTTCGGTCGCGGCCCGTTTCCAGCAGCTGAGGCTCGGGATGGGGGAGGGCCTCGGCGGCCTGGTCGCCCAGACCGCGCGCCCCTACGTCACCGACGACTACTTCAAGGACGACCGGTTCCAGCACACGCTGGCCATCGACGCGGGCGTGCGGGACGAGGGGCTGGTGGCGATCCTCGGCGTGCCGCTGACCCTCGGGCACCACGTCATCGGCGTGCTGTTCGCCGCGGACCGCCGCGCCCGCGTCTTCGAACGGGAGCAGATCGCCCTGCTCGGCTCGTTCGCCGCCCTCGCCGCTGCCGCCATCGACACCGCCAACCTGCTCGCCGAGACCCGCTCGGCCCTCGCCGGCCTGGAGCGGGCCAACGAGATCATCCGGGACCGCAGCGGCGTCATCGAACGGGCCTCCGAGGTGCACGACCGGCTCGCCGAACTCGTCCTGCGCGGCGGCGGCGTGCACGACGTGGCCGCCGCGGTCTCCGAGATCCTCGACGGCACGGTCGAGTTCGCCGAGGCCTGGGCCGCGCCGGCCGAGCCCCTGCGGAAGTCCGGCGCCGAAGGGCACGCGGTGCTGCACGAGCAGGACTGGATCGCCGCCGTCGCCGCGGGAGGCGAACTGCTCGGCGCACTGGTGCTGCGCGGGCATCCGGGGCTCGACCCGGTCGACCAGCGCACCCTGGAGCGGGCCGCCATGGTCACCTCCCTGCTGCTCCTGGCCCGCAGATCCGCCGCCGAGGCCGAACAGCGCGTGCGCGGTGAGCTGCTGGACGACCTGCTCGACGCCCGCGACCGCGACCCGCGCCTGCTGCGGGAGCGCGCGGCCCGGCTGCACGCCGACCTCGACGCCCTCCATGTGGTGCTGGCGGCCCGGCTGGAGGGCGGTGCGGCCGACGCCGAGCAGGAGGCGGACGCCCGCAGACGCCTGGCGGCGGCGGCGTCCCACCTGGCGGCCACCCGGCACGGCCTGGCGGCCGCGCGCGACGGGGGCACCGTCCTGCTGCTCCCCCTCGCCCCCGGCGACACCGCGACCGGCCTCGCCCGCCGCGCCGCCCGGCACCTGGGCACAGCCGTCCACGCACCGGTCACGGTCGGCGCCTCCGCACCCGCCGACGACCTCGTCACCCGTCCCGACACCGTGGCCACGGCCTACGCGGAGGCCCGGCGCTGCCTGGAGGCCCTGCGTGTCCTGGGCCGTTCCGGGGACGGGGCCGCCGCCGAGGACTTCGGCTTCCTGGGCCTGCTCCTGGCCGGTGACCGGGACATCCCCGGTTTCGTCGACCGCACCATCGGCCAGGTCGTCGCCTACGACCGGCGACGCGGCACGGAACTGCTGCGCACCCTCGACGCGTACTTCGCGTGCGGGATGAGCCCCGCGCGCACCAAGGACGACCTGCACGTCCATGTGAACACGGTCGCCCAGCGGCTGGAGCGCGTCGGCCGTCTGCTCGGCGACGACTGGCAGCGACCGGACCGCGCCCTGGAGATCCAACTCGCCCTGCGACTGCACCGGTTGTCGGAGGCCGCACCGCACTGACCCCCGCACGCACGGGGCGTACGGGGGCCGGTGGGCACGGTTGCCGGGTCAGACCGTGCGGGCGTCCTCCACAGGGCTGTCCGCCCGCTCCGCCCCCTGCTCGGCGGGAGGAGTCACATCGGCCAGATCCCGGTGACGGGTCTCGTCGGCCGCCGCCACCGCGACGACCGTGAGCACCGCGGCGGCGATGACGTACAGCGCGATCGGCGTGGAGCTGCCGTAGTCGGACAGCAGCGCGGTGGCGATCAGCGGCGCGGGCGCGCCCGCCGCGACCGAGGCGAACTGGGCGCCGATCGAGGCACCGGAGTAGCGCATCCGCGTCGCGAACATCTCCGAGAAGAACGCGGCCTGCGGCGCGTACATCGCCCCGTGCAGCACCAGCCCGACGGTGACGGCGAGGAGCAGACTGCCGAAGCCGCCGGTGTCGATCAGCGAGAAGAAGGGGAACATCCACAGCCCGACCCCGACCGCACCGATCAGGTACACGGGCCGGCGCCCGATGCGGTCGGACAGCGCGCCCCACGCCGGGATGACCACGAAGTGCACGGCCGAGGCGATCAGCACGGCGTTGAGCGCGGTCTGCTTGGAGACACCGGCCGAGGTGGTGGCGTAGACGAGGATGAACGCCGTGATGACGTAGTAGCTGATGTTCTCCGCCATGCGCGCCCCCATCGCGACCAGGACGTCACGCCAGTGGTGCCGCAGCACGGAGACGAGCGGCAGCTTTTCGGCCTCCGCCGAGCGGTCCGCCTTGCGGGCCTCGGCCTGCGCCAACGCCTCCTGGAAGACCGGCGATTCATCGACAGACAGACGTATCCACAAACCGACGATCACCAGCACCCCGGACAGCAGGAACGGCACCCGCCAGCCCCAGCTGCCGAACGCGGCGTCCGACAGCAGCGCCGTGAGCAGGGACAGCACCCCGGTGGCCAGCAACTGCCCCGCCGGCGCGCCGGTCTGCGGCCACGACGCCCAGAACCCCCGCCGCCGGGCGTCCCCGTGTTCCGACACCAGCAGGACGGCACCGCCCCACTCCCCGCCGAGCGCGAAGCCCTGGACCAGCCGGAGCACGGTGAGCAGCACCGGCGCGGCCGTGCCGATGGAGGCGTGCGTCGGCAGCAGCCCGATCGCGAAGGTCGCCCCACCCATCAGCAGCAGACTCAGCACCAGCAGCTTCTTGCGCCCGAGCCGGTCGCCGTAGTGCCCGAACACCAGCGCGCCCAGCGGCCGGGCGGCGAATCCGACCGCGTAGGTCAGGAAGGACAGCAGGGTCCCGACGAGCGGGTCCGAGTCCGGGAAGAACAGCTTGTTGAACACGAGCGCGGCGGCGGAGCCGTAGAGGAAGAAGTCGTACCACTCGATGGTGGTGCCGATGAGGCTGGCGGCGACGATGCGCTTGAGGCTGGCGGGGGGTGGGGGAGCGGTCGCGGGGGAGGACATCGGCACCACTTCCAAGCGGTCGGCGGGGACGGTTGTGTGTCGCCATACCGTAGGAATCCGCAGGTCAGTGGCGTATGTGGTGGGACACCATAGTTCTGGATGTGGAGGTGCGTGCGGCCACCATGAGGGCGTCATCGGAGGCTCTGCGAGAGCCCCGATCGAGAGAGCACTGTCCGAGTTGCACTGCTCGGGCATGATGTGGAGGTGGTGTGCCGACTCCCGTGCTGGTTTGGTGCTGACTGCAGAGTGTTCCAGTCGATCCAGGGGCAGTCATTGTGATGCCCTTTGAGACGGGTGCGCGAAGGATTGCCGCCGCATGCCGGGGCACCGCCCGCCCTGTTGCCCGAGCGGTGCCCCGACAGGTCCCGGTCAGACGCGGCGGCGGGTGAAGCGCTGGTTGGGGTTGCCGCTGTAGGTCCACTGGGAGATGCGGGCGCCGTCGGCGGTCGAGTACTCCCAGACATCCATCGCCAGGCCGGACTCCCGGTTCACGAGGCTGATCACGCCACCGCCGTGGTCGACCACGCGCCACTGCTGACTGGTGGCACTGGTAACAGCCTGTTGGACGACGTCCGCGCCGGTCGCGGTACCGGTGGGCTGGAGGAACAGGCCACTGTGCAGTGCCTTGACGCGGACGTGGCCGTTACCGGCGTCGACGAACTCGAACTGCTGGTTGGGGCGATTGCTGGTGGTCCGCTGGACGAGCTGTGCGCCAGTAGCGGTGGAGGCCGCGTTGATCTCGGCGGCCTTGCCGCTGTGCAGGGCCAGCAGGGTGTAGAGGCCCGGGCCGCCGGGCGAGGCGCCCAGCCGGGCTTCCCACCTGGTGTTGGACCCGGACGCGTCAGCTGGGAGGCGGTCCCGGGCGGCGGTGTCGCCGTACATGGTCCAGCGGGCCCAGTCGACGACGGTCCTCGGGAAGCGCTGGTCGCTCCAGAAGCTGGTGTGGCTGCCGCCGACGAAGGTGAGGAACGCCTTGGGCCAGTTCATCTCCGCGTACGCCTGCCGGGCCGAGGAGTACTTCGTGGTCGAGTCCCGGTCGCCGTGCACGAACAGGACCTTGGCCGAGACCGAGCCGGACGGGTTGCCCATGTCCACGCAGGACTGGGGATTAGCGGAGACGATCCTGCTGTCGGGCCAGGAGGTCAGCAGACCGTGGGTGACCATGCCGCCCAGGGAGTGGCCCGCGACGCCGACGCCGATGCCGGTGTTGATGTGCCCGGCCAGCGGTCCGCTCGCGTTGAGCGCGAGGGTGTTGGTGATGATCTGCGAGACGTCCCTGCAGGTGTTGCCGTTGTTGACGTCGTTGAAGTTGTGGTTGAAGTGCGGGGCGGGGACGACGAAGCCCGCCGAGGCCAGGGCCCGGATGATGAACAGGGAGTTCTGCGGGCTGCTTCCGAGGCCGTGGGTCATGTTGTAGAGGGGGAAGATTCCGCCGGCGACCGGGGCGTCCGGCACCGGGTTCCCTCCGGCGGTGCCGGTGGCCGGGTAGTAGACGTACGTGGTGCACGGGCGGCTGCCCCGGGTCCAGTTGTAGCGGCGCACGCCGACCGCGAACGGCGTGGTCGGTGCGGTGTCAAGTGGCCCGGCGGCGGCCTGTGCCTGGCCTGCCCCCAGCAGGGACAGGCCCACGCCCGTCGCTCCGGCCGCGCTCATGCTGAGGAAGGTCCGTCGTCGCAAGGTCATGGTGACTCCTTGGGTGCGGGGATTGGTGGGGGGTTTGCGTTCGGCTGGTCCCGTTGCCGGGTGCGTCCCGTCGGCGGAGGCCGACAGGTCGACGGGGCGCACGGCGCAACAGGGGTGTGGGTGCTCCTGCCACCCGCGAGGGGCGGCAGGAGCGGCGTGCGGTCGGTCGGGCGCACCGGATGTCGGGGAGAGTGTGGCCGTTCCGGTCGAACACGGCCTGGTTTCCCCAGGCGCTGCCGCAGTTGTTGCTGTCGGCCACCGAGTGAGCGGAGCCACGCTGTGAAGCAGTGATGGTGTCGCCGGTGCCGTCGTGGTCTCGGCGGTGCGACGTCGGTGAGGCAGGCTACGAGGTGGTCACGTCGTGTTCGCCGTGGCGGGGCATGACGTCGATGACCGCCGTGACCGGTCCTGTGCCGGTCGTCCCGGTGGCCGTCACCTCACCCGGCCTGTCTGTCGCGCCAGGCGGCAACGGCTGCCAGCGGACGGGGACACGGGTGATCGTGTTGTTGGCGGTGGTGAGCATGTGGAGGGAGGAGGGCAGCTTCGGGGCGGCTCCCACCACGGTGGCGGTGTGGACGGTGTCCTCGAGGATGTGCTTGGCCCGGCTGGCGTTGAAGACGTTGATGGAGGCGTGCGGCTCCCAGGTGTTCGCCAGTCCTGGCACGGCCCGGAACATGGGCTGGTAGCCGGCCGGCTCCCACACCAGGACACCTGAACCTCGGTTGTCGACCACGTCGTTGGCGGCCTGGAACACCCTCCGGATCGCGTCCGCCTGCCCCTGAATGGTGCGCGGGTACGGTGAGTTGGGCAACGGCGAGCCGTCGCCGCCCGACGCGGGGTAGGCGGTTTCGGCGATGTCGATCTCGTAGCCGGGGTAGGTGGTGGCCATGGTGTTGAGGTTGAGATCCAGCGCCTCGGGCGTACCGTGCCATTCCGGGTAGTACGAGATGGCCAGCACATCGGGGTTCTGGCCCTTCGCCTTCACCCGGGTGAGGAACTGGTGCCAGAACTCCATGGTTTTGGCGAGCTTGTCCTTGTCGACGATCACGTGTATCTCGACCTTGGATGTCGGTGACGCGTCGCGGACGGCCTTGATCCCGGCCGCGGCCAGGGTGGTGAACCGGTCCCACGCCTGGTCGTAGAGCTCCCGCTCCGCCGGGTCGGTCGACCGCCAGTACTTCCACAGCAGGCCGCCGCCGGGCTGGGACTGGTAGATATCGGCCTGGTCGACGAAGTACGGCGGATTCGTCGTGCCGATATGTGCCGCCTCGCTGCCGTACAGGAAGCCGTTGATGATCTCGTTGCCGACGGCCACCTTCTCCGGCGTGGTGCCCTGCCGGATCAATCGCTTCAGACAGTCGGCGGTGAAGTCGTACACGGCCTGGGACAGGTCCGTGAACTCCAGCTCGGCCCAGGCACGCGGTTTGGGCTGCTTGCTCGGGTCGGCCCACGAGTCCGCGTAGTGGAAGTCGATCCCCAGGCTCATGCCCCGCTGCTTGATCTGCTTGGCGGAGGCCAGTGAGCGCTCCGGGCCCTGACGCGGTATCGGCGTAGGGTGGCCGGTGCTTTCGCTGCGCGGCTCGTTCCAGATCCGCAGCCGGGTGTGCCGCATGCCGCGGTCCGTGGCCACGTCGAGCAGATGGGGCCCGGCGCCGCGGTCTTCGGCCAGGGGGTCGACCCAGTATTGCTGGTCCTGGACGTCGTCCGACCAGGACAGATCGGCGCCGAGGGTGAGGTCCTCGCGGAGGTAGTTGAAGACCTGGAGCTCGCTGACACCTGCCCGGGCACGGCCTGGCCCGTCTGCGAAGGTCAGCCGGACGAAGCGCGTTGCCGGCCGGGTGAACAGGTGCACCTCCCCTCGCGAAACGGCTCGGTTGTGGGATCTGTCGGCAATGGTCTTCCACCGGCGGCCGTCGGATGAAGCCTCGACGACGTACCGGTGGGCCACGCCACGGTCCGGGAAGAGCACCTTGACCTTGCGCAGGTTGTCGTAGGTTCCACCGAGGTCGACGGTGAGCCACTGCCGGGCGCCGGGACGACCGGGTTGCCAGGACGTCGTCGGGTCGCCGTCGATGGCCAGACGGGCGTTGGACGAGCCGGTGGCGGCCGTGGCCGCGGCCCAGGGTTTGGCAGCGATATTGCTCTCGATCGGCTTGATGTCCGCGGTTCCGAAGGTCGCGTGGGCCGACTCGGGCCCCATGAGTAGGTTCGCGGACACCATGGTGGCCAAGGTCGTCGTGACCGCGACGGCGCGGGGCAGACGCTTGCTGTTCATGTCCTTCTCCTGACGACGGGACGTACTTGCGGCATGGGCTGTTCCGTACGCCCTGCCGGTCGAGGAGACCGGCAGAGCACGGGATGTCAGCCGGCCGCGGCACCGACATCGAGGTAGTCGACGTTGGGCAGTCCGGCCGCCGCGGTCGGATCCAGCCGGATGGTGTTGCTGCCGGCGTTCAGCGCGACGGTCACGGTCTTGGTCGTCCACGTCGTCCACGCACCGGTGGACTCGAACGAAAGCGCCCCTGCCGTGACTCCGTTGACGACGAGGTCCGCCGGCCTGGCACCCGTGGTGGCGCCATTGGCGAACCGGATCCCCAACGTCGCCGTACGGGCGGTCGCGGAGTTCACGGTGAACTCCGCGAAGGCCCCCACAGCGCTGTCGCCGTTGCAGAACCCGCTGCCGGAGTAGCCGGCTTGATTCGAGTCGATCGTGCCCCGGCACTGTGCCGGAGCGGTCTCCGCCTCGTAACGCCCCACAGGCGCTGGTGTGTCGGACGTCTTGACGAGTGAGAGCTGGTCGACGGTGACACCGCTCGAACCCGACGCCCGCACGGTGACGGTGGCGGCGCCGCCGGGCAGTTCTATGCCGGTGAGCTCGCGCTTGGCCCAGCCGCCCGACGACGGAATGCCGAGGGTGCGTTGGCCGCCGTTGGCGCCGGTGACCACGACCTGTCCGGCGCTACCCCGAGCGTGCAGGGAAAGGGTGTAGGTGCCTGAGGGCACCGACTCGATCCGCTGCTCGACGCCGCCGCTGTTGCTCACCTGGAGGGCGAAGCGAGACCCGTTCGCACCACCGTTGACGTTGGTCACCGAACCGCCGAGGTTCCGCCATCCCCGCACACTGGAGACGATGATGCGGTCAGCCTGGATGTCCGGATTGAGGATGTAGTTGTTCGCCTGCCCGACACGCCACTCTCCGGTCGTGACGTTGAACTGCCACTGGCTCACCGAGTGGAACTGCGGCCTCGCGCCGGTCTTGGTTATCGGCACCCACTGGTTGTACCCGATGCCGTTCCAGGCGAAGTCGGCCCAGCGGTCGCCGGCGTAGATCACCGTGTTCTGCTTGGTGCCCTTGACCGTCACGAAGAACCCGGTCTGGGTCACGTGACTGTAGTCCATCTCGGTGCCGGCAAGGACGTACTCGCTGCTGTACGAGCCCTGAACGTTGCTGCTGGTCGACTCATTGACGTAGTTGACCGAGGTGTTCCAGCCGTGCAGGTCCGACGCCGCGTGGTAGTACTTGCCGTCGAGCTTGAACATGGCGTTGCCCTCGCGACCGGCGCCGCGGCGGATCTCCACGCCTGGCTCGATCCGCAGCGAGTCGGACTCCCGGAACTTTGCCACGAAGCCGCGCGACCGTCCTTCGCGGTTGGAGAAGATCAGGTAGTCCTTGCCGTTGTCGTCGGTGAAGACGGTCTGATCCCCGGTGCCGGTCGTGGGCGAGTTGGTGATCTGGGTCTGGAAGTAGCCGTAGTCGAAGGTGTCGGTGGGTGAGTCGCCCTGCAGCAGCAGAACGCCGTGCCCGCCCCTGCCCGTGTGCCACATCTGCACGGCGAGCACGTACTTGCCGGTGTTCTCGTTGTACGAGACGCCGAGCCGCCCGACCCAGCCCGCACCACCCAGGTTGGCGCCGCTGCCCACGCCGGTGGAGCGCGTCGCGACGCGGTTCTCGAACTTCCAGTTCACCAGGTCCTTGGACGAGTACACGGGGATCGAGACGAAGCTGACGTTCCCGTCGTACTTCCTCGTCGGATTGGCGCGATAGAGCTCGGCGCCGGTGTAGTGCACGCCGTACCAGTAGTAAGTGTCACCGAACTTGAAGACCCCGCCGCCCTGCGAATAGATGGGGTTGCCGCTGGTGTCGTTCCAGAAGGTGTTGTTCGTGATGGTCTGGAACGTGCCCTCGTCGGCGGCCTTCAGCTCGGCTGCGGAAGTCATCAGCGCCGTCTTGGCGGTGGCGACCTCCGAGGCGGCGGCCGACGTGTCGTCGGCGACACCCGCCGCGGCGGTCAACGCCTTGGCGAAGGGCTTCCAGGAGTCAGCCGTGTACTTCGTCGGAGTGCGCGTCTGATAGTCGGACACCAGGTACTCGAGGCCGCGATCCACCGCCGGTCCGGCAGCGGCACCCTGGTCTCGGAGCTCCCCCTCCTGCGTTGCCCGTGTCTCCGTTGCAGGTGCCTCCGCCGCAGCGGTGCTCGCCGAGAGCGGTGTCGCCAGCGCCAGGGACAGCAGTGCGGCGCCGGTCAACTTCCAGTACTTCGACGCCACACGCGATCTTTTCCTCACGATGTCACCTTCCGTCACTCTCAAAGGCGCCGAGATCCGGCGCACTTCCGCTTAAGGGCAGTCCCACGTCGGTGCCCCTGTCGATGAGGGCACTGTTCGCCGCGGGACGGAGGTGGGGCAGCACGGGCAGGGTCGCGTCGGTGCGGCGGGGCGCGTCCCAGCCGGACGTCGACACACTGTGGAACTGGGCGTCCGACAGGGGGACGCCGAAATTCCAGGAGTTGTACGCGGCGTTTAGCCGGTGTTGTTGAAGAAGTCGTCGGCCACCGGGTGGTGGTTGGCGTAGAAGCCGGCCGCCTTGTTGAGGAACGCCACCGAGGAGCGGACGGTGTGCCTCGGCGCGTTGGCCTCGTAGTCGCCCGCGTAGCCGCCGGACTTGAAGCCGGCTCCGTTGCCGGAGCGCGTCGTCGTCCCCGGCACGTACCCGTTGCGCCAGGCCCACGAGTCCTCGATGATCACGGGAGAGTAGGTGCAGATGAGATCGAACCCGTCATCGGCGTTCCACCACGATCGGCAACCCCGGAACACGTTCGCGGGGCGGCCGGCCGGCGTGTAGTGCGAACCGAACCCATCGGCGTTCTCGCCGGGCCCGTCGTGGCTGCGCACAGACCGTCGAGTTCGGTGACACCGCCTTGACCTGGGTGTAGGCCGCGTTGAGCAGCCCGGTCATCTGCGCCGGGCTGGAGACGCTGCCGACGGGGCGGCAGATCCCGCTGTTGATCTCGTTGCCGATCTGCACCCAGGCCGGGAGCACGTCGTTGTTCTTCATGACGGTCATCGACTGGTTCACGTACGTGTTCATCGCGGCGAGCATCTGGCTGTAGCCCATGTTCCGCCAGGCGGCGGGCGGGTTCTGCACACCGACGGAGTTCCAGGTGTCGCCGAACATGTAGTCCAGCATGATCGACATGCCGGCGGCCTTGACCCGCTTGGCGAAGGCGGCGACCTCGTTGATGGAGCAGTGGCCGTTGCCCGGGTCGCCGGACGGGTTGACGAACGTACGGAGCCGGACGGCCGTGATGCTTGAGGATGGTCAGCAGGTCCTGCGTCTGGCCGCTCGCGTTCTTCCAGGAGCAGCCGCGCGCCTCCATCTGCGGCACCCGGCTGATGTCGACGCCCTTGACGAAGCTCACCGCGGCCTCGGCGGGCGTCGCTTCGGCGAACGCGACGGCGGTGGCGAGCGCCCCGGCGGTGGCGGTGGTGACCTGGAGCAGGGTTCGCCGGGTGATGCGCCCGGCAACTGGTGTGGGGGGTTGCAGGGGCATGGTCGGTCCCTTCCTTGCGTCGGCCGCGGGTGAGACGTCGCGGGCGGCGGAGAGCGGGTCAGAGAGACCTCCAGGAGCGAGGCGGGTACATGGAGCAACTGACGCTCAGGCTCAAGGAGTTCGTGTAGCCGCGTGCGATCCCAGCCGATGCGCCTCCCTCGGTGTGGCAACAACTGAGGAGGCTGGAGTGCTCACGAGTGGCACGTGTCGAAGGGGGCGGCCTTGGCGTGCCAGGGCGCTCCTCCAGGCCGGGACTGTGAGCGATCACAGAGGTGTTGCGGCGGAAGTGCGCAATCACATCACGACGAACTTGAGGTGCATCACGCAGCTTCTCGATCGGGCACGAAGCTGTCAACCATTATTCACCAATCCATGGAGAAGCAGTGCGATCCTTTGGGTCGGGGACTCGCTGTACCTCGGTCGTGAGCTGTCTGAAACGGCGGGAGTCAGCCCAGCTCAAGTGCCCTTTCAGTAGGAGGGCGGCGACGAGGACGGGACTGCGCACGGAGACCTTTCGTTGGCTCGCACCCGCACACACTCGAACAGAAAGAGCCAACAAATGCTTGACGGGCTATCAATGAATTCTTCTCCCTTCCTCGCCTCTGACCGCCCCAGGCCGGGCCCGTCGGCGCTCGTACGAGGGCAGGCCGATGTCCTCGGGATTCAGCCGGGCTCCGAGAGACCGCAGAAGCTCCTTGAGCCCGGCCCGTCGGTCAGTCCGGCAGACACCTCGTCGTCGGCCGCTCCATGTGAAGACCTCGCTGTCGTCCGTTTGCGGAACGTGCTCCCAGATGCGGAGCGGCGTAGCTTCTCCGGCTGGTCGGCGCGCGGTTGACGGAATGGCACACCGTGTGGCATCGCCACCCTGTCCAACTGCGCGCCCACGAGGTATGCAGAGGTACGTAGCCGTCGTCGAGATTCGTGTCCTGCTACGTGCCGGATGGAAGGCCCTACGTGCCGGATGGAAGGCCGGAGCCGGCAACACTGCCGCTGACGCCGGCCATGATGGCGTTGATGATGCCCTGCTGGGTGACCGTGAGGGAGCGCCGGTTGAACAGCCCGAACCCGTACCGATCGGTTGCACCGTTGTCCCAGTAGACGGTGGCCGCGCCGTATTTCTTGGCCGTGGCCACGACGGCCCGTGCGAAGTCCGCGCGATACCTGTTGTTCGACGAATCGAACGATGACTTGTCGATGGCACCGTACTCGCCCACGACTACCGGATACCCCTTGGTGGCGAACACATCGCGCATCATCTTGAGCTGCGCGTCCAGATAGTCCTCCTGTCCCCAGGTCGACGTCCGTGATGGGTTGGTCGCTGCTCGGCCCCATTGCGTGATGGTGCCGTTCTCCTCTCCGGCGAAGTCCCAGGGAGCGTAGTGATGAACGGAGATCATGATCCGCCGCTCATTTGCCGGAATGGAAGGGGAGCGGTACTGATCGGACGGAAGCGCGAACCCGTAGTTTCCCGCGGTGTAATCGATGTTCGTGTTCCAGCCCGCCACGAGCAGCCACCTCGAACTATTGTTTCCGCCCGTTTTCCGTACGGTGTCCACGAAGATCTGGTTGTAGCTGTTGATGTTCGAGTAGCACGGTTGGGTCGGGCGGCCGTACTGCCCGTCGAATTCCTCGTTCATGGACTCCAGGACCAGGCGCTGGTCGTAGTTCTTGAACCTGTTCGCGATCTGCTGCCAAGCTTTCTCGTACTTGGCCTTGATCGTCGCCTGGGAAGGTGAATCACAGATCAGCCAGGAGCCGTTGACGGTCTTGTACCCGTCGCCGTGCATGTTGATCAGCACATGCAGACCCCTGTTGTAGGCATAGTTGACGACTTCTTGGACTCTGTTCAGCCAGGAGGCGTTGATCGTGTAATTCGGGCCGGGCCCTATGTATCCGAGGTAGGAGACAGGGATCCTGATTGTCTTGAACCCTGCCGCCCTCACTTTGTCGATGAGGGCCTGTGTCACCGTCGGCTGGCCCCACGCTGTTTCGCTGGGGTATCCGTTGGTGGTGGCTTCGAGTTGGTTCCCCAGATTCCATCCCGCGCCCATGTCGGCCACGATCTGTGAAGCGCTCGACTGTGCCGCGGTATCGGCTGATGCCTGCGGCGAAGTACCGTACACCGATGCGGCAACTGCCAACAGGACGGCAAGGGAAATGACTCTGATCTTCCCTGCTATTGAAGCCATGACTTTCCTCTCTTGCGTCCTTGAGGGTGTCGGACCCCCAAGTGGATCTATCTGTACGAGTGGGAGCGGCCGGAGCCGTCGGCTGTTCGGGCGGTGGCGTCCGCCCTGGCCTGGAAACGAGCACAGTCGATTGCGCAGCGGCTGACCTCACGGGCGCCCGTGGGCGGCCGCGCATCCTGCACCGCCCTGATGCGCGGCGATCACGGCAGCCGCGCGCACCCGGGCCGTGCGTGGTTGCTCCTCAGCGCAGGGCGGATTCCCAGGTGGTCGTGCTGGAGGTGGCATCGGCGCGAAGGCGGTCGCGGGAGGCGGTGTCGCCGTACAGACTCCACCGCATCCAGTCCACGAACGTGTTGACGGTCCGGGAGTCGCCGAAGTAATTGCTGTGGCCGGCGCCGTGGAAGGCCTTGGCGGCGGGCGGTTCCCGGTACGCCTGGCGGGCAGAGGAGATCGGGCACGTTCCGTCCCGGTCGCCGTGCGTGAACAGGACCTTGGCGCGGACCGTCGGGCTCGGGTTGCCCATGTCCACGCAGGACATGGGGATCGCGGCGGTGATCCGTGTGTCGGGCCAGGACGTGAGCAGGCCGTGGGTGGTCATGCCGCCCATCGAGTGGCCGGAGGCACCGACTCCGACCGCTGTGTTGATGTGGCCGGCCAGTGGTCGCCGGCCGTGTCGAGGGCGAGGGTCCGGGCGTTGACTTCGGAGACGTCCTTGGACTGGTTGCCGTTGTAGACGTCTTGGCCGCTGAGGTTGGCGAAGTGGGGGGCGGGGACAATGAAGCCGGCCTCGGCCAGGGGGGCGGATGATCGCCAGGGACTTCTGCGGGCTGCTGCTGAAGCCGTGCATGAACTCGCACACCGGGAAGACGCCCTGGGTGACGGGGGCGCTGGTGACCGGGGAGCCGCCGGGAGTGCCGGTGGCGGGGTAGTAGACGTAGGTGGTCCACCGGCGGTTGCCGCGGCTCCAGGCGCACTGACGTACTCCGACCGCGAACCGCTGGGTCGGGGCGGCGGCGCTCGCGGTGGCACCTGCGTGTCCCGTGCCGAGCAGGGACATGCCTACGCCCGCGGCTCCGACTGCACTCAGGGTCAGGAAACTACGCCGTTGCATGGTCATGAACACTCCTGGTGTGGGGGGTGCGGAGCGCTGCTCGGTCAGGTGCCGGGAAGAGGCGTCGGTGATGCCGCGGCGGTGAGACTGACCCAGGTGGTGGGGGAGTGGTCGTGGGGGTGGTCAGGTCGGCGAATCGCGCACGGTGGAGGACGTTCCGGTCCTGCGCCGGTGGTCATCGGTGTGGTGTGGCCTTGCGGGCGGAGATGCGGCGAGCCGCTGAACACCAACCCGTGACTCGTTGAGGGAGCGGCCCCTTCGCGCTCACCGCCCGCCTATCTGACGGGGAGGTGTTGATTCTGCGGAAACGGCGCAGGGGTGCCTCTCCTTCCACTCGTCGTGCTGCGCCTCTGGGAGCGTTCCCACATGTCTTGCAACAGGTACATTCCCGATCGGGTGCTGATCTGTCAATCATTGGCGCTCAACTCTGTTGTCTTCGACGCGCATTCGACAGATCGCAGGCGCATCAGGCGCGGTGTGACGTATTCGAGGCCCGCCCGGTCACGCTCGCGGCGGTCCGCCGTCAGCCGTGGCCGATACCCGCGCTCATGCCGGCGATCGTATGGGCCCTGATGTCGGGATGCGGTCCCTGGGCGAATCGGGTCACCACGGAGCGGACGTGGTCCTGGGCCGGCTGGAGGAGACCGTCGTACACCGCGACGCAGACTTCCCGTGCCCGTGACCGGGGCCAGCCGGGCGGCAGCAGCCCGATGGGGAGCAGCGGGTCCAGGATGGGGAAGTGCCGGTAGGCGTGCATGACTTCGGTCCGGGCGCGCACTGCGTCGGCACCGGTGACGCGATCGGCGCTGATGTGCGCGAGCAAGCCGCTCCAACGGTCGATGAAAGCCCGGTAGTGCTCGGCGATGCCGGGCAGGTCCCACGCCTGGACCGGGTTGCGGTCGACCTCCGTGTCCAGTTCCTGCTGCCGCGCGCGGAACACGGTCACCGCTCCCCGTGCCAGGTCGGCCACCTCGATCCGCCCCTTGGGGGTCAGGGGGTGCGGCGACACCCAGAGCGCGTCGTACAGCGGCGCGAATCCGCGCCAGCGCAGCGCGGTGCGCAGTGCGCGCCGCCGTGTGCTCTCCTGTTCCGGGACGGAGAAGGCGATCAGTGTCCACCGACCGTCCCATGAGTCGGGTTGGGTGGTGAAGGTGGCGATCGAGCTGGCGCCGCTCCACAGATCGACGGCGGCCCGCGACGTCAGCCGGTAGGAGCTGTACCGTCCCTGCCGGCTGCTCTCCAGCACCCCTCGGCGCATCAGCCTGCTGATCGTCGTACGGGCGGCACCCGCGGTCACGTGGAACTCGCCGAGCAGTGCCACGATCGCCGCCGACGGCAACCACGCCCGGACGGGGAACGTGTAGTCGGCGATCAATGTCACCGTGAGTCCCTGCGGCGAGACGTTGTTCTGCCAGCCGGGCGATCGCACGGGGCCGACGGCGCCGTCACCCTCGTCGGAGAAGATCTCCTCGAGGTGGGACAGGTTCGGCAAGGTGGGCTCCGGCGCGGTGGACAGGGTGGCATCACTGTAACGGTTGTGAAATCGCCGGGTGTGGCTCCGCCGCGATTGCTCCACCAGGCGGGATCCCCGCGCGAAGGCGACCGGCAGTGCCCGGGTGTGTGACACCGGTGTACTTGGAGGGTGACCGCAGCGAACGGTCCGTCGCTCTTGGTGACGACTCGTCACTACGACGAAGTGGAGGCGGCTCGGACAGGCAATGGTCGTCGCTAACGCGACCTCGCGCTCGCCGCCGCCCCCGTCGCCCAACCGTGCCGCTCAACTCCATGACAACGGGGGACGCGTACGCCGGACTGACCCCAGTGACGGCGAAGCCGGCGAAGGTGAGGGCCGGCGACGGCGCCATGACCGTGCTGACCAGCCCCGACCCACCGATCACCGCACCCCCGATGAGCACCCTCGGTGTGCCGCAGCGACGCCGAACCGCCTCACCGCACGAGCGGGTGCACGCCATGGTGATCGAGAAGCACGCGTAGATCAGGGCGCCGGCGGCCTCGCTGAGACCGCGCTCCCGCACACCGAACAGCGCCGACCGTTCCGCGGTCGCTCCTTCGGCCACCGAGGCACACGGAACCCACCACGCCGGACACCGTCGTCACGACGCGAGCGCCGGGCGCGTGGCACAGCCGGCCGGCGGGAATTCGTGCAGGAACCAGCGCAGCTTTGCCGATTGCGGTGTTCGGGGCCACAGGGCGCCATTGGTCGACCAACAGCTTGATATCCCGACTTGGGCCGTCCAGACATGACTTGGGCAGCTCGGGCGCGCGCGGAGCGACCCGGGCCACCGCCTCGGCATCGATCGGGTCGGACTTCCCGCGCTCCCCGGCCGAGCGGCGCTCGCCGGCCGTCAGGCGGGTGTGACCCGCACTACCGCGTGCCACAGTCGAGCAAGTCGGCCTCGCGCCGGCGGGTCATGTGGCGGCAGTCCTCGACGAGCCGGTGCCCAAGGCAGCAACGGGCGAAGGGTGACGCAGGCGGGGGCCGTCCTGCGTTCGAGTGGACCATCACCGCCGCCATCGTGCTCGTACGTGTCTGGTACTTCCTCGCTGACGTTCGCAGGCACTTGCGTCTACGGCGGTCGCAGCAACCGGGGTGGCGAGGAAGGCGTGCACTCCCTGGTGAGCGGGGAGTGCACGCCGGGGGTTTGCATAGCGAGCAGGCTCGGATCACTCCGTCGCGAAGGGCCCTGAAGACGATTCCGCGGCACGCGCTGACGACGTATCCGACGGTGTGAGCACCCGGCGTACCGCGTCGGCGAGTGCGGGAGCCGCGCTCGCCTCGGCATCGGCGATCCCGACACCGTAGCGGAACCGCACGGTCGCGCCGTCCTCGACGGTCAGTTCCTCGCTGAAGAACGGTGCCGGATTGAGGCAGGCGAACTCCTCGGTCCGGGCGAACCACTGCGGTGGGTGACTCGGGTTTGCCGTGTCGTCGAGCATGAGTACGAGCGACTGTGCGTCCGTCTCGTCGTGGCGGCCCGCGAAGCCCATCCACTCCATGCGCCGCCCACGCACCTCGTCGCCACCCATGCCTTCCTCGGTCACGAACTGTCCGCCGGTGAATGACCGCGGGCCACGCCAGAACAGGCCGCCGTAGCCGGCGTTCTCCCGTCCCTTGGTGGTCGGCGATCCCATGGCGACGTCCTTTCCGGAGACATTCGTCATCCGCGTCTCGAACGTCAACGCCCAAGCGTGCGGGGAGATCAGGCTCGCCCGCAGTGTCCGGCGTTCGGTGAAGAAGAGCGCGCCGGACTGGGTGGTCCAGTCCAGGTCGTGAGTGAACGTCGCCGCTCCGTCGGTCCTGTCCAGGTCGACCACTCGGCGGTGGGCCTGGGTTCCGTTGTTCTCCAGCTGGACGTAGAAGCGTCCGTGGATGTACGTGGGACCGCCCCAGAAGTTCTCCTCGCCGACGTGGGGCAGGGACCACGCGATGCCCTTGTGCCAGACGTGGTCGTGGGGACGGAACAGGCTGACCACCTTGCCGGCCCGGGTGCGCAGGGGATGGATGTAGGGCTTGGGGGATTCCAGCTGGACGGTGTCCGGCTGGTACACGTAGCGGAACAGCTCGGTGGCGCCGTCGCGCACCGTGACCGAGGTGCCGAGGTCGTGGCGGATCTCAAGAGCGTTCATACGAGGGCCTCCTTGACCGGTTCCCAGGGCACGGCGCCACCGTCCATGCTTTCCGCGAACGGGTCGTCGTCGGTCAGTTCGCCCGCGGCGATGCGGACACCGCGAAAGGCGGAGGCGTAGGTCGCCGCCGCGAACTCCAGCGTGCGCCGCGCGTCTTGCAGACAGACGCCGGGTTCCCGTCCGGTGTCCCACGCGTCGAATATCGCCTCGATCTGGACCCGGTGGCCGCTGGTGATGTCCGGTCCGTCACCGCGGGTCCAGAGCTCCGAGAGCTCCTCGTGGCCGGGGGCCGGCGTGAACCGCCAGTGTTCCTCGCGGTAGCCGTAGAGGTGCTCGAGTTCGACCGTGGCATGTTCGAAGTCGAAGCGCAGGCGCGAGGTCTCCCTGGGGGACAGCAGGGAATTGACCACCGTCGCGAGGGCTCCGTTGTCGAACCGGACGGCGGCGATCGAGACGTCCTCGGTGTCGGTGGGCCGGGTCTGGCGGTCGGCGAGTGCGGTGATCTGCGACCAGGGGCCGAGAACCGACAGCATCAGGTCGAACTGATGGATGCCGTGCCCCATGGTCGGGCCGCCTCCCTCGACGTCCCAGCGCCCCCGCCACGGCACCTCGAAGTACGCGTCGGGCCGGTACCAGAGGGTCTCGCAGGTGGCGACCAGTGGCCGGCCCAGGGCGCCGGACCGGGCCAGCCCTCGCAGGCGTACGGCCGCCCCGCCGTAGCGGTGCTGGAAGACGGTCAGGACCTTGGAGCCGGTCTGTTCCTGCACTGTGGCCAGCTGGTCCATCTCGCGCAGGCTCAGCGCCGTCGGCTTCTCCACCAGCGCGGTGACGCCGGCCCGCATCACCATGGACGCCAGGGGTGCGTGGGTCTGCGGGGGCGTACAGATGTGTACGAGATCGAGGTCTTCGCTCTCCAGCAGAGCCTGCGTGTCGTCGAAGACGTGCGGCACGGAGAATCGGTCGGCGAACTCGGCGGCACGGGTGGGGTCGACGTCGGCGACGGCGACCAGCCGGGCGCGTTCGGAGAGTTCGCTGAGGGCTTCGGCATGAGCGTGGGCGATACCGCCGGTGCCGATGATGGCCACGCGGTACGGCGGCCGGGGGCTTGGCATGGGTGTTTTCTCTCTGTTGGTTCCTGCCCCACTTCTCGTGGGGCCTCCCGGGGGCCGTGGGCAGCGGTGCCGGCCCCCGGGAAGGAGGTCACTTGGCCGCGTCGATCTCGCCCTGGAGCTCCTTGATGAAGGCCTTCGCGGCGGCTTCGGGAGAGGTCTTCTTGAAGTAGACCTCCTGGCTGTAGCGCTGCAGCTCCGGCTCGATACCGCTTCCGCCGTTGGGGGTCACGACCGGCGACTCACCCGGGGTCACGGCCTTCATGTAGTCGGCTGCCGCCTTGTCGGTCCCGGCCAGGCCCGGCTGGAGGTGCTTCAGCATCTCCTTGTTGGCGGGGATTCCGCGCTCCGTCTTGAGGATGTCGGCGGCCTTCTGGTCGTTGAGCATGAAGTTGATGAACGCGGCCGCCTCGGCCGGGTGCTTGCTCTGGCTGGAGACCGCCCAGTACATGGAGGGCTTGAAGAAGTTGGCCTTGGTGCTGCCGACACGAGGCATCTGCAGCAGCTTCACATGGGCGCCCGTGGCCTGCTGGATCGCGGTGATCTGGGTGTTGTACGCCCCCATCATGGCCGCCTTGCCGGTGGCGAAGCTGCCGGCGGTGACACCCGCGGTCAGGTCCTCGACCATCGTCGACGCCTTGACGCTGGCCCCCGAGGAGGTCAGGTCCAGACCGTACTTCCACATCCCGGCGAGCGTCTCGGGCTTCAACGAGACGTTGCCGTCCTTGTCGAAGAGGTTCTCACCGTGCTGACGCGCCCAGTACTTGACGTCGCCGGCGGAGAAGCCGGGCGCGCCGGCGGCACCATGGATCTTGCCGCCACTCTTGTCGGTCAGTTCCTTCCCGATCTTGGCGTAGTCGTCCCACGTCCATGTCTTGTCGTCGGGAACCTTCACGCCGTACTTCTTGAACAGGTCGGTGTTCACGAGGACGGACATGACGCCGACGCCGACGGGAAGCGCGTACTGCGTCCCGTCGACCTGGCCGGTGGCCAGGGCCTGGTCGTCGAACTGTGACGTGCTGAGGAGCTTCTTGGCCTTGCCGAGGTCGTAGAGCGCTCCGCGGTCGGCGTACGACGCGAGGTACAGCTCGTCCATCTGGACGACGTCGGGAGAGTCCTTGGCCGCGGTCGTCGTGGCGAGCGCGTCCCAGTAGCCGTTCCAGTCCTTGTACTGGCCCTTGACCGTGATGTTGGGGTACTTCTTCTCGAACGCCTTGATGACCTCGTCGGTGAGCTGGGCACGGGCGTCCGCTCCCCACCAGGTGGCGCGGATGGTGACCGGCTTGTCGCTGAGTTCGGATGCGGATTCGGTGCTGCCGCCGGAGCAGGCGGTCAGTACGAGCGAGAGTGAGGCGATCGCTCCGACCGCGACTCGTCTGAAGGGGCTGGGGTTCATGGGCTTGTCCTGACTCTGATGGGAGGGTCGGTTTGATGTCTGCGGTGCTCCCGAGCAGCCATGGCTCGGGCGCCTCCGCATGTCCGGCAGTGGCCCCCGCGGTTACTTGCCGCCGGTGGTCGCGATGCCGCGCAGCAGGAAGCGCTGTCCGGCGAGGAAGACGAGGAAGACGGGAACGAGCGACACGACGCTCATGGCGAACACCGAGCCCCAGTCCGTCGCGGTCTGCTGGTCGACGAACGTGCGCAGCGCGAGGGGCGTGGTGTACATGTCCGGGTCGGTCAGATAGATCAGCTGGGTGTAGAAGTCGTTCCAGGTCCAGATGAAGGTGAAGATCGCGGTGGTCGCCAGGGCCGGGACCATCAGCGGCAGGATGACGTGGAAGAAGATCCGCGCGTGCCCGGCGCCGTCGATCCGAGCCGCCTCGTCGATCTCGCGCGGGATGCCCCGGATGAACTGCACCATCAGGAAGATGAAGAAGGCGTCGGTCGCCAGGAACTTCGGCACGATCAGGGGCAGGAACGTGTTGACCCAGCCGAGCTCCGAGTACAGGACGTACTGGGGCACGATGATCACGTGGATCGGCAGCATGATGGTGACGAGCATGGTCGCGAACAACACGCGCTTCGCCCGGAATTCCAGCCTGGCGAACGCGTACGCGGCCAGCGAGCAGGCGAGGAGATTGCCGAGGATCGCACCGGTCACGACGATCGCCGAGTTGATCATGTAGTGGCTGAACGGTTGGGAGAAGGCGTTCCAGCCGTTGCTGTAGTTCTCGAGGCGCGGGTGCGTCACCGCGAGTCCCGCGCTGCGGAAGATCTGGTTGTTGGGCCGCAGCGAACTGGCGACCATCCACAGGACGGGGTACAGCATCGTCAGGGCGCAGAGAGCCAGCAGGCAGTGCTTGAGAGGGGCGCGCATCGCACGCCTGATCCGGCGCGTCGCGTGGGGGCGGTGGGCATGCAGCGTGCGGGGTACGGCTGCGGTGCGGTCAGTCATCGTAGAACACCCAGTACTTTGAGGCCCAGAAGTTGACGGCGGTGAAGGCCGCGACGATGAGGAGCAGGACCCACGCGAGCGCGGATGCGTAACCCATGTCGAAGTGGCCGAACCCGCGCTGGTACAGGTACAGCGAGAAGAAGAGGGTGGAGTCGGCGGGCCCTCCGGTACCGCCGGAGACCACGAAGGCCTGGGTGAAGGTCTGGAAGGCGTGGATGATCTGCAGCACCAGGTTGAAGAAGATGATGGGTGTCAGCAGCGGAATGGTGATGCTGCGGAACTGGCGCCAGTGCTTCGCGCCGTCGACGGAGGCCGCCTCGTAGAGGGAGGCCGGAATCTGCCGCAGCCCGGCGAGGAAGATCACCATGGGTGAGCCGAAGGTCCAGACGTTCAGGACGACGAGGGTCGACAGCGCCGTTCCCGGCTCCGAGATCCAGCCCTGCCCCTGGACACCGACGAGGGCCAGGGCCTCGTTGACCAGGCCGTTGGTCCCGAACATCGCGCGCCACAGCACCGCGATCGCCACGCTGCCGCCGATCAGTGACGGCAGGTAGAAAACGGAGCGGTAGAAGGCGAGGCCACGCACTCCCCTGTCCAGCAGCAGGGCGAGCCCCAGTGCCATCGCCAGTTGCAACGGGACGGAGACCAGCACATAGCTGAACGTCACCTGGAGCGACTTGTGAAGGCGCTCGTCGGAGAGCATGCGCGTCCAGTTGTCGAGTCCGCTGAACTGCGGCGGTTGCAGCAGGTTGTACTTGGTGAAGCTGAGGTACAGCGAGGCCAGCATCGGACCGAGAGTGATCCCGAAGAGCCCGATGAACCATGGCAGTAGGAAGAAGAACGCCGCCTTGTTCTGCTGGCGCGCGCCCCGTTGGGACCCGCGCAGCCGGCGTAGTTCGTTGATGGAGCTCACGGCACTGCTCCCTTGAGCGGCGGCATCGAAACACACTGGTGCGGGCCCGTCCCGGGCCCCGTGTGACCAAAAAAGTGATCGTTCACTCTTCGGGTTGCGAGGACCATAGTGAACGTTCACTTTTTCCGTCAAGAGTGTGTACTCTCTGATTTCCGGAACGTTGGCGGATGGGTGGGAGAAGCGGATGGACGGCGCTGACACGGCGCGACGACGGCCGACGATCACCGATGTGGCGCGGCTCGCCGGTGTGTCGCCCCAAACGGTGTCGCGGTACCTGCGATTCAACAGCGGACTGAAGCCCGCGACCGTGGAGCGGGTGGAGAGCGCGATCCGCGAACTGGACTACCGTCCCAACCTGGTGGCGCGGTCGATGCGCACGCGCAAGACCGGCCGGTTGGCGATACTCATGCCCGCCATGGCCTTCAACCCGTCTCGCATGCTGGCGGGTGCCAGCGCGACGGCGCAGGCTGGAGGGTTCTTCGTGGACGTCGTGAGTGCCGGGGGAGGCGTACGCGCGAGGAGCGAACGACTGCTGGAGCTCGCGGATTCGGGACAGTTCGAGGGCATCCTCTCCCTCGCCCCCGTGCTTCCCGCGGTGGAGAGCAAACTGCACCAGAGGACGACCGTGGTGATCTCGGCCGACTTCGACGACGAGATGCGTGGCATCGGGCAGTTGGCCGACGCCACGCCCGTGGTGCAGATGATCGAGCACTTGGCGGCGCTCGGTCACTCCCGGTTCCTTCATGTGGCGGGCGACGCGCACTTCGCTTCCGCGAGGGCGCGCAAGCAGAGCTATCTGGACACCGTCGAACGCCTCGGGGTCGAGTCCGTCGGGGTCTTCGACGGGGACTGGTCGGGGGAGTCCGGCATCGAGGCGATACGGTCGCTCCCGAGCCATGCGCGGCCGACCGCGGTGATCGCGGCCAACGACCTCGTCGCCGCCGGCGTCGTCCGGGGCGCCCGGGAGCGCGGCTGGGACGTGCCGGGCGATCTCAGCGTGACCGGTTGGGACAACGCCGGGGTCGGGCAGTTCATGACTCCGTCCCTGACCACCGTCGACGTGGAGCTCGAACACCTCGGCAGCAATGCCATGGCCAAGCTGATCGCGGGTTTGCGGGACACGGCGCCCGACACGACTGAGGACTCCCTGTTCCGGATCATCTGGCGGGAGTCGACGGCCGAGCCGCCCGCGACAGGTCCTCTCAGCCGCAGGCGGTGACCGAGGGAGCGCCGCTGCCGGAGTGGGCGCGGGGCAGGCGGACCAGGTCCGTCCGCTCTGTCCGCACCACCCATCCGGTCCGGCGTTGAGATGCGGGCCGAATCGGCCGTGAACGCCGCGCGGCCTCAGGCCCCCATCTCTATCAGTTCTCGTAGACGTCCAGCCGACCGCACATCCCGAACTTCCCGAGGGCAACGGGCTGTTCAACCCTCACGCCGGCATCCGCGAGGTGGGGGGCCTGCGCCCGCTCCAACCAGTCGAGCTGCGCCCCGGTGGCTGCGGCGGAGGCTTCGGCACCGCGTCGCCACCGCTCGCGCCACTCGGCGATGCGCGGCTGTACCAGCTCGGTGGCGGCCCGGTGGAACGCGGCCAGGGCCTGTGGCCCCTCGGCCGCGCGCAGCGCCCGGTAACCCTCCAGGGCGAGGTCCCGCCGGGCCCGGGCGACGCGCTCCTGCTCCTCCCTGGGCGCGTCGACGGGGATGGCGGTGGCTCGTGCGTACGTCTCCGGATCGGTCAGGTACTCCGGTGGCAGTGTGAGGACCGCGTCCCCTGCCTCCGGCAGCCCGCTGTTCTGCATCAGTACGGTGATCCGCAGATCACCCTCGTTGACCAGCCGGTGGATGGTGCCGGGCGTGAACCAGGCGACCGTACCGGCCTGGAGCGGAGTGACCTCGTACCCGGATGCGGTCAGCGTCTGCACGGCTCCACGTCCGCCGGTGACGACGTAAGCCTCCGAACAGGCCAGGTGCATGTGAGGGGTGCCGCCGCATGCCCCGTCGGCGGCGGGCCAGTCGTACACCGACAGATGTGAGATGGCGACGCCCCCGGGCAGGCCGGCATGCGTTGTGGTCATGATGTCAGAACTCCCTATTCGCTGTAGTAAGCGCTTTCTTAAATGTAATTTACGCACCCCTGGCCCAACGGGTCAATGCCCTGTTTAAAATCGTACTGCTGAAGAGTCGAGTGATGAGGAGATTGATGTGGGAACGGGTTTGGCGGGCAGGAGTGTCTACGCCTTCGGTGACAGTATCGTGTATGGTCACGTGTATCCGCGCAGTTTTGTGGACGTCGTTGCCGAGCGTGCTGGACTGACCCTTTCGAAATTCGCCCGGAACGGCGCGACCGTCGGCGCCGACCCGCATGCTTCCGGGGGGCAGATCCTCGCGCAGGTGGAGGAAGCCCCGGCAGCCGCACCGGACTTCATCCTCTTCGACGGCGGTACCAACGACGCCGAGTCGGTCTTCAACGGCCGGTATGGCGTGGGGACTTACACGGGTGAACTGGAGAAGACGCTGCGCACGATGAAGCGCAGGTGGCCTGCCGCCCACCTTGTGTACGTGGCCGCTCACAAACTCGGTTCGAGGGACTGGGGCACCCAGGTGGCACTCCGCGAGGAAACCTTGCGGGTTTGTCGGAACGAGAATGTCGCCATCGCCGATGTCTTCGGGGCCACCCCGTTCGACACACGCGATGATGTCCACCGGGCCACGTACACATTCGATGACCTGGTCGACGGAATGCCGGGTACAGAGGGGTCTGGAACGCACCCCAACATGGCGGGTATAACCACATTCTATGTGCCGGTGGTCACTGCCGGACTGGAACGGATATCATCCTGTTGATCAGGACGGAAATTGCTGCATCTCTGCCGGGCCGATATCGGCCCGGCAGAGATGATTTCTCACTTTTTCACTGGCCGAATCCGGTACCGCGCGAGATCTGGACGTCGTCCACATGCACCGCCCCGCGCTCGCCCCCGTTCGAGTACCACGCGATCTTCGCGATCCCCGGCATCGAGGTGCGGAACGCGGCGTCGTTCAGTACGCGCCGGCCGTCGATGTCCAGGTCGAAGCGCTGGTTCACGGTGTCCACGGTGAGCGTGACCCGGTACCACTTGCCGTTGGTGTACGTACCGATCACGGAGTCCGTCGTTCCCTGGTACGCGTGGATCTCGCCGCGGGCGAAGGCGACGCTGACGGCTGGGGCACCGCCGGCGTTGTACACGTAGGGCAGCCCGAACCAGCCGGCCTGCGTGTCGTTGCGCATCACCTGCGTGTCGATGGTCACCACGCCCTGCATCGGGGTGCTGAACAGCCGGGCGAGGTTGGTTCCGTCGGTGCCGCCGCCTTCGACGGTGCGGGTCAGCCGGACGCTCTTGTCGGTGGCGGACGGCGTCTCCACCACGGAGATGTCGTTGTTGGTCGAGATGACCCGCCATCCGTTCGTCCCGTCGGCGAGCGTGCCGGTCGCCCGGCCGTCGAACGTGTCCGTGAACGCGATGTTGGGCGCGCCGCGTTCGAAGGCACCGATCTCCGGGCCGTTCCCGATCGGCACAAGATCACCTGCGTAGTCGAGGCCGCTGTTGCCGGTGACCGTGGCACCGGCGTCGACGAACACCGATCCTGACTGGAGCGCGAAGTTCGCCGCCGTGCCGAGTCGCGTGCCGTTCTCGTCGCCGTAGGGCCCCGTGACGGAGGGATTGACGAACATCGGAGCGCCGATCTTGCGCGCCGCGTCGGACGTGGGCACGGTCGTCATGTTGGACGAGTACCCGTTGTTGTTGTAGATGATGGTCGACTGCTGTTTGAACTCGGGCGCGGACTGGCTGGAGACGAACAGGTTGTCGGTCAGCGTCACCTTGCCGGAGACGCCCCCGGTCACCATGGACGTCGAATCGGTGTTGGCGAAGGTGTTGTTGTAGACGTTCGCCACCGTGCCCGTCGTCTGCGACATGTGGAGGTTCCACCGCGTGCTGCCGGTGATGACGTTGTAGCGGAGCACCACGCTGCCGAACTTGACGTTGGAGTTGCACCCGCAGAGCAGAACACCGTCGCCGTTGTCGTGGAGGTAGTTGTACTGGAACACCTGGTTGGTGGTGCCGATGTCGGGGTCCAGGGCATTCTGGTCGGCACCGCCCGACGAGAGGTGGGTGCCCATGATCTCGTTGTGCTGGACGGTGACGCTGTCGGCCATGTTGGTCTCGACACCGGAGACGCCGACCCGGTCGATCACGTTGCCTTCGACGAGTCCGCCCCGGACGCCGGTGAGGTAGATGCCGTTGCAGCCGTAGGGGGTGTTCGCCTGCGTGATGTAGTTGCCGCGGAAGGTGACGTCGGTGTACGGGGTGAACGCGGGGTCGGTGGCCGTGGCGCGCTTGCCCCAGCCGGTGAAGACGGCACCGGGCGCGTCCCCGGCGTACTGCTTCGTGACGATCCCGCTGAACGAGGTGTTCTTGATGGTGGAGTTCTCCACCGTGATGCCGTCGAGCACCGTGGGGGCGCCGGGCGCGGTGATGTCCTGGACGCCGGTGAGGAAGGCGATGCCGCCGGTGTCCTTCGAGCGGTCCCAGCCCTGCTGGAAGGTGATGCCCGGCTTGTTGTCGGCGGTGCTGCCGCCGACCCACTTGACCTCGCCGGTGACGTCGTGCACGTCGACCGAGTCGATCACGAAGTGGTGCAGGGTCTGGCCGTTGTCACCGTGCACGCCGATGCCGCGGAAGTCGCCGAGTTTCGAACCGTCGGTCGTCCCCGTGGGCACCGCGTTCGACACGTCGAGGTTGCGGATCTCCCAGTACTGCTGGTTGTTCAGCCGCACCGCGTCGGCGACGGTGCCCTGGCCGGCGATCTTCGGCTTGGCGCCCGTTCCGTAGCTGTCGATGGCGATCGGGGCGCCGTCGGTGCCGGACCCCTTCGGCCACAGCTGTCCGGTCCAGCTGTCACCGGACTCGAAGCGAATGGTGTCGCCTGGCTGGAACGTCTTCGAGTTCACCTTGCTCAGCGAGCGCCAGGGCGCGCTCGTGCTGGTTCCGGCGTTGCTGTCGTTGCCGGTCGCGCTCACGTAGTACGTCGTGCCCGCGGCGAAGGCCCGCTGCGCGGGGATGAGCACGATCGACGCGAGCACGACGGCCAGCGCGCACAGTGCGGCGGCTGTCGCTCGTGACACAAGTCTTCGGTTGACGGTCATGGTCCTCTTCTTGTCGTCCGTGGTGGTGAGGTACTGGCTCCTGTGATGACGCGTCCGGTCGTGACGTCGCGTGACGGCTCGGGGCGCAGGCAGTCGGGGGCCGTGCGGGGGACGCCCCCCGACGGGTGCCCGAGGACACGGGTGTGGCGTCCGGCCTGACATGGTGGAAAACGTATTCCGCGCAGTGTGCCCAGCGGCGATCGAGTGCGTCAAGGTTTCGAGCAGATGAACGCGTGGACGTGACGCAGGGGCCCTTCGGCTCAAGGCTCCCGGCACATGGGCGGGGCAGGCCGGCGGTCCGGGCCCGCCCCGCCCATGGGTTCGGTCTGATCCTCAGCTGGTCACGAGACCTTGACCAGCTTCCACCGCTGGTTGTTGCTGCCGTTGGTGAACCACTGGTCGATGGGTGTGCCGTCGGTGGTCTGAGCCTTGTACACGTCGGCCTTGTACCCGTTCGAACGGGACTCGATGGTGTAGCTGCCGCTGCCGGCCGGGGCGATCAGCCACTGCTGGCTGACGCTCCCGCTGGGGGTCCCCAGCTGCAATTGGGCGCCGGGCCAGGTGGAGGCCGCGTTGATGTCGAGGGCCTGGCCGCTGGCGACACCTGTGATGGTGAGGTAGCCGCTGCTGGTGTACGCCAGCTTCCACTGCTGGCTGGTGCTGTTCTGGTCGGTCTTCTGGACGATGGGCGTGCCGTCGCTGGTTCCACCGTTGGAGGCGGTGATCGCCTTGCCGGTGCCGACGCTGACGATCTTGTAGGTGCCGGACAGGTCGCTGACCGGTTCGTGGGTGATGGACAGGTTGGAGTATTCGACGGGGTAGTAGCCGGCCGTGCCCAGGCCGACCAGGCCCGCACCGTAGCTCGTGTCGGTGACCGTGCCGACGGTGGTGCCGTCGATCTTGGCGGTGATGGTGCTGTCCTGGAAGGTCAGGGCCAGCTTGTGCCAGGTGCCCGTGCCGGGCGCGGTGACGGTGCCGCTGGCGAGGGTGGTCCAGTTCCACGAATTGGTGACGGTGGTGCCGGTCTTCAGCAGCGACCAGGCTCCGGTGTCGGACAGGCGCAGGTGGTAGGCGTTCAGCCCGGTGCTGAACTTCGTCTGGGTGCCGACGCGGCCGAGGAGCTCGGCGGAGCTTCCGCTGTTCTCCAGCAGCACATCGGAGCTGACCGTGTAGTTGCTCCAGGCGATGTCGCCCATGAGGGTGTAGGGCTGGACGTCGTTCGAGGCCGGCGCCCACCAGATGATCGGCTTCATCGGCGCGGTCTGGCGCAGGCACTGGCCGCTGCGGCCACCGGTGCAGGGGGCGGCCTGGAAGGCGCCGTTCATCGAGGCGAAGTACTTCGCCTCCTGCCCGGTGCTGTAGCCGGCGAAGGAGTCCGCGTACGGCATGGAGAGCCGGTTGCGGGCGGGAGTGGTGGTCGTTCCGGCGCCTTGACCGGTGGTGGTGGTCACGGTGTAGACGCGACCGGGTCGCAGGGTGAGGGTGTACGTGCCGCCGGCGGAGGTCAGGTCGCTGCCCTGCACCATGCGCGGGGTGGCGCCGCCGGGCTGCGACAGGTCGGTGGACCACACGTGCAGGGTGCCGCCGGGCAGACCTCCTGCCACGTTGAGGGTGACCGTCTGGGACGCGGTGGCGTCCATGGTCTCGTAGACGGTGCTCCAGGCGCTCTTGTCGGGCGCGGCGTAGCTGACGTAGCTGCCGTTGGCACGGTCGCCGCCGAGGTAGCCGGAAGCGGTGTCGAGGTACTTCCAGCCGGGCGCGGTGAACTGTGTGGTCTGGGCGATGGACCAGGCGGTGCGGGACACGCTGTAGGCGCCGGTCCAGGGCTGGTTGGCGGTGATCAGGCCCTGGTCGTGAAAGAAGAGGTTCTGATAGTCGGAGGCCACCATGGGCCAGTTGATGTAGGCGCTCATCTTGGCGTCGAGGTAGCCGCGGTTGATGGCGCGGGCGACCGGGGCCGCCCCTGTTTCGGCGTTCTCCGAGCCGTTCTCGCTGGCCCAGATCGGCTTGCCCAGCGACTGGGCGTCGGCGGAGGAGGAACAGGTGGTCATCGCGGACTGGTACATGCAGGGGTAGTGCGCGCCGGCGATGTCCACGGCGTTGTACAGGGTGCTGCTGTTCTTCATGCCGGTGGCGATGTTCCAGGTGGTCTCGTCGCCGCCGACCAGCTTGGTCGAGCCGTAGCCGTTCGCGGCCATGGCCGACTTCAGGGTCTGGTAGAACCAGGCGCTGTACGTCTTCTCGTTCCGGCCGCCGATGTAGTCGATGGTCAGGCCGTGCTGCTTGGCGCAGCCCAGCCAGTCGATCATGTAGTCCACGCCGTCCTGCGTGTAGAAGTCGCCGTTGCCGATCCAGCCGGGGGCGCCCCAGGCCAGGGCGAAGAGCTTGATGTTGGGGTTGCGGGCCTTGGCCTGCTCCATCACCCACCACTCGTAGCCGGCGTCGCAGTCGATGTCGCCCCTCGTGTGCTCGAAGCTGATCTCGGAGCCGTCGGTGGAATTGACGTCGCCGCCGACTTCGACCTTGAGGATCTGCAGGGCCGCGCCGTATCCGGGCTTGAACAGGTAGTCCAGGATCTGGTTGCGCTGGGTGGCCGGGTAGTCGACCAGCAGGCGGGTGTTGCCACCGCCACCGCTGATCGCACCCACACCGTCGAAGGTACGTCCACCGCTGGTGCCGTCGACGGTGATCGCCGTGTCGGTGGCGGCGTACGCGGGCGACAGTGCTCGGCCGGTCAGCAGAGCCAGTCCCATGAGCAGGACGGCCAGGGCCGCCAACCGTCTGGTGTGCCTTTCAGGCAGCCCTATGACGTTGTGCACGGGAGATCCTCCTAGGAGGGAGTGCGGGTGTGGGTGTGGCTTGCACTGAGACTCGGTGCGGGGCCGTCGCATGGATCGCGGAGGCGGAGCCCGCCCGGTGGAGGAGTCTCTTTCTCAGCGGGAAATCGTATTCCGCGCAGTGTGCCTGTCCGTGATCGAAAGCGTCAAGCGTCGGTCGGCGGGTAAAAACGCGGCTTTGACGGGACAGGTTCCGGTGGCCCGAAGGCGCTGTGCGCGTCGGCGGGAGTGCTCGGCTCAGGGGCGGTTCAGACGACGCGGATCGCCGTGCTGTCGCGCACCACGACCTGCCCGCGCATCATCAGATGCTCTGCTTCCGTACGGTCCGCGAGCGCGAGGCGGACCGCCTCGGCACCTGCCTGCGCCAGCGGCAACGACACGGTCGTCAGCCGCGGTGTCACGTCGATCGCGAGCTCGATGTCGTCGAAACCGGTCACCGAGACCTCGTCCGGCACCGCCACCCCGGCAGTACGGAAGGCGGACATCGCGCCGATGGCGATGGTGTCGTTGGCGGCGAGGACCGCGTGGGGCGGCTCCAGCCCCTCGGCGAGCAGCCGCCGCGCCGCGTCGAACCCCCCCTGGCGGTTCACCGTGCAGTGCGAGATGCGGATGTGCCGCTCCTCGATGCCGCCGTGGCGGAGACCGGCGATGAAGCCCGCGGTACGGGTCGAGACGTTCCCCTGCCCGCGCGCGCCAGCGAGGATCGTCACGTGCCGGTGCCCCGCCCCGGCGACGTAGATGGCCAATTCCTTCGCGGGGCCGTGATTGTCGAAGCTGATGGAGTCGAACGGCATGTCGGTGTCACCGACGATCACGACCCGGCCGCCCTCGCGTTCGTAGCCGAGCAACTCGTCGAACAGGCGCCCGTCGAGGGCGTTCGTGTCGAGGCGGCTCGAGGTCAGAATGAGCGCACGCGGCCGCAGAGCGCGCTGCAACCTGACGGTTTCGAGCTGCCGCTCGGCGGTGCCGTGGGTCGACGAGACGGTCACGAACGCACCTGCGTCGCGCGCTCGCCGTTCCATCGCCGCGGCGACCATTCCCATCGACGGGGTCGTGAGATCGTCGCCGACGACCGCGATCGAGTCGTTCGCGCGCCGCATCGCCCGGGCCGCGGCGTCCGCGGTGTAGCGCAACGCGGCCGCGGCGGAGACGACCCGCTGCCTGTATTCCTCAGCGACCGTCCGGGAACTGCCGCCCAGCACTCGCGACGCGGTCGAAACCGACACACCGGCGGCCGCCGCCACGTCACGCAGGGTGACGGTCGGCCTGGCTGAATGGGGCATCGCGCCGTCCTTCCCGCATCACGAAAACGAGCCGCCGTCGACGCTACCCGAGGCTGTCCCCGGCCAGGCCGCCGAGGTGTGGACGAAAGTGCCGGCGGCCGACTCGGGAGACGGTTGCCGGACCGACTCGGGAGACGGTCGCCCGGCTCGAAGGCGGTCGCGTCGGCCCGGTTGGATTCCTCACGGCATGTGCGGCGCAGTGAGCGCCCCGGCCTGCGGAGTGACCTTCGGTAGTGATTCCGCGACTTCCGGGCGCTGGGCGGCTCGGTGCACAATGTGCGGCATGGAAGAGGGAGCGGCAGCGCCTGTACGGCGTCGCGGGGAGGCCGTATCCGAGGGGCGCCAGGTGACCCTGCATGATGTGGCGCGGACAGCGGGCGTCTCACAGGCGACGGCGTCGCGGGTGCTCAACGGCAGCGTCCGCAACGTCCGGCAGGAGAACGTCGACCGTGTGCTCACCGCGGCCGCGGAACTGGACTATGCACCGCACCTGTCCGCCCAGGCGATCGCGCGGGGTTCGACGAACATCGCCGCGCTGGTCGTCAGCGGTGTCGACGACCCGTACTTCTCCTCCATCGCGGCTGGAGTGACGCAGGCAGCCGAGGTCGCCGGACTCATCGTGACCATGGCGGTCGCGGACCGCTCCCCGGAGCGGGAACTCCAGATCGTCGGGACGCTTCGCGGCATGCGCCCCCGCGTCATCATCATGACCGGCAGCCGCGTCGACGGCGCCGATGCCCGCGACGCACTCGTCGAGGAGCTCCACGCCTACCGGGAAGCGGGCGGCAGCGTAGTCCTGATCAGCCAGCACGACCTGCCGTTCCACACCGTCAGCATCGACAACTACGGTGGAGCGCGGCAGCTTGCCCGCGCGCTGGTAGGGCTCGGCTACCGGCGGTTCGCGCTGGTCCGCGCAGGATCCGCACTCAGGACGTCCCGTGACCGGTGCAGCGGTTTCGTGGAGGGCCTGCGCGAGTTCGGCATCGGCGTCGACGAACGGTTGGTGGTGGAAGCCGAGTTCAGCCGCCGAGGGGGTTGTGCGGCGGCACGGGAGCTCGTCCGGCGGGGACTGGACGGCACGGAACTCGTCTTCGCGGTCAGCGACGTCATGGCGATCGGTGTGATGACCGCACTCCGCGACGCCGGGTTTGTCCCTGGCCGGGACATCGCCGTCGCCGGCTTCGACGACATCGGCCCGGCGGTGGACGTCGTCCCGGAGCTGACGTCCGTGACCGTTCCACTGCGGCAGGTCGGGCTCCTCGCGATGGAGCTCGCGCTCTCCGACGATGACTCCTCGCGGATCGTACCGGTCGACACGAACGTCGTCCTGCGGGCAAGCACACCCCCTCGCTGAGCGCGTCGGCTGATCGCGTGGTGAGCGGCGGCTGTCCGGCCCCGAGCTGCTCCGCGGCCCGGTCGACGCCCTCGTGGCGGGCGACGGTCTTCCGGCCTGCCGAGCGCGCCGAAGCCGATGAGCACGGCACCGTCCTCGGGAGAAGCCCTGCTCGGATCAGAGCACGACGTCGAGCCGCGCCGGGCGGCGGACCATGACCAGGCCCGGAGCGGGCTCACGGCGACAGCCGGGAGCGAGCCGCCGTTCGGGGAAGCGCTCCAGCAACTGTTCCTGGAGGACGCGGGACTCCAACCGGGTCAATGGTTCGCCGAGGCCGCTGTGGATGCCGTAGCCGAAGGTCATCGGAGTGGTCTGTCCGTCGAGGACGTCGGTCACGATGTCGCGGGCGCGTGCTTCCTGCTTGCGGAGCACGGCGGGAGCGAACCAGCGCCTGGGACGAGCGCAGGGCCGTGTGGTCGGGCGGGCCCAGCGTGGTGATGGCAGGTCGGCTGTCGTGCCACCACTTGCCATGGCGAAGGTGTCGACCGACGAGCACCTCTCTCTCGTCCTGCTCGACGCGCTCCACCGTGTGGTTGACCCGCAGGACTCCCTTGGGCAGCGCGTCGAGCAGCCGCTCGTACAGCTCGGGGCGCAGCAGGCCGACGAAGCCGCCGCCGTAGTCGCGGACAACCTGTTCCGGAAGGGCCGCGCGGACCCGGCGGCGCCCGCGGGCGTTGCGGAACTCGGACGTACAGGGCGCACCCAGGTCCTCGGTGTTCACTCCGAGCAGCCCGAGTGCCTTGATGGGCGGCGGCCACAGGTTGAGGATGTTGCCGGCGGGTCTGGCGTGTCGTGGCCGGCCTGATGCACGGAGAGTGCGGCGGCCATGCCACCGGGTCCGGCGCCGATGACGGCGACGCGGCCGCTCTGGGCGGGAAGCTTCTTCATGGTGGATTTCCTCAGCCTTGGTCGTCGTTGACCTGGTGGTCGGTGAGGGCGGGCTTCTCCCCTACAGGGTCGGTGCCCGGCCAGGAAGCTTTGGGGTGTGCGCGGTTCACGGGCGCGTTCGCGGGCGCCTACGGGCGCGAGGGACGGCCACCGGTTCGGCACCGGGTACCACGGTGTTGGAGACGGTGCCGATGCCTTCGACGGTGAGGGTGACGGTGTCGCCGGGCTTGAGCGGCGGCGGGTTCTGGCGGCCGCGTACGCCCCAGAGTTCGGCGAGGCAGCCGCCGTTGCCGCAGGTGCCGGAGCCGAGTACGTCGCCGGGGCGTACCCAGGTGCCGCGGGAGGTGTAGGCGGTCATCTCCTCGAAGGTCCAGCTCATGTTGGACAGCAGGTCCTTGCCGACGACCTCGCCGTTGATCTCGGCGGTCAGCGCCAGGCGAAGGAATCCGTCGCTGTCGCGGTAGGGCTCCAGTTCGTCCGCGGTGACGAGGTGGGGGCCGAGGGTGGTGGCGGTGTCCTTGCCCTTGCAGGGGCCGAGGTTGACCTGCATCTCGCGGGACTGGAGGTCGCGGGCGGACCAGTCGTTGTAGATGGTGTAGCCGATGATGTGGTCGCGGGCCTGCTCGGGGGTGAGGTCGCGGCCCTCGCGTCCGATGACCGCGGCGACTTCGAGTTCGAAGTCCAGTGCCTGGCTGGCGGGCGGCACGGGGACGTCGTCGTGAGCGCCGATGACGGCGTAGGGATTGGTGAAGTAGAAGGTGGGCGCGTCGTACCAGGCGTCCGGGGCGCCCGAGGCTCCGTCGATGCTGCGTCGTACACCCTCGACGTGTTCCTCGAAGGTGACGAAGTCGCGTACGGACGGCGGTTGGAGCGGCGGCAGCAGTCGCACCTCGGAGACGTGCGGCCCGCGCGGCACGTCCGGGCTTGTGTTGCCCGCCTCGCGCAGCGCCTCGGGACCGGCCTGGATCAGATCGAGAAGCGAGGCTCGGCCGGGGCAGGGGTAGAGGACGCCGTCGTCCTGGACGGTGGCGAGACGGCTGCGGCCGTGCTGTTCGTACGTGGCGAAACGCATGGCATCCCTAGGGAGCTGGGTGGGTTGGCCCAGGCCGGGGGCCCGGCGGCATGGCGGGCGGGGGAGTGCGCCGAGCCCCCGGGATCAAGGGGTCAGACCGGCGGAGCGACGAAGACGCCGCGATCGACGTCGTTGAGCATTTCCTTGGCGACCATCTCGTTCATCGGGTTGGACGTGCCCCACTGGTCGGCGTTCTCGGGCTTCGTCAGGTCGTAGATGTGCGGGTGCCAGGTGTCCTCGTCCAGCTTTTCGAGCTCGGTGGTGTACTCCACGGTGTTGCCGTGCGGGTCGAGGAAGTACGTGAAGGTGTTGTCGCCCGCCATGTGGCGCCCCGGGCCCCAGATCTTGCGGGCGCCGGAGCGCATCACGCGGCCGGAGCCGCGCATGTACTCGTCGATGCCGCGCATCTCGAAGGAGAGGTGTTGCAGGGAGGTGTGCGGACCGCTGGCGATGGCCATGGAGTGGTGCTGGTTGCTGATCCGCATGAAGTGCATGACCTCGCCCATGTGCGGCAAGGCCATCGTGTCGGACAGCCGGAAGTCGAGGTGCTGCTCGTACCAGGCGCGGGTGGCGTTGATATTGGGGGAGTTCAGGACGACGTGCGAGAGACGGACCGGGATGGACTCCTTCTCCTCGATACGACGGTGCCGGCGCGCCTCGACGTCGGCCGAGACCTCGATGGTGCGGCCGTCGATGTCGAAGAAGCGGAAGCCGTAACCGCCGCCGGGGGTGTCGACCTTGCCCGGCTGGGAGATCAACCGCACTCCCCCTGAGAGGAGTTGCTCGGCGAGTGAGTCCACGTCGACGGGGTCCGCCGCGCCGTAGGAGATGAGGTCGAGGCGCTTCTCCTCGGCCTTGCGCAGCCGGACGATGTACTGCTCGGGGGAGCCCTCGGCGGCGAGGAAGGAGATGCCGGAGTCCTCGGCGACCTTGGTCAGGCCCCAGACGCCGGCGTAGAAGTCGAGCTGCTTGTCGTAGTCCGGCACGGCCAGGTCGACGTGCCGCAGATGGGTGAGCAGACGGTTGGTCATGTCGGGCTCCTCAGGTGAGACGCAGCAGCGCTGCCGCGTTGCCGCCGCGTACGGCGTGGAAGTGGGGGGCGGGCAGGTCCGTGACGTCGCGCAGAGCACCGAGCGGGTCGTCGGTGCCCATGTCGAAGGGGAAGTCGGAGCCGAGCAGCACCCGGTCGGGGCCGGCCACACGGATCAGCTCGCGCAGGACGTCCGGGTCGTGGACCAGGGAGTCGAAGTACAGCCGCTTGAGGTAGCTGCTGGGCGGGTGCGCGCAGCCGCGGGTGTCGGTGCGGGCGAGCCAGGCGTGGTCGGAGCGGCCGATGTGGGTGGGCAGATAACCGCCTCCGTGGGCGGCGACGATGCGCAACCCCGGGTGCCGGTCCAGGACTCCGGAGAAGATCAGATGGGACAGGGCGACGGCGTTCTCGGTCGGCTGGCCGACGGTGTTGGACAGGTACCACCGGTTGAGGCGCTCGTCGAGCGTGCAGCCGAAGGGATGCAGGAAGAGGATCGCGCCGGTTTCCTCGGCCCGTGTCCAGAACGGCTCGTACGCGGGGTCGGACAGTTCGCGTCCCGGCGCGTGGCTCGATATCTCGACACCGCGCAGTCCCAGGCCGAGGGCCTGTTCGAGGGCTTCGACTGCGAGGCCCGGGTGCTGGAGCGGGACGAGGCCGAGGCCGTGCAGCCGCTGCGGGGCCTGGGCGACGTGCGCGGCGGTGCCCTCGTTGGCCAGTTCCCACACCCTACGAGCCAGGTCCTCGTCGGCCCAGTAGTGGTAGTGCGACGGAGACGGCGAGACCAACTGGACGTCCACCCCGGAGGCGTCCATCGCGGCGAGCCGGGCCTTGACGTCGGTCAGCCTCGTGAAGCGGTCGCGGAACATCGGGCCGCTGACCGCGATGGCCTCGGGGCCGTTGCGGCGGGCGTCGAGATCGCGGGCCGCGGTCAGCCCGGGGTGTCCGGCGACGGCGTCCTCGACCGGCGGCAGCAGGACGTGCGCGTGGACGTCGATCGTGGGTGCGCTGTTCCGGGAACTCACGGGGTTCACGGCGTTCACGGGGTCACCTTCAGGACGGACATCGTGCGGCCCATCAGACCGGGTGCGTCGGCGTCACGGACGCCGTCCAGCTGCCACTGACCGAGTTGCACGGATGCTTCGACCACCATGCGGACACGGTCGATCCGGCGTTCGTAGAAGCCGGTCAGGAGGGCGTCGAGGGAACTCCAGTCCCGCTCCTCACTCAGCATCTCGGCCAGGACGGAGGCGTCCTCCAACGACATGGCCGCGCCCTGGGCGAGCGTGGGGGGACAGACATGGGCCGCGTCACCGATCAGGACGACCCGGCCGCGGTGCCAGGAGGCCTCGACGAGCAGCCGCTCGAACCAGGTGTAGTTGACCTCGGCCGGGTCGGTGATGCTCGCGGCGATCTCCGGCCACGCACCCCCGTAGGGCGCGGCCAGCCGCCGCATCTCGTCCGCGTACGAGGCCGGGTCGATGGAGGCGCGGTCGCGGTTGGCCTCGACGAGGTAGGCGTAGAGGGTGTTCTTGCTGGTGGGGCAGTAGCCGGCGATGTAGCAGGTTCCGCCGTAGGCCAGGTCCATGCGCTCCACGCCCTCGGGGCGGGGCGCGGGGACGCGCCAGATGGCCATGCCGGTCGGTTCGGGATGGTCGCTGATGCCGATCATCGCGCGCGTGCGGGAGCCGACGCCGTCAGCGGCGATGACGAGGTCGTAGCGGCCCTCGGTGCCGTCGCTGAACCGGGCGGTGACGCCGGACGCGTCCTGGACCAGTTCCTCGGCGGTGGTGCCGAGGCGTACCGTCGCGCCGCTCTCGAGGACGGCCTCACAAAGGATCTCCTGGAGCCGGGGCCGCTGCATGCCGAAGATCGGGGGCAGGTCGTCCCCACCGGTGCGGATGTCCTGCTGGACGTGGAACACGGTCCCGTCGGGCGCGGCCAGACCGACGGCGTCGACGGCGCAGCCGCTCTCCCGGACCTTGTCCCACACGCCGACTTCGCGCAGCACGCGCAGCGCGTTGCCCTGGAGGGTGATGCCGGAGCCGAGCACGTTCCAGTCGGGTTTGGCCTCGATCAGTTCCACGGTGATGCCCGCCCGCCGCAGCAGCACGGTCACGGCGTTGCCGGACGCGCCGCCGCCTATGACGAGCACGGTGCGGGGGCGGGGATCGTTCATGGGTTCTCCCTGAGATGGTGCCGTGTGACTGCGAGCGGCAGAGGGGGTGTTGCGAGCCGGGCGGGCGAGGGTGGCGTTGCCGTCCGGGCGCGGCCCGCCCGGCAGCCCAGGCCGCTACTTGACGGCGAGGGGATTCACCGGTGAGCCGACGGACCCGGTGATGGGCAGTGGCGCGGCGGTGAGCCAGAACTCGTACCGGCCGTCGGCGGCGCAATGTGCGGCGAGGGCGTCGAGGTCCCACATCTCACCGATGAGCAGACCGATGTGGGGGATGGCGACCTGGTGCAGCGGCTGGAAGGCGTGGTCGAACTCGTTGGGCCGCACCTCGAAGCCCCAGGTGTCGGTGGCGATCCCGGCGATCTCGCTCCGGTGCAGCCAGCCGGCCGTGCTGAAACTCAGCCCCGGCGCCGGCCCGCCCGCGTAGTCGCCCCAGCCTTCGTGACGGGCGCGGGCCAGCCGCCCGGTGCGCACGAGGACCAGGTCGCCACGACCGACGGTCACACCGTGCGAGGCGGCGGTTGAGGTCAGGTGCTCCTCGGTGACGGCGAAGCCGTCGGGCAGTTCGCCGTCCTGGCCGATGACCAGGCCCACGTCGAGGAGGACGCCCCGCCCGGCGACGTGCGGAGCCATGTGCTCGATGCCGGTGACCAGGTCGCCTTCGGAGGTGACGACCTTCTCCGCCGGGCGGCCGTTCCACGCCATGCCGTGATCGAAGATGTGGCCGAGCCCGTCCCATTGGGTGGAGCACTGCAAGGGCATGGCGATCACATCGTCGGCGCCACCGAAACCGTGCGGAAAACCCTGACCGCCCAGAGCGGCGTCGGTGCCGGTGGCGAGCATCGTGTGCACCGGGTTCGTACGCCGCCGCCAGCCTTTCTGCGGGCCGTCCATGTCGAAGGCCTGTGACAAGGAGAAGCTGACGCCGTCGCGGATCAGGGCCGCGCCCTCGCGGCGCTTGGCCTCGTCGAGGAAGTTGAGCGTGCCGAGCACGTCGTCCTCGCCCCAGCGGCCCCAGTTCGAGTACGCCTTGGCGGCCTCGGCGATCGCCGCCTCAGGATCCGCACGGTCGATACGGGCGGCGGTCATCGTGCGTCCTCCGCGACACAGCGGGTGCGCTGGGCACCGAGCCCGGTGACCGAGCCGTCCATCACGTCGCCGTCGCGCAGCAGCCGGCCCCAGTGGATGCCGTTGCCGGCCGGGCTGCCGGTCAGAACCAGGTCGCCGGGAAGCAGTCGGGCGGTCTGGGAGATGTACGAGACCAACCGTGCGACACCGAAGATCATGTCCTTGGTGGACTCGTCCTGCATGGTCTCGCCGTTGAGTTTCAGGGTGACCTGCAGGTCGGACGGGTCGGCGATGGAGCCGGCAGGGACGATCCACGGGCCGAGCGGGGTGAAGCCGGGGGCGTTCTTGCCGCGCAGCCAGTCGGTGCCGATCGGGGGCATGTCCCGGCGGAAGACGCTCGCGCGGTCGGTCAGGTCGTTGGCGATGGTGTAGCCCGCGACGTGGTCCAGCGCCTCCTCCACGGTGACCCGGTAGGCGGGGCGGGAGATCACCGCGGCCACCTCCAGCTCCCAGTCGGGCTTCTCGGCCCAGGCGGGCAGCACCACGTCGTCATAGGGGCCGCTGATCGTGGTCGGCAGGCCGATGAAGACGTACGGGAGGTCCTCGGCGGCCCGCTTGTCCATGACCGCCGCGACCTCGGCGCGGGCCTCCTCGACGGTGCCCGGGGCGTCCGGGGCACGGTGCGCGACCGCCAGGTCGATCACGTGTTGCCGGTAGTTGGCGCCGGACTGGAAGATCTGCCGGGGCTCGACGGGCGCGTGCACCCGCAGGTCATCGAGCGACAGCCATGCGCCGGCCGGCTCCGCCGCGAGGGCGTGCAGGCGGGGCAAGGTCTCGTCCCAGCGCTCCAGGAGCACAAGGGTCGTCAGCGCGGGTTCACCCAGAGCCGCGCGCAGGTCGAGCACCTGGCCGTCGGGCACCACGAGGCCGGGGAACGCGGCCCCGCCCGAGGCGGAGAGAGTGCCGATGGCGAAAGGGCCCGAGAAGGGCGCGAATGGTGCCGACGCGGCTGCGGATTTCACGGAGATGTCCTCCCGATTGCGGTCCCACTAATCTGGCCCGTAGATTGCAATCAGGGAAATCGATTTCCTGTATATAAGAATCCAGCCGGTGAATACCGATGGTGCCGGCTCCGGAATTGGGATGCTTCGTGAACTTGGCCAGCCTGGACCTCAACCTCGTCGTTGCCCTGCGCGCCCTCCTGCAGGAGCGCAACGTCACCAGGGCCGGCCAGTGCATCGGGCTCAGTCAACCCGCGATGAGCGCGGCCCTGGCCCGGCTGCGCCGCCACTTCGACGACGACCTGCTCGCCCGGGTGGGCGGAGGGTACGAACTGACCGCCCTCGGGCAGGCCCTCCTCGACCGAACCACCACCGCATGCGACCTGCTGGAGCGCGTCTTCGCCAGTCAGGCCGAATTCGACCCCTCCCGCGAGGAGCATGAGTTCACGCTGATCGCCTCGGACTACGCGGTTGCCGTCTTCGGCACCGAACTCGCCCGCACCGTCCAAGCCGAGGCACCAGGCATCCGGCTCAGGTTCAAACAGGTACCGAACGAAATCATCGACAGCACCGGGTCGCTGCTCAGCACCGTGGACGGGCTACTGCTGCCCCACGGCATCATTCGCGGCTTTCCCACGGTCGAGCTCTACCAGGACAGCTGGGTCTTCCTCGTCGCCGACGACAACCCCGAGGTCGGCGAGCAGCTCACCCTCGACGACCTGGCCCGACTGCCATGGGTGACGTACCAACGAGCCTACGACGCCCCCGCCGCCCGCCAGATTGCCGCGCTCGGCATCGAGCCGCGCGTCGCGGTCTCCGTCGACAGTTTCCAGCTGATGCCACTCCTGGTTGCGGGCACCCGCCGGGTGGCTCTCCTTCAGAGACGTCTCGCCGACGAGCTGGACGGACTCGCGCACGTCCGCCTCATGGAGCCGCCCTATGACGCCGTGCCGATCCAGCAGGCCTTGTGGTGGCATCCGGTCCACATGCACGACGCGGCGCACATGTGGCTGCGGGAGACGGCGGCCCGGGTCGCCGAGGCCGCGAGGGCTCGAGGAAGGGGCGGTGGATGAGAGCGAGCCATGCGGACACGGCGGGGTTCATTCGCAGCGGCCACGGTGACGTCGTCGCCGCCGTCGCGCGTCCGCCCCGCACGGCGTCCTCGGCGTGATCAGCCACCTCGACAAGCCCACGCCGGCCTACCGCGACAACCCCGGACCCATTCCGGGCCGGCGGCTGCGCGTCTTCCAGGACGACGCCGACGCGGCGCCATTCATGAGGTCGCGGCTGGCTGGAAGCCCGTAATGAAGGCGGAGGCAACGGAGCGTCCCAACCTCAGCGACCCGGCGCCGGACGGGAAGGGCGCGGCACCGACCGGGCCCGCGGGCTCAACCGTCAGCGCCGGGTGAGGGTGGACGGCGCCCCGGCGGACTGGTCACGGTCGTCGCGCAGGCCCAGGGTGTCTCGGCCGGTCATCGTAACGACGTAGATACTGCCGTTGGGGCAGGGGACCTCGGCCCCCTGTTCGGTGGGGTGGCTGCTGACCGCCTTGAGGACCATCGATGCCTTGCGCATCTCCTGCAGTCGCAGGGTCTCGGTGCATCCCAGCTCACGTTTGGTGTCCACTTCGGTCACCCTGCTGACCTGCTTGCCCGCCAGCTCACCTCGTTGTGCTGGGTGGAGAGTCAAAGTGACGCTGAACCGGTCGGTGCGGGGCTCATTGAAGCCGTCAGGGGTGGGATTGCCCGGCCCGGTGCCGACCCATGTACCTGCCCAGGCCTCGGGAAGCGATGTGGCAGTGGATGACGGCGAAGGCGTCCCGTCGGAGTCGTCGGAGAAATGCCGCACGAGGAACGTGCCCGCCGCGGCCATCAAGGCCGCGGCCATGGTTCCGGCGACCGCCCGGCCGGTACGGCCGGACACCCACCGTCGCACGGCGTCGACACGCGGCAGGACGGCGGTCTGTGCGTCGGCGGAAGCCGGGCCGTCATGGGGCTCACGTGACACAGCCGCCACAGACGGCGGTTGCACTGTTGCGGAGATCAACGCGTGCGCCTCCTCCTCCCGCACGGCGAGATCCTTCTCCAGCCCTTCGGGCAGCAACTGCGGCCAGGTACCGCACCGGCCGCCCATGCGTTCCAACAGCACGCTGACGGTGTCGAGCGTGGCCCGCTGCTCGGGGTCCTTGGCCAGACAGGACCGCAGGAGCGGGACAAGGGCCGCCGGAACGTCGTCGAGGTTCGGCTCCTGATGCACGATGCGGTAGAGCAGCACCGCAGGCGAGAACTCGTCGTTCGGGTTGGAAAACGGGCCCCGTCCCGTCGCCGCGTACACCAGTACCGCAGCCAGCGAGAAAACGTCGCCCGGTGCACCCGATTCCCCGGCACTCACCTGCTCCGGCGCCAGATAGCCGGGAGAACCGATCACACCGCCCGTCCTCGTGTGACGCGTGTCCTCCCTCGCGCGCGCGATCCCGAAATCTATGAGCAGAGGACTACGGCGGCCCAACAGCACATTGGACGGCTTGACATCCCGGTGGGCCAGTCCCGCCCCGTGTACCGCTGCCAGCGCCCCGAAAAGCTCGGCCGCCAGTGCCAGGACGCACGGCTCGGACAGCCGGCCGTACTGCTGCACCCACTCCGCCAGGGACGGCGCTGCCACGTACTCGGTGGCGAGCCACTGCGGGCGCTGCCCCGGAGGGCTGTAGTCCACCACCGCAGGCGTCCAGGGCGAGCGCACTCGGTCGCTGTTACGGATTTCCCGCGCGAACCGCTCCTCGAACCCCGGTCCCCGTCCGATCTCGCCACGCACCGTCTTGAGCGCCAGCGGCCGCCCCGACACCGTCCGGGACAGATACACCCGCCCCATTCCGCCCTCACCGAGTCGCGCCAGCAGTGGATAGCCACCGAGAGCTTCCGGATCCGACCCGTCCAGCAACTCCACGCCCCGCCGCCCTCTCAAATCTGCACTGCCGATCAGCTTCAGCCGCCGGACCAGCACAACCAAGCGCCGTATCCGTGACATCGGCACCAAGCATCACCTGTCACACCCGCAATAGACCATTCTCAGCCACCACGTCCGGCAGGCCGAGAACCCGTCACCGGGCGAGAGCCACGTGGGCGGTCGGGAGGGCACACCTTGGCACAGCTACCGATTCGTACTGGTATGTGCACGTCGTGGCATCGGGTTGGGGCGGTGTTCCTGCGGCCTCGCGGTCGTCCAGGGGTCGGGGCCGTGAAGGTTTCGGTGCTCCGGCCGGGTGGGCGGCCCTCCAGCAGATGTGCCGGAAGTCACGCCGGGTGCGGGCAGAGCGAGTCACGATCCGCAAGGTCACCGCCCGCGGCGGCCGCCCATCCGGCGCTTGTCTCCTACTACGGCACCATCGGCGAACTGTTCTGGGCCATTTTCGGGCGTGGGCTGCGGAGGGGGACTCGCGACGTCTGGAAGAGAGAGGGGGCCCTGACAGTGAAAGCCGCTCCAGGCCAGCCGCAGCCGCGACCAGGCACTGCGCCGGGATGCCCCAGCGGCAGAACAGCGGCCGGGCCGGGCTCGACGATCACTACAGTCCAGTCTCATAACGGCGATTACGACGCGTACGGTCGAGTACCCGGCGGACGGTTTGATGATGATCGGGCACTTCGCGATCTCGGCCGGTATCGACCGCCGGCCCGCGGGCCTTCGACCTTCACGGCGGGCGCTATTTGGGCGACCCCGAGGAGATGCTGGCCCGTTGCATACCACTGCTCTCTGATCCGGCCCTGTTCTCGCATAGCTACGGCCAACGGACATGTAGCGCTGCGTGACGGGGTGCCGGTAAGAACCGCGTCACCAGCCGCACATGGCGGTGATCAGTCCTTGGATGGTGATCTTCCTGGGGCTGGGCGGCTCGTACACTGACGAAAATGGAGGACCACACGGCCACCGGGATCGGTGCACGTCCGGCGCCTGTCTTGCGGCAGTACGTCGACTCGTATGTCGGCTTCGACCTCCGCGGGCTCCCGACGGGGGTGCACTGCGGCCCGCCGAGCCGCGCGCTCACTGCGGTGATCAGCCTGTCAGATCCTTTGGAGGTGGCGGCGGGCGTTGACGACGGGTCACCGGTCACCCGATTCGGCAGCGTGGCCGGCGGTCTGATGTGCCGGTCCGTCGCGATTCACCACGACGGACGCCAGCAAGGTGTTCAGGTATCGCTGACACCGCTCGGGGCCCGGGCCATCTACGGCATGCCCGCCGCCGAGCTCGCCCACCGACTGGTCCCACTTGACGAGCTTCTCGGAGCGCTTGCCGTCGAGCTGGTCGACCGGCTCCGATCGGCGACAACATGGGCGGCGCGGTTCACCGCGCTGGACGAATTGCTCCTCCGAGCTGTCGGCCGTGGCGCCCGCGGCGACCATGTGCGCTGGGTGCGCCCCGAGGTAGCCGAGGCATGGCGCCGCCTCGTCGCCGCGCGGGGTTGCGTCCAGGTTGGTGCCGTCGCCGCGGAACTCGGCTGGAGCCGTCGGTACCTCACCGAGCGGTTTCGCGGTGAGGTGGGTTTGTCGCCGAAGACCTTCGCCCGAGTCTTGCGCTTCGAGCACGCGCACGAACTGGCGGCGGTGCAGGACCCGCTCCCGTGGAGCGATGTGGCAACCGTCTCCGGCTACGCCGACCAGGCCCATCTCGTTCGGGACTGGCGCGAGTTCACGGGCCGATCGCCGACGGCCTGGCGTCGCAGCGAAGTCCTCCTCGGAGCCGGGTAGCCGCCAACCGTCCGCCCGTCGCGTCGGCTTCTCTTCCCTTTTCTTCAAGACCGCCCGATCGCTGTCGTGGACGATCGTCGGCATGAGACTCGTCAACCACGAACGCAATGCCATGGACCTGCGGACCACCCCCGTGCACCTCGGACTGGGATCGAGAGCGAAACCCGTCGAGGGCTTCACCTGGGACCCGGAGGTGCTCCAGGCCTACAGCGCCGCGGTCGCGGCAGACGGCGCCGAGGGCCGGATGGTGATGATCTTCGACGGCGATGGGCTCGGCGACCATTGGGAGAGCCACCCGGCAGGCGACGAGCTGGTCGTTTGCCTCAGCGGGTCCGTGACGGTCACCCGCGACGTGGGCGGGGTGCCCGACCGCGTTCTGCTCGGGCCGGGCGAGGCCACCATCAACCCGGCCGGGGTATGGCACGTGGTCGACATGGAGGGGCCGACGTCCATCCTGGCCATCACTGCGACCCTCGGCACCGACCACCGTCCTCGGACCGACACCCGCCCGACCGAACGCGTCGGCACGCCCAGCCCGGAGGAAGCGCCGTGACGACACGCATCGCGTGCCTCGGCGACAGCCTCACCCGCGCGCAGTTCAGCGTCGACTACCTGGATCTTCTCGGACGACGCCGCCCTCCCGGTGACGTGCAGCTTGCCCGTTTCGGCGCCAACGGCGACTTCGCCTACAACCTCTTGCAGCGTCTCGATGCCGTCGTCACGAACCCACCCGATGTGATCACCGTGTTGATCGGGACCAACGACGCCCGAGCGAGCCTTGCCGGCTACCCCGTCGAGCAGGCCATGAAGCGCAAACAGCTCCCCGATCGCCCGTCGGCCGGCTGGTTCCAACAGTGCCTGGGGGCCGTCGTCGCACGGCTGCGAGCGGAGACCGACGCGACGATCGGTCTGCTGTCGCTACCGGTACTCGGCCAACAACTCGACGGAGCAGCGGCACAGGCATCGCAGGCGTACAGCCGGATGATCGCCGAGGTCGCCGCCACCAACGAGGTGGCCTACCTTCCGCTCCACGAACGCCAGATCGAGGAGCTGCGCCAAGCGGACCCGCCGCCGATTTCATACCGGGAGGTGACGCCCGCAGCGGCCGTCGGCGTCCTCGTCCAGCACGCAGTGCTGCGCCGCAGCCTCGACACGATCTCGCGGCGGCGGGGTCTCGTGCTCACGACCGACCACATCCACCAGAACAGCCGCGGCGCCACCCTTATCGCTGAGGTCATCGACGCCGGTCTGCTGACCCGGAGCGCGTAGCTGGTTCCGGCGCGCTGCGGGCCTGCTCGGGTCCGAGCGTCGACCAGCCCCGATGCCACACCCTGACATCTGTCAGTGACGCCACGTTCCTAGCGCGGTCTACGGTTCGAGGCGCTGACTCGCTGGACCTCTTGACCGCTGCGGCGGCTCGAGCAGGAGCGAGCGGCGTCGAGTTCCGCTCAAGGCAGGAGGAAGTAGTGCGCAAAGCTGTGCTGGCCTTGTTCATGGCGCTGGCGGCTGTGCTCGCGGTTGCACCGCTCGTCGGTGCCGATCAGTCCCGGGCCGTCGCCTGTTGCGGCCCGAATCCGCCCGGTTGGCCGTGAAGCGCTCACCGTTAGTTAGACCTGGCTTACAGGAGGAAGCAGTGCGCAAAGCTGTACTCGGCTTGTTCGTGGCACTTGCAGCGGTGCTTGCGGTTGCACCGCTCGCTGACGCCGATCAGTCCCGGGCCGTCGCCTGCTGCGGCCCGCCGCCGCCCACCTGGCCGTAAAGGGTGCTCACTGTCAGCTCGAGGTTGCTTGAGGGGCCGTCAGTTTGCTGGGTCCCTTCCCTCGTCGACGCGGCGGTCAGACGACTGCTGGTCGCACGTGACCATGGGCCACATCCGATCCGCTGCTGTTTGCCGCCTCGCACCGCGGCCAGTTCCTGGCCGCGGTGCGTGTGTAAGGCGGCCGTATACGTTGCATTCCCGCGCCGGCTGGAGGACCCGCACGGCCTGCACGGCGACCCGGTGGAAACCTCGCGCGAGGTGGCCGCTCGGGTCACCGCAGCGGCGGCCGACCGTCCTCCTCGGCTACGAGCCGGCCGCTTGGGGCCCGCCTTCCGGACATGCCGGCCGGGCAGCAAACCTCTGTCGGGGCAGCCGAATAGGCCCGAACCCGGGCCGCGACCCTCCCGCGCGCTCTGACCGCGCTCGAGGATCCGACGACGCCGGCGTTGTCGGTCCCCGGTGCTAGCGTCGCCATCCATGGCGAACCGTTCATACCTCTACTCTGCGGACTCGATGCCGAACGAGGCGGAGATCCCCCAGCGGATCCGATGCATATCCGAGCACAACTGGGACATCCCGCTCGCGCACAAGCTCATGGTGGGGCGCGGAACGACGGTCGTTCCGTCCATGATCTGGAACCCTCCGATCGGCATCGCCGCGGACTATGCCGACGGGGCGGCCCTGCTGCTCGGCCTCCTGCGCGCGGTCGGCAAGGGTCTGGAGGACGACGCCGAGTTCGCCGACTGCGTTGCCACGACCACGGCCCACCTCGACAAGCAGCAGGCGAGTTACTTCGTCCTGGAGACCGGGGAGATCATCTCGATGACGGGCGAGGACCCGACAGTGGGCGTGCGGCGTCTGGTGTCCGAGGACATCCCCGATGCCGTCGCCCAGGCCGAGGCGGCGATCGCCGGCCAGAACGACGACTGGCTTGCCTCGGTCCGAGCCGACTGGCAGAGGCGCTTCGGGTCCTTCTACAGCGAGACGCTCTACTTCTCCTTCCCCGACTAACGGGGCCCGCGGCGGGGGAGGGGCGGTGCGCAGGACCCCACCCCCGACTGCGCTGGCAAGTGACCGCGACGTGCTGGCGGCGATCGTGTTCGTCCTGTTCGTCGATGGGGCCGCGCTCCAGAGCCGCGCGCAGTCGGCCGATCACGGTCGCGCTGGAAGGGCCGGACACGCTGCACCTGGAATCGGTCAGTTCGCTCGTCGTGGGCTGTCCATGGCGCCGGTGTCCGCGCCGGAGGCGATGACCGGGCGGCGTGGGTGTGGCAGATCGAGCACAACGGCGGCGGCTGGTGCTGGGAATGTCAGGAATACGACGGGGCGGCGGGCAGGGACGAAGAACCCACGAGGACCTTCAAGCAGGCTGGTTGCGGGCTATCGAAGCGCTTCGACGCTCGCATCCCAGCGACAGGCTGTCAACGGCTTGGGTCAAAGGAATTTTCTTGATGCCTGCCCCCTTGTCTCGCAAGAAGCGTGTCATTAACGTTCCCGGCCAGGTGAAGCGCTTCGACGATCCGGAGGAAAGGACCGCCGCCTTGAGCAACGAGCTGAACCGCGGAAACTTCGTCGGCGAAGGGGAGTCGACTCCGGCTTCGGCTCCACGCACGCACAGACGGCTCCGCTGTCCCTGCAGAGGGCGGTGGTCGTCCCGACGCTCTTACCGCTGCTGATCATCTGCCGGTTCGGGCAGAAGAACTTCCGCACCGGTGTGCTCTCGGGCGCGATCAAGGGGTGAACCGGCCGCCCGTCTGCGCCCCCCTGTGACCGGGAGCGGCTCCACCCGCCCAATCCCCGCTGCTGGAGCGGAGCCGCTCCCTCACCACCGTCAGGAGGGACGCTCTGACGGTATGCCAGAGCAGTCGCCCAGCAGTTGCCGAGTCCCTTCTTCCCGAGGACCAGTCATGACCACCCGCAGCCTGACCGACCGCCTGGGCGGCCTCGCTTTCGGCGGCGACTACAACCCCGAGCAGTGGGACGAGCCGGTGTGGAAGGAGGACGACGCGCTGATGCGCCGGGCCAGGGTCAACCTGGCCACCGTAGGCATCTTCTCCTGGGCCCTGCTGGAACCGGACGAGGGCCGCTACGACTTCGCCTGGCTCGACGCCCACATCGACCGCCTCCACGCGAACGGAGTGGCCGTCGACCTCGCCACCCCGACGGCCTCCCCGCCGCCCTGGTTCACCCTGGCCCACCCTCATGCGCTGCCGGTCACCCCGGACGGCACCCGCCTCACCCACGGCAGCCGCGACACCTACTGCCTCACCGCGCCCGCCTACCGCAGCGCGGCCCGCCGGATCGCCTCCGCCCTGGCCGAACGCTACGGAGACCACCCCGCCGTCGCCCTGTGGCACGTCCACAACGAGTACGGCACGCTCTGCTACTGCGACCACACCGCCGCCGCCTTCCGGGTGTGGCTGCGCACCCGCCACGGCTCGCTGGACGCCCTCAACGAGGCCTGGGGAACAGCCTTCTGGAGCCAGCGCTACACCTCCTGGGAGCAGGTGCTGCCGCCGCGCGTGACGCAATGGCACAAGAACCCCGGCCAGGCACTGGACTTCCACCGCTTCTGGTCGGACGAGATCGTTGCCGCCTACCGCGAGCAGCGCGACGCGATCCGCGCGCACAGCGACCGGCCGGTGACGACCAACCTGATGCTCCCCGCCTACCAGAACGTCGACCTGTGGGCCCTGGCCCGCGAACTCGACGTCGTCACCTCCGACCAGTACCCCACCTCACCCGGTCTGGACGCCGCCGTCGACGTCGCCTTCCACGCCGACCGCGCCCGCTCCCTGGGCGACGGCCACCCCTGGCTGCTGATGGAACAGGGCACCAGTACCGTCTACGACCGCGACCGGGTCCTGGCCAAGGAGCCCGGGGACATGCTGCGCCACACCCTCGGGCACATCGCGCGCGGTTCGGAGGGGGCCTTGTTCTTCCAGTGGCGGCAGTCCCGGGCCGGCGCCGAGACGTGGCACTCGGCGATGGTCCCGCACGCGGGCCCCGACAGTCGCATCTTCCGTGAGGTCGCGCAGGTCGGCGAGGCGGTCGCCCGGCTCGGCGAGCTGGCGGGATCGACGGTCTCCGCTTCGGTGGCGGTCCTGCACGAAGCGGACGCCTGGTGGGCGCTCGGCGTGGACGGCCTTCCCTCGGCGGACCTCGACTACCACGCGGCACTCGGCCGGGCGCACCGGGCCCTGTGGGACGCCGGCGTCACCGTCGACTTCGCGCACCCCGAGCACGAGTTGAGCCGCTTCCCGCTCGTCATCGCACCGGCCCTGTTCCTCCTGTCCGACGGGGCGGCCGAGAACCTGCGCCGTTACATCGCCGACGGCGGAACCCTCCTCGTCCAGCACGCGAGCGGATACGTCGACGACCGCATGCACGCCCGCCTCGGCGGCTACCCCGCCGAGCCGCTGCGCGAGGCGCTGGGCATCCGCGTCGAGGAGTACCGGCCGCTGCGGCGGGACGAGCGGATCGCCCTGTCGGACGGATCGCACGGCACCGTCTGGAGCGAGTCGCTTCGCGCCGAAGGCGCGGAAACGCTCGCCGCCTACGCCGAGGGCATGCTCGCCGGCAGCCCGGCGCTGACCCGTCACCGCTTCGGCACCGGACAGGGCTGGTACCTCTCCACCCGCCTGGACGACGCCGGCTACGCCGCCCTGGTCGCCCGGCTGCTCGACGAGGCGGGGGTGGGTCCCGAGGTGCAGGGCCTGCCCGCTCAGGTCGAGGCCGTCATGCGACGCGCCCCGGACGGCCGTCGCTGGGGCGTTCTGATCAACCACCGCCCCGAGCCCGTGCCCCTGCCCGAGCCCGCCCACGACCTGCTCACCGGCAACACATTGTCCGAACTGCCGCCCGGCGGCTGCGCGGTGCTCCGTACCGCCTGACTCCCCGCCGAGTCCCTCCCTTGCCGTCGGGGCCTGCCCCCGCGCGTTCTGACCCTTACCAGAAAGGCCATCATGACCGGCGCACCGCAGGCTCTCCTTCAGGGCCAAGCGCCCCTGGAGATCGAGATCGACGTCGGTGAGGACGGCACCGCGGCCGCGCCTGGTCGAGCGTGTGTCTCATCGACTCGTACGTCGGCGGACGGCTGCGCCACCGCGCGCACCGTGTGTCCCGCGACGGTGACCGGCACGTGCTGACCGTCGAGCTCCGCGACCCTGAAACCGGGCTCGTCGCGGAGGTGACCTACCGCTCGCCGGACGGGGTGCCCGTACTGCGCAGCGAGGTGGTCCTGCGCAACGGCGGGGAGGCCGCGCTGTACCTGGAATCGGTCTCGTCCCTGGTCGTGGGGTGCCTCGCGGACGGTCCGGAGGCCATCGGGGGCGCGGAGCTGCTGTGGGCGGAGAACGAACCTCCGCGGCTCCGCCGCTCGCGTCGACGTCCTCTACCTCACCGCGAGCCAGGCCGCCGCCTGGAACCCCGATGCCGCCGGCCTCACGCTGACGCTGCCCACACCTCCGTCCACCGTGCTGCTCCGCCTCACCCACACGCTGCCGGAAGCGCCCTGAACCGCCGGTGACACATGACAACGACCCGCTGAACGAAAGGGACTTGGTCCAATGTCAGAAACGCAGGGTGCGGACGCCACCATGACCAACCCCGTGATCCCAGGCTTCCACCCAGACCCCAGCGTCTGCCGCGTCGAAGACGACTACTACCTCGTCTGCTCCAGCTTCGAGTACTTCCCCGGCATCCCCGTCTTCCACAGCCGCGACCTGGTGCACTGGACGCAGATCGGCAACGCCCTGGACCGGCCGACCCAACTGCGCCTGCCGGCCGCAATGCCGTCCTCCGGCGGGATCTACGCTCCCACCCTGCGCCACCACGACGGACGTTTCTGGCTGATCGTCACCAACGTGGCCGCGGGCGAGGGCAACCTGCTGTTCACCGCCACCGATCCGGCCGGGCCCTGGTCCGACCCGGTCCGACTGCCGGAGGTGAAGGGCATCGACCCGGATCTCGCCTGGGACGAGGACGGCACCTGCTGGTGCACGGTCGCCGGGGGCGCGCAGGTCCGTATCGACCCGTACACCGGCGAGACGTTCGGACCTCCGCACACGGTGTGGGCCGGCACCCCCGGCGCCCAGGCGCCGGAGGCGCCGCATCTGTACCACATCGGCGCGTACTGGTATCTGCTCATCGCCGAGGGCGGCACCGAGCGCGGCCACGCCGTCTCGATCGCCCGCGGGCGCACGCCCACCGGCCCGTTCGAGCCGTGCCCGGCCAACCCGGTCCTCACCCACCGCGGCACTCACCGCCCGATCCAGAACACCGGTCACGCGGACCTGGTCCAGGGGCCCGACGGTTCGTGGTGGATGGTGCTGCTGGGCGTCCGGCCGCGGGGTGGCACGCCCGGCTGGCATGTGCTGGGCCGCGAGACCTTCCTGGCGCCCGTGGAGTGGGTGGACGGCTGGCCCGTCGTCGGAGAGGTGTCGCCCGAACTGCCCGCGCCCGCCTGGCCGCTCGTCCCCGGCCCCGCCGAGGTCCACCGGGACGACTTCGACCTCAGCGGGTTGCGGCCGCAGTGGATCTCCGTACGCGACCGTCCGGAGGAGCACTGCACCACCAAGGAGCGGGCCGGCTGGCTGACGCTGCGCGCCCGCGGCGCCTCGCTGGACGAGCCGGACGTCGTGTTCGTCGGCCGCCGCCAGCAGCATCTGGCATGCCGGGTGCGCACCCTGATCGACCCCGCCCAAGGGCGCGGCGGCCTCGCCGTCCGCCTGGACGAAGAGCACCATTACGAGATCGAGGCGGCCGAGGGCCAAGTACGCGTCCTGAGCCGCGTCGGACCGTTCCGCACTGTCGTGGCTTCCCGTCCCGTGCCGGCCGGGCCCGTGGTTCTGCGCCTCGACGTCTCCGACGCCCCTCCGAACGGCCCCCGCACCGGTCCCGACATCCTCACGTTCGGCGTCGAGGAGCAGGACGGCACCTTCACCGCACTCGGCGCACTCGACGGCCGCTATCTGTCGACGGAGGTGGCCGGCGGATTCACCGGCCGGGTCATCGGCCTGTACGCCGCGGCCGGCACAGTCCACTTCGACTGGTTCGACCACGAGCCGCTCGGCCTCTGAACCGGCGAGGCGAGCCGAGGTACCACGTCGGCTTCCGAAGACGCCCCGCCCCCTTGCTGCCTGCCGCTCCATCCCCCCCGCGGGCGGAACCCGCTCGGCCAACAGAGAGAGGTCACAGATGAAGGGAACGCACCTCCCCACCGACCGGCGCAGAGGCGGCCCGGGCCGGGTGCTCGGTCTGCTGCTGGCGCTGGTCGCCGCGATAGGGCTGACCAGCACCGCCGCGTTCGCCGTACCGTCCCACGAGGGCGCGTCCGCGGCGACGAAGAACATCGCGCTCAGTCCGATGGGCACCGTGGCCGCGATGCAGCCCAGCTGGAACCTCGGCAACACCCTGGACGCCATCCCCGACGAGACGTCCTGGGGCAACCCACCGGCGACCAAGGCCCTGTTCGACACCATCAAGGCCCAGGGTTTCCGCAGCGTCCGCATCCCCGTCACCTGGAGCGGCCACCAGTCCTCCACCGCCCCCTACACGATCGACGAGACGTGGATGAAACGCGTCAAGCAGGTGGTCGACTGGGCGCTGGCCGACGGTCTCTACGTCGTGATCAACGTCCATCACGACTCGTGGCAGTGGATCGCCGACATGCCCACCGACCACGACAACGTCCTGGCCCGCTTCCAGGCCACCTGGACCCAGATCGCCGCCGAGTTCAAGGACTCCCCGAAGAGACTGCTCTTCGAGAGCAACAACGAGCCGCAGTTCAACAACACCACCGACGCCCAGGGCATCCAGTACAACGACGAACTGAACACCGCCTTCCACACCGTGGTGCGCCAGTCCGGCGGCAACAACGCGACCCGTCTGCTCGTCCTGCCCAGCCTGCACACCAATTCCGGCCAGGTCTTCCTGGACGCCCTGGTGAGCGAGATGAAGTCGCTGAACGACCCCCACCTCGTGGCCACCGTGCACTACTACAGCTGGTACCCGTTCAGCGTGAACATCGCCGGCGGCACCCAGTTCGACGCCACCGCGCAGAAGGACCTGACCGACAACTTCGCCCGGCTCCGCGACACCCTCGTCTCCAAGGGAATCCCCGTCTACCTGGGTGAGTACGGCCTGTTGTCGTACCCCGACCACTTCCAACGCGCGCCGCGTGTCGAACGTGGCGAGGCACTGAAGTACTTCGAGATGTTCGGATACGAGGCCCGCATCTCCGGGGTGACCACGGCCCTGTGGGACGCCTACAACTTCCTGAACCGCTCCACGCTGCAGTGGCGTGAGCCCGAGCTGATCGACCAGATCAAGTCGAGCTGGAAAACCCGCTCGGGCACCGCCTCCTCGGACCGTGTCTTCCTGGCGAAGTCGAGTGCGATCACCGCCAGGACACTGACCCTGAACCCGAACGGCACCACCTTCCGCGGCGTGTGGCAGGGCGGCAAAAAGCTCGTCCGGGGCCGGGACTACACCGTCTCCGGCAACCAGCTCACGTTCACAGCCACCGCGCTGACCCGGCTCGCCGGTGACCGCGCCTACGGGGTCAACGCGACGATCGAGGCCCGTTTCTCCCGGGGTCTGCCCTGGAAGATCTACGTGACCACGTATGACAGGCCGGTGCTCTCCGACGCGACCGGTGACGCCGGCGGTCTCACCATCCCCACCCGATACCGCGGTGACCAACTGGCCACCATGGAGGCCAAGTACGCCGACGGCAGCAACGCCGGCCCGACCGACTGGACTCCCTACCAGGAGTTCAACGAGGCATTCTCTCCCGACTACCCGGGCAACGGTCTTCTCCTCACCTCCAAGTTCGTCAACTCACTGCGTGACAACACCCAGGCGACTCTCGTCTTCCACTTCTGGAGCGGAGCCACCGTGACGTACGAGGTGACGAAGAACTCAGGCTCGGTGACCGGAACCGTCGCCTGACCATTCCCCGCCCCGGGTGTCCCCTGGCACCCGGGAGCTCTCTTCCTGTCACTGGATCCGCTGGGACCCGCGGTTCGACCCGGCCCGGTTCACGCTGGGGATCAGCCGGCGCGGGGGTGCCCCAAACGCCCCGAAGCCGAAGGCACCCGGCCGGAGAGACAGCAGCCCCGCGCCCGCCGGAAAGGCGGACGCGGGGCCGTTGGTGTTGCCTCAGCGGGAAGTGAGTTTCCACAGGTGGTCGGCAGTGCCGCTGTCGGCCCACTGCAGGACCTGCGCGCCGGACGTCGTGCTCATCTGGTCCACGCCGAGTACGAGACCGCTGTTGTAGTTGGCGATCTTGTAGTAGCCGCCGGGGGCCGGGATGAGCTGCCAGAGGTGGTCGGCGGTGCCGTTGTCACCCCAGATCAGAGCCGTGCCGCCGTCGCTGGTGCTCATCTGGTTGATGCCGAGCACCAGGCCGCTCTTCTGGTTGACGATCTTGTAGAGGCCTTGGCCGGCGGAAACCAGGGTCCAGTTCTCGTCGGTGCCGGTGGTGGACGTGGCCTGGACGACCGAGGTGCCCTGGGCGGTGCCCGCGTTCAGGGTGTCGAGGGCGAGGCCGCTGTTCTTGTTGGTGATCTGGTAGCGGCCGGCCAGGGAGGTGTTCGTGCCGCTGGGGGTGATGACCAGGTGGTAGCCGTCGCTGGCGTTCATCGTCACCGGGACGGTGATGGAGCCGTTCGAGACCGTGTAGTCGGCGTCGGAGATGGTGATCGGGCCGGGAGAGGCGGTCGTACGGCCGGTGTCGGGGCTGTATTCCAGCTTCACGTGGACCGTGCTGCCGAAGGCCGACAGTGAGGACAGGCCGTTGACCTTCACGGCGCAGGAGCCGGTGCAGCCGCCGGCGATGACGCTGATCTGGTTGCCCGCGCTGTTCAAGGACGCGAGCCCGTCTATGCCCGTCTGGGCGGGCGGCGTGGTGACCAGCATGTTGCCGGACATGTCGCCGTACCACTTGTACGTCCAGTACGAGCCGTTGGGCGAGCCGCCGGTGTCGGTGAGGGTGTCGCCGAGGGTGCCGTAGTGGTTCCAGAAGGCGAGTTCGGCGTCGCGGACGCCGGCCCGCTCGAACTTGGCGGCGTAGCCGATGAGGGCACCTGAGTTGCCCATCTCCGCGGGCTTGCCGTACTCCTCGATGTCGATCGGCCGGGGGCTCAGTCCGAGGCTGGACTCCAGTGCGCGGTAGTCGGCGATGCGCGAGGCGATGCCCGAGCTGCCCCCCAGCTCGTGCCAGGCGATCACGTCGGGGACGGCGTTGTTGGCGATGGCGTCCTGGAGGAACGTCTGCATCTTGGCGTGGGTGTAAAAGCTGAAGCTGGGGCCCTGGATGGGGGTGGTGGAGTCCTTGGAGCGGATCTCCTTGTAGGTCGTGCTCCAGGCGGTGTCGAAGGGGCCGGCGTGGGTGGTGTCCCAGTTCAGGTCGGGCTCGTTCCAGATGGCCCAGGCCGAGATGTTGGTGGCGCTGGATGCCTTCACGGCGGCGATCTGCTTGTCCACGGCGGACAGCCAGTCGCTCATGCTGACCCACTTGTAGGGGAAGTCCGGGTACCAGTCCGGCATCCGTGCGACCACCTTGGCGCCGGCACGTGCCGCCTTCGGGGCGACGACCAGGGCGTCACCGGCGGGCTTCGGCTCGCCGTTGGGCAGCTGGCTGCCGCCCGGGGCCATCTGTACGAAGGTGTTCGGCTTGAGCGGGGTGACCAGGCTGTCGGCGGGCGTGGTGTCGTCGGCGAGGCCGTAGAGGCTGCCGGTGCCGACGTGGGTGACGGGCCGCAGGTTCTGCGCGGCGTTGACGACCAGCGTGGTGGAGGAGGAGGGGGTGGCCTGGGCGGAAGTGCCGGACAGGACGAGGGCGGTGGTGGCCAGGGCCGTGGCGAGGGCGGCGGCGCTCGCGCGGCCGAGGGTTCCTCTGTGGCGGTGGCGGGAGCTCAGGTATGACATCAGCGGCTCTCCTGGGCGGGAGGGGGACGTGCAGGTGGCGCGGCGCGCCGGGGGGAGGCGACGGCTCGGGGGCCGGCCGGTTACGTGGGACGTAAGCCCTCGTGACGGGTGGCAGCTCTGGACGGTGTGCGGGCGGGACGGGGGGTGGAGCGCGGTCCCTGCGGGTCCGGGGGGCACGGATGGAGGTCATCGTGGGATCAGTCCTTGACGGCGCCCGCGGTGACGCCTGCGGCTACGTAGCGCTGCGCGAGGACGAGCAGGACGGCCGCGGGCAGGGACGCGACGACGGCGGTGGCCATGATCGCGTTCCACTCCTGGTTGTTGTTGCCGATGTAGTGGTAGATGCCGAGGGTGATCGGCCGCCAGTCACCGCCGCCGTCGAGGGTGTTGGCGAAGACGAAGTCCGACCAGGCCCACAGGAAGCTGAAGAGCGAGACCGTGACGATCGCGTTGCGGCTTACCGGCAGGACGACGGACCGGAAGGTGCGGAAGGTGCCGGCGCCGTCGATGCGGGCCGCGGCGATGAGTTCGCCGGGGATACCGGACATGAAAGCTGTGAAGATCATGACGCCGAAGGGCACGGCGATGGTGGAGTCGGCGATGATCAGGCCCCACCAGGAGTTCTGCAGACCCAGGTCGAGGAAGATGCCGTAGAAGCCCATCGCCATGACGATGCCGGGGATCATCTGGGCGACCAGCAGGGCGAGGCCGAGGAGTCCCCCGCCGTAGGGCTTGAGCTTGGCCAGTGCGAAGCCGGCCGGGGCGGCGAGAAGGAGGGTGAGGACGACCGTGCCCAGACCGATGAGCAGGCTGGTGCCGAGGTAGGGCATCTGGTCGTTCAGCACGGCCCGGTAGCCCTCGAACGTGGGGTGCAGGGGCAGCAGGTCGGGCGGGCTCTTGCGCATGTCCTGCTGCGGGGTGAGGGACACGTTGAGCATCCAGTACACCGGGAACAGCATCACGGCGGTGAGAACCAGACCGATGACGGTGTAACGGCGGGATCCGGTACGGGACTTCACGATTCCTGCCTCTTCTGGACGCGGATGTACAGCAGCCCGAACACGAGGGCGATGAGGATGAGGATGTTGCCGACGGCGGCCCCGGGTCCGAACTTCGGCAGCAGGGTGCCGAACCCGAGCTGGTAGGACCAGGTGGCGAGGGTGGAGGAGGCGTCGCCAGGGCCGCCCTTGGTCATGATCCAGATCAGGTCGAACACCTTGAGGGTGTAGACGAGACCGAGCAGCAGGGTGATCGCTGACACCGGCCGCAGCAGCGGGAAGGTGATGCGCCGGAACTGCTGCCAGGCGCTCGCCCCGTCCAGGGCCGCGGCCTCGTACAGCTCGCCGGGGATGTTCTGCAGGCCGCTGTAGAGGATGACCAGGTTGAACGGGATGCCGATCCAGACGTTGGCGACGATGACCGAGGTCAGCGCCCAGTCCGGGGAGTTGAGCCAGTTGACCGGGGACACGCCCACCAGGTGGAGGGCGTAGTTGACGACGCCGGACTCGCTGTTGAGCATCCATGACCAGGTCGACGCCGACACGATCAGCGGGAGCAGCCAGGGAATCAGGAAGAGGGCCCGGAGTGTGCCGGCCAGTCGGAAGTGCCGGTTGAAGAAGACTGCGAGGGCGAGCCCGGCCACGTACTGGAACACGATCGACACGAAGGTGAAGATCATGGTGTGGAGCATCGCCGGGCCGAACGTGGGATCGTCGAGGACGGTCCTGAAGTTGTCCAGCCCGGAGAAGGGCGCGTCGCCCGCCACGAACGACCGGACCGTGTAGTCGCGCAGGCTCAGGTCGAGGTTGCGGTAGAGGGGGTAGACGTAGAAGGCGGCGAGGTAGAGGGCCAGCGGGGCGAGGAAGGCCAACGCCGTGAGCCGGCTCCTGCGGCGCTGTCGGCGCCGGAACAGCGAGGCGTCCGTCCGGTCAACGGTGCCGGTCGCCGCGAACTTGACCGTCGACCGCGGTGAGCGGTGGTCGAGGCGGGCGGTGGTCATGCGAACTCCTGGGTGCGGGTGGCCTGCCCGGGGCGTGCTGGTGTCCGGGCGGTTGCGGGTGCCGTGCGGTTCTCGGAGACAGGGCCGCCCGGGGGCGTGCCGTGCGGGCGCCGGGTGTCAGTTGCCCTTGCCGGCGGCCGTCTGTGCGGCGTCGAGAGCGTCCTTGGGGCTCTTGCTGCCGGACAGGGCGGCCTGGACGGCGGTCCACATCGGCTGCGAGATGGTCGGGTACTTGGTGCCCAGACCGCCGCTGGTGCGACCGCGTGCCGCGGCCACCGCCGTGACCCACGGCTTGAGTTCGGGGTTCGACTTGATCTGCTCGGCCTGCACCGTCGCGGTGGGGGCGACGTATGTCAGGGTGTTGTCCGTGGTCAGCAGGTTGGCGGAGTTGGTCAGGCAGGTGACGATCTTCTTGCTGACGTCGTAGCGCGAGGTGTCCTTCTGCACGGGGACCGTGACGAACTCGCCGCCGGTCGGCACGGGTGCCGAGCCGCCGTTCTGGCCGGGGATGCTGATGACGCCGTAGCCGAAGCCCGCCTTGGCCGCGTTGCCGAGCTGCCAGGTGCCGTTCTCGGCGAAGGCGTAGTCGCCGGTGGCGAACTCCTGCCAGCTGGTGGTCTGCGTGTTCTGCAGGACGTCCTTGGGCGCGTACCCGGATCCGACCCACTGCTTCCACAGGGACAGCGCGGCCACGCCCTTGTCCGAGTTCAGCTTGGTGAGGTCGCCGCCGGCGCCCCAGAACCAGGGCAGGAACTGGAAGCTGCCCTCTTCCGTGTTGATCGCGGAGAAGGTGATGCCCTTCTTTCCGGCCTCCTTGACCTTCTTCAGGGCTGCCGTCAGCGAGGCCCAGTCCTTGATGGAGGCGGGGTCGACGTGCGCGGCGGACAGGACCTTCTTGTTGTAGTAGAGGGCCAGCGTGTTGGCGCCGATCGGCACACCGTAGGAGGCGCCGTCTATCTCTCCCGCGCCGAGGATGTTCTTCTGGATCGCCTTCGTGTCCAGGCCGATGTCACTGGTCTTGTTGAGGATTCCCGCCTCCACCATCGTGGACACGACCGGGTTGTCGACGAGCATCACGTCGGGGGCGTTGCCCTGCTGGGCGGCGAGCAGCGCCTTGTTGCCCAGGTCAGTGGTGTCCATGCCGGTGCGCTTGACCTTGACCCCGGCGTCGCTGCCGCACTTGCTGACGAGCTTGCCCCAGGCGGAGGAGGCGTCGAACTGCGGGTACGGGTCCCAGAAGGTGTACGTGCCGCCGGCCTTGGCCGAGCCGGACCCGGAGGAGTCGGAACCACCGCCGCATGCTGCTACGGAGGTGAGCGCGCCGATGGCGGCGATGGCGGCGATCAGGGTACGGCGGGTGCTTCTCATGGTGACCTCGTTGTCTCGGGGTGTTTCACAGGGAGCCGGGGGAGGGGGACAGGGGGCGTGGGGTTCAGGAGGTGGGCAGCCAGACGCGCATGCTGCCGTCCTGGCGGTTGGCCCACGCGTAGTAGGGGATCGCGGTCAGTTCGAGGGGCGCGTCGGCGGGCGGCGCGTCGGCGGCCTCCGCGTTCCGGTACGGCCACCAGCCGACGTCGGGAATCTGCCGACGGTGCCCCGTGGCCACGACGGTGGTGACTCCGCCGAGCAGGTCCGGACGGTGCTGCACCGCGAGTGGGCGGGTGGTGTCGAGGACGATGTCGTCCAGGCCGCCGCCGGGGTGGTCGACCTGCTCCAGGCAGTACACGAGCGGTCCGCGTTCGATCGCCACGCAGCCGCGTACGGCGTCCACCCGCGGATCGGCGGCCGTGAGGCGGGGGTCCAGGCCGATGTCGAGGACGACCTCGTCGCCCGGCGCCCAGGCGCGCTCCAGTCGCAGCCAGCCGTCGCTGACCGGTGCGTCGGTCTGGTCGTACGCCGTGTCCCCGCACCGGACGCGGAACTCGCCGCACCACTGCGGGATACGCAGCGAGAGGGTCCAGGGCCGGTCCGCCGGGGCTTCCTCCACCGTCAGTGCGATCACGCCCTGCCAGGGGTAGTCGGTCTCGCAGCGGACAGAGATGCGGTCGGCGGTGTAACGGCCGGTGACGTACTGGTGGATCTGCAGGCCGCCCGCGTCCCCGCTGGCGAGGTAGTGCTCCAGAGAGGCCAGCAGGCGCATCACGTTGGGCGGGCAGCAGGCGCACTTGAACCAGCGGGTGCGGCGGGCCGACTGGTCCCCGCCGGGGTCGGTGTGGCCGTCGCGGACCTGGAGCGGGTTGACGTACAGCCAGCGCTCGCCGTCCAGCGACACCCCGGCCAGGAAGCCGTTGTACAAGGTGCGCTCGATGAGGTCGGAGTAGCGGGCCTCGCCCGTGAGCAGGGCCATGCGCCAGCTCCACTGGATGGACGCGATGGCGGCGCAGGTCTCGCAGTAGGCGCGCTCGTTGGGCAGTTCGTACGGGTCGCCGAAGTCCTCCTCGTCGTGGTGGGCGCCCAGTCCGCCGGTGACGTGGGTTTTGGTGGTGGTCATCGCGACCCACAGCCGTTCGGCGGCGGCGCGCAGTTCCGCGTCCCCGGTCTCGGTCGCCAGGTCGGTCGCGGCGGCCAGCAGGTACAACTGGCGTACGGCGTGCCCTTCGACGTCGGTCGCCTCGCGCAGCGGGACGCGGTCCTGGCAGTACGCCTCGCCGCCGAGCGCACCGTGGCCGAAGCGGTCGACGAAGTAGCCGGCGAGGTCCAGGTAGCGGCGTTCACCGGTCTCCCGGTACAGCTCCACCAGGGCGGTCTCCACCTCGGGGTGGCCGTCGATGCCGTCGAGGGGCTTTCCGCTGTCCGCGGGGCCGAAGACGCTGTCGATGTGGTCGGCGAACCTCACGGCCACGTCGAGGAGCTCGGGGCGTCCGGTGGCCCGGTGGTGGGCCACCGCGGCCTGGATCAGGTGTCCGGCGCAGTACAGCTCGTGCCCCCAGCGCAGGTCCTTGTACCGCTCACCACCTTTGAGCAGCTGGAACCACGTGTTCAGGTAACCGTCGGGCTGCTGCGCGTCCGCGACGAGGGAGACGATCCGTTCCACGTCGGTCGCGAGCGGCCCGTCGTCCTCGGACGTCTCCTGGGCGAGCTGCCAGGCCGCGGCCTCCAGCCACTTGTAGACGTCCGAGTCCACGAACGGGTACGCGCCCTGGAACTCGCCCTCGGCGGTGCCCGCCACCACCCGCAGGTTGTGCAGGTTCCCCGCCGACTCCAGCAGGCCGGGGCCCTGCGGGATGGAGGTGCGCGAGTTCACCTCCCGCCGGGTGCCCCAGAAGCCGGCGCTCACCTCGACGAAGGCGGGGGCCAGTGCGGCCTTGGCACCTGGACCGGGGCGAATCGGGCCCATGGGGGCGTGCCCCGCTTCGGACGAGGCCGAGGGCGTGGAGGAGGGCACGGCGGAACGCGGGCGGGACATGGCTCTCCGAAGAGGTAGATGGGGGAACGGGTAGAGTCCGGCGCACGTCGGATGTCGCGACTGGCGGGTGCTCTGCTTGTCGAACCCGTTTGAGCAAACGTTTTTCTGCCGGGAAACGTAGGTAGCTCAGGAGCAGCCGTCAAGAGGGCCGGGGAACTTTTTCCGGCTTGCTGTCGGGACTGGTCAGCGCACGGGAACGATGCCAGGATGTGAATCACTGACGAAATCTAGGAAAAGGATTGCGCGTGGCCGCCGTTCCAGGGTCTCCCCAAGCCGGGCGGGCGAAGCTCGCCGATGTCGCCAAGCTGGCCGGCGTCAGTGTCGGGACGGCCTCGAAAGCGCTGAACGGCAGCGGCAGGATGCGGCCCGAGACACGGGAGCGCGTCCTGGCCGCCGTCAAGGAGCTGGATTTCCGGCCCAACCAGAATGCGCAGAGCCTGCATACGGGCCGCAGTTGGACTGTCGGGCTGATGACGACCGACGGCATCGGCCGCTTCAGCACCCCTGTGCTGCTCGGCGCCGAGGACGCTCTCGGGGCCGGGAAGATCTCCGTGCTGCTGTGCGACACCCGTGGCGACGCCATCCGTGAGCAGCACCACCTGGGCAACCTCATGGACCGCCGGGTGGACGGCATCATCGTGACCGGCCGGCGCACCGACCCACGCCCTCCTTTGACGGGCATCGAGCAGATACCGACGGTCTACGCGCTCTCGCCGTCCACCGACCAGGACGACATGTCGGTCGTGTCCGACGACCGCAGCGGAGCGCGGCTGGCGGTCGAGCATCTGCTGACGACGGGCCGCACCCGGATCGCACATGTCACCGGCCCGGCACATCACGCGGCCGCCCGCGACCGCGCCCAGCACACCGTCGAGCAGCTCGAACGCGTCTCGCTGGAGCTCTCCACCGGCCGGGTCCACTTCGGCGAGTGGAGCGAAGCATGGGGGCGCCGCGCCGCCGAGGCGATCCTGCGTACCGCACCGGACACGGACGCCTTCTTCTGCGGTAACGACCAGATCGCCAGGGGCGTCGCCGACAGCCTGCGTGAGAACGGCGTGGATGTCCCCGGCAAGGTGGCGGTCGTGGGCTACGACAATTGGGATGTCATGGCCCTGGCGTGCCGCCCTCCTCTCACCACCATCGACACGGACCTCGCCGAGATCGGCCGACAGGCCGCGCTGCGGCTGCTGGACGCCATCGGCGGCAACCCGGAGCCAGGCGTGCGCACCGTCCCCTGCCGCCTCGTCGTCCGCGAATCGAGCTGAGCCGCCGCACGAATCGGGCTGAGCCGCCGCGAGGGGCGTTCAGGCACGGCCGCACCCACCTGGTTGCGGCCGGTTCCGCACGAGGGGCCACCCCCGCCGAGGGACGAGCCGGAGCCGTGTCCTGCGTCCGTCGACCGTTCGACGAGCCCTTCGCGAGAACACCCCAGGTCTGCTCCCGCACGTCCGCGGCCGGCCGGCGCCTGCGTGCGGGTGCCGGCACCGTTTCGCCGAGGTCTCCGCCCTGGCGGAAGCCGGTGCCCAGGGGCCCGGGAGCACGCCCCAGGACGTACCCCGAGGTCGTGCCAGGACGCCGCTCACGCCCCCGGACCGGCGTCGAGCTCCCTTTTGCCGTCGTCACCGCAGGTCCGGCCTGCGGCCGGGAACGCGAAGGCACACGAAGGCACACGAAGGGGCGGGCTGCCTCCGACCACGGCGGATCGGATGAAGCCCGCCCCGGAGAGGTTGCGGGTACGGCGGTCACACCGAGGTGGTGAGCCCTGGGTCCGGGTTGCCGTAGTAGGCGTCGGGGCCGTGTTTGCGGGTGTAGTGCCGGGTCAGGAGGTGCGGAGGCGGCGGAGCCGTCGGGAAGAGGGACAGGGTGTGCAGGGCGATGTCGGCGACGGCCTCGCAGATGATCGCGTGTTCCAGGGACTTGCGGGCGCCGGCGCCCCAGGTGAACGGGCCGTGATTGGCGACCAGGGCGCCGGGGACCTCGCTCGCCCTGCGGTCGTCCCTCTCCAGCATTTCCACGATGACGTGGCCGGTGTTGTACTCGTAGTCCTTCGCGCACTGTTCGGCGGTCAGGTCCGGCGTGCAGGGTATGGGGCCGTTGAAGGTGTCGGCGTGGGTGGTGCCGAGGACGGGGATGTCCCGGCGGGCCTGGGCGAAGGCGACCGCGTGGGTGGAGTGGGTGTGGGTGACCCCGCCGATGGACGGGAACGCCAGGTACAGGCAGCGGTGGGTCTCGGTGTCGGTGGAGGGGCGCAGGTGGCCGTCGACGATCACGCCGTCGGAGAGACGGACGGTCACCAGGTCGTCGAGGGCCAGATCCTCGTAGCGGACGCCGGAGGGCTTGATGACGAAGACCCCGGCCTCCCTGTCGACCCCGCTGACGTTGCCCCAGGTCAAGGTCGCCAGACCGACCTGCGGGATGGCGAGGTTCGCTTCCAGGACCTCCTGGCGCAGCCCGTCGCGGACGCGCACGTTCATCGGTCGTCTCCTTCGCTACGGGGGATCACAGGGCCTGCGCCAGACGGTGGTACGCGGCGTTCCAGCGGACTTCCTTGCTGAACTGATCAGTGCTGGTGTTCTCGTCGATGGTCAGCAGCTCGACGCCGGTCATGGCGGCGTAGTCGGTGAGGGTCTCCAGGTCGACGGCCGAGCTGAGCACGGTGTGGTGCGGGGCGCCGGCCAGCAACCAGTTCTCGGCCGACTCCGCCAATGACGGGCGCGGCTTCCAGACCGCCCGGGCGACCGGAAGGCTGCGCAGCGGCTCGCTGGGGGCGATGACGTCGACGGCGTTGGCGGTGAGCCGGAAGCGGTCGCCGAGGTCGGACAGTCCGACGACGACTGCGGGGCCGGGCGCCGCGTCGAAGACGAGGCGGACCGGGTCCTCGCGGCCGCCGATGGACAGGGGGTGGATCTCGCAGCGGGGGCGGCCGGCCGCGATGGACGGGCAGACCTCCAGCATGTGGGCGCCCAGGACGCGGGGGGTGCCGGGTCCGAGGTGGTAGGTGTAGTCCTCCATGAAGGAGGTGCCGCCGGCCTGGCCGAGGCCCATGACCTTCATCGTGCGCAGCAGGGCGGAGGTCTTCCAGTCGCCTTCGCCGCCGAAGCCGTAGCCGTCGGCCATGAGGCGCTGGACGGCGATGCCGGGCAGTTGGCGCAGGCCGCCGAGGTCCTCGAAGTTGGTGGTGAAGGCGGTGAAGCCGCCCTGGGTGAGGAAGGCCCGCAGGCCCAGTTCGAGACGGGCCGCGTACAGCAGGGAGTCATGGCGGACGCCGCCGGGGCGCAGGGCCGAGACGACGTCGTACGACTCCACGTACTCGGCGGCGAGTTCGGCGGCGGCCTTGTCCTCGACCTGGTCCACGACGGCCACCAGGTCGTTGACGGCGTAGGTGTTGACGGAGAAGCCGAACCGCAGCTGTGCCTCCACCTTGTCGCCCTCGGTGACGGCGACGTCGCGCATGTTGTCGCCGAAGCGGGCGAGGCGCAGGGTGCGTGAGGCGTGGCGGCCGACGGCGGCGCGGGCCCAGGCGGCGATGCGCCGGACGACCCTCGGGTCGGTGGCGTGACCGGCGACGATCTTGCGGTCGACGCCGACGCGGGACTCGATGTGGCCGAACTCGCGGTCGCCGTGGGCGGCCTGGTTGAGGTTCATGAAGTCCATGTCGATGTTCGGCCAGGGCAGCGACAGGTTGTACTGGGTGTGCAGGTGCAGCAAGGGCCGGTCCAGGGCGCTGAGCCCGGCGATCCACATCTTCGCGGGCGAGAAGGTGTGCATCCACACGATCACACCCACGCAGGTGTCGGAGGCGCTCGCCTCCTGGCACATCCGGCGGATCGAGTCGGCGTCGGTGAGGACCGGCTTCCACACGATCCGGACGGGGACCTTGCCGGGCCGCCCGAGGGTTTCGGCGATGCTCCGGGACTGCTCGGCCACCTGACGCAGGACGTCGTCGCCGTACAGGCCCTGACTGCCGGTGAGAAACCAGATTTCCTGGTCGGCGTAGGGCTGGGCTGGTGTGCTCATGGTGGGTTCCTTTCCAGACGTTCAGGTGGTGCGAGCCGGCGGGGCGTTGCCGGGCTGTGCGAAGGCTCAGGCGGACGCTTCGGCGCGGATGCGGCGCAGGCGGTGCATGACGTCGTTGGTGCCGCGGCCGAAGTAGTCGTGCAGCACCCGGTACTCCGCGTACAGGCGCTCGTAGGCCGCGGCACGCTCGGGGTGGGGCTGGTAGACCCCGCGCCGGACCTTGCCCATGGCGTGCGCTGCGGCGCGGATGTCGGGGTACGCCCCGGCGGCGACCGCGGCGTGCATCGCGGCGCCGAGCGCCGGGCCCTGGGCGGAGCCGATGACACCCAGCGGGCGGCGGGTGACATCGGCGTAGATCTGCATGAGCAGGGCGTTCTTCGTCAGGCCGCCCGCGATGATCAGTTCCCGTACGGGTACCGCGGCGTCCTCGAAGGCGTCGATGATGGTGCGAGTGCCGAAGGCGGTGGCCTCCAGCAGGGCGCGGTAGACGTCCTCGGGTCGGGTGGACAGGGTCTGGCCCACGACGATGCCGCTGAGGTCGTGGTCGACCAGGATCGACCGGTTGCCGCTGTGCCAGTCCAGGGCGATCAAGCCGTGCTGGCCGACGCGTTGCCCGGCCGCGAGCTCGGTCAGGTACTCGTGCGGGCTCTGGCCGGCGGCCGCGGCACGTTCGGCGTACTCGGCGGGCAGGCTGGTGCGGATGAACCAGGCGAAGATGTCGCCGACGCCGCTCTGTCCGGCTTCGTAGCCCCACAGTCCGGGCAGGATGCCGCCGCCGACGACACCGCACATGCCGGGGACCATGCCGCGCTGGTCGGAGCTCATCACATGGCAGGTGGAGGTGCCCATGATGGCGACCATCTGGCCGGGCTCCACGGCGACCGCCGCCGGGGCCGTCACGTGCGCGTCGACGTTGCCGACGCAGACCGCGATGCCCTCGGGCAGGCCGGTCCAGGCGGCGGCCTCGGCGGTCAACTGTCCGGCCACCTCACCCAGTTGACCGATCGGCTGGTCCAGCTTGTCGGTGACGAAAGCGGCGAAGTCCGGGTGCAGGGCAGCCAGGTAGTCCGGTGACGGGTACCTCCCGTCCTGGTACTGGCCCTTGTAGCCGGCCGTGCAGGCGTTGCGGACATACGCTCCGCACAGTCGCCAGACGATCCAGTCCGCCGCCTCGATCCAGCGCTCGGTGCGCTGGTAGATCTCCGGGTCCTCCTCCAGGACCTGCAGCGCCTTGGCGAACTCCCACTCAGAGGAGATCTTCCCGCCGTACCGCTCCAGCCACGGTTCCTCCCGCTCGGCGGCCAGCGCGTTGATCCGGTCGGCCTGGCCCTGAGCCGCGTGGTGGCGCCACAGCTTGACGTAGGCGTGCGGACGGGCGGAGTACTCGGGCAGCTCACACAGGGGCGTGCCGTCGGCGAGCACCGGCAGGACAGTGCAGGCGGTGAAGTCGGTGCCGATGCCGATCACCTGTTCCGGCCGCACTCCGGCGCGGGCGAGAGCCTCGGGTACGGCGGTGCGCAGGACGTCGGTGTAGTCCGAGGGCACCTGCAGGGCCCAGTCAGGGGGCAGCGGCGTACCGTCGGGCAGCTCCCGGTCGAGAACGGCGTGCTGGTACGGGTGCTCCGCAACGCCCAACTCGGCGCCGTCCCGGACGCGGACCACCACAGCCCGCCCTGACAGGGTGCCGAAGTCCACCCCCACGACACAGTGGTCGAGGCTCGTCGATGCAACATGCTCTGCGTGCACAGGTCGTCCTTCGTGCGTTGTGGATGATCTGGGGCGGCGAGCAACCTGCTTGTTCGGGATATCGATCACCGTTCGGAACAGTGAACAGTGGACCCCCTCTGTGCCCCCATCGAAGCCACACAGATCCATGTCCTACGACATCGATGAGAAAATGATTGCTCACTTCCGCTGCGCCATCTTGACCCGTCAAGGCTCGCACGTAAACCCCCTACAGCCTCCCTGTATGAGCGAGCAGCCCGCCACGGCTTCCCTGGCCGAAAAAACCGCCCACACGCTGGGCTGATCTCCAGCGGGTGACGCCTGTCACAACGGACCCTGGAAGTCAGTGACCCAGGCGGCGGGGTGGCGCCCACGGACCCCGGGTTGACGACGTGATCACGCGACGCCGCTGTCGAGAGAGAAATCGTTTTCGCGCGCGGCCATGGCCTTGGCGTTGTCCTTCAGGTTCGGCGTGGCGGGTGAACTCGGCCGAACCTGCCGGGACCGCCGTATCCAGCAGTCACTCGGCTTTGGCTGCGGACAGATGATGACCACCGCCCTCACCCCGGCCCGGCCACCACGACGTGACCGGTCAAGGGGCGCCGGCCCCGGCCACTGTCCACCCAGTCGCGCGCGACAGACCGGGGCACAGCGTGAACCGGGGGCGCTCCAAGCGCTTGGGCCTCGCTCCCAACTACCCTGCGAAATCAAGGTTGTTCGCGATATACGAGGGCAGCCCGCGACAGCCCTCGGCGCGGTGCACCCCGGCCCCCGAGGGGCTCACCTCCCCTTGGCGAGAGATCGCCACGTCAAACGGAGACGTACATGCCCAGCTCTCCCCTGAACCGTCGCACGTTCATCCTCCTCGGTGCCGCGGTCGCCGCGGCAGCCGGCGCCCGAACATCGGCGGCCGCCGCGGCGACCTCTCCCACGGCGCTCGCCGGCGCGCCAACGCCGGTCCGGATCGTCGACGACGAGGCGACCCCCGCCACCCGCGCGCTGTTCGCGTATCTGAAGCGGCAGCAGGGCAAAGGCATCCTGTTCGGCCACCAACACGACCTCACCTATGGCTTCACCTTCACCACCCCCGACGGCAGGGCGTCCGACACCCGGGCGGCGGTGGGTGACCACCCCGCGGTCTTCGGCTGGGACACCCTCATCCTGGACGGCGACGAGCGTCCCGGCGCCGAGGGCGGAAGCGAAGCCGAGAACATCGCCGCGCTCAGCCGGTGCATCCGGCAGGGGGACGCACGCGGCGGGATCAACACCCTCAGCGCTCACATGCCGAACTTCGTCACCGGCGAGAACTTCTACGACACAACGGGCCGAGTGGTCAGCCAGATCCTTCCCGGCGGCGCGAAGCACGCGGAATTCAACGCGTTCCTCGACCGCATCGCAAAGGCGGTCAAGCGCGCACTGCGCCCGGACGGCACCGCCATCCCGGTCGTCTTCCGCCCCTTCCACGAGAACAACGGAGCCTGGTTCTGGTGGGGCGCCGGCCACACCACCCCGGCCGAGTTCATCGAGCTGTTCCGCTACACCGTCGAGTACCTGCGCGACACCAGGGGCGTCCACAACCTGCTCTACGCGTACTCGCCCAACTCGGGTTTCGCAGGTGACCCGGCCGGCTACCTGAAGACCTACCCCGGCGACCGTTTCGTCGATGTCCTCGGCTACGACTCGTACGACGAAAACGCCGGACCGACCCCTTGGCTGGACGGAGTGGTGAAGGATCTGGCGATGGTGGTCCGGCTGGCGAACGAGCGAGGCAAGGCCCCGGCCTTCACCGAGTTCGGGGAGGGCGGCACCGAGGTCCGCAACCCCCAGTGGTTCACCCAGCTGTCGCGGGCCATCCAGGCGGACCCGCTGGCCCGTCAGGTGACGTACATGCTCACCTGGGCCAATTTCGGAGGCACCAAGCGTGCTTACGTCCCGTACCCGGGCCACGTCCTGCTGCCGGACTTCGTCGCCTACCACCAGGACCCTTACACCCTGTTCGCCGCCGATCTCCGGGGGGTGTACTCCGCTCGCACCACCGCTGTCAGGAACGCCCCGTTCCTGCACCTCGTGACCCCGACGGACCGGCAGCGCGTAGCGGCCTCCAAGACCACCGTCCGGGTGCGTGTCACGCCCGCGAGGGCGAGCCGGGTCACCTACTCCGTGGACGGCGGACGCGCCGGACGACTGTGCCTCGACGCCGACGGCTTCTACTCGGGCGACTGGTCGATCGACCCGGCCTTGCGGAACAACCGCTCGGTGACCCTCACCGTGAGCACACGGTTGGACGGCGAGACGCTCACCGACTCGGCCGTGGTCCTCCTCGGCGAGGTCGCACCCCTGCCTGCCGGCTGGGTCGACGACTTCGAGGGATACGCCGGAGACGACACCGCCCTGAGCCAGGCGTACACCCATGTCAACTCCCACACCCTCACCCTGTCGGCCGACCACAAGTCTTCGGGCTCCTACGGACTGGCCTGCGCGTACGACTTCACCGGCTCCGAGTACACCGGCGCAGGCAAGCCGGTCGACGCGGACTGGTCCGCCTTCACGTCCCTTGCGCTGTGGTTGCGGGGCGACGGTTCCGCGAACGGCGGGGCGCTCCAGATCGTCGCCGGCGGTGTCGATTTCTGGTACCAGGTTCCGCTGTCCGACACGAGCGGGCAGGAGGTCAGGGCACCCTTCAGCGAATTCACGCCCGCTCCCTGGGACACCGAACACGCCGGAGCCGTGCTCGATGCGGCTCACCTCGCCGAGGTGACGGCGTTCAATCTGTACCTCGTCCACGGGAGCGGTGCGGCCACCAAGGGCATCGTGTACGTGGACAACATCAGGGCCGAATGACACCGGCTCGCCGTAACCCCCGAAGGCACGGGCTCACGCTGGCGAAGGGGCCGTTTCTGCCGGCGCCTTGGCCGTTACTTCGGCACGGCAGTGGCCGCGGGCGAGCTCTCAAACCGTCGGAGGTGGCACGGCGCCTGCGGGTGAGCGTGAAGTCGGCCTATCTGTGGCAGCAGTTGTGGCGGGACGGCGCCGTGCAGGCTCTGGCCTCCCGTGGCCCGAGCGGATCGCGGTGTCGTCTGTCCCCGCGTTGTCCGGAGAAGCTGGCCGGGTATCTGGAGCAGAGGCCGTCCGCGCATGGCTGGGTGGAGGACCAGGTGTGGACCGCGGCGAGGAGCGTTCCGGGCCGGCGGAGTTCTCGCCGGAGAGGTTATGCAGGAGGAAAAAATGTACCCACAGGCAGCGGCGATAACAGACAACTGGCCGGCAACCATCGTCATGTTGCTCCTCGGAGGCGCTGTCATCGCATTCTTCCTGATCAAGGGGAAGAAGAGGTAGAAACACCTCGCACGTTGCGTCTGCCGCCCCCGCTGCGCGGGCCGGCAGCCGCGCAGCCGCGGCTGGTTCCAGCCGCTTGCCGCAGCAGAGGACCGCAGATCCCGCCTCTCAGCCGGTGTGCAGGACCCGGAAGCGGTCGGGTGCCGCCGGATCCCGGTCGACGACCTGGATCGGCGCGTCGGCCCACTGCCACACGCCGGTGCCCGGCACGCGGGAGAACCGGACCCGTCCGCGGGTGCCTTCGACCGTGACGTGCGGCCAGGCCGCGGCGATGCGTGCCCGGTCCGTGCCGTGAGACCGCAGCGACGCGGCGAGCACGGTGAGGGTGTCGTAGCCCTCGAAGGCGACGAAGGAGGGCGCTCCGGCCAGGCGCCGGCGCAAGTCTGTCTCGACTCGGGTGCCCAGGGGGCCGAGGCGCTCGGGCAGGTACCGCAGGAACGGGATCGCGGCGCCGTCCTCGCCCAGCAGGCTCGCCCATGCGGCGAACTCCGGCTGTCCGGCCGGAGCGCCGATCAGGACCTCGGCGAGGCGCCGGTCACCGCGGACGGACCTGACGATCGACACCGCGGGCTCCGGGTTGCCCACCAGGAGCAGGAGCGTCGTAGCCCGGCTGTCCGCCACCGCGTCGCACAGGGCCGCGGGGGCGAGGGCACGGGCGTCGAGTTCGAGGACACTGCCACCGCGCGGAACGACGTACTCCCGCAGGATGTGAGTCCCGGACGCCCAGTAGACACTCGGCTCGGTCGCCACGGCGATCCGGGAGCGGCCCGCGCCGAGGAGGAAGTCGGCGTAGGCGCGCCAGCCGCGGGACTGCGGCGGGGACAGCCGCGCGACCCGGTCGGTCGGCTGTTCGGTGAGCGCGTCGAGTACCGCCGACGAACAGAGGAAGGGCAGCCCGAGCGCGTCGGCCGTCGCGGCGGCGGCGCGGGCGACCACGCTGTGGTACTCGCCCGCCAGGGCGGCCACACCCAGGCGGGCGAGTTCCTCGACGGCCGCCCTGGCCTTCTCCGGATCGGCGGCGGTGTCCCGGACCAGCAGTTCGAGCGGCCTGCCGACGATCCCCCCGGCGTCGTTGACATCGCTGACGGCCAGCTCGAGGCCTGTGAGCAACTGGTGGCCCGCCTCGGCCCAGCCGGGCCGGGTCAGCGGAGCGAGCACCCCGACCCGGACGGGAGGTCCGTCGGTCCGACGCTCTTCGAGCGGCGATGGTGGCGTACTCATGCGCAGGCCTCTCCAGTACGGCGACGCGGGTCGCTCTTCATCGAGCAACCGATTATCGGCCCGGCGATGTGACGGGTTCAGCTGCCGGCTGTGACCAGCCAGGCCGTGCTGCGCAGCCGCACCGTGCCGTCCGCTGCCACGTGGTCGCGCAGATGGTTGGTCAGGGTGCGGAGGGCGCGGGCCCGCGTGGTGGCGTCCGCCTGTCGCAGCAGGTGACGGCCGGGGCCCGTGCCCAGCAGGAACTCCGCCGCGTCCTCGGCGCCCTGTCCCCACACCCCGTCGCTGTGCACCTGGTCGAGGCCGATGCCGGTGAAGCCGGCCGCGCCGAGGACGTCATGGACCCGCTCGGGAGCGGCCAGGGAGAACATGCCGGGCAGCCCCGGCTTCCCGAAGTCACCCACCGGCAGGATGTCGCGCAGGGACGCCACCGCCGTCACCCAGCCGTTGAGGCCGGCGTCGGCCGGGCAGACGAACGCCAGGCGCCCGCCGGGCCGCAGGGCATGGTGGACATTGCGGAAGGCCGCCACGGGGTCGGCGAAGAACATCACCCCGAAGCGGCTGATCGCCGCGTCGAACCCGCCCGCCGCGAAGGGGTGCACCTGGGCGTCGCCCCGGGCGAAGGAGATGTTGGTGATCCCCTCACGTTCCGCGCGGGACCGCCCCGCGGCCAGCATCGGAGCGGAGAGGTCGAGACCCAGCGCGTGCCCTCGGGGCGCCCGCAGCGCGGCGAGGCGTGTGGTCTTTCCCGAGCCGCACCCGAGGTCGAGGACCCGGTCGGACGCGCAGACCCCGGCGGCGTTCAGCAGGGGCTCGTCGAAGCCTCCGTTCACGGCGTTCCAGCGGTCCTGGTGGCGTGCCCAATGGGCGCCCTCGGGACCGTTCCACGCCTGTTCCTGATCGATGTTGACGACGTCCGGCACGAGAGCCTCCTGCGGTGGGCGACAGAGAATGGGCGTGTGCCCATACGGTATGGGCGTGCGCCCATTCATGCAATCCCGGTAGAATCCGGGGAGTCGGGCCTGTCAGGGTGAAGCCGGGGCCTGTCGGGTGAAGGGGAGAAGGAAGCGTGTCACCGCGTGGCGTGGCGACGCCGGACGTGCGCGAGCGGTTGTTCGCGGCCGCCGAGCGTGTCGTGGAGCAGGGCGGGCCGGGCGCCCTCACCAGTCGGGCCGTCACCGCCGAGGCGGGCTGCGCCAAAGGACTGCTGCACGCGCACTTCGCGGGGTTCGACGAGTTCGTGGCCGAGCTCTGCCTCGACCGGTTCGCGCGCACGGCGGCCCAGGCGCAGGAACTGGCGCGGCTCGTCGGGCAGGGCGCGGTGGCGCACAACGTCGAAGCGGTCGCCCTCGCGCTGTTCGACTCCGGCGGCCTCGCCCTCTCAGGTGTCGCCATGGCCCGTCCCGCGGCCGCTCTGCGGATCCGCGAGGCGCTGGAAGGCGGGGCGCCCGGCTTCACGGCGATCCAGGACGCCCTCACCCGTTATCTGGCCGACGAGCAGAAGCTCGGCCGGGTGGCGAAGACCCTGGTCCCGCACACCGTGGCCCTCGCCGTCGTCGGTACGGCGCACCACCTGCTGATGACCGGCTGGCCGGGCGCTCCCGACCCGCGGCCCGCCATGACCGCCCTGGTGGAGACGCTGGTGGCGGGGTGAGGACTCCGCTGGGCGTCAGGAGCGGGGTGAGAGCCCCGCGGTGACGGTCACTGTGCGACCGGCTCCCTGACGCGGTCGGTCTCGTCCTGCACCAGCAGGGAGAGCAGGGAAGCCACGGAGAGGCCGGCTTCGGCCGGGTGGCGGAGCACCTTGTCGGGCTCGATGCGGTACCTGTTCGTCCGTCCGTCCCTGGTGTGGGAGAGGTAACCGTCCTGCTCGAGGTCGGCGATGATCCGCGCGACGGCGCGTTCGGTAAGCCGGCAGCGGGCGGCGATCTCACGGATGCGGACGTTCGGGTTGTCGGCGATGACCGCCAGGACGCGAGCGTGGCTGGTGATGAACGTCCATCCGGTGTGGGGTTCGGGCACTCCTACCATGCGCAGCATTTTAGGGGCTCATCATTGCCGGAACGAAGATACGTGACATACTTTTCATGCAACACATGACGTGCTCCCTTCGGGGAGACTCACAGAAGGAGCCCCCAAGGTGCCCTGGGACGAAGCCGGCATGCCCGCGCTCACGCGCGACCTCGGCGGTGAGGCGCTGTCGGAACCGGCCGTCGCGCACGCTTCGGGCGGGGTTCTGGTGTCGCAGTACGCATGGCGCGGTGCCTGTGTCGTCACGGCCCGCGGCTCGTACGACATGGACACGATCACGCCGTTGGCCGACGCGCTGAAAACCGCGGCCGAGGCGTTTCCGAAGGTGATCGTCGAGGCCTCCGGGATCACCTTCGCGGACTCGACGCTGCTGAATCTGCTGATCCTCACCCACCGGTCGGGCACCCTGCGCGTGGTCGCGCCGTCACCGCAGCTGCGGCGGCTGTGCGAGATCACCGGGGTGGACGGGCTTCTGGAGATCAGGGAGACGGTCGACGACGCCGCCGCGTCCTGAGCCGTCCCCCACGCCGTACGCGCGGCGTGACCGGAACGTCGCCTCCGTGGACGACACTCCCACCGGAGGTCCCGCCAGGGTCGTGCCGGGGTGTTCGCGGGCCCGGCGCCGTGGTTCGGCCGGGATGGCGGCTCCTGCTTTGTTCAGCGTTCGAAACGTGGGTTAACCTGCGGCGTATTTCCACATCACATACACATCCGTGACGGTGGGGGTATCTGCACGGCAACCGGGCCGCCCATCGGGTCCGGTGGGTTCCGAGTCCTCGCCTTCCGAGGGCTCTTGGGGAGCGGAACGAGGGTGCGCATGACCAGCGACAGCACTGGGGTTGTCGATGCGGTACCGGGCGACCAGGAGCTGCGACGGCTGCTGGCCGGTCTGACAGCCGTACGCGACGGAGACTTCGGCACCCGCCTGCCGGACGACGCGGACGGCCTCATGGGCGACATCGCCAAGGTCTTCAACGGCATGGTGGACCAGCTGTCCGTCTTCACCTCCGAAGTGACCCGTGTGGCCCGTGAGGTCGGCACCGAGGGGACACTCGGCGGTCAGGCGGAGGTGCCGGGCGTCTCGGGCACCTGGGCCGACCTCACCGACTCGGTCAACGCCATGGCGGGCAACCTGACCACACAGGTCCGCGACATCGCCCAGGTGGCCACGGCCGTGGCCAAGGGCGACCTGTCCCAGAAGATCGACGTGCCCGCCCGCGGCGAGATCCTCCAGCTGAAGGAGACCGTCAACACGATGGTCGACCAGCTGTCGGCCTTCGCGGACGAGGTCACCCGCGTCGCCCGCGAGGTCGGCAGCGAGGGGCGCCTCGGCGGACAGGCCCAGGTGCCCGGGGTGGCCGGTGTCTGGCGCGACCTGACCGACTCCGTGAACCACATGGCGGGCAACCTCACCAGCCAGGTCCGCTCCATCGCCCAGGTGACCACCGCGGTCGCCGAGGGCGATCTCTCGCAGAAGATCACCGTGGACGCGCGCGGCGAGATCCTGGAGCTGAAGAGCACCATCAACACGATGGTCGACCAGCTGTCCGCGTTCGCGGACGAGGTCACCCGGGTCGCCCGCGAGGTCGGCACCGAAGGACGCCTCGGCGGCCAGGCGGACGTCAAGGGCGTCAAGGGCACCTGGCGCGACCTCACCGACTCCGTGAACTTCATGGCCGGCAACCTCACCGGCCAGGTCCGCAACATCGCGCTCGTGGCGACCGCCGTCGCCAAGGGCGATCTCTCCCAGAAGATCACCGTGGACGCGCGCGGCGAGATCCTGGAGCTGAAGAGCACCATCAACACGATGGTCGACCAGCTGTCCGCGTTCGCCGACGAGGTCACCCGCGTCGCCCGCGAGGTCGGCACCGAAGGACGCCTCGGCGGACAGGCCCAGGTGCGCGGGGTCTCCGGCACCTGGAAGGACCTCACCGACAACGTCAACGTGATGGCGTCCAACCTGACCGGTCAGGTCCGCTCCATCGCCCAGGTCGCCACCGCCGTGGCGCGCGGCGACCTGTCGCAGCGGATCACCGTGGAGGCCGCGGGCGAGGTCGCGGCGCTGGCCGAGGTCATCAACACGATGGTCGACACGCTGTCCGCGTTCGCCGACGAGGTCACCCGCGTCGCCCGCGAGGTCGGCACCGAGGGCCGTCTCGGGGGCCAGGCGCACGTGCCGAACGTCGCCGGCACCTGGAAGGACCTCACCGACAACGTCAACTCCATGGCCAACAACCTCACCGGCCAGGTGCGCAACATCGCGCTGGTGACGACCGCCGTGGCCAAGGGCGACCTGTCGAAGAAGATCGACGTGGACGCCCGCGGGGAGATCCTCGAACTCAAGACGACGATCAACACGATGGTCGACCAGCTGTCCGCGTTCGCCGACGAGGTCACCCGGGTCGCCCGCGAGGTCGGCACCGAGGGCCGCCTCGGCGGACAGGCCGAGGTCGAAGGTGTCTCCGGCACCTGGAAGCGCCTGACGGAGAACGTCAACGAGCTGGCGGGCAACCTGACCCGGCAGGTACGGGCCATCGCCGAGGTCACCAGCGCGGTCGCCGAGGGCGATCTGACCCGCTCGATCAACGTGGAGGCGTCCGGCGAGGTCGCCGAGCTCAAGGACAACATCAACTCGATGGTGGAGTCCCTGCGCGAGACCACCCGGGCCAACCAGGAGCAGGACTGGCTCAAGACCAACCTCGCCCGCATCTCCAGCCTGATGCAGGGCCACCGAGACCTGCCCGTGGTCGCCGAGCTGATCATGGACGAGCTGGTCCCGCTGGTGTCGGCCCAGTACGGCGCCTTCTACCTCGCCGAGGACGGCGACAACGGGCCCGAACTGCGGCTCGTCGGCTCCTACGGCTATCCGGAGGAGAGCAGCCGGCCCACCCGTATCGCCTTCGGCCGCACCCTGGTCGGCCAGGCCGCGCGCAGCCGGCGCACCATCATGGTGGACGAGCTGCCCGACGGTTACGTGACCATCTCCTCGGGCCTCGGCCAAGTGGTGCCGAGCGCGCTGGTGCTGCTGCCCATCGTCGTCGAGGGTCAGGTCCTCGGCGTCATCGAGCTGGCCTCGGTCACACCCTTCACCCAGATCCACCGGGACTTCCTCGCCCAGCTGATGGAGACCATCGGCGTCAACGTCAACACCATCGTGGCCAACGCCCGCACCGACGAGCTGCTGGTCGAGTCGCAGCGCCTCACGGTCGAACTCCAGGCCCGCTCCACCGAGTTGCAGGTGCAGCAGGAGGAACTCCAGCGCTCCAACGCGGAACTGGAGGAGAAGGCCTCCCTGCTCGCGGCCCAGAACCGGGACATCGAGGCGAAGAACCTCCAGATCGAGCAGGCCCGCCAGGAACTGGAGACCCGCGCCCAGCAGCTGTCGCTGGCCTCGAAGTACAAGTCGGAGTTCCTGGCCAACATGAGCCACGAGCTGCGCACCCCGCTCAACAGCCTGCTCATCCTCGCCCAGTTGCTGGCGCAGAACCCCTCCCGCAACCTCACGCCCAAGCAGGTCGAGTACGCGCAGATCATCCACTCCGCCGGTTCCGACCTGCTCCAGCTGATCAACGACATCCTCGACCTGTCGAAGGTCGAGGCCGGAAAGATGGACGTCAGCCCCGAGCGGGTGACGCTGCGCCAGCTCATCGAGTACGTCGAGGCCACCTTCCGGCCGATGACGACGCAGAAGAGCCTGGACTTCACGGTGACCACCGCCCCGGGCGCGCCCGTGGACGTGCTCACGGACGACTCCCGGCTGCGCCAGGTGCTGCGCAACCTCCTGTCGAACGCCGTGAAGTTCACCGAGCAGGGCGGCGTGGAACTGAGCATCGAGCCCGCGTCGGACGACGAGGTGCCCGAGGGCGTGGTCCGGGGCGCCGCCGTGGTGGCCTTCCGCGTCAAGGACACCGGCATCGGCATCCCCGAGCAGCACCTGGAGACGATCTTCGGCGCCTTCCAGCAGGCGGACGGCACCACGAGCCGCAAGTACGGAGGCACGGGCCTCGGCCTGTCCATCACCCGGGAGATCGCCCAGCTGCTCGGCGGCGCCGTGTCGGTGCAGAGCACGCCTGGCCAGGGGAGCACGTTCACGCTCTTCCTGCCGGTGGCCCGCCCCGACTTCGAGGAACTGCTCGGTCACGGCAGAACGCCGGAGCGCTCCTCGGCCGAGCCCCTGCCCCAGGGCGTGTCCGGCTCGGTGCCGGTGCCCCAGATCGGGCCCGGCCCCCGGCCGCGCCGCCTGCTCGTCGTGGAGGAGCGCTCGCGCGGTCTGCTGACCCTCGTCGCGGAGAGCGTGGTCGCCGACCTGACGCACGGCCGCACCGACGGCGCCCAGCGGCCCGCAGTCGACATCATCACCGCCGTCGGCGCCCAGGAGGCGGCCGGTGCGCTGGCGTCCGAGCCGTGCCACTGCGTCGTACTGGAACTGGGCATGCGCGACGGCGAGGCGTCCCGCTTCCTCCAGGCCCTGGAAGGCGACTCGGCGCTCACCAGCGTTCCGGTGCTGGTGCACAGCAGCCACCCCACGGACGGGCCCCTGGACGAGACGCTGCTGTCCCGCTCGGCGGGCGGCGCCCTGGAGCTGCTGTCCAGCCTCGACGAACTGCGTGAGCGCATCGCGCTGCACCTGTCCGCCGAGGAACCCGGGGACGTGCTGTCCCTCGTGCGGACCGAGGGACAGCAGCCGCTGACGCCGCCCTCCGTCGACGACACGTCGGCCGGCCGCACCGTCCTCGTCGTCGACGACGACGCGCGCAACCTCTTCGCCCTGAGCGGGATCCTGGAGCTGCACGGCTTCCGCGTCCTGCACGCCGAGAACGGGCGCAGGGGCATCGAGACACTGGTGAACAACCCCGACGTCGCACTGGTGCTGATGGACGTGATGATGCCGGAGATGGACGGCTACACCGCGACGGCCGAGATCCGCCGCATGCCGCAGTACGCCGAGCTGCCCATCATCGCCGTCACGGCGAAGGCGATGCCCGGGGACCGCGACAAGAGTCTCGCCTCGGGAGCCAGCGACTACGTCACCAAGCCCGTCGACACACGCGACCTCATCGCCTGCGTGCGACGCTGGCTGCCCGCATGAGCACACCGGCGCCCGGCCCGCACACCCGCGGGCGGGGCGCCTCGCAGCGCCCGCCGTACCGCGCCCCAGGGCGCTCCAGCCGAGGAGCTTCCACACCGTGAGCATGTCCGAGCAGCCGCGCGAACCGGGACAGGGCGGCGAGCCGAAGCCCGGCCCGGCCGCCGGTCCGGAGACGTCCCCGGCGGCGGTGCCGTCCGAGGCGCCGCCCCTGAGCGCCGACGAGGAGCCGAAGACCCTCGAAACACAGGCGCCTGAAGGCCAGTCCCCGAGTGCGGGCGCCGCCGACGGCGAGGCCCTCGGCGGGAGCGCCCCTGACGGCATGGCAACGGCGTCCGGCGAGGACCAGCCGGCGGACCTCGACGAGCTCTCGCCCGCCACCCCGGTGGGCCGGCTCGCCGCCACCGTCGAACGGCTCAGCAGGGAAGTGCGGGCCGCCCAGGCCGAGGCCGAGGGCCGGGCGCTGATCGAGCTCGCCAAGGGTGTGCTGGTCGAGCGGCTGAAGTGCGGTCCGGCCCAGGCCGCCCGGCAACTCGCCCAGTTGGCCGAGCAATCCCAGGTCACCCCCCTGGAATTCGCCGTCGACGTCATCAACCAGGCCGCCCGGGACCGGATGTCCGAGGTGACGGACGCCTTCCTGGCCGCCACCAAGGCCGCCGACGAAGCCGAGAGCGAGTCGGCCGCGGTACGCCTGCGCGCCGCCGAGAGCGGCGTACTGGCGGCGGACGACACCCAGGCCGTGGCCGACGCCCTGCTGGAGCAGGCGCTGCGTCCCCTCGGCGCGGTGGCGGTGGCCGTATGGGCCGTGGGATCCGACGGTTCGCTCACCCTGGCGGGCAGCGCCGGTTTCTCACCGGCCGAGGCCGCGCGCTGGCGTTACGTCCCGCCGGACGTGGTGACCGTCGCACGGCGGGGCCTCATCGAGCGCGAGGGACAGTGGATCACCACCCTCGCCGCGACCGGACTGCCCACCATCGGGCTGCACCACCACCCGGACGGCGGCCGGGTCGCCCTGCCCGCCGGCACCGGAGGGCGCATCCACGGCGTCCTGGAGATCGCCTGGCCGGCGCCGCTGGAACCGCAGCCCCCGCAGATCGTCCGCCAGGTGGAGGCGCTGGCCGAACTGTGCGCGCACACCCTGGAGTTGTACACGGCTCCCCAGGGGGCGGCCCAGGAGCCGCGCGTCCTGCCGGACGCCGCCGAGCTGATGGACCTGGCCGACGGACTGTACGACCCCGCCCTCGTCCTGGTGCCGCACCTGGACGCGGACGGCCACCTGGTGGACTTCCGCATCCAGCACGTCAACAGCCGCTTCATGGACCCCGCGGGCCGGCCGCGAGCGGTCGTGAACGGCGCGCTTCTCCTGGAGGCCTACCCGATGGCCGTCGGGGAGAGCGAGCTGTTCCAGCGCGTCGAGCGGGTCTACGCCACCGGTGAACCCTTCCGGGCCCGCCGGATGAACCTCACCGCCCTCGTCGACCAGGTCCCCCTGTCGGCGATCGCGGACATCAGCATCAGCCGCCACGGCATGTCGGTCCTCCTCATCTGGCGCATCGAGGACGAGACGGCACGCCTGGCGAGCCTGCTCCAGCACGCCCAACGGCTCGGCCGCATCGGCGGGTTCGAGGAGAACGTGCTCACGGGTGAGATCACCTGGAACGGACAGCTCTTCGACCTCTACGGCCGCCCGCAGACGAGCACCCCGATCGCCCTGGAGCAACTGCCGGCCCACGCCCACCCGGACGACGGCGTCTCGATCCGCCGCTTCCTGCGCACGCTGCTGCACCACCGGCGTCCGGCGGCCGCCGCCTTCCGCTTGCAGCGGCCGGACGGGGTGACCCGGCACATCCGGATCGTCGCCGAGCCGGTGCTCGACACCGACGACCGGTTGCTCCTGATCCGCGGTGCCTACCAGGACATCTCGGCCCAGCACTGGACCGAGGTGGCGCTCGCGGCCACCCGCGACCAGCTGGCGCACACCGAGCAGCAGGCCACCGAACGCAACCGGCTGACCCTGCAGTTGCAGCACGCCATCATGCCCCCCACCCAGGCTCCGTTGCAGGTGTCCGGGCTCCAGGTGGCCGTCCGCTACCGGCCCGCCGAGACCGAGCAGCTGGTGGGCGGCGACTGGTACGACGCCGTCGTCCTGCCGTCCCGCAAGGTGCTGCTGTGCGTGGGGGACGTGGCCGGCCATGGCATCGAGGCCGCCACCAGCATGGTCGTCCTGCGCAACGCGCTGCGCGGCCTGGCGGTGACCGGCGCCGGTCCGGCCCAGTTGCTGTCGTGGCTCAACATCGTGGCGCACCATCTGACCGGTGCCGTCACCGCGACCGCGGTGTGCGGGCTGTACGACCCGGTGACGCGGACGCTGCGCTGGGCCCGGGCGGGTCACCTGCCGCCCGTGCTCGTCCGGGACACCGAAGCGGCCCCCCTGCCCTTGGTGAAGGGCCTGCTGCTGGGCGCCGTCCCCGAGGCCGTGTACGAGGAGACCGAGCTCCAACTGGCTCCCGAGGACACGCTGCTGATGTACACGGACGGTCTGGTCGAACGCCGCGACCGACCGGTGGAGGAGTCGCTGACCCACCTCCTGACCACCGCCCGCTCGGCGCCCACCACGCTGGACCAGCAGCTGGACCGTCTCCTGACCTACAGCAAGTCGGACACCGACGACGACACGTGCATCGTGGGCATCCGGGTCGGCTGAGGGACGGCCGACCGAGGACCGGTGCCTCCGGGGCCGACCGCCGCGCCGTTCGGCAGTACGACTCCGGAAGACCGGCCCAGGCTCCTAGTCCTCGTAGCGGGGCGTCCACTGTGCCCGGGCCACGGCCTCGCGCAGCTCGTCCTCCGTGGCCTGCGGCGCCACCCCGTCCTCGACGGCGGCCAGAGCGGCGGCCAGGGCGATCTCGCGGGCGGACTCCCGCATGCCGTTCAGGGGCGGCAGCAACGGCACCGGGCCGTCCTCGCCGTCCGCCGCCCGGACCGCGCACCGCGCGACGGCCCGGGCCGCGGCCACGAGCATGCGGTCGGTGACCCGGGTGGCCCCGCTCGCGGTCACCGCGAGGCCCATCGCCGGGAAGACGTACACGTTGTTCGACTGCGCCACCGGCACCTCGTGCCCGTCGACCGTCAGCGGCGGGAAGGGCGAACCGGTGGCGATCAGCGCCCGGCCGTCGGTCCAGCGGGTGAGGTCCGCGGGATCGGCCTCGGAGTGCGAGGTGGGGTTGGAGAGCGGGAAGACGACGGGCCGTTCACAGGTCGAGGCCATCTGCCGCACGATCTCCTCGGTGAACGCGCCGTGAGCCGTCGACAGGCCGATGAGCGCCGTCGGTTCGACACGGCGCACCACCTCGGCGAGGCCGGTGCCCTCCCAGTCCGCCACCTCGCTGTCGTCACGGGCGAACGCCCGCTGCTGCGGGGTCAGTTCGGAACGCGAGGACACCAGCAGGCCGTCGACGTCGAGGATCCAGAACCGTGCCGTGGCCTCGTCCTCGGACAGGCCCTCGTCGACCATGGCCGTACGGATCATCTCGGCGACGCCGATGGCGGCCGACCCCGCGCCCAGGATCACCACACGCTGCTCGGGCAGCGGGGTGCCCGCCACGTTCGCCGCGGTGGACAGGGCGCCGAGCGTGACGGCCGCCGTGCCCTGGATGTCGTCGTTGAAGGTCAGCAGCCGGTCGCGGTATCGGGAGAGGATCGGGTAGGCGTGGGCGGTGGCGAAGTCCTCCCACTGGAGCAGCGTCCCGGGAAGCTCCGCCTCGACCGCCGAGACGAACGCCTCGATCATCTCGTCGTACTCGGCGCCGGTCAGCCGCCGGGCGCGGCGGCCCAGGTAGCGGGGGTTGTCGAGGAGGGCCTTGTTGTCGGTGCCGACGTCGAGCAGGATCGGCAGGGTGCGGGCGGGATGGATGCCGCCGATCGCCGTGTAGAGACTGAGCTTGCCGATGGGGATGCCCATGCCCCCGACGCCCTGGTCGCCGAGGCCCAGGATGCGCTGCCCGTCGGTGACCACGATGACGTCCACGTCGTGGTCCCGGTGCGGGCGGTTGCGCAGGATGTCACGGAAGCGGTGCCGGTCCTCCCAGGTGAGGAACAGACCGCGGGGCCGCCGGTAGATCTCGCTGAACCGCTGGCAGGCCTCGCCCACCGTCGGTGTGTAGACGACGGGCAGCAGCTCCTCCAGGTACTCGGTGACCAGGCGGTAGAAGAGCACCTCGTTGGTGTCCTGGAGCTGTCGCAGGTAGATGTGCCGGTTGAGGGGCTTGTCGTAGCCGTGGAACGCCTCGTAGGCGCGGGCCACCTGTTCGTCCAGGGTCTCCACGGCGGGCGGCAGCAGCCCGTCGAGTCCTAGCTCCACGCGCTCGCGCCGGCTGAAGGCGGTGCCCTTGTTGACCAGCGGGTCGGCCAGGGTCGTGACGGCGGGGCTCGTGGTGGGGCGGGGGTGATGCGTGGGCTGGTCCATGACGTAACGCCTTCCCTGGACGCGCCGGTTCGTGCGGGTGACGTGTGCCATCCGGATGCACCGTCACGGTGACCACCGTCGCCCTCACCGCACTGTCCCTCGCCGGCCCGGCCGCCGCCCCGCTCACCCGGATCGTCCCGGCCGTGTCCTACGCGGTCGCCGCCGTGCTCCTGCCCCGCGCCCCCTCGACCACCCCGAACGGCCCAATCCCGCTGCGCCGGAGGAGGCGACCGTGGATGAGCGGTGTGACCGTGGTGGAAGGGATGCGCGTGCACACCCAGGGACGAGGAGGCGCGATGGCGGAGGCACTGGCCGAGGACGGCAGGAGAAGCGCTGCCGCACAGGGCGGAGCGGGCCGGGACACGGGCGTGTTCGAGCAGCTCAGCGCCGTCGCCGACGCCGTCCTCTACGAGGGTTACCTCCTCTACCCCTACCGCCGCTCCTCCGCCAAGAACCGCGTCCGCTGGCAGTTCGGCGTGCTGTTCCCCCGGGACTGGGTGGAGGCGGACGGCCCCGTCACCCCCGGTGTCTCCGGTTCCGCCGACTCCTGGTACCAGCGGACCGAGTGCCTGCTGCGGGTCGGCCGGCCGGACCGTGCCCGCGTACGTGTGCGGGTGCGCTACCTCCAGATGCAGCGCAAGCAGGTGGAGGAAGCCGGCCGCGGCCCCGTCGAGTCGCTGCGCACCGGCGACGGCACGGTGCACCTGACCTTCGACGAGGCCCTGCCGCGCGAGTGCGAGGCCGAGGTCCCGCTCGACGTACTCCTCCGGGACGGGCACACCGTCGCGGTGGGCGCCGTGGCAGGACAGGACATTGAGCCACTGGCCGAAGGCGCCGGGCGGGTGGTGCGCAGCCGCGAGGAGATCCGGGCCGAGACCACCGTCACCGCGGAGCGGCTCTCCGACGGTCTCTGCCGGATCCGCGTACACACCACGAACACCGCGCCCGCCCCGCCACCGGGCACCGCGCGGGACGAGGCGCTGCGCCGGGCCCTCATCGCCACCCACACCCTCATCGGGGGCGAGGGGGTGGAGTTCGTCTCGCTGATCGACCCGCCGACGGACCTGCAAGCGCTCGCGCGCGCGTGCCGCAACGAGTTCACCTTCCCCGTCCTCGGCGGTGAGGCCGGGGAGGCCGGCCGTGTCGTGCTGTCCGCGCCGATCATCCTGCCCGACCACCCCCAGGTCGCCCCCGAGAGCCCGGGCGACATGCACGACGCGGCGGAGATCGACGAGATCCTCACCCTGCGCACGATGCTGCTGACCGACGAGGAGAAGCGCGAGGCGCGGGCCACCGACCCACGGGCGGCGGCGATCCTCGACCGGGTCGACACCATGCCGCAGGAGGTCTTCGAACGGCTGCACGGCGCGGTCCGCTCCCTGGCACCGGCCGCCCCCACGCCCCCCGCCGACCGGCCCCGGGGCGCCGTAGCCTCCCCGGCACCGGCCCCCGCCACGACCCCCGCCGACCGGCCGCAGGGCGCTGTAGCCTCCCCGGCACCGACCGCTCCCGAGGCGCTCGCCGACCGGCCGCAGCACGCCGAAGCCTCCCTGGCACCGGTCGCTCCCGAGGCGCTCGCCGACCGTCCCGCCTGGTGGCAGGAGGGCGCCGACGACGGTTTCTCGCCGACCAGCGACACCGTGCTCGTCGACGGTGTCCCCCTGGCCGGCGGCAGCCGCGTGCGACTCCGCCCCCGGGGACGCGGCGCCGATGCCCAGGACATGTTCCTTGCCGGACGGACCGCCGAGGTCGCCGCCGTCTTCCACGACGTGGACGGCAGCGTGCACCTCGCCGTCACCCTCGACGACGACCCGGCCGCCGAACTGAACAACTGGTACGGCCGCTTCCACTACTTCCGGCCCGACGAGCTCGAACCCCTCGAGCCCGCCGGATCCCCGGACGAGCCGTCGGCACCGGCTCCCGCCGCAGCTCCGGCGCGGCACACGACCGACTCCGAGACCCCCGCAGCGGAGGCCGAGTGACATGACCACACACAGCAGCACCACCGAAGTCAGCAAGGAGCCCGAACGGTCCGAGGACCGCAAGGGCATAGACGAGATCCACATCCTCTGGATCTCCGAGGGCATGAGCTGCGACGGCGACACCGTCTCGCTCACCGCGGCCGACCAGCCCTCCATCGAGGACCTGGTGCTCGGGTTGATCCCGGGCCTGCCGAAGGTGAACCTGGTCAACAAGGTGCTCTCGCCCAGCCTGGGCGGCGAGGACTTCCTCGCGCCCTACCGGGCGGCCGTACGCGGCGAACTGGGTCCGTTCATCCTCGTCATCGAGGGCTCGATCCCCAACCAGAACATCATCGAGGGCGACGGCTACTGGACGTCCTTCGGCAACGACCCGGAGACCGGTGAGCCGCAGACCCTCAACTGGTGGATCGACCAACTGGCCCCCAAGGCCTGGGCGGTGGTCGCCGCGGGCACCTGCGCGACCTTCGGCGGCATCCACGCCATGTCCGGCAACCCGACGGGCTGCATGGGCCTCGCCGACTACCTGGGCTGGGACTACACCTCCCAGGCCGGCCTGCCCATCGTCAACGTGCCCGGCTGCCCCATCCAGCCGGAGAACTTCATGGAGACCCTCATCTGGGTCCTCTACCACGCGGCCGGGTCCGCGCCCCCGCCGCCGCTGGACCACATGCTGCGCCCGCAGTGGCTGTTCGGGAAGACGGTCCACGAGGGCTGCGACCGCGGCTCGTACTACGAGCAGGCCAACTTCGCAGCGGACTACAACTCACCCAAGTGCCTCGTGAAGACGGGCTGCTGGGGTCCGGTCGTCAACTGCAACGTGCCCAAGCGCGGGTGGATGGGCGGCCTCGGCGGCTGCCCGAACGTCGGCGGCATCTGCATCGGCTGCACGATGCCCGGTTTCCCCGACGCGTTCATGCCGTTCATGGACGAGCCCCCGGGCAGCACCCTGTCGTCCCTGGTCATCAAGCCGTACGGGGCCGTCGTGCGCCGACTGCGCGGCATGACCAACGAGCTGGTCAACCACGAGCCGAGGTGGCGCCACAACAAGCGCAAGCTGACCAGCGGTTACGACCCGCGCTGGCGCCCCTGATGAAGCGTCTCCGGACGAAGCCCGACATCCCACACACCACCGACAGCGAGGGGCAGTACCGCAGATGACCACCACCGAGGCCCGGCCCACGGACCGCAAACCGCCACAGCTCGTGGACATGTCCTGGGATCCGATCACACGGATCATCGGGAACCTGGGCATCTACACGAAGATCGACTTCGCCAACCGGGAAGTCGTCGAATGCCACAGCACCTCGTCGCTCTTCCGCGGCTACTCGGTGTTCATGAAGGGCAAGGACCCACGCGACGCCGGCTTCATCACGTCCCGGATCTGCGGCATCTGCGGCGACAACCACACCACCTGCTCCGACTACGCCCAGCAGATGGCCTACGGCGTCAAGCCGCCCCCGCTGGCCGAGCACATCGTCAACCTCGGCGAGGCAGCCGAGTACATGTTCGACCACACGATCTTCCAGGACAACCTGGTCTTCGTGGACTTCTGCGAGGCGATGGTCAAGGCCACCAACCCCGGTGTCCTGGCTCGCGCCGAACGCACCCAGGCGCCCCGCGGCGAGATCCACGGCTACCGCACGATCGCCGACATCATGAAGGCCTTCAACCCCTTCGAGGGCGAGGTCTACAAGGAGGCCCTGAAGGTCAGCCGGGTCACCCGCGAGATGTTCTGCCTGATGGAGGGGCGGCACGTCCACCCCTCCACGCTGTACCCGGGCGGTGTCGGCACGATGCCGCAGCCGACCGTCTTCACCGACTACCTCAGCCGCCTCATGCGGGTCATCGACTTCGTGAAGAAGGCCGTCGCCATGAACGACGACGTCTTCGACTTCTTCTACGAGGCGCTGCCCGGCTACGAGGAGGTCGGCCGCCGCCGCGTCCTGCTGGGCTGCTGGGGCGCCTTCCAGGACCCCAAGGTCGTCGACTACCGCTACGAGTCGATGAACACCTGGGGCAAGGCCATGTACGTCACCCCGGGCATCATCGTCGACGGCGAACTGGTCACCAACAACCTCGTCGACATCAACCTCGGCCTGCGCATCATGCTCGGCAGCTCGTACTACGAGGACTGGGTCAACGAGGACCCGTTCGTCACCCACGACCCGCTCGGCAACCCCGTGGACATGCGCCACCCGTGGAACCAGACCACCGTCCCGGTGCCGCAGAAGCGCGACTTCGACGACAAGTACAGCTGGGTGATGAGCCCCCGCTGGTTCGACCAGCGCACCGGCGACCACCTCGCCCTCGACACCGGCGGCGGCCCCCTCGCCCGCCTGTGGTCCACCGCGCTGAGCGGCCTGGTCGACACCCCGTACGTCAAGTCCACCGGCCACAGCGTGCGCATCTCCCTGCCCAAGGGCGAGTCCCTGCCGGAGACCACCTTGGAGTGGCGCATCCCGCGGTGGAGCAACACCATCGAACGCGACCGCGCCCGGCCGTACTTCGTCGCCTACGCGGCCGCCATGGCCCTGCAGTTCCTCGAAGAGGCCATGGGCATGGTCCGCGCGGGCGAGACCAAGGTGTTCGAGAACTACGAGGTGCCCGACGAGGCCATCGGCTGCGGGTTCCACGAGGCGGTGCGCGGTGTCCTCTCCCACCACCTGGTGATCAAGGACAAGAAGATCGCCAACTACCACCCGTACCCGCCCACCCCCTGGAACGCCAGCCCCCGCGACATGTACGGCACCCCGGGGCCGTACGAGGACGCCGTCCAGGGCCAGCCGATTTTCGAGGAGAACGGGCCGGACGACTTCAAGGGCGTCGACATCATGCGCACCGTCCGCAGCTTCGACCCCTGTCTGCCGTGCGGGGTGCACATGTACGTCGGCAAGGGCAAGACGCTGACCACCCTGCACTCGCCGACGTACGGGGCCAACCATGGCTGAGGCCGCCGGCGCACGGCTGGCGGACCCGGACGTCGAGGCCCGGCTCGGCCGGCTGGACGAGCTGCTGGAGGGCATCGAGTCCGCGCCCGGTCCCACGACACGCTCGGCGACCGAGGCGGTGGCGCTGCTGACCGAGGTCTACGGCGAGGCCCTGGCCCGTGTGCTGGACCACGCGGACGAGCGACTGGCCGAGCGCCTCGCCGAGGACGAACTGCTGGCGCACCTGATGGTGCTGCACGACATCCACCCCGAGCCCGCCGAACGCCGGGCGGCCCGCGCGGTCGAACGCCTGCGGCCGGCCGTACAGGAGCGCGGTGGCGACGTGGAGTGGGCCGGAGTGGAAGGACAGGTCGCCCGAGTGCGTCTGACGACAGGCGGCGGCTGCGGGTCCGGCTGTGGCGGCACGGGCTCCGAGGTCACCGACGCGGTCCGCGCGGCGGTGCTCGCCGTGGCGCCCGAGCTGACGGCGGTGGAGCCCGTGACCGAGACGCCCCCCGCGTTCGTCCCGCTGACCACGCTGACGCACCGGGGCGCACCGTGACCACCGACGGGGCTCTGGCCCGCCTCATCCGCTCCTCGGCCGACCGCACCGCGACGGCCCGGACGGAGGTCTGCGACCTGTGCGCCGCGCCGGTCGCCGAGGAGCACGCCCACCTGTACGACACCGGGCAGGAGGAGGTGCGCTGCGTCTGCGGCCCCTGCTCGGTGCTGTTCGCCGACGCGGTGGCGGGGGAGGGCCGGTACCGGCTCGTGCCCCGGCGCCGCGTCCGGCTGCCCGAGGTCGACACGGCCGTGCTGGGCGTACCGGTCGGCCTGGTCTTCTTCGTGCCCCGGGCGGACGGCTCCGTCACCGCCGAGGGACCGAGCCCGGCGGGGGCCATGCGGTGGCAGGTGGAGGCGGCCGCCTGGCAGAAGCTGTGCGGCACGGTTCCGCAGCTCGCGACCGTGGAACCCGAGGTGGAGGCGCTGCTGGTGAACACCGTCCACGGCCTCGACCACCACTGGATCGTGCCGATCGACGACTGCTACCGGATGGTCGCCGTCGTACGCCGGGAGTGGCGCGGCCTGTCCGGCGGCGGCCGGATCTGGCCGGCCCTCGAGCAGTTCTTCGAGGACCTCACCGAGCGGTCATGACCACGCACTCCGCAGACCGGAGGCGAGGAAGGAGAGCACCCCATGGGCAGCATCAGAGTGGGCCGGCCCCAGGCGAAGCCCGACACACCCCGGCACATCCCCGGCATGCACCAGGGCAACCAGGGACCGCGCGCCCGCCAGAAGGGACACCACGAGGACGGCACCGCCGACGCGCGCCGCTCCACGGGGATCCACTGGAAGCGGCATGACGCCCTCGCCGAGACCATGCCGAACATCTCGCCCGGATGAGCACCGTGATACGACGAGCAGGGAGTCACCGCACATGAGACGAGTACGCAGACCGGTCGTGCGCAGGCGCGGCGGGACGAGCGGACAGCGGGTGCTGAAGGCCGAGGCCGTCCTGGCGGGCGGTATGGCCCTGGCCCTGCTGGCCTGGGAGTGGCCCAGCCTGAGGCGCGAGGCGCGGATCTGGCGGATGGCCGGCGGTTTCCGCGCCGGCCACCGCTACCCGTGAACCGGCCGTGCACGAACTGTCGATCGCGACCGCGATCATCGAGCGGGCCGACGAGCTGGCCCGGGCGGACGGGACGGACGCCGTCTCGAAGGTGACCGTCCGGGTCGGCGAGCTGGCGGGCGTCGTGCCGGACGCCCTCGGCTTCGCCTTCGAGGTGGCCCGCGACGGCACCGCCCTCGCGGGGGCACACCTCGTCGTGGAGCAGATCCCCGCGCAGGCCTGGTGCGGCCCGTGTGCCGAGGAGTTCGCGGTGGGCATGCCCCCGTTCTTCTGGTGCCCGCGCTGCGACCGGCCCTCCAGCGATCTGCGCAGCGGCCGGGAACTGGAGATCGCCGGTATCGAGCCGCTGACGGCATAGAGGAACAGACGGGCGAGGGGCCCCGCCGAGACACCGGCGGGGCCCCTCGCCCGACTGTCGCCCTCCGGTCAGCAGATGCGCGGCAACTGCTCCCCGAGCGGCAGGTCCACCACCCGCGTCCCACCGAGACCGGTGGCGACCACCACCATCCCGGGGTGCTCGGCGACGCACTCGCCGATCACCGTGGCCCCGGTGCCCCGGGGATGGGCCCGCATCGCCGCCAGCACCGCCTCCGCCTCCGACGGGGGCACGAACGCGACCAGCCGCCCCTCGTTGGCGACGTACAGCGGGTCGAGCCCGAGGAATCCGCAGGCGTTCGCCACCGCGTCCGGCACCGGGACGGCCCGCTCCTGAAGCCGGACACCGGTCCCCGAGGCGCGGGCGATCTCGTTGAGGGACGCGCCCAGGCCGCCCCTGGTGGGATCGCGCAGCACATGGATGTCCGCGGTGACGGCCAGCATCGCCGCCACCAGATCCGCCAGCGGCGCGGTGTCGCTGGCGATCTCCACCCCGAACTCCAGCCCCTCCCGGACGCTCATGATCGCCACGCCGTGCAGCCCGATCGGGCCACTGACGATGACCACGTCGCCGGGCCGGGCACGCTGGGGCCGGATGTCCACCCCACCGGGCACGAGCCCCACCCCGGCGGTGGTGACGTACACCCCGTCGCCGTGCCCGGACTCCACCACCTTGGTGTCACCCGTCGCGATGGTGACCCCGGCCGCCTCGGCCGCCGCCCCCATGGCACGCGCGATCCGCTCGACGACCGCCAGCTCCACGCCCTCCTCCAGCACGAAGGCGGCGGAGAGATACGCGGGCACGGCACCGCTCATCGCCAGGTCGTTCACGGTGCCGTTGACCGCGAGATCGCCGAGGCTGCCGCCGGGGAAGAACAGCGGCCGCACCACATAGGAGTCGGTGGAGAAGGCCAGCCTTGCGCCGCCCAGTTCCAGGACGGCGGAGTCGGCGAGGCCGGCCAGGGTGGCGTTGCCGTAGGCGGGGGTGAAGATCTGCTCCATCAGCTCCGCCGACAGCGCGCCCCCTCCGCCGTGCCCCATGACCACGACCCCCTGGTCGCGCAGGGGGGCGGGGCAGGTCCAGGCGGCCGGGTCGACCACATCGGTGACGTGTTCAGCCAACGTGAGCCACCTCCTGCTGCGCGGCCCCGCCGGCCTCGGGCGCCGGGGCGTTCATCCTCCGGTACAGGTAGTAGGCCGCGCAGGCGCCCTCGCTGGAGACCATGGTGGCGCCGAGCGGGGTGCGCGGTGTGCAGGTCGTGCCGAACGCGCCGCACTCGGTCGGCTTGATCAGGCCCTGGAGCACCTCGCCTGCACGGCACTCGGCGGGCTCCTCGGTACGGATCCCGCCGACGTCGAAGCGGTGCTCCGCGTCGTACGCCCGGAAGGCGTCGGTCAGGCGCCAGCCGCTCGCCGGGATCGGCCCGATGCCGCGCCAGGACCGGTCGGTGACCTCGAACACCTCCTCGATCATCCGCATCGCCGCCGGGTTGCCCTCCTCGCGCACGGCACGCGGGTAGGCGTTCTCCACCCGGTGCTCGCCGCGCTCCAGCTGGCGCACCGCCCGGCGGATGCCCTCCAGGATGTCCAGCGGCTCGAAGCCGGTCACCACCATCGGCACCCGGAACCGCTCGGCCAGCTCCGGGTACTCGGCCATCCCCATCACGCTGCACACGTGCCCGGCGGCGAGGAAGCCCTGCACCCGGCACTCGGGCGCCGTCATGATCGCCTCGATGGCCGGGGGCACCCGCACATGCGACACCAGCAGGCTGAAGTTGGTCAGGCCCAGCCGGCGCGCCTGGTGCACCGCCATCGCGTTGGCCGGGGCGGTGGTCTCGAAGCCGATCGCGAAGAACACCACCTCCCGGTCCGGGTTGCGGCGGGCCAGCTCCAGGGCGTCGAGCGGCGAGTACACCACCCGCACGTCACCGCCTTCGCCCTTGACCCGGAACAGGTCGCGGTCGGTGCCCGGCACCCGGAGCATGTCACCGAAGGAGCAGAAGATCACCCCGGGCCGCGAGGCGATCTCCAGCGCCCTGTCGATGACCTCCAGCGGGGTGACACAGACGGGGCAGCCGGGTCCGTGGATCAACTCCACCTGCTCCGGCAGCAGTTGGTCGATGCCATGACGGATGATCGAGTGGGTCTGCCCCCCGCACACCTCCATCAGGGCCCACGGCCGGGTGGCGGTGGCGCGGATCTCGTCCAGCAGGCGCCGCGCCAGTTCGGGGTCGTTGAACTCGTCGATGTACTTCACCGGGCCTCACTTCCGCTGTTCCGGGGCTCCGCCGCCGCGGCGCCGCCCGCCTCCTGGGCCGCCTGCTCCCAGGCGTCCCCGAACTCCTCCTCCAGCAGCCCCAGTTCCTCGAACAGCTTCAGGGAGGCCAGAGCCGACTCCTCGTCCAGGCGCTGGAGCGCGAAACCGACGTGCACGATGACGTACTCGCCCACCCGCACATCGGAGACGTACTCCAGGCACGCCTGTTTCTGGACGCCGCCGAAGTCGATCAGCCCGGTGAGCGGGTCGGAACTGTCGTCGATGGCCACGACCTTGCCGGGCACTGCCAAACACATGGGTCACTCCTCCTGTCGTCGGTGCGCCGCGACCACCAGCTGGCCGAGGGCCAGCCCGCCGTCGTTCGGCGGGACTTCGCCGTGGCGGAGCACCGCGAAGCCGTCGTCGGTCAGCAGCCGCGCGCACTCCTCTTCCAGCAGGGCGTTGGCGAACACCCCGCCGCTGAGAGCGACGGTGGTCAGGCCGGTGTCCTGACGCGCCCGCCGGCAGATCCCCGCCACCGCCCGCGCCACGGCCCGGTGGAACCGGGCCGCCCGCACGGCGGCCGGGGTGCCGCGCCGCAGGTCGGTCACCAGCGCGCCGAGCACGGGCGCCGGGTCGAGCCCGTCGGCGAAGGCGTACGCCGACGTGTCGGCGCCCCACGCCGAAGCCGCCGCGGCCTCCAGCTCCAGCGCGGCCTGCGCCTCGTACCCCGCGCGATGGCACACGCCGACCAGTGACGACACGGCGTCGAAGAGCCGGCCCATGCTGGAGGTCGGAACACAGGCCAGGCCGCCCGACAACTGCCGTTCGAGCACAGCCCGTTCGTCGGGCGCGCAGGCCGTCACACACGGCAGGTCCGCGTCCCACGGCAGCCCCGCCGCCCACAGCCGGGCCAGAGCCAGACGGCACGGGTTGGCCACGCCCGCGTCACCTCCCGGCAGCGGGGCGGGGGAGAGGCGGGCGTAGCGCCGGAAGCCGGTGTAGCCGGCGAGCAGGATCTCGCCGCCCCAGACGGTGCCGTCGTCGCCGTAGCCGGTGCCGTCGAAGGCGACGCCGATCACCGGGGTGGTGCCGTCGAGGCCGTGTTCGGCCATGGCGGAGGCGATGTGCGCGTGGTGGTGCTGGACCAGCACGGGGGCGTGCCCGGCCAGTCGGGCGGCCCACCGGCTCGAGTGGTAGCCCGGGTGCCGGTCGGCGGCGACCACCTCGGGACTCACGCCGGTCAGGGCGCGCAGGTGCGCCTCCGCCCGCCGGGCCGCCTCCAGGGTGGCCAGATCGCCCATGTCGCCGATGTGCGGGCCGAACCAGGCCTGGTCACCCGCGCCGAGGCACAGGGCGTTCTTCAGGTCGCCGCCCACGGCGAGAGCGGGCCGCACCGGCACGGGCAGTCGCAGCGGCCGGGGCACATACCCGCGGGAGCGGCGCAGCACCTGCTCGGTGCCGTCGGGCCGTACCCGCAGCAGGGAGTCGTCGCAGGGGGAGGCGATGGGCCGGTCGTGGGTGAGCCAGGCGTCGGCCAGCCCGGCGAGCCGGGTCAGCGCCTCGTCGTCGTCCGTGACGATCGGCTCCCCGGAGCGGTTGCCGCTCGTCATGACCAGCACGCGCGGGCCGGGCGGATCACCGGGCAGGCCGAACAGCAGGGTGTGCAGGGGGGTGTAGGGCAGCATGACGCCGAGGTGCGGGCTGCCGGGGCAGACACCGGGTGCGATGCCGCCCTCCTCCGCGCGTCGGCGCAGCAGGACGATGGGCCGCCGGGGGCCGGTGAGGGCGGCACGTTCGGACGCGGAGAGCTCGGCGATCCGGCGTACTGCGTCGAGGTCCGCGCACATCACCGCGAACGGCTTGCCGCCGCGCGCCTTGCGGGCCCGTAGCGTGTCCACGGACTGGGCCCGGGCGGCGTCGCAGGCCAGGTGGTAGCCGCCGAGGCCCTTGACGGCGACGATCCGCCCGGCGGCCAGCAGCGCCCGTGCCGACGCCAGGGCATCGGAGTCCCGGGCGGGGCGGACCTCGCTCCCGGACGCCGGCACCAGGCGCAGCCGGGGGCCGCAACCGGGGCAGGCCACGGGCTGGGCGTGGAAGCGCCGGTCCACGGGATCGCCGTACTCCCGGGCGCACGCGTCGCACATCGGGAAGCCGGACATGGTCGTGACGGCACGGTCGTACGGCATGCCCGTGGCGATGGTGAAGCGGGGCCCGCAGTGGGTGCAGGTGACGAACGGGTGCCGGTGCCGGCGGTCGGCCGGATCGCCCAGTTCCCGCAGGCAGTCCGCGCAGGTCGCGGTGTCGGGCGGGAGCAGCGTGCTGCCGGGGGAGCGGTCGGTGGAGCGGATGCCGAAAGAATCCTCGACCCCGGTGACGGGCAGGTCCTCGACGCCGACACCGGTGACGGCGGCCAGCGGCGGATGCTCCCTGGCCAGCCGGTCGCAGAAGGCGGCGACACCCTCCGGCGGGCCCTCCACCTCGATGAGGACGCCGCCGGCCGTGTTGCTCACGAAGCCCGCGAGCGCGAGATCGGTGGCCAGCCGGTGCACGAAGGGGCGGAACCCCACGCCCTGCACGGTGCCGCGCACGGTGACGCGGCGGCGCACCGCCCGGGTGGCGGGAGCCGTCACGAGACGAGGCCGGCTTCGGCGCCCTCGTGCGTGTGGATGTGCGGGCGGGGCGCCAGGGGCGGCCGGTGCGCAGGCGCCCCGTCCCGGACGGCGAGCACGCGCTCCAGCAGAATGTCGACGCCGGTGCCGGTGCGGGCGCAGGACCGCACGATCTCCACCCCCGGGTTGACCCGCTGGACGTTCGCCGTGAAGGCCGCCTCGTCGAACCCGGCCGGCCCGGCCAGGTCGGTCTTGGTCAGCACCACCAGGTGGGCGGACCCGAAGGCCGTGGGGTACTTCAGCGGCTTGTCCTCGCCCTCCGTCACCGCCATGAGCACGATCCGCAGGCTCTCGCCGAGGTCGTAGGAGGCGGGGCAGACGAGATTGCCGACGTTCTCCACGAACAGCAGCGAGGTGCCCTCGGGCAGCCAGTTCTCCACATGGCCGCGCAGCTGCCGCGCCTCCAGATGGCACAGCCCGTCCGTCAGCAGCTGCTTGACCGGGGCTCCCGAGCGGGCCAGCCGGTCGGCGTCGTTCTCGGTGGCCAGGTCGGCGGTGAGCGCGGCCACCGGCAGGCTCCGCTCCACCGCCCGGGCCAGCACCCTTCCGAGCAGTTCCGTCTTGCCGCTGCCCGGGCTGGACAGCAGGTTGACCACGCTCGCTCCGCGCCGGGTCAACTCCGCACGCAGCTCCGCGGCCAGGCCGTCGTTCTTCGCCAGGACGGCCTGAGTGACCTCGTCCACGGAATCGCACATGGGCGCCGCTCCTCGCGGGTCGGTGGGGACATCTGGTTCCGCTACCGATCCTCCGCGCCCGCGCTTGCCGTGCCGGGCAGCCCGGCCGACGACAGGGCGGCGGATTCGTCCGGGCGGCTCAACGGGGGCGTGGCGGCCGGGTCGGCGAGCAGCACCGGCACGATGGTGTGCAGGGCCGTGACGGCCCGGCCGACCGCCTCACCCACCGTCGCGCTGATGCCCGGGGCGATGTCCTCGTCGGCCGGGGCCCGCAGCTCGGGCTCACAGGCCAGGACCAGGACGCGGGGCAGCGGCTCGTCGCCCAGGTGGGCGGCCAGGGCCAGGACCTTCGCCGGGTCCATGCCGTGCGCCTCGGGCGGGGCGCCCGCCGTGGAGCCGTCGGGCAGGTCCGGCTCGATCAGCGACAGGGTGCCCGGCTCGTGTCCCCGTACGGCCGCGTCGACCAGGACGGCCGTGTCGTAGCCGTCGAGCAGCGCGTACGCCAGGTCCATGCCGCGGATGCCGAAGTCCCGCACCCGGACCCCGGGCGGCAGCGGGTGCCGTTCCAGGGCGCGGATCACCTCGGGGCCGAAGGCGTCGTCGGCGAGGAAGATGTTGCCGACGCCCGCCACGAGCAGTCGCGTGCTCATCGCTCGTCCCCGGCGGCCAGCGGCCTGGGGGAGCCGTTCGGGAGCTTGCGGACGAACGCGGAGCGCAGTGCGTGGTACGGCGCCTCGGGGTCGAAGAACACGGCCCGCATACGGGCGAGTTCGGCCCGCCGGTACTCGGCGAGCGGCCGGTGGAGCTCGTCCGCGTGCCGTGCCGTGGCCTTGGCGGTGATCCGGCGTGGGAGGTCGGGATCGTCGGCCAGGTCGGTGGCCAGGCGCTCGACCTCGGCGGTGAAGTCCTGGGCCGCGACCGGCACCAGACGGTCGACCAGTCCGATCCGCTCGGCGGTCGCGGCGCTCACCGGCCGCGCCTCGGCCGTCAGCCGCTCGGCCGTCTCGGCGCCCACCCGGCGGGGCAGCGAGTACGTCCAGTACTCCGATCCGTGCAGGCCCATGTTCCGGTAGTGCGGGTTGAGGACGCTGCCCGTGCGGCACCAGACCTCGTCGGCGGCCAGCGCGAGCATGACGCCGCCGGCCGCCGCGTTGCCGCCCAGCGCCGCCACCACCAGCCGGTCGGTGGTGCGCAGCACCGCCTCGACCACGTCGTTCATGGCGTTGAGGTTGGACCAGGACTCGCCCGCCGGGTCGCTCGACGCCTCGATGACGTTGAGGTGGATGCCGTTGGAGAAGAAGTCGCGGGCGCCGCCGAGCACCAGCACCGAGGTGGGCCGGGTGAGCGCGTAACGCCAGGCGGCGAGCAGCCTGCGGCAGTGGGTGGTGCTCATCGCCCCGCCCGGGAACGAGAAGGACAGGAAGCCGATCCGGCCGCGCTGCCGGTAGCGGATGTCGGTCCAGGTGGTCCGGCCCGGGGGCAGTTCGAGCGGTGCGGCGATCTCGGGCAGCCAGTACGGGCGGTCGTTGGAACCCGGCATGCCGGGGCCGCTGTCGGGTGGGGCGGGGAAACCGGAGAGCACCGAGGCGGCCGGGCGGCGGAACGGTGCCGGGTCACCGGAACTCTTGCGTGGGCGCAGCTCCGGGATCCACACCGCGCCGTCCCGGGTGGCCCGGCAGACCGCGCCGGCCCGGGTCGCCAGCAGTTCCCCGGGTTCCCCGCGCAGCCGGTCCTCGGGGTGCCCGCCGTGCAGGAAAACCTCCCGGTCGCAGATCTCGTCCAGGACGCCCGGCTGCGAGTCGGCCCCGCGGAGTTTGCGCAGCACCGTCGCCGTGTCGTCGTCCCAGTCGATGCGCCGCTGCTCCTGGCGGAAGAAGTCCCGCCACATCACATGGACGCCGAGTTCGTTCTGGGGGCGCGGTTTGTAGGACCCGTCGGCGTAGCGCCGCACGGCCAGCAGCACGGCGGCCGTGGCGGCGTCCGACAACTCGTTGCGGTACACGTCGCTCTTGCCCACCGGCGGTACGGGGAAGGAGCCGTCCGCCCAGACGTCCCCCGCGTCCATGGCCGCCTCGGCCTGGAGCACCGTCACGCCCCACTCGCGGGCCTCCTCCGCGATCGCCCAGTCCAGCGACGACGGGCCCCGGTCGCCGGGTGGACCCGGGTGGACGATCAGGCAGGTGTGCTCCCGCCACACGTCCTCGGGCAGGGCCGACTTCAGCATCGGGGCGACGATCAGCTCCGGGCCCATCTCGCGCACGGCGTCCCGGACGGCGTCGGGCCCGTGCGAGGCGAGCACGACGTCCACCCGGTGCCCTTCGTCCGACAGCTCGGCGTACACACGCTGGGACAGGCTGTTGAACGCGCTGACGACAAGCAAGATGTCCATGACACGGCATGTTCGCCGGTATGGGGAGGGCCGAGAAGGACCCCTGCGGCGTTTCGCCGCCCTCGTCCGCTTCCGGCCTATTCCCCGCCCCTCGGGGCATCCCGGCCGACGCCGGTCCGGTACCGCCCGCGTCGGCCGCCTTGCCCGCACCGGGCCTCGGGCGCACGCTGGTCCCATGGGTGCGCGCGACGGCCCTACGCTCATCAACTCCGTCCAGCGGGCCATGCGGCTGCTGGAGGCGGTGAGCGCGCACGAGAACGGCGCGCCGGCCAAGCAGCTGGCGCGCGAGACGGGCCTGCCCCTGGCCACCGCCTACCACCTGTTGCGGACCCTGGTCCACGACGGGTACGTACGCAAGCTGGACGACGGCGGCTTCGTCCTCGGCGACAAGCTCCAGACCCTGCGTTCCACGGGCCGCGCGCAGGCGCTGCTCAGCCGCGTCCGGCCCACCCTCGCCGCGCTGCGGGACGAGCTCGCGAGCGCCGCCTACCTCACCTTCTACGAGGACGGCGAGATCCGGGTCGCCGAGATCGTCGACGGCCCCGGCACCCCCCGCGTCGACCTCTGGGTGGGGTTCGAGGACGCGGGGCACGCCACCGCCCTGGGCAAGTCCGTCCTGCGGGAACTGGACGAGGAGGCCCGCCAGGACTACCTCTCCCGCCACCACCTCGCCGATCTCACCCCACGGACCATCACCAGCCTCCCCGAGCTGCTCAGACGGCTGGAGACCCCGCCCCTGGCCCCGGCCGTCACGGACCTGGAGGAGTACGCCCTCGGCACGGTCTGCGTCGCCGTCCCGGTCTACAGCGGCGACACGCTCGGCTCCCTCGGTGTCTCGCTGCCGTCGAACCGGCTCTCCCGGCTGCCGGAGATCCGGGAACGACTGCTCCCGACGGCGAGCCGGGTGACCAGGTCCCTCTCGCTCACTATCTGAAAATCCGCTTCTTGCCGGTGACCGGGCTCACCCCGTTCTCTGGATGAAACAGACATTTCGCGACGTGCCCCGCGCACAGGTGAGGACTGCGGACCCCGACATGAGCCAAGCCCGCAACCATGGCGTAGACGACCGGCCCGTACGGCCGTTCAGCAGCAACCGGGTGACCGGGGCCGGGGCCTCGGACGGCAGACGTGCCGTCGTGCGGCTGGCCGCCGGTACGCCGGTCCTGCCCGTCCTCGTGGTCCTGGCCGTCGCCCTCGTCGTGTCGGTCGACCTGGCAGGGGGAGCCGGGATGATCTGGCTCCCCCTGCTGGCGGCCGGGCCCGCCCTGGCGGCCACGACCAGTGGGCCGCGCGGCGTCCTGTGCGTCGGCTCTCTCGCCGTGGCGCTCGGTGTGGCGCTCGGCGTCCGGGACGGGGCGCCGGGCCGGGAACTGACCGCCGTACTGTCGGCCCTGGTCGCCGTCACCCTCGCGAGCGTCCTGGCCAGCGCCCTGCGCGGGCGCCGGGAGCGGGTGCTCGCCGCGGTCCGCTCGGTCGCGGAGACCGCCCAGCACGCGCTGCTCAAGCCCGTGCCGTCGACGGTGGGGCCCTTCCAGGCGGCCGTCCGCTACAGCGCCGCCGCGGCCGAGGCCCGTATCGGCGGGGATCTGTACGCCCTGATACCCACCCCGCACGGCGTGCGGCTGATCGTCGGCGACGTGCGCGGCAAGGGGCTGCCCGCCGTCGGGACCGCGGCGCTGGTGCTCGGTGTCTTCCGCGAGGCCGCCCACGACGAGGCCGATCTCCTGGCCGTGGTCGACCGGATCGAGCGGAGTCTCGCGCGCAACCTCGGCCGCGACGACTTCGTCACCGCCGTGGTCGCCGGATACCCGGGGGCGGGGCATCTGGAGGTGGTGAACTGCGGGCACCAGCCCCCACTGCTGGTCCGCGCCTCCGGCGCCATCACCGCGGTGGAGCCCACGCACCCCGCTCCGCCGCTCGGGCTGCGCGCCCTCACCGGGCACACCCCGGGGCTCCAGACGCTCCCCTTCGACGACGGCGACCAGCTGCTGCTCTACACGGACGGGGTCACCGAGGCCCGTGACGGCGGCCGCGCCTTCTACCCCCTCGCCGAAGGCCTCAGGCGCCACGTCTCGCCCGAGCCGGCCCGCACGGTGGGCGCGCTCCACGACGAACTGCTGGCTCATGTGGGCGGCCGGCTGCACGACGACGCGGCCCTGCTCCTCATCCGCAAGCCGGCCCCGCACCCCGCGGAGGCGGAGGCGCACCGGGCGAGCTACCCGGCCGGGCCCGCCCCGGTGCGCGAGGCGAGGTGCTCCTCATGAGGGCTCCGGCGGCCGCACGGGTCAGGCCTCGCGCAGGTCCTTGACCCGGCGGAGTTTGCCGAGGGAGCGCTCCAGCGTCTCCGGTTCGACGATCGTCACGTCGGCGGTGATGCCGATGCCGTCCTTGACGGCCTTCGCGATCGCCGCCGCAGCGGCTTCGCGCCGCTCGGGCCCGGTGCCGGGGCGGCTCTCGACACGCACCGTCATATGGTCCATGCGGCCACGCCGGGTCAGCTGGATCTGGAAGTGCGGGGCGACGCCGGGGGTGCGCAGCACGATCTCCTCGATCTGGCTGGGGAAGACGTTCACCCCGCGCAGGATGATCATGTCGTCGCAGCGGCCGGTGATCTTCTGGATGCGGCGGAACGCGGGCCGGGCCGTGCCGGGCAGCAGCCGGGTCAGGTCGCGGGTGCGGTAGCGGACGACCGGCAGCGCCTCCTTGGTCAGGGAGGTGAAGACCAATTCGCCCTCCTCGCCCTCGGGCAGCACCTCGCCCGTGATCGGGTCGACGACCTCGGGGTAGAAGTGGTCCTCCCACACGTGCAGGCCGTCCTTGGTCTCCACGCACTCCTGGGCCACACCGGGACCGATCACCTCGGACAGGCCGTATATGTCGACGGCGTGGAGGTCCATCCGCTCCTCGATCTCGCGGCGCATCTCCTCCGTCCACGGTTCGGCGCCGAAGATGCCCACCCGCAGACTGCTCGTGCGCGGATCGACGCCCTGGCGCTCGAACTCGTCGAGCAGCGTGAGCATGTAGGACGGGGTGACCATGATGATCTCGGGCCGGAAGTCCTGGATGATCTGCACCTGGCGCGCGGTCATGCCACCGGAGGCCGGGATCACCAGGCAGCCGGCCCGCTCGGCCCCGTAGTGCGCGCCGAGGCCGCCCGTGAACAGTCCGTACCCGTAGGAGATGTGCACCTTGTGGCCCGGACGTCCACCGGCGGCGCGGATCGAGCGGGCGACCAGGTCCGACCACATCGACAGGTCGTTCTCCGTGTAGCCGACCACCGTGGGACGGCCGGTGGTGCCGCTGGAGGCGTGCACGCGCCGCACCTGGTCCATCGGCACGGCGAACATGCCGAACGGGTAGGTCTCCCGCAGGTCGGCCTTGGTGGTGAACGGGAAGCGGGCCAGGTCCTCCAGGGAGCGGCAGTCCTCGGGCGTGACCCCGGCCGCGTCGAACTTCTTCCGGTAGGCCTCCACGTTCTCGTAGGCGTGCCGCAGGCTCCGGCGCAGCCGGTCGAGCTGGAGCTCGCACAGCTGCTCACGCGTCAGCCGCTCGGCCTCGTCCAGCAGGTCGTGGGGGAGGGGGTCGCCCCGCCGTCCGGCCGCGACCGCGGTGTCCGTCGTGCCTTGCGTCTCGCTGGTCATGCCGACTCCTCCGGCCTCGTGCTGCTGATGCTGCGGCTGCGGCCCCGGAACTCCGCTATCACCTCGTCGCCGCGCCGCACGCTCACGTCGTACAGGCCGCTGCGGCCGTACCTCGCGCGTTCCTCGGCCCGTGCCGTCAGGACGTCGCCCTCGTCTGCCGGGGCCACGAAGGTGATGTCGGCGCCGGCCGCGACCGTCATCGGGCCGTGGCCGTTGCAGGCGCAGGCGAAGGCGCTGTCGGCGAGCAGGAAGACGTACCCGCCGTGGGCGATCCCGTGCCCGTTCACCATCGACCGGGTCACGGTCATGCGCAGGAGGGCGGTCCCCCCGCCCTGCTCCAGCAGCTCGATGCCGAGCCCGCGGGAGGCCTCGTCCGCGGCGAACATCGCCTCCGCGGCCGGTGTCGCGTCAGCGGTATGACTCACTTCTCGCACCACCTTGTAGCCCGACCGAACATTCGGTTAGCTTCGGTGCGGCCAAGTAATCAAGCAGCCTCGATGCCTGTCAAGGGCCGGGGTCTTACCAAGGCCCGCACCTTGTCATACCATGGACCGAACGAATGGTCGGTTGGGAAGTGGGACGGATGGACACGACACACTCCAGCCCCCCGGGGGCGGACGGCGCCGAGCCGGTTCTCCAGCAGCACTTCGAGGCGACGATCGCGCGCGACCAGCGGATCGAGCCGCGCGACTGGATGCCGGAGGGCTACCGGAAGACACTGATCCGCCAGATCGCGCAGCACGCGCACTCGGAGATCATCGGCATGCAGCCGGAAGGCGAGTGGATCACGCGCGCCCCGTCGCTGCGCCGCAAGGCCATCCTCTTCGCGAAGGTCCAGGACGAGGCCGGGCACGGGCTGTACCTGTACTCGGCGGCCGAGACACTGGGCGCCGACCGCGCGGACCTGACCGAGCGGCTCGTCGAGGGCCGCCAGAAGTACTCGTCGATCTTCAACTACCCGACGCTGACCTTCGCCGACGTCGGCGTGATCGGCTGGTTCGTGGACGGCGCCGCCATCTGCAACCAGGTGCCGCTGTGCCGCTCGTCCTACGGGCCGTACGCGCGCGCCATGGTGCGGATCTGCAAAGAGGAGTCCTTCCATCAGCGGCAGGGCTACGAGCTGCTGATGACGATGATGCGCGGCACCCCGGAGCAGCGCGAGATGGTGCAGGACGCCGTGAACCGCTGGTGGTGGCCGTCACTGATGATGTTCGGCCCGCCCGACGACGCCTCGCCCAACTCCGCGCGGTCCATGGCCTGGAAGATCAAGCGGCACAGCAACGACGAACTGCGCCAGCGCTTCGTCGACATGACCGTCCCGCAGGCCGAGAAGCTCGGCGTGACGCTCCCGGACCCGGAGCTGCGCTGGAACGAGGAGCGGGGCCACCACGACTTCGGCACGCCCGACTGGGACGAGCTGATGCGGGTCATCAAGGGCGACGGACCGTGCAACGAGCAGCGCGTGACCCGGCGCCGCACGGCCCACGAGGAGGGCGCCTGGGTGCGCGAGGCGGCCACCGCCCACGCCGCCAAGCAGGCGCGTAGCGAGCGGAAGGGAGCGGTGGCATGACCGCCGGCAAGCAGGACTGGCCGCTGTACGAGGTGTTCGTGCGCGGCAAGCGCGGCCTGAACCACGTCCACGTGGGCTCGCTGCACGCGGCCGACGACCGCATGGCGCTCACCCACGCCCGCGACCTCTACACCCGCCGCAACGAGGGCGTGTCCATCTGGGTCGTGCGCTCGGAGCACATCGCCGCCTCCACCCGCGACGAGAAGGACCCCTTCTTCGAGCCCAGCGCCGACAAGGTCTACCGCCACCCGACCTTCTACGACATCCCCGACGACGTCCCGCACATCTGAAGGAGAGGGCATGAGCGACGACCACGTCTACCTGACCCTCGCCGAGGGACACGAGGACGACACCCGCTGGGCCTACGGCACCGGCTTCGAGGACCCCCTGCACGGCGTCGACACCACCGTCCCGGACGGTGTCGACACCGGTGAACTGGCGGACCTCTGCGTCACCCTGGCCGACGACGCCCTGGTCTCGGCCCAGCGGCTCGCCGAGTGGACCACGCGCGCCCCGGAGCTGGAGGAGGAGGTGGCGCTGGCCAACATCGGCCTCGACCTGCTCGGCCAGGCCCGCCTGCTCTACTCCCGGGCGGGCCAGGCCGACGGCACCGGCCGCGACGAGGACGCCTTCGCCTACTTCCGCGACGCGGGCGACTTCCGCAACGTACGTCTGGCCGAACTGCCCAACGGGGACTTCGCGTTCTCGATCGTCCGGCTGCTGGTGTTCTCCAGCTGGCGCCTGGCCCAGTTCGAGCGGCTCGCCGCCCACCGCGACCCGGTGCTCGCGGCGATCACCGCCAAGGGCGTGAAAGAACTGACCTACCACCGCCAGTACGCGGCCGAGTGGGCCGTGCGGCTCGGCGACGGCACCGAGGAGTCGCACCGCCGGATGCGCAGGGCGCAGGAGCAGGTGGCGCCCTACCTGGGCGAGCTGTTCACCGCCTGCGACGTCCGGGACGAGGTCGTCGCCGTGCTGCGCCAGGTCACCGAGGCGGCCGGACTGCCCATGCCCGTCTACCGGCCCCTGCCCGGTTCCGGCCGCACCGGGGAGCACACGGAGCATCTGGCCCCGCTGCTGGCCGAGTTGCAGAGCGTGGCCCGCGCACACCCGGAGGCGACATGGTGACGGCACTCCTGGACGCGCGGCGGGCCCGGCGGATCGCCGAGCAGGTGCCCGACCCCGAACTGCCCATGCTCACGCTGGCCGACCTCGGCGTGCTGCGCGAGGTGACGCTGACCCCGGACGGCACGGTCGTCGCCGCCCTGACCCCCACCTACTCGGGCTGCCCCGCGATGGCCGAGATGCGCGCGGGCGTGGCCGCCCGGCTGCGGGACGCCGGCTACGAGCGCGTCGAGATCCGCACGGTCCTCGACCCGCCCTGGAGCAGCGACTGGATCACGGCGGACGGCCGCCGCAAGCTCGCCGAGCACGGCATCGCCCCGCCCGGGGCCGCGCCCGCGCACACCGCCGGCCCCGTCCCGCTCGTCCTGTCCCCGACCCGCCGCTCCGTGCCCTGCCCCCGCTGCGGCCACCCCGACACCGAAGAGACCTCCCGCTTCGGCGCCACGTCCTGCAAGGCACTGTGGCGCTGCCTCGCCTGCCGCGAGCCGTTCGAGTACGTCAAGGAGATCTGATGGAGGACCTGATGGAGCCGGCCCCCGCCGAGGCGGCCCGCCCGCGTGCCCGCCGACGTCCGGTCTTCCACCCCTTGCGGGTCGCCGCCGTCCAGCCCCTGTGCGAGGACGCGGCAGCCATCAGCTTCGACATCCCGGCCGAGCTGGCCGAAGAGTTCACCTTCGCCCCCGGACAGTCGCTCACCCTGCGGCTCGACATCGACGGCAGGGACGAACGCCGCTCGTACTCGATCTGCTCACCGGCGGGCACGGCCCCGCGCATCGGTGTCCGGGTGGTCCCCGGCGGCCTGTTCTCCTCCTGGCTGGTGCACGAGGTGCGCCCCGGTGACATCGTCGAGGTGATGGCGCCCACCGGGGCCTTCACCCCGGACCTCACCGTCCCCGGCCACCATGTCCTGATCGCCGCCGGTTCCGGCATCACGCCCATGGTCTCCATCGCCGAATCGGTCCTGGCCGCCGACTCCCGCTCGCGCGTCACCCTCCTCTACGGCAACCGCCGCACCGGCACGGTGATGTTCGCCGACGAGCTCGCCGACCTGAAGGACCTCCACCCGACGCGGTTCCAGCTCGCCCACGTCCTGTCCCGCGAGCCGCGCGAGGCCGAGGTGCTCTCCGGCCGCCTCGACGCCGAGCGGCTCTCCGCCCTGGTCGACGCGCTGGTCGACGTGGAGTCGGCCGGCCACTGGTGGCTGTGCGGCCCGCACGGCATGGTCCGTGCCGCCCAGGAGGTCCTGACCGGCCTCGGTGTGCCCGCCGATCGCGTCCACCAGGAGCTGTTCTACGCCGACGACGAACCCGTCCGCGAGGTCCACCACACCGAGACCGGCCCGTCCGGCCCGGTCAGCCAGGTCACCATCACCCTGGACGGCCGCTCCACCGCCTCCGCCCTGCCCCGCGAACGCACCATCCTCGAAGGCGCCCAGCAGACCCGCCCCGACCTCCCCTTCGCCTGCAAGGGCGGCGTCTGCGGCACCTGCCGTGCCCAGGTCACCGACGGCAAGGCCGACATGCGCCGCAACTTCGCCCTCGAACCGTCCGAGGTCGACGCGGGTTACGTCCTCACCTGCCAGTCGTTCCCGGTGTCCGAGACGCTGACGGTGGACTTCGACACCTGAGCCCGCGGAAGGCAGGCCGGCCGACGGCCCACGGCTTGGCCCGGGACCTCGACGTACCGGTGTCGACAGGCGCCTGTCACTCGTTCTTGGAGGCGTGACACCGAACGCGTTACACGCGGTGCGCTTCCCCCTTCCCTCAGCCGACGCGAAGGGCCCGCAACACCGTGAGGGCCACGTGGAGTTCGGTGCGGCGGTCGCCGGACTCCAGGTCGGTGTCGAGGAGGCGCTCGATCGTGCGCAGACGCTGGTACATGGTCTCCCGGGACAGGCCGCCGCGACGGGCCGCCGTGGTCTTGTTGCCGGCGGCGTCGAGGTAGTGGCCCAGGGTCGTCAGCAGGTCGGTGCCGTGCCGGGTGTCGTGGTCGATGAGCCGCCCCAGTCGGCGTTCCGTGTAGTCCTGGATCCGGGTGTCCTCGCGCAGCGCGTACAGCAGCCGCCGCAGGTCGATGTCCGGCACCTCGTGGAAGGAACGCCCCGGGGGCGGCGACTGGCCGGGCGGAGTCGCCTCGATGACCCGGGCCGCGTCCCGGAACGAACGGGCGGTGTCGGCCAGATCCGTCACCTCCGAGCCGACGCCGACGACCGCCTCCGGGGCCAGCGCCAGCGCGGTGCGGCTCAGCCGTTCGGCCACCGGCCGCCAGGGCTGCGCCGGGCGCAGGGCCAGCAGCACGCCCAGACGGCCGGGGGCGAGTTCCCCCACCAGGGCCGGCACACCGGCCGACCTCAGCTCCCGGTGCAGCAGCGTCTCCGGCTCGGCGCCCTGCCCACCGGATCCCAGGTCCAGGAGGAGCGCCACGAAGCCACCGCCCTCCGTGGGCAGCCCCAGGGCGGCGCAGCGGGCGCGAACGTCCTCGGGGGAGTGGTGGCGCTGCTCCGCCAGCTCCCGCAGGGCATTGCGGTGTGCCGTGCGCTCCCAGGGGGTGGTGTGGATGAGCCGGGCCACGGTCAGGGCCATCGCCGTCCGCTCCAGGACGGTGATGTGCTCCGCCCCGAAAACGGCCCCTTCGGTGGGCAGCATGGCCAGCCGTCCCCAGCGCTCGCCCTGGTAGGAGACGGGGGCGGTGAGCCACCCCTCCGGGCCGCCCACCTGCGTGTGGCCGCCGGGCTCGGCGGCCCTGGACCGCCGCTCCCAGTCGCCGAGCGCCTCCTCCACGGTGCTTCCCGACGGCTCGCAGATCAGCGCCTGGTGCACCAGGTTCTCCAGCACCACCGTCCGCCCGCTCATCTCGGCGGCCGCCCGCACCACGTCCTCCGGCCCCGCCCCGCGCAGCGTCAGCGCCGTGAACGCCTCGTGGATGCGCTGGGTCCGCCGCATCGCTTCGGCCTGACTGCCGAGGATGAGCGCGTGCACGACCTGGGTGACCTCCAGGAAGTTGACGTCCCGCGCGAGGGTGACCAGGGGGAGACCCCGGCTCCGGCAGGCCTGCACGAGCGCGCCGGGCGGCCGGTGGAAGCGCCGTACGAGCTCGATGACCAGGGCGGCCGCCCCCACCTCGGTGAGCTCGTCGACGTACCGGCGCACCCCCGCCGCGTCCTCGGGCAGGGGCATACCGGTGGTCAGCACCAGCTCGCCGCCTTTGAGGAAGGAGGCCGGGTCCGTCAGCTCCGTGATGTGCACCCACCGCACCGGCCGGTCCAGCCCGGCGAGCCCCGTGACGACCTGGGGCTGTCCGGCCGCCAGGACGGGCAGGGCGAGGACGTCGGCGAGGGTCGGTGCGCGACCGGCCTGCGCGGGGTGATCGTTCACGGCGCCTCCCTGCATGCCCGGTCACTCTGACAAGCGGGGCTGACCTGCGCAAGGGCTGTCCATGGGCGGGACAGGTGGTGCTCCGGGGACCCGGCCCCTGACACAACGTCCGAACAACGGGTTCCGGCCGGACAGATCACGCGTTGTCGCCTCCCGCTCCGGCTTGGATGCTCGGTTTCCGGAGCTCAGCCCAGCAACCACACCTCGACGTACGGCCGGGAGACAACATGACCGCACTGTCGCCGCACCTTCGCCAGGCCACGCCCGTCGTGGCGGCCCGGGGCGAGGGCGTCCACCTCTACGGCGAGGACGGCCGCCGCTACCTCGACTTCACCGCCGGCATCGGCGTCACCAGCACCGGGCACTGCCACCCCAAGGTCGTGGCGGCGGCGCAGGAGCAGGTCGGCACGCTGATCCACGGTCAGTACACGACCGTCATGCACCAGCCGCTGCGCCGCCTGGTCGACAAGCTGGGCGAGGTGCTGCCCGCCGGACTGGACAGCCTGTTCTTCACCAACTCCGGCAGCGAGGCAGTCGAGGCGGCACTGCGGCTGGCCCGCCAGGCCACCGGCCGTCCCAACGTGCTGGTCTGCCACGGCGGCTTCCACGGCCGCACGGTCGCCGCAGCTTCCATGACCACCTCCGGCATCCGCTTCCGGTCCGGATTCTCGCCGCTGATGAGCGGTGTGGTCGTCACCCCGTTCCCGACGCCCTTCCGGTACGGCTGGGACGAGGAGACCGCCACCCGCTTCGCCCTGAAGGAACTCGACTACACCCTCCAGACGATCTCCTCGCCCGCCGACACGGCCGCGATCATCGTCGAGCCGGTCCTCGGCGAGGGCGGCTACGTCCCCGCGAACCGCGCCTTCCTGGAAGGCCTGCGGGAGCGGGCCGACCGGCACGGCTTCCTGCTGATCTTCGACGAGGTCCAGACCGGCGTCGGCCGCACCGGCCGCTTCTGGGGCCACGACCACTTCGGCGTCACCCCCGACATCCTCGTCACCGCCAAGGGCCTGGCCAGCGGCTTCCCCCTCTCCGGCATCGCCGCCTCCGAGGAACTGATGACCAAGGCCTGGCCCGGCTCGCAGGGCGGCACGTACGGCGCCAACGCCGTCGCCTGCGCCGCCGCCTGCGCGACCCTGGACGTCGTACGCGACGAGAAGCTCGTCGAGAACGCCGACGCGATGGGCCGGCGGCTGCGCCAGGGTCTGGAGGCCGTGGCCGACCGGACCCCCGGCATCGGTGACGTCCGGGGCCTCGGCCTCATGCTCGCCACCGAGTTCGTCACCGAGGACGGCAGCCCCGACCCCGAGACCGCCGCCCGCGTCCAGCGCGCCGCCATCGACGAAGGCCTGCTCCTGCTGCTGTGCGGCGCATGGAACCAGGTCGTCCGCATGATCCCGGCGCTCGTGATCGACGAGACGGGCGTCGACGAGGGCCTCCAGGCCTGGGCGAACGCGGTCGAAGCCGGCACGTCGGGAGCGTCCCGGCGATGACCACCACCACCCGCGACCTGGCGGGTCTCATGTCCCGTATCGCCGAGTCGGCGCCCGGTCTGCGGGTGGAGACCGGCCCGGGGGCCACCGGCCCGTACGCCTACGACGCTTCCAACTACCGGGTGCCGCCGCGGGCGGTGGCTTTCCCGCGGAGCGCCGAGGACGTGGTGGCGGTGGTGCGGGCGTGCCGCGAGGCGGGTGTGCCGGTCACAGCGCGTGGCGGTGGCACGAGCATGGCCGGTAACGCGGTCGGGCCGGGGGTGGTGCTGGACTTCTCCCGGTACATGAACCGGATTCTGGACATCGACGTCCAGGCGCGTACCGCGCGGGTCGAGGCGGGTGTCGTGCTGGATGCGCTGCGCAGTGCGACGGCGTTGCACGGGCTGGATTTCGGGCCGGATCCGTCGTCGCACAGCCGGTGCACTCTCGGCGGGATGATCGGCAACGACGCGTGCGGGAACCGGTCGGTGCGCGACGGACGCACCAGCGGGCATGTCGTGGCGCTGGAGATCGTGACGGCTGACGGCGTGCGGGCCGTCGCCGACCGATCCGGGCTGCATCCGCTCGACCCTGCCGATGGCTCTCTCGTCGCCCGGTTGGAGGCGGATCTCAAGCGGCTGGTGCGGGAAAATCTGGCGTTGATCCGGACCGAGCTGGGGCGTATTCCGCGTCAGGTCTCGGGCTATCAGCTCCAGCATCTGCTGCCGGAGAACGGGTTCGATCTGGCCCGTGCTCTGGTGGGCACCGAAGGCTCCTGTGCGGTCGTGACCGCTGCGACGGTCCGCCTGGTGGCGACCGCACAGGCCTCCACCCTCCTCACTCTCGGCTACGACGATGTGGTCGAGGCGGCCGAGGACGTGCCGGAGATCCTGCGTTACTCGCCCAGTGCGGTGGAGGGCATGGACGAGGCGATCGTCGCCACCATGCGCGCCCGCCGGGGCGAGGACTCGGTGACCGGCCTGCCCGAGGGCCGGGCGTGGCTGTATGTCGAACTTGAAGGCGATGACCAGGCCACCGTGAACGCCCGCGCCGCCGAACTGCTCGACGCGCTCAAGACGCGGGGCCGGCTGACGGGGGGCCGGGTCGTGCACAGCCCCGCGCAGCGGCGGTCGTTGTGGCGGGTGCGTGAGGACGGGGCCGGGCTCGCTGCCCGGCTGGCCGACGGCGGGGAGTCCTGGCCCGGCTGGGAGGACGCGGCCGTCGCCCCCGAGAACCTCGCCGCCTACCTGCGCGACTTCCGCAAGCTGCTCGTTTCCCACGAGCTGACCGGAGTGCTCTACGGGCACTTCGGCGCCGGATGCGTCCACGTACGCATCGACTTCGACCTGGCCACCGACACCGGCCGTGGTGCCGCCCGCCGTTTTCTCGGCGAGGCCGCCGCCCTGGTCGTGGAGCACGGCGGGACGCTGTCGGGTGAGCACGGTGACGGACGCGCGCGCAGCGAACTGCTGGAGGTGATGTACAGCCACCGCATGATCCAGGCCTTCGCCGCGTTCAAGAAGGTTTTCGACCCCGAGGGGCTTCTGAACCCCGGCGTGATCGTCGACCCGGCCCCGCTCGACGCCGACCTCGCACTGCACACGCCCGATGTCGTGCCAGTCAGCACGCTGTTCACCTTCCCCCACGATCAGGACGGCTTCGCCGGCGCGGTGCGCCGCTGTGTCGGTGTGGGCCGTTGTCGCAGTGACGCGGGCGGGGTGATGTGCCCCAGCTACCGGGCCACCGGCGAGGAGAACCACTCCACCCGCGGCCGGGCCCGCATGCTCCAGGAGATGGTGCGCGGCGAGGCCGTCACGGACGGCTGGCGCTCGACCGAGGTCAAGGACGCCCTCGATCTGTGCCTGTCCTGCAAGGCCTGCTCCAGCGACTGCCCCGTCGGGGTCGACATGGCCACCTACAAGGCGGAGTTTCTCCACCAGCACTACAAGGGACGGTTCCGTCCGCGTTCCCACTACTCACTGGGCTGGCTGCCGCTGACCTCGATGCTGGCCGGATACGCGGCCCGGCCGGTCAACGCCCTGCTGCGCGGGCCGCTCGGCAGGATCCTGGCCCGCCTGGGCGGTGTGACCACCCGGCGCCGCATCCCGGCCTTCGCCTCCCGGCGCGCCCTGCGCAGGACCCTGCGGGCGGCGAAGACGAACGAGCCGGCGAAGGCCGTGCTCTTCGTCGACAGCTTCACCCGCGCCTTCCGCCCCCAGGTCGCGGGAGCCGCGAGCCGTGTGCTCGCCGACGCCGGTATCTCCTGCGCGCCGCAGGACGGACTGTGCTGCGGACTGACCTGGGTCAGCACCGGCCAGCTGTCCGTGGCCCGCAAAATCATGGCCCGCACGGTCGCCGCTCTCGACAACGGCGACGACCGGCCGATCATCGTCGCCGAACCCAGCTGCGCGGCCGCGCTGAAACGTGACGTCCCCGAACTGCTGGGCACCGAGGCCGCCCGGCGGGTCGCCGACCGCGTGCACACCTTCACGGGCGCGCTGACCGACCTGGCCGACCCGGGCTGGAGCCCGCCGCCGCTGCCCGACAGCGTCGTGCTCCAGACCCACTGCCACGAATACGCCACCTTCAAAGGCCGCCACCCCGCCGACCTGCTGCGACGGCTCGGCGTGCACAGCGTCGACGAGGCCGAAGGCTGCTGCGGCCTGGCCGGCAACTTCGGCTTCGAAGCCCAGCACTACGACACCTCCATCGCCGTCGCCGACCTGGCCCTCACACCCCGCCTCGACACCCTCGACGGACGCCCCGTCATCGCCGACGGCTTCAGCTGCGCCACCCAGATCGACCACCTCGCCGACGGCCGGGACATCCACGCCCTGCACCTCGCCGAACTCCTCGACCCCACCGCAGACCGACCAGGAGAGACGACATGACCGAGGTTCTGACGCAGTTGTTCATCGGCGGTGCCTGGGTGGATGCCGCGGACGGCGCCACCATGCCCGTCGACGACCCCGCCACCGGTGAGATCCTCTGCCGCGTCGCCGACGCCGGTCCCAAGGACGCCCGGCTCGCGGAGCAGGCGGCCGTCCAGGCCCAGCACGACTGGGCCCGCACGGCGCCCCGGGCGCGCAGCGAGATCCTGCGCCGGGCCCATGAGCTCATCCTGGAGCGCACCGACGAGCTCGCCCACCTGATGACCTCCGAGATGGGCAAACCGCTCACGGAGGCCAGGGGAGAGGTGGCCTACGCCGCCGAGTTCTTCCGCTGGTTCTCCGAGGAGGCCGTCCGCATCGACGGCGACCACGGACTGCTGCCCGACGGCCGCAACCGCATGCTGCTCTCCCGTCGCCCGGTCGGCCCCTGTCTGCTGATCACGCCGTGGAACTTCCCGCTGGCCATGGGCACCCGCAAGATCGGCCCGGCGATCGCGGCGGGCTGCACGATGGTCCTCAAGCCCGCCCCCCAGACCCCCCTGTCCAGCCTGGCACTGGCCGGGATCCTCCAGGAGGCGGGCCTGCCGGACGGTGTGCTGAACGTCGTCACCACCTCCCGCGCCGGCGAGGTGTGCGAGCCGCTGCTGCGCGGCGGCCGGATCCGCAAACTGTCCTTCACCGGCTCCACCGCCGTGGGCCGGCTGCTGCTCGCGCAGTGCGCCGACACCGTCGTGCGCACCTCGATGGAGCTGGGCGGCAACGCGCCGTTCATCGTCTTCGACGACGCGGACCTGGAAGTCGCCGTGGACGGGGCGATGGTCGCCAAGATGCGCAACATGGGCGAGGCCTGCACGGCCGCGAACCGGTTCTTCGTCCACCGGTCGGTGGCCGAGGAGTTCGGGCACAGGCTCGCCGAGCGGATGGGCGCGCTGGTGGTGGGCCCCGGCACGCGCGACGGCGTCGACGTCGGACCGCTGATCGACACCACCGGACGGGCCAAGGTCGCGGAACTCGTCGCCGACGCCGTCGAACGGGGCGCCCGGGTGCTCGTCGGCGGCCGTACGCCGGAAGGGCCGGGGTGTTTCTACCCGCCGACCGTGCTCACGGACGTGGACCCGGGCAGCCGCCTGATGGACACGGAGATCTTCGGCCCGGTCGCCGCGATCCTCACCTTCGACGACGAGGACGAGGTGCTGCGCCGCGCCAACGACACGCCGTGGGGCCTGGTCGGTTACGTCTTCACCCAGGGTCTGGACCGTGGGCTGCGCGTCAGCGAGGGCCTGGAGGTGGGCATGGTCGGCCTGAACACCGGTCTCGTCTCCAACCCGGCGGCCCCGTTCGGCGGGGTCAAGCAGTCCGGGCTGGGCCGGGAAGGCGGCCGGGTGGGGATCGACGAGTTCCTGGAGTACCAGTACGTGGCCGTTCCGGTGCGGTGACGGCGGGAGGGGAGGGGTGGCGACCAGCCGTCGCATGAAGGCATGAATGAGTCTTCATGTATTCCTGTATGGTGAGGGGAGCCGACGCGCCCCCGCCAGAAGGACCCCCGATGACCTCCACCCTCACGCCGCAGCAGGCCGAACGGGCCACGCCCGAGCGCCCCGGGACCGCGCCCCGGCGGCGTACCCGTGTCCTCGCGCTCCCCGAGGCACGCTGGGCCGCCGCGGCCACCGTCCTCTTCCTGCTCGCGCTCCCCTTGCAGCTGACCGGCGCCCCCGCCTGGACATGGGGCCCGCTGTACGCCCTGGCGTACGTCACCGGCGGGTGGGAGCCGGGCTGGGAAGGGCTCAAGGCGCTCAAGGACCGCACCCTCGACGTCGATCTGCTGATGGTCGTCGCCGCCCTGGGCGCGGCCGCGATCGGGCAGGTCATGGACGGTGCCCTGCTCATCGTCATCTTCGCCACCTCCGGCGCGCTGGAGGCCCTGGCCACGGCCCGTACCGCCGACTCGGTCCGCGGTCTGCTCGACCTGGCCCCCGCCACGGCCACCCGGCTGGACCCCGACGGCGGCGAACAGACCGTCCCGGTGGAGGAGTTGGCGGTCGGTGACACCGTCCTCGTCCGCCCCGGGGAGCGGGTCGGCGCCGACGGCCGGGTGCTGGACGGGGCGAGCGAGGTGGATCAGGCGACCATCACGGGGGAGCCGCTGCCCGTGGCGAAGGAGCGGGGCGACGAGGTCTTCGCGGGCACCCTCAACGGCACCGGCTCGCTGCGGATCCGGGTTGAGCGGGACGCGTCCGACTCGGTGATCGCCCGGATCGTGCGCATGGTGCAGGAGGCGTCCGAGACCAAAGCCCCCACCCAGCTGTTCATCGAGAAGGTGGAACAGCGCTACTCACTGGGCATGGTGGCCGCGACCCTGGCCGTCTTCCTGGTGCCGCTGGCCTTCGGCGCCGAGCTCACCGACGCGCTGCTGCGCGCCATGACGTTCATGATCGTGGCCTCTCCGTGCGCGGTGGTGCTGGCCACCATGCCGCCCCTGCTGTCGGCCATCGCCAACGCCGGACGGCACGGCGTCCTGGTGAAGTCGGCCGTGGTGATGGAACGGCTGGGACAGGTGGACGCGGTCGCGCTGGACAAGACCGGCACGCTCACCGAGGGCGGACCCCGGGTCACCGATGTCCGGCCGCTGCCCGGATCCGGCCTGGACGAAGGGCAGTTGCTGACGCTGGCGGCGGCCGCCGAGCGGCCCAGTGAGCATCCGCTGGCCCGGGCGGTCGTGGACGCGGCCCGCGAGCGCGGCCTCGACCTGCCGGAGGCGAAGGACTTCACCTCCACGCCCGGCGTGGGAGTGACCGCCGTCGTACGCGGCCGCACGGTCGCGGTGGGCGCCCCCGCCCGGCTGGCGGACGACGCCGTCGAACCGGCCGCGGAACTGGAGGAGTCCGGCCGTACCGCCGTCCTGGTCGTCGTCGACGGCGCGCCCGCCGGACTGCTCGGCATCGCCGACCGGCTGCGCCCGGACGCCGCCGCCACGGTCGCTTCCCTCGCCCGGCTCACCGGCAGCGCCCCGGTGCTCCTCACCGGTGACAATCCCAGGGCCGCCGCACATGTGGCCGCCGAGGCCGGCATCGACGACGTGCGCGCCGGGCTGCTGCCGCAGGACAAGCTGGCCGCCGTGCGGGAGATGGAGAGCGCCGGCCGCAAGGTGCTGGTCGTCGGGGACGGCGTCAACGACGCACCCGCCCTGGCCGCCGCGCACACCGGGATCGCCATGGGCCGGGCCGGCTCCGACCTGGCCCTGGAGACCGCGGACGCCGTGATCGTGCGGGACGAGCTCGCCGCGGTCCCGGCCACCGTCGCGCTGTCCCGGCGGGCCCGCGCGCTGGTCGTGCAGAACCTGGTGATCGCCGGGGTGTTCATCGCCGGTCTCGTCGTCTGGGACCTGGCGGGCGACCTTCCGCTGCCGCTGGGCGTCGCGGGCCACGAGGGCTCCACGGTCCTGGTCGGCCTCAACGGACTGCGGCTGCTGCGGGAGGGCGCCTGGCAGCGGGCGGCCGCCCAGGCGAAGGGCTGACGGCCGCCGGTCAACGTCGGTGGGGGGCCGCTGCCGGCTCGGCTCAGGTCGCCCGTCAACCCGCCGGTGGGGGACCGCTGCTGGCCCGGACCACCAGGTCCACGGGAACCACGGTGTCCACGCGCGGCTCGCCCGGGCCGTCGATCCGGTCGAGCAGCAGCCGCAGCGAACGGGTGCCGATCTCCGCGAAGTCGGTGCGCACGGTGGTCAGCGGCGGCAGGTAATGCGCGGCCTCGGGGACGTCGTCATAACCGACGACACTGACGTCCCCGGGCACCGACCGTCCGGCCTCGTGCAGCGCGTGCAGCACGCCGAGCGCCATCTGGTCGTTGGAGACGAACACCGCCGTCACCTCCGGGCTGCGGGCCAGCCGACGGCCCAGGTCGTAGCCGGAGCCGGCGCTCCAGTCCCCCACGAGAGGGGCCGTGACGGCGGCACCGGCGGCCCGGAGCGTCGCCTCCCAACTGGCCAGCCGCTGGTCGGCGGAGGTCCAGCCGGTCGGCCCGGCGATGTGCCGAACGGTGGCGTGCCCGAGGCCGAGCAGGTGCTCGGTCGCCTTGCGCGCTCCGGTACGGGAATCGCCGGTGATCAGGGGCGTACCCTCGTCGAGGGCGTTCTCCAGCACCACGAGAGGGGTGCCCAGATCGGTCGTCTCCGCCAGCGCCCGGCCCACCCACAGCTGCGGCGCGATCGCGATCACCCCGTCGGCGCCCTCGGCCGACAGCCGGTTCACGGCCTCGACGACGGTGTCGTGGTCGGCGGTGTCCAGGGCGATGGAGCTGACGAGGTAACCGGCCTCCTGGGCCGCCGTGTTGATCGCGGTCAGGATCGAGGCGGGCCCGTACCGGGCGGCGTCGAAGGAGATGACCCCGAGCATCCGGGTCCTGCCGCTGGCCAGGGACCGGGCGCTGCGGCTGGGCCGGTAGCCGAGCGTGCGCATGGCCGCCAGGACCGCCTCGCGTGTCCCGGGGCGCACGGCCGGATGGTCGTTGAGCACCCGCGAGACGGTCTGCTTGGAGACACCGGCCATCCGGGCCACGTCGGCCATCACGGGTCGCGCCCCCGCGAAGTTGCGCCTGCTGCGGCCCCGGGGCGCGGGGCCGTCGGTGGCGCTCGGTGTCATGGCGGGTGATTCCTCGGGGTCGGTACGGCGGTCCTGAACCCGCCCGGCAGGAGCACAGCATAGGCCGGGCGGTGCCCGACGGCTCCTCAGCCGGTCCGCACCGTCAGGCGGCGCGTCACCACCCACTCGGCGTCCAGCACCCGGGGCTCCCGCCACGCGTCGCCCGACGGCCCCGGGACGTGCACGGGCGCGTCCCCGGCCAGCGGCAGCACCTTCAGTCGCAGCCCCCGCGCGAGCAACGCCGCGACCGGCAGCCGGTCGAGACCGATGTCCCAGACCCGGCCCGAGAAGAACTGGTCGGCGACCAGAGTGTCTCCCACGTAGGCCCGCGCCAGGTCCCCCGTCCAGCGCAGCCGCAGCAGCACACCCGACGGGTCCCGCAGCAGGTCCTCCGGTACGTCCACCCGGTACTCGGCGGCCGCGGCGTCCACGTCCTCGTCGGCGGGCACGCTCGCCCGGCCCTGCACGCCGGTCACCGGAGCGGGAGCCGGGCCGCCCGGCCGGACGCACACGACGGTCGCGGGGGAGTGCGGCGAGGCACCGGTCTCGATCGTGCAGCGCGTGAACACGCCGTCCGCCGCCCGCCGGACCCGGGCATCCGCGACCATCGGCGCCGCGTCCGGCGCGGGCAGCACCGCGAACGAGGGCTCGGCGGCCGCACTGTGCAACCGCACCTCGTCCCGGAACGCGTCGAAGACCACACCGTCCTCGCACAGCACCAGCCGCTCGGCGCCCCACGCCCGCCCCCGGTAGACGGTACGGGCGGTGGCCGCGTCCAGGACCAGCAGGCCGACCCGTGAACCGTCGGCCGCGTCCACCTCGACCAGGGCGTCGGTGCCGGGCCGTACACCGCTGACCAGGATGCGGCCGGCGACCGGCGTGACCTCCCCGGACGGCACGGTGACGGCCGCCACCGTGTCCGCGTCCAGGGCGAGTTCGGGCGCGATGCCGTCGGTCGCGGCCAGCACCAGGACCGTACGGCCGTCCGCCTCGACGGTGCACACGGGCTGGGCCGTGGCCCACTCCAGCCGCAGCCCCGCCACGTCCAGCCGGAGCGGCCAGCAGAAGTAGGCGCCGGAGGGCACCCTGACCGGAGTGCTCGGCAGGGTCAGCGAGGAGGCGTGAGGGAAGTCGACCGTGAAGAGCGTGTCCGGGTGGTCCGGGAGCGGCTCGTGCGGCTGGTGGTTGGTCACGAACAGGAAACCCGAGGTGCCGTCGGTCCGCACGGCCCAGCGCAGGGTGTCCCGGTCGTGCTGCCCGGCGGGCGACCGCTCGGGCAGTACGGACCGCATGGCCGCGATCCGCTGCCCGAAGCCGGCCAGCAGCAGATGCTGAGGCGCAGTTCGTGGTACGAGGGCCGCACCTGTCCGTACTCCCCGAGCGGGGCCTGGAAGTCGTAGGTCAGGACGGGCAGGTCGTTGGGGTAGCCGGTGGCGTGCGACTCCTGGAGGGAGCTCAGCTCGCCGGCCGGGTTCGTACCGCCGTGGAACATGTAGTAGCCCTGCCACACCGAACCGCAGCCGATCTTGGTGAGTCCGAGGGCACCCACATCGGCGGCCTCCACGCGCGGCCGCCGGTGGTAGGCGACCGCCATGCCACCACCCAACTCGCAGGTGGCCCAAGGGAACCTGTCCTCCGAAGCGGCGGCGCCCGGCACCCGCCTGGGCCGCAGATCCGGGCCGATGGCCTCGTCGTCGCGCTCGTGGGTGAAGAAGAAGTGCTTGCGGCAGGTGTCGGGCCAGCCGCCGTCCGCCTCCGTCCAGAACGCCTCCGGATAGCCGCCGTACAGCGGGAGGAGGTCCTCGCCCGGGAGCCGGACCCCGCCCCAGGCGGTCGACGTCCACAGCGGCGCGCTCAGCCCGGCCTCCTGGGCGAGGCGCTTCAGCGTGCGCAGATGACCGGGCTGGTCGTAGAGCTCGTTCTCGATCTGGATCGCGACGATCGGGCCGCCGTTCGCCCGCTCCAGACCTGCGAGTTGCTCCGCGATCCTCGCGAACCACATGCGCACGGGCTCCAGATAGGCCGGGTCGTCGGTACGCGGGGCGCGGGTCCGGGCCAGCAGCCAGTCGGGCAGGCCGCCGTTGCGCACCTCCGCGTGACACCAGGGGCCGATCCGGGGGATGAAGTCGAGGCCGTGGCGGGCGCACAGCCCGGCGAAGCGCCCGAGGTCGCGGTCGCCGTCGAAGCGGACCCGGCCCTCGCTCTCCTGATGGTGGATCCAGATGACGTAGGAGGCGACGGTGGTCACTCCGCCCGCCTTCATCTTCAGCAGCTCCTCCTCCCACTCCCCGTTCGGGTAACGGGAGTAGTGGAACTCGCCGGAGACCGGGAACCAGGGGCGGCCGCCCCGGGTGAGCCAGCGGCTCGTGACCCCGATCGGATCGGGCACACCGGGCGCGTCCGAGAAGGGCAGGTGGCCGGTCTGCGGAGCAGCCTCGGTCGGGGGCACGCGCAGGAGATGCGTCACCATGTGTTCTCCGGGCCGAGGTCGGGGGTGTCGGTCAGCAGGGCGTGAGGGGCGGGGGTGCCGTGCAGCTCCAGCACGACCAGTTCGTTGGCGCCCGGGCGCAGCACCGGAGCGGGGACGTAGAGCGTGCGCTGCGGGCCGCGGTTCCAGTAGCGGCCCAGGTGGAAGCCGTTGATCCAGGCCTGGCCCTTCGACCAGCCCGGCAGGGAGAGGAACGTGTCGGCGGGCGTGTCGACGTCGAAGGTGCCGCGGTGGAAGGCCGGCACGGTGGCCGGCGCCTCGGCGGCCGGGGCGAACGGCACCGCCTCCAGGTCGTCCAGGGGCAGCGGGTGGCAGTCCCAGCCGGTCAGGTCCGTGCCGTTGAAGGAGACGGGTCCGAGCAGGCCCTTGGGCGCTCCGATGCGGGGACCGTAGTTGACGCCGCCCATGTTCTCGACGAGGACCTCCAGGGCCGCGCCGGGCCGTGGCACGCGCACGGGCAGCGACTCGTCGTGGCGTTCGCTCTCCAGCACACCGGCCGGCGCGCCGTCGACGAAGACCTGGGCGCGGTCGCCGACGCCGCCCGCGAAGTGCAGCAGGCCGTCGCCGCCGGCCGGGAGGGTGGTGCGGTACAGCGCGTAACCGGTGCGCTGCCCGAGCTCGCCCATGGTCGCGGGCACTTCGGTGCGCACGGGCGGGGCGAGTGAGCCGGCGAGGGGCAGCAGGGCCGCCCGGCCGCTCAACCGGACCGGTGTGAGCGGAAGTTTGGCACTCGGAAGCGGGACGGGCTCGTCGGGCACGGTGGCGTGGCGGGCGATGACCTCGCGGAAGGCGTGGTACTTCGGGCCCGGATCACCGCACTCGGTGAGCGCGGCGTCGTAGTCGTAGGACGTGACGGTGGGCGTGTAGGCGTGTTTGTGGTTGGCGCCGTTGCCGAAGCCGAAGTTGGTCCCGCCGTGGAACATGTAGATGTTGACCGACGCCCCGGCGGACAGCAGCCGGTCCAGGTCGGCGGCGGCGTCGGCCGCGCTCCGCACATGGTGTGGACCGCCCCAGTGGTCGAACCAGCCGATCCAGAACTCCGCGCAGAACAACGGGCCTTCGGGGCGGTGCTCGCGCAGGCGTGCCAGGGACTGCTCGATACGGCTGCCGAAGGTGCCGGTGGCCAGGACGTCGGGCAGGCTGCCGGTGGCCAGGTGCTCGGGGTCGGCCTGGTCGCAGGTGAACAGCAGCTCCTCGACGCCGCGGGAGCGGAAGGCGTCGGCGAGGTGCTTCAGATAGGCGCTGTCGTCGCCGTAGGCCCCGTACTCGTTCTCCACCTGTACGGCCATGACGGGACCGCCCGCCGCCGCCATGTGCGGGCGGAGCACGGGCAGCAGCAGGTCGAGGTAGCGGTCGACGGCCCCGATGAAGCGGGGGTCGCTGCTGCGCAGCCGGACGTCCGGATCGGAGGTCAGCCAGTCGGGCAGGCCGCCGCCGTCCCACTCGGCGCAGATGAACGGCCCGGGCCGCAGCAGCACCCGCAGCCCCTCGTCCCGGGCGAGCCGGAGGAAGCGGGGCAGGTCGAGGAAGCCGTCGAGGACGAGAGGGCCGTCGGGGGAGGGCTGGTGGTGGTTCCACGGGATGTAGGTCTCCACCGTGTTGAGGCCCATCAGCCGCGCTTTGCGCAACCGGTCGGACCAGAGCCCGGGATGGACGCGGAAGTAGTGCAGCGCACCGGAGATGATCCGGAACGGCTCGCCGTGCAGCAGGAATCCGTCGGACGTGGTCGTCAGGGCGGGCATGCGGGGGCTTCCCTTCCGAAGGGGGAGTGGAGTCAGCGGGAGCGGGTGCCCCGGATCAGCCAGAGCGTCGCGGCCAGGCAGAGCGCCGAGACGCCGCACAGCAGGAGCGGCACGGCGCGGACCCCGGACCACTCGATGGCCTTGCCCAGCGCCGGTCCCGCGGCGACCCCGCCGATCATGGAGGCCGCGATGACCAGGGCACCGGCCCGCCGTGCCCGCGGGGCGGCCCGGTTCAGCCAGGGCAGGCCGGTGGGGAAGATCGGCGCGATGAACAGACCGACACCGGCGTAGGCGTAGGGCGCGAGCGCCGGGACGGTCGCGGCCAGCAGGCACACCGTCATCCCCGCGCACGAGACGGTGATGATGGCCTGGGCGGAGAAACGCAGCGCGAGCGGGGCGACCAGGAAGCGGCCGACGGTCATCATCAGCCAGTACACGGAGGTGGCCGTGGCGGCGACGCCCGCGCCGTAGCCGATGGTCTCCAGATGCGTGGGCTCCCAGCCGCCGACACCGGCCTCGATGCCCACGTGCAGGACATAGAGGACGACGAAGACCGCGAGCACCGAACCGAGGCTCCGGCTGAGGACGGGACCGCCACCGGCCCGCTCCCCGGCCGGGGCGGGAGCCCGGTTCCGCACGCCCCGCAGGCACAGCAGCAACGGCAGGTTGGCGAGGGCGAAGACGAGGAAGACCGCCGGGTAGTGCTCGGCGCCGACCGCGCCGATCACGGCGGGGCCGAGGATGGCGCCGATGCCGAAGTGCGCGTTGAGGATGTTCAGCATGGCGGTCGAACGGTGGCCGAAGCCCACGGCGAACAACTGGTTGAGGCCGTAGTCGATGCCGCCGAAGCCGAAGCCGGCGAGCAGGGCCGCCGCCAGGGCGGTGGGCCAGTCGGGCGCCAGCGCGAAGCCGGCCGCGCCGAGGGCCATCAGCAGATACGAACTGCCGAGGATGCGCCGGTTGCCGACCCGCCCGTAGAGCCGGTCGAACAGCAGCACACCGGCCACACCACCCACGAAGTGCGCGCTCAGGCCCAGCCCCGCCGCGGAGGGCGACAGCCCGAACTCCGCACGCAGCGCCGGGATCGCCGGGCCGTACAGGGCCTGCAACGCCCCGAAGCCCACGCAGGAGGCGACCACGGCGGCCCCGCTGAACACGGGGCCAGGCGGTGCGGGGGAAAGACGGGCGGCGTGCTCTTCGATCACGCGGACTCCGGAGGACGGGCCACCGCGGGGGTGGGAGGAGGACACAGGCGTGTACGGAAGGATCAGAGGTGTGATGTTACCGGTAACATCACAGGCGTCAACATCCCTCGACGGCCCGGGAATCCGCCCGGCCCCCCACACGATCTCCCCCGCGCTCCCACGAACCCCGGAGATCCACCAGGGTTGCCCCGTTGCCGTTCGGGTACGCGAGCAGGACCGTACCCGGGGCGGATCATGTCCCCGGGCTGGCCGCACGACCGCCGCTACCAGGGAATCTGCCATGGAGACACCCGCAAACGACCCCACGCCCACGCCCGCCCAGCAGGCACTGGACGTCCTCGCCGAGAACACCGAGGACGCGGCGGCTCTGGACGCGCTCGCCAACAGCGACGTGCTCATCCCCGTGCCCGACGACGCGGCCGACGCCGACGCCGTCCATCCCACGGCGGTGGCGCTGCCGGTGCTGGAGCAGCCGGGCGGCGAACCGGTGGTACCCGTGTTCACCTCCGAGATGGAGATGGCCGGACTGCTGCCGTTCGTCTCCCGCTACCGCCTGGTGCCGCTCGGCGCCCTCGCCGCGCAGTGGCCCGCCGACGACCTGTCGCTCACCATCGACGGCAGTTCGGAGCACCGCCTGACGCTCACCTCGGAGGGAGTGCGCACCCTGCTGGCACGCCAGTGAAGCGACCGGCCCGGTCCGGACCTGGGCGGGTCAGCCGCCCAGCGTCCGGGCCAGTGCCGCCCGCTGCAGGGGCAGCACCTCCGCGTGCAGGTCACGGCCCTTGCGCGTGAGGGAGACCCACACGCCCCGCCGGTCCTCGGCGCACACCGACCGTGTCACCAGCCCGTCCTTCTCCAGCCGGGCGATCAGCCGCGACAGCGCGCTCTGGCTGAGGTGGACCCGCCCCACCAGGTTCTGCACCCGGCACTGCTCGCCCTCCTCGGGCGCCGCGGTCGCGAGCATGTCCAGAACCTCGAAGTCGGAGGCGCCCAGGCCGTGCGGATGCAGCGCACGGTCGATCTCGCACATCGTGCGCGCATGGGCCGACAGGATGTCCCGCCACCGGTCCTCGAGCTGCCCACCAGCCGTTTTCGACGCCATAGGGGAACGGTAACACCGGCCCGGGGTTCCATGACCGTGCATGCAGTGCGGGCCCGTACTCCGGCCGCGCGGCGCTACGTCGACTCCCGCCGCACCAGCTCCGTCGGCAGGATCACCGCCGCCGGGTCCTCGCCCCCGATCTGCGCGAGCAGCACCCTCACCATCTCGGCGCTGATGCGATCCCAGGGCTGCCGGATGGTCGTCAGCTCGGGGCTGGAGGCCACGGCGGCGGGTGAGTCGTCGAAACCGCCGACCGCCACGTCCTGCGGCACCCGCCGCCCCGCCCGCTGGAGGGCCGCGAGCACGCCCTGCGCCATGAGGTCGGAGGCCACGAACACCGCGTCGACGTCCGGGGCCTGCGCCAGCAGCCGCTCGGCGCCCGCCTCGCCGCTCGCCCGGCTGTAGTCGCCGGAGACGACCAGCCGCTCGTCGAAGTCCAGGCCCGCCTGCGCGAGCACCTCCTTGTAGCCGGCGAGGCGCTCGACACCGCCGGGCGTGTCCAGCGGACCGGTCACGGTGCCCACCCGGCGCCGCCCGAGCGACAACAGATGGCGCACCATGTCCCGGGCGCCGTCACGGTCGTCGGCGGCCACGTAACTCACCTTGGAGGCCACCCCGATCGGCTTGCCGCACGCGACCAGCGGCACCCCGGCCTCGCGCAGCCGCTCGACGACCGGATCACCGGAGTGACTGGAGACGAGCAGCACTCCGTCGACGTGTCCGGCGGTGATGTACCGCGTGATCCGCCGCCGTTCGTCCTCGGTGCCGGCCAGCATCAGCAGCAGCGGGATGTCGTGCGCGGCGAGCGCCTGGGTGCAGCCGCGCAGCAGGACGTTGAAGTTGGGGTCCTCGAAGAACCGCTCCTGCGGCTCCGTGAGCAGGAAGCCCACCGAGTCCGAGCGCCCGGTGATCAGGGAGCGGGCGTGCCGGTTGACCACGTAACCCGTTCTGCGGATGGCCGCGTTGACCGCCTCCTGGGCGGCCGGGCTGACGTAGTGGCCGCCGTTGAGGACGCGCGAGACGGTGCCGCGCGAGACTCCCGCCTCGCGCGCCACGTCGTGGATCGTGGGCGGCCTGCGCCTGCCTCCCGCAGCGTTCATGGTCACGACTTTACGGCTCCGGAGAGCAGATCCAGACTCCAGAAGCGCTGGATGACCAGGAAGAGGGCGATCAGCGGCAGCACCGCGAGGAACGCGCCCGTGATGACCAGGGTGTACAGGGCCGGGGTGTTGGCGCCCTGCTCCAGCAACGTGAACAGGCCGAGGGTGATCGGGAACTTCTCGTCGTCGCTGAGCATGATGTACGGCAGCAGGAAGTTGTTCCAGATCGCCACGAACTGGAACAGGAACACTGTCACCATCCCGGGGATCATCATCGGCAGCGCGATCCGGGTGAAGATCCGCCACTCGCTCGCCCCGTCCATGCGTCCCGCCTCGACCACGTCGGAGGGCACCGCGGCGGCCGCGTAGATCCGCGCGAGGTAGACGCCGTAGGGGAAGAGGATCTGCGGCAGCAGGACGGACAGGTGCGAGTCGGTGAGATCGGCCTTCGCCATCAGCAGGTACTGGGGGACGGCCAGGATCACCGGCGGCATCAGCACACCCGCGAGCAGCACGTTGAAGAGCGCCTCGCGGCCTCGGAAGCGGTAGATGGCGAGCGCGTAGCCGCTGACCGCCGACACGACCGTCGACAGCAGCGCCCCGAGACCGGCGTACAGCGCGGAGTTGCCCATCCACTTCCAGTAGACGCCGTCCCGGTAGGCGTTCAGGTCCCTGACGTTGTCGGTGAAGCCCGTGCCCGGCAGGAACGTGAAGGTGGAGAACAGTTCGCGCCCGGACTTGGTGGCGGCGATGACGACCCAGGCGACCGGCAGCAGGCAGTAGAGCGCGCCCAGCAGCAGGGTGACGGTGGGGATCAGGGCGATCCGGCGGCGCAGCGGCGGACGGCGGTCCCGGGCGGCGCCGGGCGTGCTGCCCGCCCTCGGCTCCGCCTGGGGAACGGCGAGGGAGCTCATCGAGCGGCCTCCTGCTTCTGACGACGGTTCACGGCCCGCAGGAAGCCGAAGGAGAGGAGGAGCGTGGCGAAGGCGATGATCACGGCCTGCGCCGCGGCCCCGTGGATGTCGCCCTCGCCGAAGGCGTCCCGGTACACCTTCATCAGCGGACTCCAGGTCGTGGACACGGAGTTGGTGAGCGGTTTGAGAGTGGTCGGCTCGTTGAACATCTGGAGCGTCGCGATGATGGAGAAGAAACAGGTCAGCACCAGTGAGGGCGCCACCATCGGGATCTTGATCCGCAGCGCGATCTGCGTCGGGGTGGCGCCGTCCAGCTTCGCGGCCTCGTACACCTCCGCCGGGATCGCCTGGAGCGAGGTGTAGATGACGATCATGTTGAAGCCGGTGCCGCCCCAGACCGCGATGTTCGACAGGGCCAGGTACAGCGGCCCGCCGTCCAGCAGGTCGGGCTGCGGCATCCCGAACCTGTCGAGCACGTAGTAGAAGGGGCTGACGTCCGGCAGGTACAAGAAGCCCCACAGCAGGGCGGCCACCACACCGGGGATGGCGTACGGCAGGAAGATCGCGAGCCGGGTGACGGGCGCGAGCCGCACCTTCTCGGAGTCGAGCATCAGCGCGAACAGCAGGGCCAGGCCGAGCATGACGGGCACGACGATGCACCCGTAGCCGAGCACGCGCAGGGCGCCACGCAGCAGTTCGCTGTCGGAGAGGGCGTCGGTGTAGTTCTCCAGGCCGGCCCAGACCTCCCTGCGGGCGCCGGAGCCCAGGCCGAGGCCCGAGACCTTCTCCTTGCGGAAGCTGAGCCAGAGCGCGTAGCCGATGGGGAGCGCGAAGAACAGGGCGAACAGGATCGTCGCGGGGAGGAGGAAGACGTAGGGGGCGCTGCGCGCCCGCCTGCGGGTGGTGCGGGGAGACGGGTGGCCGTACGGGGCCCCCTCGACCCCGTACGACTGCCGGCGTGCCGTGCTTCTCACCGAGCTACCTCGAAGCCCTGCTTCTTCATGTCGGCGACGGTGTCGGCCTGCATCCGGTCCAGCGCGGCACCGAAGTCCGACTTGTTCTTCGCTGCGGCACCGAAGGCGTCCTTGAACGTGGTGTACGCGACGTTGACGTTCGGGCCCCAGGCGGAGGGCGCGGTGGTCTCCGCGATGTCGGCGGCCTTGCGGTAGAAGTCGGCCTGGTTGGAGAAGTAGGCCGGCGGCTCGAGGAAGGCGCCGCTGGTCTGGGCGTTGGTGGCGGCCGGGTAGATGCCGCTCTCCTTGGCCAGCGCGTTCAGGGCCTCGCCGTCGGTGTTCAGCCAGGTGGCGAACTTCGCGGCGGCCTCCTGGTGCTTGGAGTCGGTGGTGACGCCGGTGGAGGAGCCGCCCCAGCTGCCGGTGCGGTTCTCGCTCGCGGACCACTGGGGGAGCGGGGCCATGGCCCACTTACCCTTGGTCTCGGGTGCGGCGGTGGTCAGCGTGCCCGGTGCCCACACGGCGCTGACCCAGGCGATCTGCTTGCCGGTGTTGAGCGCCTTGTTCCATGCCGGGGTGTACATCGGCTGGTTGTCGATGGCGCCCTCCTTCACCAGGCCGCCCCAGAACTTCGCGACCTTCCGCGTCGCCGCGTCGTTGATGGAGACCTTCCACCGGTCGCCGGAGGTCGTCCACCACTTCGCGCCCGCCTGCTGGGCGAGACCGGCGAAGAGGCCGGAGTCGTTGGCGGAGAAGGTGGTGAGCTCCTTGCCGGGAGCCACCTCCTTCAGCTTGCGGGCGGTCTGCGCGAACTGGTCCCAGGTCGTCGGCACCGTCAGGCCGTACTCCTTGAACAGGTCCTCGCGGTAGTAGAACATCATCGGCCCGATGTCCTGCGGGACCGCGTAGACCGCGTCCGTGCCCAGCGTCGTCTGCTGCCAGACACCGTCGGCGAAGCGGTCCTTCGCCTCACCCACCTCCCCGGATATGTCGGCGAGCGCGTCATTGCTGACCAGGGTGGGCAGCGCCTGGTACTCGGCCTGCACCAGGTCGGGCGCCTTGCCCGCCTTGTGGGCGGTGAGGATCTTGGTGACGAGCGTGTCGCCGGACGCCTGCTTCTTCACCGTGACGGTGATCCGGTCCTTCTTGCCCGGCCCCTTGTTCCACAGGTCCGCGACCTTGTCCATGCCGGGTGTCCAGGTCCAGTACGTCAGCGAGACCGGTCCCGACCCGGTGTCGCTGTCCCCGTCGTCCGAACCGCAGGCGGCGAGGCTGGTGGCACCGAGCGCGACGGCGACGGCGGTTGTCACGAGGCGGCGGCGCTTCGTGTACGGCATGGATCTCTCCCCTGACCTGGGGTCCCCGCCTGCTGCGAAGACCCTGCCATGCTTCTGTGAGCGTTCACAGTAGAGAAACACTCACGACACTTGTCAATGGTTGTTGCTGTGCGGTTATGTTGGGCTCCGCACCGCGCCTCGGTGTGTGCACGTTCCCATTCTGATCCTTCGACCGGGAGACCATCCATGCCGGAGACCACCCCCAGGGGCCTGACCAGGCTCGCCTTCGGTGGGGACTACAACCCCGAGCAGTGGCCGGAAAGCGTCTGGCAGGAGGACGTCCGGCTGATGCGGGAGGCCGGCGTCACCCTGGTGAGCGTCGGGATCTTCTCCTGGGCGCTGCTGGAGCCCTCACCCGGCACCTACGACTTCGGCTGGCTGGACCGGCTCCTGGACCTGCTGCACGAGCACGGCATCCGCGCCGACCTCGGCACCCCCACCGTCGTGCCGCCCGTCTGGTTCTACCGGGCCCACCCCGAAGCGCTGCCCGTCACCGCCGAGGGCCTGCGCTACGAGTTCGGCTCCCGCGCGGCCATCTGCCACAGCAACGCCCACTACCGCGAGGCCGCGGCGGCCATCACACGCAAGCTCGCCGAGCGCTACGGCGACCACCCGGCCCTGGCCATGTGGCACGTGCACAACGAGTACGGCGTCCCCGTCTCGGCCTGCTACTGCGACTCCTGCGCCGCCCACTTCCGCCGCTGGCTCGCGACCACCTACGGCACCGTCGACGCCGTCAACGAGGCCTGGGGCACGGCCTTCTGGGGCCAGCGCTACGCCGCCTTCGAGGACATCAACCCGCCCCGGCTCACCCCGGCGGCCGTCAACCCCGGCCAGGCGCTGGACTACAAGCGGTTCGCCGACGCCACCATGCGCGAGAACTTCGTCGCGGAGCGGGACATCCTGCACCGCCTCTCCCCGGGTGTGCCGGTGACCACCAACTTCATGACGGCCCTCAGCCAGTGCGACTCCGTCGACTACTGGGCCTGGGGGCGCGAGGTCGACCTCGTCACCAACGACCACTACCTCATCACCGACGGCCGCCGCACCCACGTCAACCTGGCGATGGCGGCCGACCTCACCCGGTCCGTCGCGGGCGGCGCCCCCTGGCTGCTGCTGGAGCACTCCACCTCGGGCGTCAACTGGCAGCCGCGCAACCCCGCCAAGGCCCCCGGCCAGATGGCCCGCAACTCCCTCGCGCACGTGGCCCGCGGCTCCGAGGGCGCCCTGTTCTTCCAGTGGCGCCAGTCCCGTCGCGGCGCCGAGAAGTTCCACTCGGCGATGGTCCCGCACGGCGGCACCGACACCCGCGTGTGGCGCGAGGTCGTCGCACTCGGCGCGTCCGTCGAGGCGCTGAGCGAGATCCGCGGCACCCGCACCCGCGCCGACGTCGCCGTGCTGTGGGACTGGCACTCCTGGTGGGCGCAGAACCTCGACTGGCGCCCCAGCGTCGACCACGACGCCCGCGAACGCGCCGATTCCTTCTACGAGGCCCTCTACGACCGCCACCTGACCGTCGACTTCGCCCATCCGGAAGCCGATGTGTCGAGGTATCCCCTGGTGGTCGTACCGGCCCTGTACCTGATGACGGAGGCGGCCGGGCGCAATCTGACCGCGTACGTCGAGAGGGGCGGCACGCTGGTCGTCTCCTACTTCTCCGGCATCGTCGACGAGCACGACGCCGTCCACGAGGGCGCCTACCCGGGCCCGCTGCGAGACGTCCTCGGCCTCACCGTCGAGGAGTTCTCCCCGCTGCTGCCCGGCGAACGGGTGCGGGTCACCGGCCCCGGGGGAACCGAGCTGTCCGCGGACGTGTGGACGGAGTTCGTGGTGCCGCGCGGCGCGGAGACCGTGCTGACGTACGCCGACGGCCTCACCGCCGGGCTGCCCGCCGTCACCCGGCACCGCTTCGGTGCCGGCACCGCCTGGTACGTCTCCACCCGGCTCGGCGCCGACGGCCTCGACACGCTGCTCGGCCGGGCGAGCCAGGACGCGCGGATCGCCCCGCGCACGGATCTGCCCCGGGACGTCGAAGTGGTCCGCCGCACCGGCGAGTCGGGCACCTACCTGTTCGCGGTGAACCACACCGGCTCGGACGCCAAGGTGCCGCTGGAGGCCCCCGGCACCGAGCTGCTGACCGGTGAACGCGCCGCCGGCCGCCTGGCCGTCCCGGCCGGAGCCGTCCGGGTCGTCCGGCTCGACGGCTGAACCGACTCCCTCCGCCCGCGCGAGCCACGAGCCGCGGGCGGAGGGATCCTCACCTGCCTCCTGGTGAGGGGCACTCCCCACACCCCCACGTCGAAGGGACGACGGACGACGATGTTCCATCCCAGACGCACCCTCAGAACCCTGCTGCTGCCGCTCGCCGCGGGCCTCGCCCTCACCGCCCTGCCCGCCGCCCCGGCCCACGCCGCGAGCACGCTGACCAACGGCGGCTTCGAGAGCGGCGGCGCGGGTACCGCGACTCCGAGCGGCTGGTCCGAAAACGGCGACACCGGCGCCTCGTTCACCGAGCCCGGCGGCCACGGCGGCGGTTACCGCCTGAGCCACTGGTCCTCGTCGGCGTACAAGGTGGAGACGTCCCAGCACCTGTCCGGACTCGCCAACGGGAACTACAAACTCACCGCCTGGGTGCGCTCGGGCGGCGGGCAGAAGTCCGCCTTCCTGGCGCTGAAGAACTGCGGCGGCGCCGAGCAGCGCACCGACCTGCCGGTCTCGGCCGACGGGTGGATCCGGATCGTGGTGCCGGTCGGCGTCACCACCAACCAGTGCACGATCAGCGTCAGCAGTGACGCCAACGCGGGCAACTGGATCAACGTCGACGACCTGACCTTCACCACCGGCACGTCCGGTACGCCGATCAAGGGCGCCGACATCTCGTCCCTGGCCAAGAGCGAGGCCAGGGGCGGCGTCTACCGCGACGGCTCGGGCACCGCCGCCGACCCCCTGGCCGTCCTCAAGTCGAACGGCATGAACTACGCCCGCCTGAAGGTGTGGGTGAACCCGGCCGACGGCTACAACAACAAGGCCCGCGTCCTGGCCACGGCCAAGCGCGTCAAGGCCCAGGGCATGAAGCTGCTGGTCGACTTCCACTACTCGGACTTCTGGGCCGACCCCGGCCGCCAGGACAAGCCCGCCGCCTGGGCCGGACACTCCTACGCCCAACTCAAGACCGACGTGTACAACCACACCTACGACGTGCTGAACGCGCTCAAGGCACAGGGCACCACCGCCGACATGGTCCAGGTCGGCAACGAGATCAACGGCGGCATGCTCTGGAACGAGGGGTCGACCTCGAACTGGACGCAGCTGGCCGGTCTGCTCAACTCCGGCCATGACGCGGTCAAGGCGGTCAGCCCGTCCACCACCGTGGCCCTGCACCTCGCCAAGGGCGGTGACCTGGAGGGCACCCGCTGGTGGTTCGACCGCGCGCGCTCCAACGGTGTGAAGTTCGACGCCATCGGCCTGTCCTTCTACGGCTACTGGCACGGCACCCTGGCCGACTTCCAGACGACCCTCGACGACGCGGCCACCCGCTACGGCAAGCCGGTCTTCGTCGCCGAGACCGCCTACCCGTTCCGCCTCGACAGCGACGACGCGCACGCGAACATCATCGACACCGCGGACGAGCTGGTCTCCGGCTACCCCGCGAGCGTGGCCGGCCAGACCCGGTGGATGAACGACATGGCGAGCATCGTGGAGGCCGTCCCCAACGGCCGTGGCCTGGGCATCTTCTACTGGGAGGCGACCTGGACCGCGGTGCCCGGCAACGGCTGGGACCCCACCGACGCGGCCTCCGGCAACGCCTGGGAGAACCAGGCGCTGTTCGGTTACGACGACCGGGCCCTGACCTCGATGGCCTGGTTCCGCCACCGCTGACCGGCCCCGGGGGAGGCCCTGCGCTCCGGGGCCTCCCCTCCGGTCGCTCCTCTGTGCGAACTCCCGTGTGCGGTAGGGCGGTTCGGTATCGGTCAACGATGCCGAACCGCCGTACGCGGTGGCTTCGACTGCGCGACAGTGGGAAGACGCGGTGTGAGAGGCGAAGCCGCGAGGCAGGGGCACGACATGCTGAGGACTCCCACGGACGAGACGCGGCTGCGCATCCTGGCCTGGCTGAGGGAACCAGGTCCCGCCGCGGACGGTGTCACCGCGGACGCCGTCGCCGAGCGGTTCTCGATCCCCCGCCCGGTCGCCGTCACCCACCTCCGGCTGCTGGAGGCCACCGGCGTGCTGCGCACCAGCAGGTCCGCGGGCCGTGTGCGCTACCACCGCGACGACATGCGGATCGCCGAGGTCGCCCGGATGTTTGAAAAGGGCTGGTAGGCGACCCGGTACAGCGCCACCGCCCCCGATGGTGAAGGACACCCGCCTCATGGACCGTCCCACGGCACTCGTGCCCCGCCACTACCTCGCGGTGGGCCCCGGCCCCGAGGACGTGGTCGCCGACCCGCACGGCCGTGTCCTCACCGGCGTCGCGGACGGGCGCATCCTGCGGCTCGACGCCCTCGACGCCCTCGGCGACCCGGTCAGGGCCCGGGCCGAGGTGATCGCCGAGACCGGCGGCAGGCCACTCGGACTCGAACTCCTCCCGGACGGCGACCTGCTGGTGTGCGACGCCGAACGCGGCCTGCTGCGCGTCGACACCGGCGACGGCACGGTCCGCATCCTCGCCGACTCGGTGGCGGGCGAGCCGCTGCGGTTCTGCAGCAACGCCGTGTCCCTCTCCGACGGCAGCGTCTACTTCACCGTCTCCAGCCGCCGGTACCCCCTGGAGCAGTGGATCGGCGACATCGTCGAACACACCGGAACCGGACGGCTGCTGCGGCTCGCCCCCGGCGACGACACACCCGAGGTGGTGCTGGACGGCCTCCGGTTCGCCAACGGGATCGCCGTCGGCGCGGACGAGTCCTTCCTCGTCGTCGCCGAGACCGGCGCCCGCCGGCTCCTGCGCCACTGGCTCACGGGACCGAAGGCGGGCCGGAGCGAACCGTTCGCGGAGAACCTTCCGGGCATGCCCGACAACCTCTGGCGCGGCGCGCCCGACGGGCCGATCTGGGTCGCGCTCGCCGGACCCCGCGTCCCCGCCCTGGACCTCCTGCACCGCGGCGCGCCCGGCGTCCGTGCCGCCGCCGCCCGCGTCGCCGTGCGCGCCCCGTTCCGCCCCACCGGCACGATCGCCGTCCAGGCCTTCGACGACGCGGGCCGCGTCGTCCATCACCTGGCCCGTCGCCGTTCCGGTTTCCGCATGCCGACCAGCGTCTGCGCGGCGGGCGGGTACCTGATCCTGGGCAGCATCCGGGAACGGGGCGTGGCGGTCTGCGAACCACCCGCCCCGAAGTGACCTCGAGCCCGCACCGCAGCGCCCTCCAGCCTGCCCCGGACCGACCTCAAGCCCGCCCCCGCCGACCTCCACGCCCACCTCGGAGTGACCCCGCCCCGGGCCCGGGTTAACCTGAACTCCGGCCGCGACCCGTCGCGGCGCGGCGGTGGGGCCCGCCGTACCCGAACCGCGGCGAGGACGCCGCCAACGGTCCCTACTTGCGACGGCACGCGCCCGTACGACCCGGGCTCCCGGCGAGTAGGAGAACGATCCCCATGACATCCCCCGAGAGCCTCCGTGCGCAGGCCTCCACCCCACGGCAGCGTTCCTGGCGCGCCCAGGCGCCCGTCGTCGCGGTCGTGTCGCTCGGCGGGGGAGCGGGAGCGGCCGCCCGGTACGCCGCCTCCCTCCGGTGGCCCACGCCTCCGGACGGCTTCCCGTGGTGGACCCTGTGGGTCAACATCGCCGGCTGCGCCGTGATCGGCGTGTTCATGGTGGTCATCACCGAGGTCCGGACCGCCCACCCCCTCGTGCGCCCCTTCTTCGGCACCGGCGTCCTCGGCGGCTTCACGACGTTCTCCACGTACGCCGTCGACATCCGCGGGCTCCTCGACGGCGGCCACGTCGCCACCGGCCTGGCCTACCTCGTCGCGACCCCGCTCGCGGCACTCACGGCGGTGTGGCTCGCGGCCGGAGGAACCCGCCGCGCCCTGAAAGGAAGGCGACGATGACAAGGCTGACCGGCAGGGCCCTGCGCCTGACCGTCTTCATCGGCGAGAGCGACACCTGGCACCACAGGCCCCTCTACTCCGAGATCGTCCACCGGGCCCACGCGGCCGGGCTCGCGGGGGCCAGCGTCTTCCGCGGCGTCGAGGGCTTCGGAGCGTCCTCCCTGATCCACACCTCGCGGCTGCTGTCCCTGAGCGAGGACCTGCCGATCGCCGTGGTCGTGGTCGACACCGAGGCACGCGTCCGCGCCTTCCTGCCGCAACTCGACGACCTGGTCACCGAGGGTCTGGTGACCCTCGACGAGTGCGAGGTCATCCTCCCCCGGTCTCGGCTTCGCTCGACCGGGGGCACCCCCACCACCGGCCGGGACGACACGCCCGGCGCGACGGACCCGAAGGGTAAGAAGTCGTTGTGAACTGGCTGCTGGTCGTCGGCGGCGCGCTGGTAGGCGCCCCGCTGCGCTACCTCACCGACCGTGCGGTCCAGGCGCGCCACGACTCGGTCTTCCCCTGGGGCACCTTCACGGTGAACGTCACCGGCTCGCTGATCCTGGGCCTGCTCACCGGCGCCGCCACCCACCTTCAACTGCTGCTCGGCACCGGTCTGTGCGGGGCGCTGACGACGTACTCGACCTTCTCCTACGAGACGCTGCGGCTGGCGGAGACCGGGGCTCGCGGGCAGGCGGCCGTCAACGTGGTGGCGAGTGTGCTGGCCGGCCTCGGGGCGGCCTTCGCGGGGGCGGCCCTCGCGCGCTTGTGAGGCGCGGGTGAGGGGTGCGGGTAAGGCGGCTCCATGAGGGGCGCCGGCGGGCCGGGAACGTGAGAAGCGTCCTCGCCCGCGTGTAGTAAGACTGTCCCCTCCGCTCCCCGCCTCCTTCGAGCAGAACTGGATCCCATGAGCGTCATCAGCGTCGGTCAGGCCGTCGTCCTCGGAGCCGTCGAGGGGGTGACCGAGTTCCTGCCCGTCTCCTCCACCGGCCATCTCAAGATCGTCGAGGGTCTGATGGGCATCCCCGTCGACGACGACGCCGTGATCGGGTTCTCCGCCGTCATCCAGGTCGGCGCCATCGCCGCGGTGCTCGTGTACTTCTTCAAGGACATCGTGCGGATCGTCTCCGCCTGGGGCAGGGGCCTGCGCGACCGCGAGGAGCGGTACCACCACGACTACAAGTTCGCCTGGTGGGTCATCTGCGCGACGATCCCGATCGTCGTCGTCGGACTCGCCGCCAAGCCGCTCATCGAGGGCCCGCTCGCCTCGCTGTGGGTGGTCGCCGGCTCGCTGATCGTCGGCAGTGCCGTGATGTGGGCGGCGGACCAGATGGGCCGGCACAAGCGGGGCGAGGACGACACCTCCTTCAAGGACGCCATGCTGGTCGGCAGCTCCCAGATCCTCGCCCTGCTCTTCCCGGGCTTCTCCCGCTCCGGCGCCACCATGTCCACCGCGCTGATCCTCGACCTGGACCGCGTCGCCGCCACCCGGCTCTCCTTCTTCCTCGGCATCCCCGCGCTGACCGGTGCCGGTCTGTACGAGCTCAAGGACGCCCTGGGCACCGGGGTGGGCGCCGCCCCGCTCGCCGTCGGCACCGTCGTCTCCTTCGTCGTGGCGTACGCCTCCATCGCCTGGCTGCTGAAGTTCGTCGCCAAGCACTCCTTCAACGCCTTCGTGATCTACCGGATCGTCGTGGGAGTGCTGCTGTTCGGCCTGCTCGGAGCGGGTGTGCTCAGCAGTTGAGCGTGCCGACGGGGGCGCCGTCGCCCGTCTGCGGCGCCATCGTGGCCGGTCGCGCCGTTCCCCGCGCCTCTTCAGGGCACCCCCCTTGACAGCCGCGTCCCGGTGCGCGGAGTATCACCCCCGTGAACCTGTCAGACAGCCGGACAGCCGGACAGCCGGTGCGACGCGTCAGTGCCATGGAAGCGGTCCTGGCGTACCTGCGCGGCGCGATCGAGAGCGGGGAGTACGCCATCGGCGACAAGCTCCCCTCCGAAGCGGAGCTGTGCCGCACTCTCGAGGTCTCCCGGCCCGTGCTGCGCGAGGCGCTGCGGGCCCTGCAGACCATGGGCCTGACCGTGTCCAGGACCGGCAAGGGCACGTTCGTCGTCGCCAGTGCCGTCGAGGACCCCACCTTCGGCGACTACGCGGCCAGCGATCTGATGGAGGTGCGCCGCCACGTCGAGATCCCGGTCGCCGGGTACGCGGCCCGGCGCCGCACCCCGGAGAACCTCGACCACCTGGCCCACCTGCTGGACCGCATGGAGCGGGAGACGGACACCACCGCCTGGGTCGCCATGGACACGCTGTTCCACCTGGCCGTGGCCGAAGCCGCCCAGAACCCGGTCTTCCGCCGGGTCATCGAGGAGATCCGGGACGCGCTGGCCCGCCAGTCGGCGTTCCTGAACGAGCTCGGCGGACGCCGCGACCAGGCCAACCGCGAGCACCGGGCGATCGTCGAGGCCCTGGTCGACGGTTCCGAGAACGACGCGGTGGAGGCCATGGCCCACCACCTCGACCGCGTCGAGACGACCCTCACCGACATCGTGCGTCCCTCGCGCACGGACACCCCTATGGAAGGCGGAACCGAGGCGTGAGCGAGCAGTCCCTGCACGACGGAGTGCAGAAACGTTCCGGCCATGTCGACGCCGGAGACGCGGGCTACAGCAAGTCCCTGAAGTCCCGGCACGTCAACATGATCGCCATCGGCGGAGCCATCGGCACCGGCCTGTTCCTCGGCGCCGGCGGCCGCCTCGCCGACGCCGGGCCCTCCCTCTTCATCGCCTACGCGGTCTGCGGCCTCTTCGCCTTCCTCGTCGTGCGTGCCCTCGGCGAACTCGTGCTCTACCGGCCCTCCTCGGGCGCCTTCGTGTCGTACGCCCGTGAATTCATGGGGGAGAAGGGCGCCTACACCGCCGGCTGGATGTACTTCCTCAACTGGACCACCACCGGTATCGCCGACATCACCGCCGTCGCCACCTACACCCACTACTGGGGCATGTTCTCCGACATCCCGCAGTGGGTGATCGCCCTGATCGCGCTGGCCGTGGTGCTCACCGTGAACCTGATCTCGGTGAAGATCTTCGGCGAGCTGGAGTTCTGGTTCGCGATCATCAAGGTCGGCGCCCTGGTCGTCTTCATGTGCATCGGCATCTTCCTGCTGGTCACCCGGCACCCCGTCGACGGACACGTCCCCGGCCCGTCCCTGATCGGCGACAGCGGCGGTGTCTTCCCGCACGGCCTGCTCCCCATGCTGCTGATCATCCAGGGCGTCGTCTTCGCCTACGCCTCCGTCGAACTGGTCGGCGTCGCCGCGGGCGAGACCGAGAACCCCGAGAAGATCATGCCGAAGGCGATCAACTCGATCATGTGGCGCGTCGGCGTCTTCTACGTCGGCTCGGTCGTGCTGCTGTCGATGCTGCTGCCGTGGAACAAGTACACCGCCGGCGAGAGCCCCTTCGTGACGGTGCTGTCCAACATCGGCGTCCCGGCGGCCGGCGGCGTGATGAACCTCGTCGTCCTCACCGCCGCGATGTCCTCCCTCAACTCCGGCCTGTACTCCACCGGCCGCATCCTGCGCTCCATGGCCATGGCCGGCTCCGCGCCCGGGTTCACCTCCGTGATGAGCCGCAGCCAGGTGCCCTACGGCGGCATCCTGCTCACCAGCGGCATCTGCGTCCTGGGCGTCGGCCTCAACTTCGTCGTGCCCGCCGAGGCGTTCGAGATCGTGCTCAACTTCGCCGCCATCGGCATCCTCGCCACCTGGGGCATGATCATGCTCTGTCACCTCCTCTTCTGGCAGAAGACGCAGAAGGGCGAGCTGACCCGCCCGGGCTACCGGCTCCCGGGATCTCCCTGGACCGAGATCGTGACGCTGGCCTTCCTCGCCTCCGTCCTGGTCCTCATGTACGCCGACGGCGGCGCGGGACGCACCACCGTGCTGTGCCTGCCGCTGATCGTCGGGGCCCTGGTCGCCGGGTGGTTCGCCATCCGCGGCCGTATCGCACGCAAGTCCACCACCGGAGCCGGCGCGTGAGGAACGCGCCGCTCCCAGAGAAGCAGGCAGTGATGTTCAGCAGTTCCCTCGCGGACGCACCCCTTGTCCGTGAACCCGCCCACGCCCCCGTCGCCCACCTGGTCCGCGGCGGCATCGTCGAAGGCACCCATTACGGCTCCGTCGTCGTCATCGACGCCGACGGGGAGGTCCGGCTCCGGATCGGAGACATCGAGGCCGCCTTCTACCCCCGGTCCGCGATCAAGCCGGTCCAGGCCGTGGCCATGGCCCGGGCCGGGCTGCCGCTCGACGGCGAACTGCTGTCCCTGACCGCGGCCAGCCACTCCGGCGAGGAACGCCACCTCGCCGGCGCCCGGCGCATCCTCGAACTCGCCGGGCTCACCGAGAACCACCTGCGCAACGTCCCGGACCTGCCGTTCGACCCGGTCGTGCGGGACGCCTGGGTGCGCGAGGGCCGCCTGCCCTCACGGCTCGCCCAGAACTGCTCCGGCAAGCACGCGGCCATGCTCTACACCTGCGTCCTCAACGGCTGGCCCCTGGAGGACTACCTCGACCCCGGCCACCCGCTCCAGCAGGCCATCGCCGAGATCGTCGAGGACCTCACCGGGCAGCGCATCGCCCGGGTCACCGTCGACGGCTGCGGCGCGCCCCTGTTCTCCCTCTCCCTGCACGGCCTCGCCCGGGCCACCGCGCGGATCGTCACCGCCGCCCCGGGCACGCCGGAGGCGCGGGTCGCCGACGCCATGCGGGAGCACGCGGAGATGGCCTCCGGCTCCGGGCGGGACGTCGCCGCGCTGATGCGGGCCGTGCCGGGGCTGTTGTCCAAGGACGGCTTCGAGGGCGTGCAGGTCGCCGCGCTGGCCGATGGGCGGGCCGTCGCGGTGAAGATCGCGGATGGTGCGAACCGGGCCCGTGTGCCGGTGACCGCCGCGGCGTTGGCCCGGGCGGGCGTCGACCCGGAGCTGCTCACGGAGTTCCAGGGCGAGCCGCTGCTCGGTGGTGGGCAGGAGGTCGGGCGGGTGCGGCCCGTTCGCTCGCTCGAGCCGGTCGCCGGTGCGGCCCGCGTCTGACGCCGTGCCGGATCTGCCCGTCGGCGGCTGCGGGCCGCATATGGCTGCTCGCGCAGTTCCCCGCGCCCCTTTCAGGGGCACTTCCCACCCTGTACCTCAGAGAAGAGGACCCTCGCCGTCATGACCGCCGCCACCCGCTCCGAGCACGACCTGCTCGGTGACCGTGACGTTCCCGCCGACGCCTACTGGGGTGTGCACACCCTGCGGGCCACGGAGAACTTCCCGATCACGGGCATGCCCATCTCCGCCTACCCGCACCTGATCGACGCCCTCGCCGCCGTCAAGGAGGCCGCCGCCCTCGCCAACGAGGAACTCGGGCTGCTGGAGGCGAGGAAGGCCGCCGCCATCGTCGAGGCCTGCCGTGAGATCCGCGACGGCAAGCTGCACGACCAGTTCGTGGTGGACGTCGTCCAGGGCGGCGCCGGCACCTCCACCAACATGAACGCCAACGAGGTCGTGGCGAACCGGGCGCTGGAACTGCTGGGCCACGCCAAGGGCGAGTACGGGTTCCTGCACCCCAACGAGGACGTCAACCTCGGCCAGTCCACCAACGACGTCTACCCGACCGCCGTCAAGATCGCGACGGTGTTCGCGGTGCGCGGGCTGCTCGACGCGATGTCCGTCCTCCAGGGCACGTTCGCCCGCAAGGCCGTCGAGTTCCGTGACGTGCTCAAGATGGGCCGCACCCAGTTGCAGGACGCCGTCCCCATGACGCTGGGCCAGGAGTTCTCCGCGTACGCCGTCATGCTGGGCGAGGACCGCTCCCGGCTCGCCGAGGCCGTGCAGCTGATCCATGAGATCAACCTGGGCGCGACCGCCATCGGCACCGGCCTCAACGCCCCCGCCGGATACGCCGAAGCGGCCCGCCGCCACCTCTCGGCCATCACCGGACTGCCCCTGGTCACGGCGCCCGACCTGGTCGAGGCGACCCAGGACTGCGGCGCCTTCGTGCAGATGTCCGGCGTGCTCAAGCGCATCGCCGTCAAGCTCTCCAAGAGCTGCAACGACCTGCGGCTGCTGTCCTCAGGACCGCGGGCCGGCCTGGGCGAGATCAACCTGCCGCCCGCGCAGGCCGGTTCGTCCATCATGCCCGGCAAGGTCAACCCGGTGATACCCGAGGTCGTCAACCAGGTCGCCTTCGAGGTCATCGGCAACGACGTCACCATCACCATGGCCGCCGAGGCCGGACAGCTCCAGCTCAACGCCTTCGAGCCGATCATCCTGCACTCCCTGTCGGAGTCCATCACGCATCTGCGGAACGCCTGCGTGACCCTGGCCGAGCGCTGCGTGGCCGGCATCACCGCCAACACCGAGGCGCTGCGCGCCAGTGTGGAGAACTCCATCGGGCTGGTCACCGCCCTCAACCCGCACATCGGCTACACGGCCGCCACCGAGATCGCCAAGGAAGCCCTGGCCACCGGCCGGGGCGTGGCCGAACTCGTCCTGGAGAAGGGCCTGCTGCCCGCCGAGACCCTCGCCGGTCTGCTGCGCCCCGAAATCCTCGCCGGCAGCGGCCACGCACCGGCCTGACCTGCACAGCGCACCGGGACCGGCGGAGGGACAATAGCGATCATGACATCGCCGACGACCTTCCAGCCGGTCCTGGAGCGCATCGCCGAGGAGATCGAGCGGACCCCCGGGCGCGGGCGGCCCGCCGACTACATCCCGGCGCTGGCCGCCTGCGACCCGCGCCGCTTCGGCATGGCCGTCGCCGACCTCGACGGCACGGTGTACGGGGTGGGGGACTGGCGGCAGCCGTTCTCCGCGCAGTCCCTCACCAAGGTCTTCACCCTCGCCCTCGACCTGGCCCGCGAGGGCGACGCCCTGTGGGAACACGTGGGCCGCGAGCCCTCCGGCAACCCCTTCAACTCCCTGGTGCAGCTGGAGTACGAGAACGGCATCCCGCGCAACCCGTTCATCAACGCCGGCGCCCTCGTCGTCACCGACCGGCTGCACACCCGCACCGGCGACGCGTCGGGCGAACTGCTGGCCTTCCTGCGGGCGGAGAGCGGCAATCCCGGCCTGACCTTCGACCAGGAGGTCGCCGCGTCCGAGACCGCCCACGGCGACCGCAACGCGGCGCTCGGGCACTTCATGGCCTCGTACGGCAACATCGACAACCCCGTGCCGACGCTGCTGGAGCAGTACTTCCGGCAGTGCTCGATCGCCGCGTCCTGTGCCGACCTCGCCCTCGCCACGGGCTTCCTCGCCCGGCACGGGGTCCGCGCCGACGGCACGCGCCTGCTCAGCCGCAGCCAGGCCAAGCAGATCAACGCGATCATGCTGACCTGCGGTACCTACGACGCGGCCGGTGATTTCGCCTACCGCGTGGGCCTGCCCGGCAAGAGCGGCGTGGGCGGCGGCATCATCGCGGTCGTCCCCGGCCGCTGCACCCTGTGCGTGTGGAGCCCGGGCCTGGACGAGCGGGGCAACTCGGTGGCGGGCGTGGCGGCCCTGGACAGATTCACGACGCTGACGGGCCTGTCGGTGTTCTGACGCAACCTCTCGGCGGGCGTCGGCGGGACGCCTTAGAAGGAGCGGGGAACTGCGCGACACGCCACGCCGAGCCCGCACTCCGGCACCACCGCGCCTGGCCGGTGCCCGCCGGCCCTCACCGTCTCGCGCCCGGCCGGTGCCCGCCGTCTGGCGCCTGGCCGGTGCCCGCCGTCTGGCGCCTGGCCGGTGCCCGCCGTCTGGCGCCTGGCCGGTGCCCGCCGGTCCTCACCGTCTCGCGCCCGGCCGGTGCCGCCGGTCCCCACCGCTCCGCGCCCGATCACCGGCCGGACACACGTCGGCTTTCCGCCGGAGCGCTCCACGTCGCTTTCGAGCCACCCCTCGTTGACACGCTGCCCGAGTGTTGGCCATGGCTTTCCCCGTCGATCTCCGTCGCTGCCAGATACTCGGTCTGGCCGGTACCGCCTTCCTCGCGGCAGGCGGTGAGACGGCCGGAGCCCTGCCCGTGCGCGACCTCCTGCACCCGGCCTCCGCCCGCGCCGCCCTCGGCCTGGTCGGTGTCTATTTCGGCGTGGTCCTGCTGATCGCGGCCTGGGCGCTGCTGGGCCGGCTGGTGCGCGGGCCGCGCCCGCCCGCCCCCCGTGCCCTGCTGATGGTGCTCGCCGCCTGGGCGGCCCCGCTGCTGCTCGCCCCGCCGCTGTTCAGCCGGGACGTCTACAGTTACCTCGCCCAAGGGGCGATGGTCCAGGCGCACCTGGACGTGTAGGCGCACGGGCCCTCCCGGCTCGGCGGCCCGCTCGCCGACGAGGTCGCCCCGATCTGGCGGCACACCGGCGCCCCGTACGGCCCGGTGTTCCTCGCCGTCGCGGCGGCCCTGTCCGGTCTGACCCGCGGTGAACTGTCCGCCGGACTGTTCGGCATGCGGCTCGTCGCGCTCGCCGGAGTGGCATTGATGGCGGCGGCGCTGCCGCGCCTCGCCCGGCACAGCGGGGCCGACCCGTCCGCCGCGCTGTGGCTGGGCGCCCTCAATCCCCTTGTTCTGCTGCACCTCGTCGCGGGCGCCCACAACGACGCCGTCATGCTCGGCCTGCTCGGTGCCGGACTGGTGGCGGCACTCGGCCGGTGGCCGGTCCTCGGCGCCGCGCACGTCACCCTCGCCGCACTGGTCAAGGCGCCCGCCGTGCTCGGTCTGGCCGCCGTCGTCGTCCTCCAGGTCCGCGCGGGCCGCGGCCTGGGGAAGGCCATCGCCGCCACCGGGGTCGCGGCCGTGGCGACCACTATCGCCGCCACGGCCGCGGCCGGCACCGGATACGGCTGGGTCGGCGCCCTGAACACCCCCGTCTCCTCCCGGAACTGGGCCCTGACCACCCTCCTCGGCCGCGCCACCCAGGCCCTGCTGGAGCACCTCGGCAGCGATCTCGCGCCCCTGGCGATCCCCGCCTGGCACACGCTGGGCATCGTGGCGGCCGTGACCGCGATCGTGCTGATCTGGCTCAGGCTGCGCCCCCGGCCGGTGTACGCGCTCGGCCTGTCCCTGGCGGCGGGCGACGGTGCCCCTGCTGCGCGACTGGTTCGACCTGCGCGTCTACCACGGCAGCATCGACAGCTGGGTCCATCACGGCGGCCGTCTCTACGACTACCGGGTGCCCGGCACGGCGTACGGCTTCACCTACCCGCCGTTCGCCGCCGTCGCCATGCTCCCGATGGCGCTGCTGAGCCTGCGCACCGCGATCGCCGCCGCCCTGCTGCTCAACCTCGCCGCCCTGGCCGTGATCCTGCGCCTGCTCGCCGGACCGCACTGGCGGCGTCACGGCTGGTTCGGACGGTCCCTGCTCGCCTGTCTCCTCGCCCTGTTCGAACCGCTCCGCGACACCCTCGGCTTCGGCCAGGTCAACCTGCTGCTCCTGGCGCTCGTCCTCGCCGACGCGACGCTGCTCGCCTCGGGGCGCGGACGCCTGGCGGGCGTCGGCATCGGGCTCGCGGCGGCGATCAAGCTCACGCCGGCGCTGTTCATCGGCCTGCTGCTGGTGGCAAGACGGTGGCGCGCGGCGGCGGTCGCCACGGCCGTCGCCCTCGGGGCCACGGCCCTCGCCGCCGGGGTGGACCCCGGTGCCTCGCGGTTCTACTGGACCGAGGCGCTGTGGGACACCGACCGCGTCGGGCGCCTGGGGTACGTCTCGAACCAGTCGGTGCAGGGCATTCTGGCCCGGCTGGGCGAACCGGACCGCGCGGTGTGGGCGACGGCGGTCCTGCTGGTCCTCGGTGTGTGGGCGGTGCGGACGCGCCGGGCGGCCGACGCGGGGGACTGGACGGCCGCCTTCGCCCTGACCGGCCTCGCCGCCTGTCTCGTCAGCCCGATCACCTGGGTGCACCATCTCGTGTGGCTGCTGCCGTCCTTCGCCGTGCTGATCCGCGCGGGACGCCCCCGGGTGGCGGGCGCCCTGTACGCGGTGCTGTGCACGAGCGTGGTGTGGCTGTGGTTCGACGACGCCTCCGGCATCGACGGGTTCCTGGGCGGCAACGCCTACGCCTGGATCACCCCGGGGCTGCTGCTGTGGCTGCCGGTGGGTCAGTTCCGCCCGCTTCTGCGGACCGGGAGCCGCAGCACCAGCACCACGACGGCCGCGCCCGTGCCGGCGGCCCCCGCGATCAGCCCCGCCGCCGTCCAGGCCGAGCCGTGCTCCTCCGGCACGGCCGCCGCGACCGCGGGCGGTGTGGTCGCCGGCCTGGCCGGGGCCGGGGGCGCGCCGAGCGAACCCACCGCCTCGACCTTCCCGGCCGACCCGAACCCCCAGTCGAGCAGTGAGCGCGCCTCCTCGTACACGGCGGACCCGCCGCCCTCCTGAGGGTTCATCACCGTGACGACCAGGGTGCGCCCGCCCCGCCGCGCCGCCGCCACCAGCGTGCTGCCGGCCTTGCTGGTGTAGCCGTTCTTGATGCCGATCAGACCCCGGTACGGCTTGACGCCCTTGGTGCCGCTCAGCAGCCGGTTGGTGTTGAGGATCGGGTACGACCAGTCGCCGCCGCCGGGGAACCTCGCCTCGACCGTGGCGCAGTACCGGGCGAAGTCGGGGTTGCGCAGCCCCACCCGGCCGAACACCGCCAGGTCGTACGCCGACGACACCTGGCCCGGCGCGTCGTAGCCGTCGGGCGATACCACGTGGGTGTCGAGGGCGCCGAGGGAGCGGGCCTTGGCCTGCATGCGCCGGGCCGTGAGCCGCCAGCCGCCGTTAAGCTCGGCGAGGACGTGCACGGCGTCGTTGCCCGAGTTGAGGAAGACACCGCGCCACAGGTCGGCGATCCGGTACGAGCGGCCCTCGGCCACCCCGACCAGGCTGCTGCCGGCACCGATGCCCCGCAGTTCCCGTGCCTGCACCGTGTGCCGGATGCCCGCCGGCAGCCCGGGCAGCACGGTGAGGGCGAACAGGGTCTTGAGGGTGCTGGCCGGGGGCAGTCTGCGGTGAGCGTTGTGGGCGGCCAGCACCTCTCCGGTGCGGGCGTCGGCCACCACCCAGGACAGCGCGGAGACCTTGGGGACACGAGGCGCACCGGCGCGCGGGCGGACCTGGGTACCGGGCCGGTACAGCAGCGAGGGGTGCGGGGCCGCGGCCTTCGGCCCGCCCGGCGGAGTGGGCTCCGCCCCGCGGGTGCCGGCCACCGCCGTGGGCATCAGCGCCATGAGCCCCGCCACGCAGAGCGCACCGGTCGACACGGTCACCCGGGAAGAGAATCCGATCATCATATGAGCAACGTAGAAACGGACCCACTCCGCGCGGCGACGGCAGGGCCGCACCGCCCGCGCTGGCACCCGGATGGATGATCTCCTTCCCGGCGGGCGGGTCAGCCCGCGGGCAGGGTCGGCTGGACGCGCCGCAGGAACGTCGCGTTGTCCGGTGTCTCGCGCATCCGCTCCAGGAGCGTCTCCAGACCGCCCTGCCCGTCCCTGCCCTGCAACACCCGCCGCAGCCCCTGGACGGCCGCCAACTCCGCCGGGCGCAGCAGGAGTTCCTCGCGGCGGGTGCCCGAGGGCGTGATGTCGACGGCCGGGAACACACGGCGCGACGCCGGGTCCCGGCTCAGGCGGAGCTCCATGTTGCCCGTGCTCTTCAACTCCTCGAAGTAGAAGTCGTCGGCCCGGGAGCCGGTCTCCACCAGGGCGGTCGCGAGGATCGTGAGGGAACCGCCCTCCTCGGCCGACCGGGCGGCACCGAAGAACCGCTTGGGCCCGGTCAGCGCCGACGCGTCCACGCCCCCGGTGAGGATGCGGCCACCGGAAGCGGCCGCGTTGTTGTGCGCCCGGCACAGCCGGGTCAGCGAGTCGAGGAGCACGACGACGTCCTCGCCGGCCTCGACGAGCCGCTTGGCACGCTCGATCACCAGATCGGCGAGCGCGGTGTGCTGCTTGGCGCCGCGGTCGAAGGTCGAGGCGTACACCTCGCCCCGCACGGAGCGCCGCATGTCCGTGACCTCCTCGGGCCGCTCGTCGAGCAGCAGCACCATCAGCCGGCACTCGGGGTGGTTGCCGGTGACGGCGGCCGCGATCTGCTGGAGGAGGACGGTCTTGCCGGTCTTGGGCGGGGCCACGAGGAGCCCGCGCTGGCCCTTGCCGACGGGTGCGATCAGGTCGATGACGCGTCCGGCCAGTCCGGCGGCCGGGTGTTCGAGCCGCAGCCGCTCGTGCGGGTGCAGCGGCGTCAGGTCCCGGAAGTGGCGCCGGTCGCGCAGGTCACGGGGCGTACGGCCTTCGACGCGCGCGATGTCGGTCAGGGTGCGCCGGTCACCGGGCACTCCCTCGACGAGGTCGCCCTTGCGCAGGCCGTACCGGCGGATCAGCGCGGGGGAGACCGTGGCGTCGGCCGGCGTGGGCAGGCAGTTCTCGGCGCGCAGGTGCCCCTTCCCGTTCGCGTCGACGTCGAGGACGCCGGTCAGGGTCCGGGCGGGGGACTGCTGCACGGGTGGGCGTTCGAGTGTGGTGGTCATGGTGGTGGGTGTCCTTTCGGGACGGCGGACGGAGACGTGCGAGACGTGCGAAGGGGAGGGGAGTGAGCCGCGAGGGCAGGGCCTGAGCGGCGCCTGCGGGCGGCGGGGGAACAGCACCTCGGATACGACGAACACGTCGTGGTGCGGGAAAGGAAGGAGAAAGAGAAGAACCGGCACCGGCGCCCGCAAAGAGGGGCGTGCACGAGTGCTCTGTGCAATGTACCACCGAAGCGGCGGATCCGCCCCGGTTCGTCTCCGCGGGCCTGCTCAGCGCATGGCCAGCAGCCCGTACAGCAACGGGATCCGCGGCTCGGGCAGGCGCCACCAGCCGGACTCCGTGCGGACCATCCGCGGCCAGCGCGGCCAGGGGAGTTCGTCGCCTTCCCGCAGCCGCCGCACGGCGAGCCCCGCGTCCGTCAACGCGTTGACGACCTCGCCGATTCCGTGCATCCACTCGTAGCTGTCCGTGGCGCCCTCGACGGCCGGGCCGTCCGTGTAGGTGCGGGTCCCGTCGCGGTGCACCGGGCCGGCACCGCCCAGGTAGTCGTGACGCAGGAGCAGTTCGGGGCCCTCGTCCGGAGCGGGCTTCAGCCCGAGCGAGTTGAGCAGGGGATGGAACTCGACGACGTACAACCGGCCGCCCGGACGCAGGAGCCGGTGCGCTACCTGCGCCCACCGGTCCAGGTCGGGGAGGTAACACAGGGCGCCCTTGCCGGTGTAGACGACGTCGAACCGCCGCCCGTCGAGGGCATCGACGGCGTCGTACACGTTCGCCCGGACGTACGTCACGTCCGCGCCGGCCCGCGCCGCGATATCCCGGGCGGCCGCCACGGACGCCCCGGAGAAGTCCAGGCCGACGGCCCGGGCGCCGCGCCGGGCGAACGCGAGGGTCTCGGTGCCGAGATGACACTGCAGATGCAGCACGTCACGCCCGGCCAGCTCGCCGAGGTCCTCCCACTCGTAGGGGGCGAACCAGCGCTCGGGGCCGAGGTCCTGGTCGAGACCGTAGAACCGGCTGGCGAGGTGGACGGGCGTGCGGGCGTCCCAGTTCGCCTGGTTGGCCCGCATCAGCCGGTCGTGCTCGGCGGACGTCATGGGGACATCCAACCGTGAACCGGCCGCGCCCGCCGGGAGATCGCGGGATCCGGGCGCGGGAGGTGTCGCTCGGACCGACCGGGACCGCGTCTCCTGGAGGGCGAGGCCTCGAGGTACGGGCTCCCTTAGGCTGAGCCGATGTTCAGCCCCGAAGGCCCCAGTCTGCGTGAGCTCGCCGTCCAGGCGCTGTCGTCCGTCGAGCGTGGCTACGACCTCCTCGCGCCGAAGTTCGACCACACGCCGTTCAGGACGCCCGAGGCGGTGCTCGACGCCGTCGGCTCGGCCCTGGCGCGCCGGGGACCCTTCGACTCCGGACTCGACCTGTGCTGCGGCACCGGAGCGGGCGTGGAGGTGCTGGCGCGGGTGTGCCGGGAGCGGGTCACCGGTGTCGACTTCAGCGCGGGCATGCTCGACGTCGCACGGAAGCAGGCCGGGCCCGGGGGCCCGCCGGTCTCCTGGGTCCGCGCCGACGCCCGCGCCCTTCCCTTCGCGCCCGCCTTCGACCTCGTGGTGAGCTTCGGGGCCTTCGGGCACTTCCTGCCCGGCGAACTGCCCGGCCTGTTCGCGCAGGTCCGCTCGGTCCTGCGGCCGGGCGGGTGCTTCGCCTTCCCCCTGCTCGCCCCGCCCCGCCCGGCCTCCCTCGGTTACTGGGCGCTGCTGGGATTCGACACCGTGATGCGGGTGCGCAACGCGCTCTGGCGGCCCCCGTTCGTCATGTACTACCGGGCGTTCCGCCTCGGGGACGTACAGCGCGCACTCGTGGAGGCGGGTTTCCGTGTGGAGCTCGTCGCGCTGGAGGAGTTCGGACGACGACCGGACGGCGCCCCCCGGGCACGGCTGGTCACGGCCCTCGTGCCGGACTAGGTGCCACTGCCCGGGTGCCCGTCAGCCGCGCAGGAAGTTCAGCAGATCGTCCTCGAAGGCCTTCTCGTAGTCGCCGACCAGGCCGTGCGGGGCGCCCGGGTACACCTTCAGCGTCGCGTCCTGGACCAGCTGCGAAGTCCGGTGGGCCGAGGCGGCGATCGGCACGATCTGGTCGTCGTCCCCGTGCGCGACGAGCGTCGGCACGTCGATGCGCCGCAGATCCTCGGTGAAGTCGGTCTCCGAGAACTGCGCGACGCAGTCGTAGGCGCCCTTCAGGCCGGCCTGCATGCTCCAGCTCCAGAACGCCCGCCGCACACCCTCCGACACGGCGGCGCCGGGCCGGTTGAAGCCGTAGAAGCTCTCGCTCAGGTCCCAGTAGAACTGCGAGCGGTCGGCCGCTACGCCGGCGCGGATCCCGTCGAAGACCTCCTTCGGTGTGCCGTGCGGGTTGTCCTCGGTCCGCAGCATCAGGGGCGGCACCGCGCCCAGCAGCACGACCTTCGCGACCCGCGCGGTCCCGTGCCTGCCGATGTAGCGGGCCACCTCGCCGCCGCCGGTCGAATGGCCCACCAGGACCGCGTTGTCGAGGTCCAGGGCCTCGATCAGCTCGGCCAGGTCGTCGGCGTACCGGTCCATGTGGTTGCCCTGCCAGGGCTGGCCCGAGCGGCCGTGCCCGCGGCGGTCGTGCGCGATCGCCCGGAATCCGTGCTCGGCGACCAGCCGGGCCTGCCCGTCCCACGCGTCCGCGTTGAGGGGCCAGCCGTGGCTGAACACCACGGGCTGCCCCTCGCCCCAGTCCTTGTAGTAGAGCTCGGTTCCGTCGGAGGTCGTGAACGTGGCCATGGGGATCCTCTCGGGGGTCGGCTGAGGGGCCGTGCCGTGTCTCGATGATCTCCGTCATCCGCGGGAGCCCGCGCCGGCAGTCCGCCGAACGGGTGACGGCCGGGCAGTGGCAGCGGGCGGCACGGTACGGCCCGGCAGAGTGAACTCGTAGACCAGTGCGTCCTGTTGGGCGTCGATCACGAGGTCGGTGATCTCCAGCGGTCGGGCGTACTGGTCGTGCACCCGCCGGGTGACCCGTACCGACGGCGTGCTCGCCAGGGGCGTGATGGCGTCGCGGTGGTGCAGGGTCAGGCCGGCCCGGCGCATCCAGTCGTAGGCCCGGCGCAGGTGCGCGGCGGCGGTTCCGTCGGCGCGGTCGCGGTAGCGGGCCAGTTCCTCCACCTCGGCGAGCGCCACGGCGGAGAACGACGTCACGGCGGTGCGCAGCCCGCGGCCGTCGGCGGTCGCGTACCGGTAGCGGTGGACGAGGGTCGGGCGGCCCGGCGCCAGCCCCAGTGCCTCGGCGTGGTCCGCCGTCGGCGCCTCCCAGGCGACGGTGGCCCGGGCGACGGTGCCCGGGGTCGCGGCCCGGGCACCGACCGGGAAGGTGAGCGACGACGGGCTCGCGACCGGCGGGCCGGGCAGGGTGGCGTGGCTGCCGCGCCGGTCGGTGGCGACGAGGCCGTCACGGCGCAGCAGTCGCAGCGCCTGCCGTATCGTCTCCCGGCTGACCCCGAAGTGGTCGGCCAACCGCCTTTCCCCGGGCAGGCGTTCGCCCGGTGGGATGGTGCCGTCGCGCAGTTCGCCGAGCAACTCCGTCGCGATCCGCCGGTACAGGGGCTCCCCCTCGGCCGGTGGGTGGTCGTGCGGGGTGGTGCGGGCCATGCCGCCCCTCCTGTTGGGTGACGTGCGGTAGCCGTTCGGGCTCGGTGCGCCACCAGATCTAGCATTGGTCTAAACCAGTTGGGAAGGGTGGCCGGGCGGTTCGGCCGAAACCGGACCGCCCGCGCCTGCCTCACAACGCGCTGTACAGCGCCTCGACCAGGGCCATTTTCCGCGGGTCGTCGGCGATTCGAGGCCCCATCCGGTTCATCACATAGCCCAGGGACACCCCTGCCTCCGGGTCGGCGAGCCCGCAGGAGCCGCCGAAGCCGTCGTGTCCGAAAGCGCGCGGGTTGGGGCCGTAGGAGCCGCCGGGGCCGCTGAGCCAGAGCCCGAGCCCCACCTCCGTCTCGTGGCCGAGACCGGCGCCGAGCACCAGGTCCCGGCAACCGCCCTGCCCCTCACGCACCCGCTCGGCCGCCTCGCGGGACAGCAGACGACGACCCGCGTGGGATCCGCGCCCCGCGAAGACGCCGTACAGCGCGGCGACCGCGCGCGCGGTGCCGTGCCCGTTCGCCGCGGGTATCTCCGCGGCCCGCCACGCGGGGGTGTTGGCCTCCGTCGCCGACACCGCCGGGTTGGTGAGCGCGGCGATCGCCGCGGGCGCCAACTGGGCGAAGACGGCGGCCTGTTCACTGCTCGTCGTGACCGCCGGCGGGACGAGCTCGGCCGCCCGGTCCGCGTCCCGCTCCGGCAGGCCGACGCGGAAGTCGAGGCCCAGCGGCCCCGTCACCTCCCGTGCGAGGAAAGCCCCCGGCCGCAGCCCCGACACCCTCCGTACCACCTCGCCGACGAGATGGCCGTAGGTCAGCGCGTGGTAGCCGGACCGGGTGCCCGGCTCCCACCACGGCTCGGTCGCCGCGAGCCGCTGCGTGGTCAGCTCCCAGTCGTAGAGCTGCTCCAGCGAGTGCGGCTCGCGCAGGCCGGCCAGACCGGCGCGGTGGGACAGCAGATGCCGGACGAGGACCTTGTCCTTGCCCGCCGCCGCGAACTCGGGCCAGTACACGGCCACCGGCGCGTCCAGGTCCAGCAGTCCCCGGTCGGCGAGGAGGTGCGCGCACAGCGCCACCGGCCCCTTGGTCGTGGACCACACGTTGACCAGCGTGTCCCGTTCCCAGGGGCGCGAGCGCGCGGCGTCCGCCCAGCCGCCCCACAGATCCACCACGGTCTCGCCGCCCACGGTGACGGCCACCGCGGCGCCCAGTTCGCCCCGCTCCCGGAAGTTCTCCTCGAACGCGGCGCGTACCGGCGCGAACCGCGCGTCGCAGTGACCGTGCACCTGTGTCTCGTTCCCGGACATGAGCCCCCTCCGTCGACCGTCCCCTGGCCCGGACCGCCGCGTCGCGGCCCGGGCGCGATGAACGTACCGACTGGTCGGACCGGGAGGAAGCCCGCCGGGGGCGAACGGCTGGATCTCAGATGTACGAGCGCATCCAGCGGAGCTTGGCCGCCTGCTGGTAGGGGCCGCCGCCCTCGTGGTCGTTGAAGTCGTAGACCTCGATCGTCCGGTCCTCGTGGTTCCATGCGTTGAAGGCCGCGAAGACGGTCGAGGGCGGGCAGGTCTGGTCCTCCAGCGCGGTCGAGAAGAGCGCGGGGGCCCGGCCGCGGGCGGCGAAGTGGACACCGTCGAAGTACGACAGCGTGCGCAGCGCGTCCTCGGTGCGGCCGCGGTGCGTCTTGAGGTAGAGGCCGATCTCCCGGTACGGCTGCCGGTCCGTGATCGTCGTCGCGCGCGGGAAGTCGCACAGGAACGGCACGTCCGGGGCGATGCCCGCCAGGTCCGGGACCAGGCCGCCGACCGCGATCGTGATGCCGCCGCCCTGGCTGGTACCGATGGCCACCGTGCGCGCCGGGTCGGTGAGCGGGTGCGAGCGGGCCGCCTCCACCGCCCGCACCGCGTCCGTGTAGACCCGGCGGTAGTAGTAGTTCTCCGGGGCGTCGATGCCGCGCGTCATGAAACCGGGGTAGGCGGGCGCACCGCCCACCGGATCGGCCGTGCCACCGCCCCCGCCCCACACGCTGCCCTGCCCGCGGGTGTCCATCACGAAGTGCGCCCGGCCCGAGGACGCCCACAGCAGGTGCTCGTGGGGGAGCCCTCGCCCCCCGCCGTAGCCGACGAACTCCACGACCAGAGGCAGCGGGCCCTCCGCCCCGGCCGGCAGGATCAGCCAGCCCTTGACCGGATGACCGCCGAAGCCCGCGTACGTCACGTCAAACACCTGCACGGTGGACAGGCCCGTGTCGACCGGCTCGAACCGGGCGTCCAGGTCGTGCCCACGGGCCTCCTGGAGGGTCTGGGACCAGAACGCGTCGAAGTCCTCGGGCTCGGTGGCCGTGCTGCGGTACGCGCGCAGTTCGTCGAGAGGAAGGTCGAACAGGGCCATGTAGGACCGCCTTTGGTGAGAAGCAGCTACGGGGGCGTTGCGGATGATCACACTACGGCGGTGGTCGGAGGACTGGCCAGGGTTTGTCGGAGTTCGCTCGTGGGGCGGCGTCCACCCGGAGCGGATGATGCCTGGTCATGGGCCTGGGAGTGCGATCAGCGGTGAGGAGCCGCAGAGCCGCTCGTGCTCGAGTGGTCGGGTCACCTTGCCCGTGTGGGCGGCGTGTTTCCACGACGGCGGGGCTCAGGCGCGGCGGTGGGTCCACTCCGGTTCCGTGCGGGCCCACGCCCGGTCCCACTCCGCCAGCCGGCGGCGCAGCGCCACCCGGCGGACCAGGAAATGGCCGAAGAGCACCACGAGCACCGCACCGCCCGCGGCACACGTACCGAGGGTGAGGGTGTGCTGCCAGACCGCCGTCTCGTCCACCGGCGGCATCACGGTCCGCCCCCGCCGGTCGAACCAGACGTCCACGGTCTCGCCCCGCCCCGTGTCCGCCGGGACCCGGGCCGTCGCGGTGCGCGTCCCCCCGCCCGGCTCCGTCCAGCGCACGGTCGCCCGGTACACGTGCTGCCCGCCGGCCTGCACCGACGGCAACGAGTCGCCCTTCCGGCCGACCACCTCGGCCCGGACCCGATGCCGCGCGGCCCGCTGCTCCACCGACACCGACCGGGCCTCGTCATGGGCCCACGCGGCGGCCACCACACCGGCCAGGGGCGCGCCCACGGCGATGAGGACGGCGACCAGCAGCACCGTCCACGCCTCCACGACATCCGACCGGCGCCGCAGCGGACTGCGCCGCCAACGCCAGCCGCGCACCCGGGTTCGCATGCCCACCTCCTCGCCGTCACCGCGGCCGGAGTGCCGGACCGGTCGCGGAGCGCCGCCGCTCCCCCCGCCTCACGCCGCGCCTGCGCGTGCCCCTCAGGGACGGGGTACCCCTTTCCGGGGCCCGCCGACCGCGTCGGGGCAGAACGAACAGCGGGATCGGCGTGCCGGGACCCGCGGCCGGGTGCCCGGCGCGACCGCGGCGAAACAGCGCGTCAGCCGAAACGCTCGATGCGGATCCGCTCCACCGGCTGACCGGCCGTCACGAGCAGCCGGGAGGCGTGCTCCGCGAAGGAGTTGGAGCCGCACACGTAGGCCTCCCACCCACCGGCAGGCTGCTCGGCCAGGAGCGGAACCACATGTGCGGCCGCCATACGTCCCACCGGCGAGCCCTCCGGCGCGCTCCGGGTGAACACGGGCGTCGTCTCCGCGCCGAACTCCCGGGCGTAGATGAGCTCCTCGGGACTGCGCGCCGACACCACCAGCCGCAGGGGCACGGTCAGGTTCCGGGCCCGGTGGTGCCGGACCATCGACATCAGCGGGACGACGCCGGAGCCCGCGCCGATGAGCAGGGCGGGCCGATCGCCCGGCCAGGCGAAGAAGCCGCTCACCGGGCCCCGCACCTCGACCCGGTCGCCGGGCCGGGCGACGGTGTGGAACCAGCCCGACACCTCGCCCCCCTCGACGTGGTCCAGGGTCAGCTCGACATGCCCGGAGTCGTCCGGCGCGGACGCGATCGAGTAATGGCGCTGGGCCGCGTAACCGTCCTCGGCGGTCAGCCGCACCATGAGGTGCTGGCCGGGCAGATGCCCCGGCCAGCCGGGCACGGCGAGCCGGAAGGTGGCGGCGCGCGGGGTCTCGCGGCGGATCTCGGTGAGCGTGGCGGTCCGCCACTCGGAGGCGGCCTGCTCGCTCACCTCGATGCGCCCGGGCACGGCGAACCGCGTGGGAGGCACGAAGGTCTCAGTCACCGGAGTACCTCTGCTCCTCCCAGGGGTTGCCCCGCTCGTGATAGCCGTTCCGCTCCCAGAAACCCGGTTCGTCGTGGTCGAGGATCCGCAGGCCCGCGATCCACTTGGCGCTCTTCCAGAAGTACAGGTGCGGCACCAGCAGCCGGGCCGGACCGCCGTGTTCCGGGGCGAGGGGACTCCCGTCGTACTCCCAGGCGATCCAGGCACGCCCGCCGGTCAGGTCGGCGAGCGGCAGGTCGGCGGTGTAGCCGGTGTGCGAGTAGGCGACGGCATGGGTGGCCGACCCCAGGGGCCGGACCACATCGAGGAACGCGTCCAGCGAGACTCCGGCGAACCGCACCCCGAACTTGGACCAGCCGGTCACGCAGTGGATGGCGCCCTCGTACGCCGACGGCGGCAGCCGGTGCGCCTCCTCCCAGTCCCAGGTGCGGGGCTCGGACACCAGCCCGTCGACGCGGAAGGTCCAGTCGGCCGGTGCCAGCTGGGGAGTGACCTCGGCGGACAGCACGGGCCAGTCGTCGCCGGCGTCGTACTGGCCGGGCGGCAGACCGGGATCGGCGACGCGTGGACGCCCGGTGAAACCTCGGGTGATGTGCATGCGGTGGTGCCTCCGGGCCGGGCCGGCGGCGCTCGCCGGACCGGTGTGCTCAGTGGTGTGCGTGGTCAACCGTACGTGCGGGGTGTTCAGTCCTGCCGGCCGGGACCGGGCGAGGCGTTGTAGCGCACGAGGTAGGCCGCGAACCGGTCCAGGTCCTCCGCCGGCCAGTCGGCGAGGCGTTCCCGGAAGGCGGCCCGGCGGCTCTCCGTGACCTGCGCCAGGATGTGCCGCCCCGCCCCGGTCAGGTGCAGCACCTGGACGCGGTGGTCCTGCGCGTCGGGGCGGCGCTCGATGAGACCGGCGCGCTCCAGCCCGGCCACCTGGCGGCTCACGGTGGACTTGTCCAGGGCGTAGTGGGCCGCCAGGTCGGTGGCCCGGCACCCGCCGACCTCCTCCAGATGCCCCAGCAGCGTGTACGACACCAGCGACAGCTCGGGGTGCATCCGGCCCGCCGCGGCTCGGGCGCGGCGGGCGAAGATCGTCATCTCCCGCTGGATGGTCTCCACGGCGTCGGCGGTGTGCACGGGACCTCCCTCACCGGCTGCTGTGCGGCTCCCCTCCATGGTTGCATGACCCAACCAGTCGGCCGGAGGGGACGGCCCGATCGCCCTGCCGGGCCGCCGCCCCGTCGGGTAGGGTTGCCGTCCGGCCGGGGAGGGACCCCGTCGTCGGAAGCCGAGGAGGTGAGACCCATTACCGCTGTGTCAGCTCGGGTGCTCTCCTCTCGATGTCGCGCGGATCGCCGGTCCTAGGCGATCGCCTGAGCGCCCTTCGGATCCCGAAAGGCTCTTGGCTTCATGCCGTCCGTTTCCGCCGTCCCCCCGTCCTCCCCGTCCTCCCGTGACTCCGTCGTGGCCGCCCTGCGCGCCGCGGGGTGCGTCTTCGCCGAGGACGAGGCCCAAGTGATCCTCACCACCGCCCGCACCCCGGCCGAGGCCGCCGCCATGGTCGAGCGCCGTGCCGCGGGCCTGCCGCTCGAACTCGTCGTCGGCTGGGCCGAGTTCCGGGGCCTGCGCATCCACGTGGCCCCCGGCGTCTTCGTGCCGCGCCGGCGCACCGAGTTCCTGGTGGAGCAGGCCCTGGAGCGCGCACCCGACGCCACCGTCGTCGTGGACCTGTGCTGCGGTTCGGGTGCCGTGGGAGCGGCGCTCGCCGCCGCGCTCGGCCGCGTCGAACTGCACGCCGCCGACATCGACCCGGCCGCCGTGCGGTGCGCCCGGGGCAACATCGCCGCGGCCGGTGGCCGGGTCCACCAGGGCGATCTGTTCGAGGCGCTGCCCGCCGCGCTGCGGGGCCGCGTCGGCATCCTCGCGGCGAACGTGCCCTACGTGCCCAGCGACGAGATCGGGCTGCTGCCCCTGGAGGCCCGCGACCACGAGCCGCTGGTCGCCCTCGACGGCGGCACGGACGGCCTCGACGTCCTGCGCCGGGTCGCGGCCGGGGCGCCCCACTGGCTCGCCCCCGGCGGCTGCGTCCTGGTGGAGACGAGCCGGCACCAGGCCCCGGCGGCGGTCGACGCCTTCGCGCGTAACGGCCTCACGACCCACCTGGCCGTGTCGGACGAGTGGTACGCCCACGTCGTGATCGGGGTCAGGCGTTAGGGCCGCTCACCCTCGCGACTCGCTGTCGGGGGTGGTCACCCGGGCGATGAGCAGGGCCACGTCGTCGAAGTTGTCCGGCTCGTGCAGCGTGCGCAGCAACAGGTCGCAGACTTCCTCCAGCGGCCGGTCCGGCCCATCGAGCAGGGACAGCAGCGTGTCGAGCCGTGCGTCGAGCGGGTCGCGCCGGGTCTCGACGAGGCCGTCGGTGTAGAACACCAGCCGGTCGCCGGGCTCGAGGTCGACGGTGGTGGTGGAGAACGCGACACCGCCCACGCCGAGCGGCACACCGGTCGGCAGGTCGAGCAGCTCCGGCGGCCGGCCGGCCCGCACGCGCACCGGCGGCAGATGCCCCGCGTTGGCGATCCGGCACTGCCGCACATGCGGGTCGTGGACGGCGTAGACACAGGTGGCGATGGACTGCTCCAGGCCGGCGGTGATCCTGTCGAGGTGCTCCAGGAGCACATGCGGATCGAGGCCGAGGGAGGCGAGGGTGTTGGTCGCCGTGCGCAGCCGCCCCATGGCGGCCGCGGCGGGGATGCCGCTGCCCATCACATCGCCCACGACGAGCGCCGTCTCGCCGCCGTCCAGCGGGATCACGTCGAACCAGTCACCGCCGACCTCGCTCGTCGCCCCGGCCGGCTGGTACCGGGAGGCGACCTCCAGGCCGCCCGTCACGGGCGGATGACTGGGCAGCAGGCTGCGCTGGAGCGTGAGCGCGGTCTCGCGGGCGCTCTGGTACCAGCGGGCGTTGTCGATCTGCACGGCGGCCCGGGCGGCCAGCTCCCGCGCCAGCAGCAGGTCGTCCTCGGTGAACGGCAGCGGGTTGCGGGTGCGTTTGAGGTCCAGGGCGCCCAGCACCTCGCCGCGCGCGATCAGCGGCACCGCCAGGTAGGAGTGCACCCCGGCCCGGCCCAGCAGCTCGGCCGCCTCCGAGGAGCGGGCGATGTGATCCAGGTCCTCGTCCTTGACCTCCGGCAGCATCACCGGGCTCGCGGTGCGCACGCATCGGGTGACGAGGCGGTCGGGGGCGTACCGGGCGACCTGGCCGGGAGGATCGGCCGCCTCCAGCGCCTCGGCGGAGTCGTACCCCTGGACCGCCAGCGCCCTGATCACGGCCGACTCGGTGGGACCCAAGGTGGTGCGGCGGCCCTGCACCACCGCGTCCAGCAGGTCGACGGCCGCGATGTCGGCCAGCTCGGGCACGGCCACCTCGGCCAGCTCACGGGCCGTGCGGTCGAGGTCCAGCGTGGTGCCGATCCGTCCCGAGGCATCGGCGATGAGGGCCAGGCGCCGCCGCGCGCCCTCGGCCTCGATGCCCGCCCGGTACTGCTCGGTGACGTCGACGATCGACACGGCCACGCCCAGCACGGTCCCGAAGGCGTTCTCCAGCCGGTACAGCGAGATCGAGAAGGCGTGGTCCTGGTGCGGGTCCGCCGGGGTGCGGCCGATCGTGGACTGGTCGACCACCGGCGTGCCCGTCTCGAGCACCCGCCGGGTGGCGGCCTCCAGGGCGTCGACGTCCATCCCCGGCACCACATCGCGGACCGCGCGGCCCAGGTGCTCCTCGGCCGGGACGCCGTTGATCTCCTCCAGCGCCTTGTTGACCGAGACGTACCGCAGCCCCGTGTCGAGGACGGCCAGGCCGATCGGGGACTGCGCGATCATCCGCGTCGACAGCGCCACCTCCCGCTCCAGCCGGTGCACGGTGCTCTGGTCGGCGCACAGCCCCAGCGCGTAGACGTCGCCCCGGTCGTCCAGCAGCCGCATGTTGCGGAACTCCACCAGCCGGGTGCCGCCGTCCTTGCGGCGGATCGGGAAGGCCCCCGCCCAGCTCTGCCCGGTGCCCATGACGTCGGCGAACAGCTTGACCACGAGATCGACGTGCTGCTCGTGGACCATGATCCGGGCGGCGTACTGCCCGAGCGCCTCGTGGGCCTCGTACCCGAACAGTTCCTCGGCCTGCGGGCTCCACAGCACGATGCGGCCCTCGGCGTCCAGGACCACCGAGGCCACCCGCAGTACGTCGAGCAGGCCGCTCGGGCGTGCCGACCCGCGTACCGGACCGCGGCTCTCGGACTCGGGAGACCCGGCTGCACTCATCCCACGCCCCGCCTTCGCCGTCCTCGCGGCACGCCGTCGTGTGCCGACACCCCATGTTCCACCGCGCGGAGCCGTTTCTCCGAGGCCCCTTCCGTCACCTTCCACCATCTCCCAACCCGGCGCGGGCCGCCGTACGGATCCGGCACCGCGGTGAGGGGGCCGCGGGGCGTGCGCCGCCGGTAGTGCTCGCCGGAAGGTGGTGCTTTGCTGGGGGAGGGGCGGACACGGCATGGGGTGGCCAGGAGAGGAGCGATCACGATGGCGATGGACCAGGAGCGACCGCACCCGCACACCGTCTCGGTGGAGATCAGCGGGTGCAGCAAGCACGACGCCCGGACCGTGTTCGACGCGCTGTGCTCCTGCTTCGAGTCCGACCGGTGCGCCGACGACGTGCCCGAGGAACTGCACGAGACCCGTCCGACCGTATGGCTCGGCACCTTCGACGTCGCCGACGAGCACGAGGGCGCCCGGCCGGTTCATCTGTCGTCCTCCGTCGAGGCCGACCTGCACGGCGGCTACTGGGCGATCGAGCGGTTCCGCACGACGCTGGACTCGCTGTTCGACGTGCACGATCTGAGCACGGTCTCCGGCGACCAGGAGAAGGAGCTGCACGTACGTCTGCAGAGCCGGTGACCACCGCGCGTGCGCCGCGCGGACCCACCCGCGGTGCACGCCGGTACACGCCGTCCACCGGCGAGCCGTCCTCGCTCCACTGACGGGCCGGGTTCGTCCACGCGGTGCCGCCCTTCGCAGCGGTGCCGCCCTCCGCAGGTCAGGTCGAAGCCGCCGTGGCGGAGTTGCCCTCGCCCGCGCGGAGCTTGCCGAGGTTCGTAGGGGGTCCGCCGCCCCTGCCCGCACCCGCAGCCCCGGCCCGGCCGCGGAGTGCCGTGACGCCCCGTGCAGCGCCGCGATCCCGCCGCGCGGCCGGCCGTCGACGGGCTCCCGGCGGCGGGCGTGAAGGACCAGGCCGTCTCGTCGCCGAACAGGATGCTGTCCACCCTCGGTCCACCCTCGTGATCCCTGGTCATGGCCCTCCTGTGCCCTCCCTCACGTCGTTGTGCAACTAGTTGCACAAACCGTCGGTAGTCCTCTACAACTACAGGCACCACACCGCGCACGGAGGGCCCGATGAGCCGTTACCCGCACCTGCTGACCCCCCTCGACCTGGGCTTCACCACCCTGCCCAACCGGGTCCTGATGGGCTCCATGCACGTCGGCCTGGAGGAGGCGGAGGGCGGCTTCGCGCGCATGGCGGCCTTCTACGCCGCCCGCGCCCGCGGGGGAGTGGGCCTCATCGTCACCGGCGGCATCGCCCCCAACGACGAGGGCCGGCCCTACGAGGGCGGCGCGAAGCTCACCACCGAGGCGGAGGCCGAGCAGCACCGGGTCATCACCGACGCCGTGCACCGCGAGGGCGGGCGGATCGCGATGCAGATCCTGCACTTCGGCCGCTACGCCTACCACAAGGACCTCGTCGCGCCGAGCCCGGTCCAGGCGCCGATCAGCCCCTTCCCGCCCCGTGAGCTCACCGACGCCGACATCGAGCGGACGATCGACGACTACGCCCGCGCCGCCCGCCTCGCCCGGCAGGCCGGGTACGACGGCGTCGAGATCATGGGCTCCGAGGGCTACCTCATCAACGAGTTCATCGCCCTGCAGACCAACCACCGCACCGACGCGTGGGGCGGCTCCTACGAGAACCGCACCCGCTTCCCGCTGGAGATCGTGCGCCGGGTGCGCGAGGCGGTCGGCGAGGACTTCATCGTCATCTACCGCCTCTCCATGCTCGACCTCGTCCCGGGCGGCTCGACGCTGGACGAGGTCATCACCCTCGCCAAGGCCGTCGAGGCCGCGGGGGCGACCATCATCAACACCGGCATCGGCTGGCACGAGGCCCGCATCCCCACCATCGCGACCTCCGTGCCGCGCGGCGCGTACACCTGGGTGACCAAGCGGCTCATGGGCGAGGTGTCCGTCCCGCTCGTCACCACCAACCGCATCAACACCCCCGAACTCGCCGAGGAACTGCTCGCCGAGGGCGCCGCCGACATGGTGTCGATGGCCCGCCCGATGCTCGCCGACCCGGACTTCGTCACCAAGGCCGCCGCCGGCCGGCCCGAGGCGATCAACACCTGCATCGGCTGCAACCAGGCCTGCCTCGACCACACCTTCAGCGGCCTGATCACCTCCTGCCTGGTCAACCCCCGTGCCTGCCACGAGACCGAGCTGGTGCTCTCCCCGACCCGGCTGCGCAAGCGCGTCGCGGTCGTCGGCGCGGGCCCGGCCGGTCTCGCCTGCGCGGTCTCCGCCGCCGAGCGCGGGCACGAGGTGACGCTGTTCGACGCGGCGAGCGAGATCGGCGGCCAGCTCAACGTCGCCCGCAAGGTCCCCGGCAAGCAGGAGTTCGACGAGATGCTGCGCTACTTCCGCACCCAGCTCGACTGGCACGGCGTCGACATCCGGCTCAACACCCTCGTCACGGCCGCGGACGTCGACGGCTACGACGAGGTCGTCGTCGCCACCGGCGTCATCCCGCGCACTCCCGAGATCCCCGGCGTCGACCACCCGAGCGTGGTCGGCTACCTCGACGTCCTGCGCGACGGCGCCCCCGTCGGAGACCGGGTCGCCATCCTCGGCGCGGGCGGCATCGGCTTCGACGTCGCCGAGTTCCTCACCGACGGCGGCGACAAGGCCCACGAGGACCCGGCGACGTACTTCCGTCAGTGGGGCGTCGACATGGACTACAGCGGCCCCGGAGGCCTCGCCGCGCCCGAGCGGCCCGCGCCGCCGCGCACCGTCCACCTGCTCCAGCGCAAGACGTCCAAGGTCGGCGCCGGTCTGGGCAAGACCACCGGCTGGATCCACCGCACGGAGCTCAAGCACCGCGGCGTCACCATGGTCCCGGGCGTGCGCTACGACCGGATCGACGACGCCGGCCTGCACATCACCGTCGGCGAGGAGAGCACGGTCCTTCAGGTCGACACGATCGTGCTGTGCACGGGCCAGGAGCCGCGCCGGGGTCTCTACGAGGAGCTGCTCGCCACCGGGCGCAGCACGCATCTCATCGGCGGTGCCGACGTCGCGGCCGAGCTGGACGCCAAGCGCGCCATCAAGCAGGGCACCGAGCTGGCGGCCGCCCTGTAGTGGGGTGACGCGTCCCTAGGATGAGGTCCATGTCACTCCCGCACGCGATCCTCACCGCCCTGCTCGAGAAGCCGTCGTCGGGGCTGGAGCTGACCCGCCGGTTCGACCGGTCGATCGGCTACTTCTGGTCGGCGACGCACCAGCAGATCTATCGCGAGCTGGGAAAGCTGGAGTCCGACGGCCTCATCCGGGCCCTGCCGTCCGAGCAGCCGGCCCGCGGGCAGAAGAAGAGCTACGAGGTCCTGCCCGCGGGCCGCGCCGAACTGGCCCGCTGGACCTCCGCCTCCCAGGACCCCAAGCCGCACCGCGACGCGCTGTTGCTGCGGCTCAGGGCGGCGGCCGTGGTCGGCACGGCGGGCCTGGAGGCTGATCTGCGCCGCCATCTGGAGCTGCACGAGCAGCAGTTGGCGGAGTACGAGGAGATCGAGAGGCGCGACTTCCCGCCCGGGCGGGACGGTGCCGAGGTCCGGCTGCGGCACCTGGTGCTGCGGGCGGGCATCGACCTGGAGACCTTCTGGACCCAGTGGCTCAGGCGTGCGCTGACGGACTTCGCCGAACTCCCCGACGAGGCCACCCGACCGACCGACTTCTCCCCACTCCCCGACGGGGCCACCTGATCGACCCTCCCCTCCGACTCCCCGACGCGGTCACCGGCCGAGCGACCGCCCGTCCGGGCCACGGCATGACGGCGGCCCGCCCGCCCGGAGCGCTTCGGGAGAGCGGGCCGCCGTTCGTACCGGATCAGAGCCGGTACGGCTTGTTGCGCCGGCGCAGGTACCAGGCCGTCCCGAGGACGCCGGCGCCGACCAGGGTGCCGCCCGCCACCAGCGTGACGGTGCCGTAGTCCGTCGAGCTGCCGCCGACCCCGCCCATGACGCCGCGCGACGGCGAGACGGAGGGGGAGGCCGACCGCGAGGGGGAGGGCGCGGTGGAGACCACGACGGACTGGGTGCCCGCGGTGGTGCCGTCCGAGCAGACGACGATGACGGTGTAGGTCCCCGAGGACACGCTCGACCAGGCGGCGGACTGACTGGTCGACGTCCCCGACAGGGTCACCTGGCGGCCCTGGGCGAAGCTGCCCTGGCTGCTGGTGAGGAGCGAGGCGGTGCCCCAACTGCCGTTGATCTGGGTGCACGAGCTGGTCGTGACCGACACCGTGGACCCCGTGGTGCTCACGGAGATGCCCGGGCCCGCGGCGGCGGGCACCGAGGCCAGGGCGAGGGGCAGCGCGGCAGCGGCTGCCACGGTCAGGCCGGAGCGGAGAACTGGCGATGAGTTGCGCATGTGGACTGCCCTCCGGCGGCACGGTTGGCGGTACATCCTTGCGCCGCCGAGGGTCGGGGAACGCCCGTGCTGCCTCAGGGCCAGCCAAAGCGCTCCCGGCCCCCGCCGCACTCCGAGCGCCCCCGTGCAGGTGACGGGCCGTCGTTCCCGGCCGGTGCCGGGCGGGTGCGTCAGCGCCCCGCGCCCGTCGTCACCGCCCGCTCCGCCGAGAAGCCTCCCCAGGTGCCGTCCGGGAGCACCGCGCGGATCCGGACCCGGTGCGTGACACCGGCCTTCCGCCCGGCGTAGAAGCTGTAGGCGGCCCGTCCGCGCGGGGCCTCGTCGCCGTACACGAGGGAGGTGGCGGTCCTGCCGTCCAGCTGGATCTCGTACTCGGCGATATCACCGTCCACGCGCGGCGGCACCCAGCTCAGATCGAGGTGGTACGCCCCGCCCTCGCGGTGGCTCGTCGCCCGGAAGCCGGTGGGGGCGGTGGCACGTCCGTCGTCGGCGCCCGGGGTGGTGAGCCGGACGGCGGCACTGGCGGGGGAGACGTTGCCGGCCGCGTCCCTGGCCCGGACGGTGAACGCGTACGGGGTGCCGGGCCGCAGCCCCGTGAGGACGGCGGCCGTCTGGCCCCCGCCCACGCTGTGGATCTTCGTGGCTCCCTGGTGGACGTCGTACGACACCACGCCCCGGTCGTCCGTGGAGGCGGACCAGGACAGCTGGACCGCCCGGCTTCCGGCCGCCCGGCCGCGGGGAGCCGACGGGCGGGTGGGTGCGGAGCGGTCCTCCGCGACCGCCGCCGGGGTCTTCGCCCGGACCTGGCGGCTCGGCGGTCCGAGCCGCCCGTCGGCGTCCCGTGCCCGTACGGAGAAGACGTACCGCGTGGCGGGGCGCAGCCTGGTGACATCCACCATGTGCTGCGAACCCGGCACCTCTTCGACCTTCGTGGTGCCGCGATACACCTCGTAGGCGTCGGCCCGGTCGATCGTGTTCCACATGACGTGCATGCTCGTCGCGCTGCCCGCCGCGGCTGTGACGCCCGTGGGTGCGCCGGGCGCACCCGCGTCGTTCTCCTCCCGCGCTCCGGCCCAGCCGCAGGCGGCGACGAGCGTCAGAGTCCCGCAGAGCGCCAGGTGACGGAGGAGGGATGAGGAAGCGGAACGGCCTCGCACGGCACTGCCTCCCGGGGTGGCCCGCACAGGAATGGTCCGGACCAATATGCCGCCGCTGGCGCGGTCACATCAAGAGGGCGTCCGGCCGGCGGGGCGGGGCAGACGGGGTACGGCGTCCGGGGCGGTGACGCCCCCGCCGTGGACGACCACCCGGGGGTGTTACGTATGCTCTGACGTAACCACGCTCGAACTCCTGCCGGACAGCCTGGAGTTCGGGCCTGTCGCGCGGACCGCTGTCGTCGCAGATCCCGCGCCGGCGCGGGTGGCCGGGGTGGCCGGAGTCTCACACGGACTCAGGCCCCCGGCCCCTGCCGGAGGTTGCCGAGATGCACCGTCCGGCCCCCCAGCGGTGGCCGGGCGATGGCCCCGGGGCCATTTTGGGCTGAGTGCCCGTCAGGTCCCCGAGGAGAGGCTCCCGTATCGTGCGTGTCCAGTCGCTCACGCTGGCCGCGGCCAGCGCCGCCCTGCTCGCCCCGACCACCCTCCCCGCCGCCCCTGACCGGCCCGCGATCTTGCGCGAGAGTGCCGTGAGCGCCGCCGACCTGCTGGCCCAGGTGCGGAGCTGCACCCCTGTCTCCCGGGGCCGCTACCGCAGCGACAGCGGCGCACCTGCCGACATCCCCGTCTGCGGCACCCGTGACGCCGTGTTCTGGAAGGCGGACATGGACATCGACTGCGACGGACGCCCCGGTCCCCGCTGCAACCGCCGCACGGACCCCTACTTCGCCGCGAGCACGGCCTACGCCCAGTCCGACGGCCGCCCCCTGAGCGCCGAACGCCTGCCCTTCATCGTGCTGCCCGCGCCCAGCCGCATCTGGGACTACCGGGACCACGGCATCGGCGGTGGCTCGGTGGCGGCCATCGTCCACCAGGGCCGGGTGCGGTACGCGGTGGTCGGCGACACGGGCCCCCAGGGCATCATCGGCGAGGCGTCGTACGCCGCCGCCGAGGCCCTCGGCATCCGCCCCGACCCGCACGGCGGCGGCGTGCCCTCCGGCGTCACCTACATCGTCTTCAAGAACACCAAGGTCTCGCCCATCGAGGACCGCGCGGCGGCCGAGACCGCGGGGGAGCGGGCGGCGAGGCGGTTCCTCGACGCGGCCCGGGCGAACAAGGACTGAACGGCTGAACAGGGACTGAACGGCCGGCAGGGACTGGACGGCTGACGACGCGTCATGGGCGCGGCCTGCGGCCGGGCACACCGCCTCGGGCGTGCCCGGCCGCAGGCCCCGATCACACCTTCCGGTAGGTGTACGCCTCCGTGGCAGCCGCCTCAACCGCCGCCAGATCCGCGCCGGTGGACGCCGTGACCACCGCCGCCACGGCTCCCTCCACGAAGGGGGCGTCCACCAGCCGTGTCCGCTCGGGGAGTTCGTCGCCCTCCGCGAGCAGTGCCTTCACGGTGAGCACCGCGCTGCCCAGGTCGGTCAGGACGGCCACTCCGGCACCGCGGTCGACGGACGCGGCCGCCGCGGCGATCAGCTCGGAGCTCGTACCGAGCCCGCCGCCCTCGGTGCCGCCCGCCGGGGCCACGGGCACCGCCGGGCCACCGCCCGCGAGCCCCTTCGCCAGCTCGGCGACCGACGCGGCGACCTGCGCGCTGTGCGACACCAGCACGATCCCCACCAGCGGCTCGTCACTCACCGGCGGCCTCCGCGAGTCCGGCGATCAGCAGTGCCGCCGACGTGGCGCCGGGGTCCTGGTGGCCGATGCTGCGCTCGCCCACATAACTCGCCCGGCCCTTGCGCGCCTGCAAGGGTGTCGTCGCGACGGCACCCTCCTCCGCGGCGGTGCGGGCCGCCGCGAACGAGTCACCGAGCGCGTCCACCGCGGGCACCAGCGCGTCGATCATGGTCTTGTCACCCGGGGCGGCACCGCCCAGCGTCATGACCGCGTCCACCCCCGCCCGCAGCGCCTCCGCCAGCTGCTCGGCGCTGACCTCGTCGGCATCGCCCAGCGCCTTGCCGGTCCGGCGCAGCAGCGTCCCGTACAGGGGCCCCGAGGCGCCGCCGACGGTCGAGATCAGCTGGCGTCCGGCCAGCGTCAGGACTCCGCCGGGCGTGCCCGGCGCCTCCTTCTCCAGGACGGTCACGACGGCCGTGAACCCGCGCTGGAGGTTGCTGCCGTGATCGGCGTCGCCGATGGGGGAGTCGAGAGCGGTGAGCCGTTCCGCCTCACGGTCGACGGACGCTGCGGTCGCCGCCATCCAACGGCGGAAGAAATCGGCGTCGAGCACTGGGTCTCCTTGCCTGGTAGGTACGTGGTGATCCTCTGCTCCCTGCGTGTCACACGCCCCAGCGCAGGCCCGGCGTCTTCACCGGCGCGTCGTACAGCCGCAGCAGCTCCTCGTCGACCTGGCACAGGGTGAGCGAGGCGCCCGCCATGTCCAGCGAGGTGACGTAGTTGCCCACGAGGACGCGGGCCACGGGGACGCCGCGCTGGGCGAGCACCCGGTGCACCTCGGCGTTGAAGCCGTACAGCTCCAGCAGCGGTGTCGCTCCCATGCCGTTGACGAGGACCAGCACGGGATTGCGCGGCTGGAGGTCCTCGACCACCGCCTCGACGGCGGCCTCGGCGATCTCGCCGGAGGTCATCATCGCCCGCCGCTCCCGGCCGGGCTCACCGTGGATGCCGATGCCCAACTCCAGCTCACCGGGCGGCAGATCGAAGGTGGGGCTGCCCTTGGCCGGGGTGCTGCACGCGCTCAGCGCGACACCGAAGCTGCGGGAGTTCTCGTTCACCTGCCGGGCGATCGCCTCGACCCGCTCCAGCGGCATGCCCTCGGCGGCGGCGGCACCCGCGATCTTCTCCACGAACAGGGTGGCGCCCGTACCGCGCCGTCCCGCCGTGTACAGACTGTCGGTCACCGCCACGTCATCGTTGACCAGCACCTTCGCGACCTGGATGCCCTCGTCCTCGGCCATCTCGGCGGCCATGTCGAAGTTGAGCACGTCACCGGTGTAGTTCTTCACGATGAACAGCACACCGGCCCCGCTGTCCACGGCGGCGGCCGCGCGCAGCATCTGGTCGGGCACCGGGGAGGTGAACACCTCACCCGGACAGGCCGCCGACAGCATGCCGGGGCCCACGAAACCCCCGTGCAACGGCTCATGTCCCGAGCCACCGCCCGAGACCAGCCCCACCTGCCCCGCGACAGGAGCGTCCCGCCGCACGATCACCCGGTTCTCCACGTCCACGGCCAGCTCCGGGTGGGCAGCCGCCAGGCCGCGCAGCGCGTCCGCGACCACGGTCTCCGGGACGTTGATCAACATCTTCACGGGTACCTCCAGGTGAGACTGCTCCATGTGCCTCTGGCCTTCATTTTCGCAGTCGGGGAGGGGCGAGGCCAGTTGTCGACCTTGGTGGACGGCGGCGGGGTGGGGCGGCACCGACACCGCCGCGATGCACATCGGTGACGGGGCGTCAGGCCGACGCCGGCGTGCCGCGTGGTGCGGAGAGGGGGGAAGATGGCCCGCTCACGGCTGCGCCGGGTGCCGTGCCGCTCGAGAAGGGCGCGCGCCCCGTCGGACGCGGGTCGCCGTGGTGGGAGAGTGGACCGCATGTCCACCTCAACGCCGGCTCGTCGCGCGCCGCTCGGCCTGGTCACGGCACTCGTCCTCGCGGCCGCTCTGACCGCCTGCGGCGACCCGCACGCCCCGGACCCGTCGGCGGAAGCCGCCCCGGGCCGGTCCGCCTCCGAAGCGGCTTCGATCCCGTCCGCCTCGGAAAACGGCCCGAGCCCATCCGCCCCCGAAACCGCCCCCAGCCGGTCCGCCACGCCTTCGGCTCAGGGCCCGGGGGCCTCGCCGTACGGGGAACCCGGGGCCGGCGACGGTGCCCCGCACCACCAGGAGAACAACGCCTACCGCCGCGAGAGCGGCATGGCTCCGGCCCACGCGCGGGACGCCGAGCGGGAGGCCGCCCGGATCCGGCCGGTGCTGGAGCGGCTCTGGGAGCGGCGGACGTGGGACCCGGCGACCGTACGCACGGCCCTGCTCCGGCTCGGCTACGAGGACGAGCACGTCACGAAGGACGGAAATCGCCTCGGCGGCACGCTCACCGTCACGGGCATGTCCCCGCGCTGGAAGGACGACGGTTACGTCACGCCCGAGGGCACGCGCGTCGCCCTGCGGGTCCATGACGACGCCTGCGTGTCGGCGTTCGTGCAGAAGTCCGACTTCGACGTGCGGACCAACGGCCTGTATCCGGAGACCGGCTGCTTCGAGCCGCCCCATGGTCACTGAGGCGACGGGCCCGGGCGGATGAGGCGGGCGTCACCGGGTACCCGGAGCCACATGATCGGGCGCGCACTGTGGCAGGGTCTGGTCGCCGGCACCGCCGGGGGCGTGGTGATGACCCTGGGCGAGAAGGTCGAGCAGCTGGTGACCGGCCGCCCCGACTCCCATGTCCCCGCCCGGGTCCTCCAGCGCCTCACCGGCCTGCCTGAACACCCCGGTGCCCAGCTCCTGGCGGTCAACTGGGCCATGCACTTCGGCCAGGCCGCCCTGCTGGGCGTCCTCCGCTCGGTCATGGCCCAGTCGGGTCTGCGCGGCCCGGTCGCGTCCGCCAAGTTCACCGTCGTACGTCTCACCAACGACCAGATCCTGGAGAACGCCACCGGAGTAGGCGCCCCGCCCACGACCTGGCCCCGCTCGGAACTCGCCGTCGACCTGCTGCACAAGGCCGTCTACGGCTTCGTCACCGGTGCCGTGGCCGATGTCCTGGCCGCCCGGAACGGCCCCGGGCCCGGTATGCGCCACGCCGCCCGCCGCCCGGGCCGCCACTCCGGCGCCGGGCCCCTTCCTCGCCATGAGGGTCACGGCCGCTGAGTGATGCGTCAGCGGGTGAGCACACCCGCCGCCGCGAGCGAACCCGCCCCCGCGGCACAGGCCAGCACCGCGCAGGCACCGGCCGCGTGGCGGCGCAGCAGGGCGCTCCGCAGCTCGGCGTAGCGGCTCTCGTACTCCCCCCGCAGTTCCTCGGCCCGCCGCACGGTGGAGAGCATCAGCTGCCGGGTGACGTCCAGGCGCCGGCGGACGTAGTGGACGGTGAGTTCCTCGGCCTGGCCCGTGGTCAGCCACGGCAGCCGCGCGCAGAGCTCCTCCGCCTCGCGCCGGGCCTGGACGCGGTGGGCGTGGGCGAGAAGGTAGCCCTCCGTCTCGTCGGCCAGCACACTGCGCGACGCGCCGTCCGGCACCGTGCGCCTGCCGCGTCTCACCGCCGTTCGCCCTTGTGTCCCTCGACGTCGACCACGTCGCGCTGCCCGGTGTTCGCCGCCTCGTCCAGGCTCGCCACGTCAGGGTGGCGCAGGTCGAAGGCGGGCGACTCGGAGCGGATCTTGGGCATGGTGAGGAAGTTGTGGCGGGGCGGCGGGCAGGAGGTGGCCCACTCCAGGGAGCGGCCGAAGCCCCAGGGGTCGTCGACCTCGACCTTCTCGCCCCGCTGGGCGGTCCGCCACACGTTGTAGAGGAAGGGCAGCGTGGACAGGCCCAGGAGGAACGCGCCGATCGAGGAGATGGTGTTGAGGGCGGTGAAACCGTCAGCGGCCAGGTAGTCGGCGTAGCGGCGGGGCATGCCCTCGGCGCCGAGCCAGTGCTGCACCAGGAAGGTGGTGTGGAAGCCGACGAACAGCGTCCAGAAGTGGATCTTCTCCAGCCGGTCGTCGAGCATCGTGCCGGTCATCTTCGGCCACCAGAAGCTGAACCCGCCGAACATGGCGAACACGATGGTGCCGAAGAGCACGTAGTGGAAGTGGGCGATCACGAAGTAGCTGTCGGTGACGTGCCAGTCCAGCGGCGGGGACCCCAGAATGACACCGGTCAGGCCGCCGAAGAGGAAGGTGACCAGGAAGCCGAGCGCCCACAGCATGGGTGGTTCGAACGACAGCGAGCCCCGCCACATCGTGCCGATCCAGTTGAAGAACTTCACGCCCGTCGGCACGGCGATCAGATAGGTCATGAAGGAGAAGAACGGCAGCAGCACCGCGCCGGTCGCGAACATGTGGTGCGCCCACACCGTCACCGAGAGGCCGGCGATGGAGATGGTGGCACCGATCAGGCCCGTGTAGCCGAAGATCGGCTTCCGGGCGAAGACGGGGATGATCTCGGTGATCACGCCGAAGAACGGCAGCGCCAGGATGTACACCTCCGGGTGTCCGAAGAACCAGAACAGGTGCTGCCACAGCACCGCGCCCCCGTTCTCCGGGTTGAACACCTGGGCGCCGAAACGCCGGTCCGCCTCCAGCACCAGCAGCGCGGCGGCCAGCACCGGGAAGGCCAGCAGCACCAGCACCGAGGTGAGCAGCACGTTCCAGGTGAAGATCGGCATTCGGAACATGGTCATGCCCGGGGCGCGCATGCAGATGATGGTCGTGACGAAGTTGACCGAGCCGAGGATGGTGCCGAAGCCGGACAGTGCCAGCCCCATGACCCACAGGTCACCGCCGATGTGGGCGGTGCGCTCCCCACCGCTGAGCGGGGTGTACGCGGTCCAGCCGAAGTCGGCGGCGCCCTGCGGGGTGAGGAAGCTGCCGAGCACGATCAGGCCGCCGAAGAGGAACAGCCAGTACGACAACATGTTCAGCCGCGGGAAGGCCACGTCGGGCGAGCCGATCTGGAGCGGCATGACGGCGTTGGCGAACCCGGCGAAGGTGGGTGTCGCGAACAGCAGCAGCATGATCGTGCCGTGCATGGTGAACGCCTGGTTGTACTGCTCGTTGGAGACGATCTGGAGCCCGGGCCGGGCCAGCTCCGCCCGGATGAGCATCGCCAGGGCCCCGGCGACCAGGAAGAACCCGAACGACGTGATCAGGTACAGGTGCCCGATCTTCTTGTGGTCGGTGGTCGTCAGCCAGGAGACGATCACCTTTCCTCTGCCGCGGCGTTCCACCGCGGGTACCGGCGCAACCGGTTCAGTGTGTGTCGCCATCAGTTCCTCGATCGGCAGCAACGGGGCGCGGACGGTCATCCGGCCGGGAGGAACCTATTGCTTCTGGTTCGTCCCTGTTGTCTGCGACCGGGGGTTTCTACGCCGAATGGCGGAATGATCCATTCGACCGGGCGGTGGGTTCAATGCCGCCTGCGCAGGACCGCCGCCACGGCGGCGGACACGAGGAGACCGGTGAGTCCGGTCAGGATCCTCTTCGCCGCGGCCGAGGGGACGTTCAGGCCGAGCCCGTCGCGCAGCCGGTCGTAGAGGCTGAGCGGTATGCCCAGCAGGGCGTTGCCGGGCGGGCGACGCGGGACGATCGGGTGGGGGTGTGGGCGCGCTCCTGCGTACCGTCTCCCACGCGGTGCCGAGCCGGCGCAGTCGGGCGGTGTCCAGGCTCTCCTGCAGCCGGGGCAGCAGCAGGTCCTCCTCGTCGCGGATGTCCTGCCGGATCAGGGCGAAGACCCGCCCCACCTTCTCCTCCCGCTCCGGGCTGCCGGGCGCCAGACGCTCGATGCCGGCGACGAGGTCGTTGATCTGCTGATGTTCCTCCTCGACGCGCGAGGTCAGCTCCTCACCGTCCGGTACCGAGTGCCGCACGACCGGCCACAGCACCGTCTCCTCCGCGAACGCGTGACTGAAGACGAGCTGGACGACCTCCCGGAGGACCCCCTCGCGCCGCTCGCCGTCCGGCAGGGTCCGGTACCTCTCCATGAGCCGGTCCATCTCCGCGTGATCACGGCGCTGACGTGCGAGGACGCTGCCAGAACCGCCCAGTTGCTCCACCGTCTGCTCTTCGATCGTCCCGGACATGACCGCTCCTTCCGCGACCCGGCGAGGGCCCGTCACCGTGACGGCGGCCCCACGACAGCCGTGCTGCGAGTACCCCTGCCCGGCCCGTGCCAGCAACGGCCCGCAGGCTTTTCCCGGGCAAGCGGTTTCTGGTTCTGTGTCATGTTTTGTCTGGCCGCGATCGCGGCACTCGGTCCTCCACGAGCGTGCCCCGAGAGGTGACCATCGCTGCGTGAGGCGTGCCTGCCGCGCGCCTGGATCCGGCCCGGGCGCCGGGCGGAACAGAGGGTGGTCGATGACGACGATCGGCGTGGAAGAGGAGTACCTGCTGCTCGACCCGGTCACGGGCCTGCCGGTACCTCAGGCGGACAAGGTGCGCGCCGCGGCGGGCGTGGGACACCTGGTGACCGACCAGGAGGTGCAGTACGAGCTGCTCCAGGCGCAGGTGGAGGTGGCCACCCCGGTCTGCGCCACCCTGGAGGAGGTCGGCGGTCATCTGCTGCGTCTGCGGCACGCCGTCGGCGTGGCTGCCGAGGAGCACGGCTGCCGCATCGGGGTGTGCGGGACACCTCCGCTGCGCCACGGCCGCCCCATCGCCGTCACCGACCAGGCGCGCTACCGGGCCATGGTCACGCAGGCGCCGCAACTGGTGGCGGAGCAACTGGTCAACGGCACCCATGTGCATGTCGGCGTGCCGGACCGGGAAGCGGGCGTACAGGTCCTGAACCGGATCCGCTCCCGGCTGCCGACACTGACGGCCATGGCGGCGAACTCCCCGCTCTGGGACGGTCACGACACCGGCTTCGCGAGCTGGCGCACGGTGATCTTCAGCAGATGGCCGGTCAGTGGCATGCCCCCGCACTTCCGGGACGCGGCCGACTACGACCGGCGCGTGGAACGGCTGCGGGAGGCCGGCCTGATCTCCGACGCCGGTCAGCTCTACTGGCAGGCCCGTCTGTCGGAGGCCTATCCCACCGTCGAGGTGCGCTGCCTGGACGTCCAGCTCCGGGCGGACGAGGCGGTCATGCTCGCCGCGATCATCCGCGCGCTGGTGGAGACCGCCATGGGGGAGGCGGCCGCCGACGCCCCCGTGCCCGACTGCGCGCCCGAACTGCTCCAGGCCGCCATGTGGCACGCCGCCCGGCACGGGCTGGGCGACACCCTCATCGCCCCGGACGGCATGGCCCACCGCGCCGGGGACGTGCTCTACGAGTTCCTGCGGCACGTGGCTCCCGCACTCGACGCCTCCGGGGACACCCGGCAGGTCACGTCCCTGATCCACCGGCTGCTCCAGGACGGCACCGGTGCCGACCGGCAGCGCGCCGCCCTCGCCCAGGGCGGTCTGCGCGCGGTCACCGAGCTGATCAGCGGCCAGAGCACGATGCCGTGACGCCGTGCGACCGCCCCTCAGGCCGCCGCGGCGAACGCGGCGGCGACAGCGGTGTCCGCACGGGCGTGGACGACCAGCCGGGTGCCGGTGGTGTCGGCGTCCGATTCGAGCGCACGCCGGGTGGGCGCGCTGTGCGTGGCCACCGACATCAGTGTGCCCAGCCGGCTGCACAGACGGTGCACGCGCAGCACCACGCTGACCACGGCGTCCCGTGCGGCCGGCTCGTCGAGGAGGACGACCACCGGCGCCGGCCGGTAGGCCTGCACGAGATCGCTGATCCTCGTGAGGAGAGTGGCACGCCCGCCGATACCGGGGTCCTCGTGGACCGTGATGACGAGGACTCCATGATCGAGCGAATGGGAGAGCAACACGGTCTCCGTGCCTCCGTTTCCTTCGTCGGCGGGGCGTTCCGCCGTGGAAGTACCCGAAGGCGGCCCTTCGAAGCCTCACGGAGCCGACGCCTTCCGCACGGCCCCCGGTGCCCGGGCCGCGCGCCGGTCTCCGGCACGCCGTCGCGGGGCGGGTCCCGTGCGGCGATCGGGGGTGGACGCTGATGGAGCGCAGCGGTGAGGGCGGCCGGCGGATGCTCGCCGACCTGCTGGACGCCAGCCACCTCATGCCCGTCGAGCTGCTTCCGGCCAAGGCGACCGAGTGCGCACGCGCGGCCTCCCTGAGCCAGGTGCTGATCTACGTGGCCGATCTGCAGCGCCGCACCCTGCGTCTGCTCCCCGGTGACGACGCGGCGGCCCGGGGGCACGAGAGGGAACTGCACGTCGAGGGGACCGTCGCCGGGCGGGCCTACCAGTACGGCCACGTCCTGCCCGCCGCACCCCCCGGCGACGACGGGTTCCCGTGGTGGGTGCCGCTGCTGGACGGCACGGAGCGCATCGGGATGCTGCGGGTGAGCAGCGCCCACGACGACGCCGGGGCCCACGCGGACATGAGGGCGCTGGCGGCGCTCATCTCGCTGATCATCGTCAGCAAGCGGGGCACCAGCGACGCGCTGGCCAAGCTGGTGCGCGCACGGCCGATGAGCGTGGCCGCCGAGATGCAGTGGAACCTCCTGCCGCCGCGCACCTACGCGGACGGGAGGGTGACGATCTCCGCGGCCCTGGAACCCGCCTACGACATCAGCGGTGACGTCTTCGAGTACGCCGTCGACGGGCCTCTCGTCCATCTGACGATCTTCGACGCGATGGGACACGACACGGCCGCCGGGCTGTCCGGGGCCCTCGCCCTGGGCGCCTGCCGCCAGGCCCGCCGTCAGGGCGCGGGCCTCGTCGACAAGGCCTACGCCGTCGAAGCCGCCCTCCTCGAACAGTACGACCACCGGCGCTACGTCACCGGCGTCCTCGCCACGCTCGACACCCGCACCGGCGTGCTGCGCTGGGTCAACCGCGGCCACCATCCGCCGATCGTCATCCGCGACAACCGCTGGACCAGCCACCTCGCCTGCCCGCCCGCCCACCCGATGGGCACCGAACTCGGTCTGCGCAGCGTCGTGTGCGAGGAGCACCTCCAGCCCGGGGACCGGATCGTTCTCTACACCGACGGCATCACCGAGGCCCGCCGCTCCGGTGACCGGGAGTTCGGCCTGGCGCGCTTCACCGACTTCCTCATCCGCCACCACGCCGACGGCCTGCCGGTCCCCGAGACACTGCGCCGCCTCATCCAGGCCGTCCTCGACTACCACCACGGCCGCCTCCAGGACGACGCCACCGTCCTGCTGTGCGAGTGGATCGGCCCCCACCTGGAACCGGCCGACACCGCCGCCCGGCTGACCGGTCTGTGAGCCCCCCATTGGGGTGCTCACGGTGGCCGGAAACCGACCGCCCCGGAAGAGTGGGGGAGTCGAACCCGTTCTCGCCGGCCCTGGCGGGGCACTCCGTCGGCGCGCGAGTCCCTTCATCCCCCAGGAGACCGTCCATGAGCTTCAGCCCATTGGAACAGCGGGGCATCCCACTCGACCGCCAGGTCCGCACCTGGCGTGAACTGAACGTGCAGCCCATCGACCCCGACCGCTGTGACCCCTACACCCGCTGCCGCATCATCGCGATGAACGGCATCGAGGTGGAGGCCATCCTCTTCAGCCACCAGCTCGCCCGCAACACCGTCGACCCGGAGGTGAAGCGGCAACTCGCCCAGACCCGTTACATCGAGGCGCAGCAGCAGAAGGTCGTCAACTGGCTGCTCCCCGGCGTGTCCTCGGTCCTGGAGACCACGATCGCCTACGAGCAGGTCGCGGTGGACCTCACGGCCTGGGTGGCGCGGATGGAGCCCGATCCGTATCTGAAGCAGGCCTATCAGTTCGGCGTGCTGGAGGACTTCGACCATCTGTACCGGTACGCCAACCTCTACGAGATGATCGAGCACCGCAAGGCGGAGTCGATCGTCGACGATCTCACCGAGGTGATGCCGGGCCGGCCGACGAAGTACCACCACCGCGACCCGTACGACAACGTCCGCGACCCGTACGACAAGAGCGGCACGAACCCGCTGTCCAAGCTCCACGCGCTGACGATCATGGCGGCGGAGCAGCAGACCATGAACTTCTACATGAACACGGGCCCCACCTACATGGAGCCGATCGCCCGGCAGCTCTACCAGGAGATCGGGCTGATCGAGGAGGAGCACGTCACCCACTACGAGTCGCTGGTCGACCCCGGGGAGACCTGGTGGGAGCAGCTCGTCAACCACGAGTACAACGAGTGCTACCTGTACTACTCGTTCATGCAGCAGGAGAGCGACCCCAAGGTCAAGGCGGTCTGGGAGCTGCACCTCAACATGGAGCTCGAACACCTGCACACCGCCTGTGACATGATGCGCCGCCACGACGGCAGGGAGCCGCAGGAGGTGCTCGCCCCGGAGCTGCCGAACGTCCTCACCTTCGAGCCCAACAAGCAGTACGTGCGCGAGCTGCTGGACACCCAGATGGACCTGACCACACTGGGCGCCGGTTATGTGCGTGAGGCGCACGAGCGGTTCGAGAAGATGCAGGAGCGGATCCACGGCGGTGAGGAGCCGCCGAGCGAGCGGGTGATGGTCCAGCACGACGAGATGTTCGGCCGCGAGTACCGCGTGCAGTCCGAGGGCGAGCACCCCGACCCCGCGATGCGCGAGAAGTGAGGCGGCCGACCATGTCCGAGACGCACACCCCCCAGGCCGGCGACGACGGAGCCGCGGACACCGACGTGGTCGCGCTCCTCATGCGCCAGCACGGCGACATCCGCAACCTCTTCGACGAGGTCGAGCAGAGCACGGGTGACGAACGCCGGGAGGCCTTCCGCCGTCTGGTGCGGCTGCTGGCCGTGCACGAGACCGCCGAGGAGGAGGTCGTCCACCCCTTCGCCCGGCGGTCCCTGCCCGGCGGCGAACAGGTGGTGGAGGACCGGCTCGCCGAGGAGAAGGCGGCCAAGGAAACCCTCGCGACCCTGGACGACCTGGACACCGACGACCCGAAGTTCATGCTCCAGCTGATGAAGCTGCGCAAGGACGTGCAGGAACACGCCCGGGCGGAGGAGCGCTACGAGTTCACACACATCCGCCGCAGCACCGACGCCGAAGGCCTCGCGAGCATGGCCAAGGCCGTGAAGGCCGCCGAGGCCATGGCGCCCACCCGCCCGCACCCGGGTGTCGAGTCCGCCGCGGCCAACATGGCGCTCGGTCCCGTGGCGGCCCTGATGGACCGCACGAAGGACGCCGTCCGCAAGGCGATGGGCAAGCACTGAGCTCCGCTCACCGCGGCAGGCGGGCGTCCGTACCTGCGTGGACGCTCACCTGCCGGCGTCGACGACCGGCCCGGCCGTCAGGAGCCGGCCGGTGTCACGATCCGGGCGCGGGGGCGGTGGGGTCCCCGGCGCGGGGGCCGTCCGCCGGCTCGTAGGCGCTGACGACGTAGCGGGCCTCGTCGTCGACCGCGTTCTCCTCCCAGTCCAGGACGATCCGTACCGGGTGCCCGTCGGCCGCGTAGGCGGCCTCGGCCGTGTCCGCGCCGTCCTGCCGTGCCTGCTCCAGCTCCGTGAGGAGCCCGCGCAGCGTGGGCACGGCTGCGGGGGCCTGCTCGACGGCCAGGCGCCCCTCCTCGTCGAGGCCCACCGCCTTCACCACGGCGCCGTCACGGACCGAGACCCGGAAGGTGCCGAGCAGGCTGCGCTCTCCTTCGCTGGACCGGAGCGTGTAGGCGTAGGAGGCGGGCTCCTGCCAGGCGCCTGGATCGCGGCCCGGCGTGCTCCCGGCCCCGGCGGAGGCGGAGGTCCCGGCGCCGCAGGCGGCGACCGCGCAGAGGAGTCCTGCGATCGGCACGCAAGCGGCGACGGCACGGACGGTACGGGGCATGGCGGCGGTCCCTTCGACGACGGTCACCGCTATGACGCGGGGCGCCCTGGAAACGTTCGGCGGTCCGGCGGTCCCCGGGCACCCCACGACCGGCTGTCGCACCTGCCGCACCGGGATCCTGGCGTGCCTCGAGCCGCTTCGCGGGTCCGCGCGCTCCGGTCAGACGGGAAGGACGAACGGAGGGTGCGCGCCGTTGAGGAAGTAGTCCCCGACGTCGCGGAGCCGGTGGCCCACGGGCTCGTAGAGAGTGTGGGTCCGGGCGTTGCGCCAGAATCGGTCGAAGCCGAGCCGCGCGGACGCGGAGCGGGCGCCGATGATGTCCAGGGCGCGGGACGTGGACTCCTGCGCGGCTCTGGAGGCGGCCGCTTCGGCCATGGCCACCAGGACGGAGATCTCGGCGTACTCCTCATAGGTGAGGCCCTCGCCGCGCGACAGTCCGTCCCGCACGGCCTGTTGTGCCTGGTCCGCGAGTGCGGACGCCGAGCGGGTGAGCACGGTCAGCTCCCCGTACGCCGTCAGCACCTGCGGGTCCTGGGGAGAGCCGTCCGGCCAGTCCGGGTGCCAGTGGGAGTGGCCGGTCCGGCTGTACTCGCGGGCCTCGGCGAGCACGCCCTCCGCCATGCCGAGGCGCAGTTGCACCGACAGCAGGCGGCCGACGGGCGACAGCAGGGCCGTCAGGGGCGACAGGACGTCCTCGTCCGCCGACAGCGACCCCAGTACGTCACCGGTGGCGACCGGCACGGCGTCGAACTCGGCGCTCGCCCCGGCCGCGAGCCGCTGGCCGAAGGGGTCGGCGTCGCCGTCGACCACCACACCCGGCAGGGCGGGATCGACCACGAGCGCGAGCGGCTCGCCGGTGTCGGCCCGGACGGCCCGGACGACGAGACGGTCGGCGACCAGAACGCCGGCGGCATAGCTCTGCCGGCCGTTCAGCACGTACCCCCGGGTGTCCTTGAGGAGCGTGAGCGCCGGTTCCTGACGGGCCAGGCCGCCGCCCCAGCACCACTGTTGCGCCGCCGACCCGCGCTCCAGCCGGGAGGCGAGGGCGGGGCCGGCGAGGAACCCGGCGCTCCAGGACGTGAAGTAGTGACAGCCGAGGAGCTGGCCGATGGCGCCGTCGGCCGCCGCGATCTCCCGGACCACGGCGTACGCCTCGGACCAGTCCGCGCCGCCGCCCCCGAGTCCGGCGGGGACGAGGAGCGTCAGCAGCCCCGACTCGCGCAGCCGGGACACCTCGTCGAACGGGGGCTTGCCCGCCTGGTCCCGGGCCACCGCGTCCGTGGCCAGGTCGTCCGCCGTCTCACGGGCCACGCGCAGCCAGTGGCTGTGGCCGGGCCCGGACTGGCCGGACTCCGGGGCGGGGCCGGACGGCGCCGGGGCAACGCCCATCGCGGGGGTCTCCTCAAGCTCGTGTGCGCAGGCGGGTGTTGGGTGGTGCGGGCGAACAGCACGGGTGGGCCACGCGCATCATCCTGCGCAGGGGCGTGAGGCGTCGTCAATACTTTCCTAGTAATTCTATAGGGAAAGTAGGGAACAGTCGGTGCGGCCTGCTGACACCAGGGACACGGGGAGGCCTGACCAGGGTCCGGAGACCGACACCGAGACACCTGCGGCCACGACCTGACCGCAACCCGTGCGACCGTGAACGCGCCGGCCGCCCGGACACCCTGGACCACGGGCCGGCACACCACTCGAAGACCGAGGTGCCCCGATGACCGTGCTCGACGCCCGCGCGCTCAACCGCGCCACCCTCGCCCGGCAGTTGCTCCTCGACCGCGCCGCTTCGCCGGTCCTCGACGCCGTCGCGCACCTGGGCGGACTCCAGGCGCAGGAACCGCAGGAGCCGTTCCTCGGACTGTGGTCGCGGCTGCGGGCGTTCGACCCGGCGCGGCTGTCGGACCTGCTGACCGGGCGGCGCGTGGTACGCACGCACCTCATGCGCCGCACGGTCCACCTCGTCACCGCCGACGACGCCGTCGCCTGGCGCGCCCGCCACGACGCCATGCTGCGCCAGCGGGTCGTCGGGGTGTACCGCCGCGAGCTCGACGGTGTCGATCACGATGAACTCGCCGCGGCGGGCCGGGAGATCATGGCCGACGGCGAACCCCGGTCGATGTCCGAGCTCGCGCGAGCCGTGGCCGGCCGCTGGCCCGCGGCGGGGCCGCGGCCGCTGGGCGAGATGCTGGTCGCCGCCCTCCTGCCGACGGTGCAGCTGCCGCCGCGCGGCCTGTGGCTCACCAAGGCCGGTGCGCGCTACGCGCTGATGTCCTCCTGGCTGGGACGCGACATCGACCCGCCTTCGCCGGACGGCGCCGATCCCGTGGGTCAGGCGCTGGTCCGGCGCTACCTGGCGGCCTTCGGCCCCGCCGCCTCGGCCGACCTGCGCGCCTGGTGCGGCCTCGCGGGACTGCCCGCCGCGGTCTCTGCCCTGCGCGAGGAACTGGTCGCCTTCCGCGACGAACGCGGCCGTGAACTGCTCGACCTGCCCGGCGCGCCGCGCCCCGACCCCGACACCCCCGCCCCGGTGCGGTTCCTGCCGGCCTTCGACAACGCGATCCTCGGCTACCACGACCGCAGCCGCGTCATCGACGACGAGCACCGGCTCCTGTCCGTCGCCGGTGAGCGCGTCGTGCTGGTCGACGGCAGGGTCGCCGCGACCTGGACCGTGGAGACGGACACCGTGCACGTCACCCCGCTGCGCGGCCTGTCCCGGGCCGACCGGGACGCCGTCGCCGACGAAGGGCGGGCGATGGCCTCCTTCCTCTCCGGCGGCGAGAGCGACCGGGTGGCGATCGCGGCGTCTGACGCCTGACGCACAGCGCGCTTCAGCCGCTCTCAGGCGCACACTGGAAGGGTGCTGCCGGTGCTCACGAGGGGGTGTCGGCCATGGAACGTTCAGCGCGTGTGACCGTGCGGTGGTGGCGGTGGCGACGCAACGTGCTCAGACGGCGCGTCGACCTCGTCGAGGCCTGGGTCGTGCTCGTCGGCTGGGTGCTCGCCCTGCTGGGCGGGGCGGCCGCCGGGCTGCTGGCGGCGGGCACGGTCCAGCAGGCAGTCGAACGGCAGCGGGCCGAGACCCGCCAGGTGACGGCGGTGGTGGCCGAGGAGGCGCCCGGCCCGCCCCCGGCCCGCGCGGCGAGCGACCACCGTGTGTGGGGCAAGGTGCGGTGGACCGCGCCCGACGGCTCGACCCATCGGGAGGAGGCCCGGGTGGCGCCCGGGGCCCCCGCCGGGAGCACCGTGTCCGTGTGGGTGAACCGGAGCGGTGACCTCACGACACCGCCGGTGTCCGGCGGGGAGGCCTGGTTGCACACCGCCATGGGCGGCGCGCTCGCCGGGGTCTTCGCGGGCGGGACGGTCCTGGGAGCCATGTGGCTGACCCGGCTGGCCCTGGACCGGCGGCGCATGGCCCAGTGGGACGCGGAATGGGAGCGGATCGACACGCGCAGGGGCTGGAAGACGGGCTGAAGACGACGGCCGACTCGGCCCCGTCCCTCGCGGGGGCGGCCCGCTCAGGCGCGGCCCACCGTGTCCTGGTCGCCGAGGGCTTCGTGCGCGCCCGGCGGTCCCGGTGGCGGCGTCCCCCGTGACGCGGCCGCCCGCCGCCGTCCGGTCAGCCAGGTGGCCAGCGGCTCGGTCCAGCGGGCGGTCAGAGGGCCCAGGAGAACCAGGACGAGGACGTACGCCGTGGCCAGGGGCCCGAGCGAGGGCTCGATGCCCGAGGTGACGGCGAGTCCGGCGATGACGATCGAGAACTCGCCGCGGGCGACGAGCGTGCCACCGGCGCGCCAGCGGCCCTTGGGGCCGATCCCGGCACGGCGCGCGGCCCAGTAGCCCGTGGCGATCTTCGTGGCGGTGGTGACGGCCGCCAGGGCGAGGGCGGGCAGCAGCACGGGCGGCACGCTGGCCGGGTCGGTGTGCAGACCGAAGAAGACGAAGAACACAGCGGCGAACAGATCCCGCAGCGGCGCCAGCAGACTGGTCGCGCCCTCGGCGACCTCACCCGACAGGGCGATGCCCACCAGGAAGGCGCCCACCGCCGCCGACACCTGCAACTGCTGGGCGACCCCGGCGACCACGAGCGTCACGCCGAGGACCACGAGCAGCAGCTTCTCCGGGTCGTCACTGGAGACGAAGCGGGAGACGTGACGGCCGAAGCGCACCGCCAGGACCAGCACCAGGGTCAGCACCCCCACGGCGATGGCCAGGGTGACCCCGCCCGCGGCCAGGCCCACCCCGGCCAGCAGGGCCGTGACGATGGGCAGGTACACCGCCATGGAGAGGTCTTCGAGGACCAGGATGCTCAGGACGGCCGGGGTCTCGCGATTGCCCAGCCGCCCCAGGTCACCGAGGGTCTTGGCGATGACACCGGAGGAGGAGACCCAGGTGACACCGGCCAGGACGACCGCCGCGACCGGGCCCCAGCCCAGCAGCAGCGCCAGGCCGGCGCCCGGCAGGGCGTTGAGGACGGCGTCCAGCAGCCCGGCGGGGTAGTGGGTCCTGAGGTGGGAGACGAGGTCGGTGGCCGTGTACTCCAGCCCCAGCATGAGCAGCAGGAGGATGACCCCGATCTCGGCGCCGACCGCGACGAAGTCCTCGCTGGCGCCCAGGGGCAGCAGCCCGCCCTTGCCGAAGGCGAGCCCGGCCAGCAGATAGAGGGGGATCGGGGAGAAGCGGAAGCGCCCGGCGAAGCGGCCGAGCAGCCCGAGCCCGAGGATGAGACAGCCGAACTCGATCAGGAAGACCGCGGAGTCGTGCATGGCGGGTCACTCCCGCCCGAGTATCGCGGCGGCCGCCTCCACGCCCTCGCGGGTCCCGATGACGATCAGGACGTCGCCGCCCGCGAGCCGGAAGTCCGGGGTGGGGGAGGGGATCGCGGCCGCCCGGCGCAGCACCGCCACCACGGACGCGCCGGTGTCGGTGCGGATCCGGGACTCGCCCAGCCGCCGCCCGCTCCAGTGCGCGGAGGCCGGCAGTTCGATCCGTTCGGCGACGAGCCCCAGGTCGGTGGTGGACAGCAGGTTGGGTGTGTGGTGCGCGGGCATCAGGGCGTCGATGAGGGTGGTCGCCTCCTCCGACGTCAGGCGCACCGAGAGGTCGCAGGCGTCCGGGTCGTCCTCGCGGTAGGCGCTGATGGTCCGGTGCCCGTCGCGGTGCGCGACCACCGACAGGCGGCGGCTCTCCCGCGTCGTCAGGTCGTAGCGGACTCCTATGCCCGGCAACGGGGTGCTGCTGAGGCGTGGCGCGCTCATGTCCTGCCCCTTCGGTCGGCTGCGCGTTCCTGCCTGTGGGGGGCCGCGCCCGGACGAGCGCCCAGATCCGGCCTGTGCGGCTCATCCTAGGCGGCGGGCCGGAACGGTACCCGTCCTGCGTGGGCTATCGGGAGGGCTGCGCGAGGGAGGACGCCGACGGAAGGGGGGTGGCGGTGGGCAGCCGGGCGGTCGCGCCCTCGACCTGCCTCACCGTGCTCTCGCCGGGCCGGTGCCCCGTGCCCGCACCGGTGGACAGCTGGGACCAGGCTCCCAGGGCCACGGCGACGGCGGCGGCGGTGGCGACGACCCGTCCCGCGCGCCGGGCCTTCGCCCGGCGGTCCAGGTCGCGCCACGCCACACGGACCCACAGGTCCTGCGGCTGCCACAGGTCACCGACGGCGTGCGGGGGCTGGAGCCGACGCCCCGCGGCCCGCTCCTCGGCGGAGGGCTCCCTGGGGGCGGAGCGGCGTATGGCGGACTCGCTGTCGGTGAGGAACCTCAGCCACACGTCGTCGGGGAGCGGGGGAACGCCGTGCGGTCCGTGGGGAGTTCCCCGCCCGTCCGGCTCTTCGGTGGTCACGTCCCGTCATCCCCTTTCCGACCGTCGGCCGATCACTGCGCTGGCGCGAGATCAGTATGCCGCGCGGCCCCCGAGGCCGCCGCCCCGCACAGCGGGTCCGAGACCGACTTGGAACGTGCCGTGCGGCGGGGGCGCCGGCCGTGTCCCCGCCGCGGAGGTCACACCGTCGGCAGCACGTGGTCGCCGACCTTGTCGGTGCTCAGGCACAGCGAGCAGACGACCGCGTCGTGCGTCCGGCAGGCCGCCACGTCCGGCCGCTCGAACCGCTGCCGGCACACATGGCACTCGTAGGCGGCGGCGCTGGGGTTGCCGTCCTCGTCGAGAAGGGGCTCGGCGATGCCGTCGTCGGTGCGGCGCAGGTAGTACCTGCCCTTGGTGACCACGGCCATCAGCGGCGTGAGGACGAAGGCGATGACGGCCGCGGCGACGGGGGAGTACGGCTGGAGCGTGTCGCCGAGGGCGTGGAAGTACATCGCGATGGACAGGCCCGAGGCGGCGACGAAGGAGACGACCCCGACCGGGTTGACGGCGTAGAGCATGCCGCGGCGGAACTCCGGGGCGTGCGGGGACAGCTTCAGCAGGTACTTGTTGACGCCGATGTCGGTGGCCACCGTGACGACCCAGGCGATCGCACAGTTCGAGTAGAAGCCCAGGATGCCGTTGAGGAAGCTGAACATGTCGGCCTCCATCAGCGCGAGCGCGAAGCCCAGGTTGACCAGGACGAAGACCATCCGGCCCGGGTAGCGCCGGGTGACCCGGGTGAAGGAGTTGGTCCAGGCGAGGGAGCCGGAGTACGCGTTCGTCACGTTGATCTTGATCTGGCTGATGACGACCAGCACCACGGCCAGCGGGACGACGAGCCAGGACGGCATCATCGCGTCGAAGGCGCCCTTGAACTGCTGGATCGGCTCGGGCGCGGCGGAGGCACCCACCTCGGCGATGATGTACACCGCGAGGAACACGCCGATCGCCTGCTTCAGCGCGCCCAGCACCACCCAGCCCGGACCGGCCATCACCACGGCCGTCCACCAACTGCGCTTGTTCGCCTCGGTCTTGGGCGGCATGAAGCGCAGGTAGTCGATCTGCTCGCCGATCTGCGCGATCAGCGACAGGCACACGCCCGCGCCCAGCAGGACCGAGGCGGTGTTGACGCCGCCGTCCCCGTCGGTGCCGGCGTAGGCGAGGAAGCGGTCGACGGTGCCGGGGTCGGTGGCGACCAGGTAGACCAGCGGGCCGACCATCAGCAGCAGCCAGATCGGGGTGGTCCACACCTGGAGCTTGCTCAGGGCCGTCATGCCGTAGATCACCAGGGGGATCACCATCAGCGTGGAGACCAGGTAGCCGAGCCAGAGCGGCAGTCCGAGGCCCAGCTTCAGGCCCTGGGCCATGATCGAGCCCTCGAGGGCGAAGAAGATGAAGGTGAAGCTGGCGAAGATGACGCTGGTCAGCACCGAGCCGAAGTAGCCGAAACCGGAGCCCCGGGTGATCAGGTCCAGGTCGATGTTGTACCGGGCTCCGTAGTAGGCCAGCGGAAATCCGGTCACGAAGATGACGACGGCGGCGACGGCGATCGCGAGCAGCGCGTTGCCGGTGCCATGGGCCAGGCCGATGCCCGCCCCGATGGAGAAGTCGGCCATGTAGGCGATGCCGCCGAGCGCGGTCGTCGCCACCACCATCGGAGTCCAGCGCCGGTAACTGCGTGGCGCGAAGCGGAGCGTGTAGTCCTCGAGGGTCTCCTTGACGGCCTGGTCCGTGCCCGGCGCTGCCTGCGGTGCGGGTTCCGGCTCGGCGACTTCGGCCAGTCGTGGCTCGGTGCTCATGCCACGCCTCCTTGCTGCGGGTTGGGGTCGACAAGGCAGGCACGGTAGGCAGTGGCTGTTACCCCTCAATACTTCCTGCGTGAAGGGAATGTTTCGGAGCCACCTCACCGGGCGCCGACGCCGGCCGCCTACGGCACTCCCAGCACGAACAGCACGTATCCCGCGTACGACCCCGACGCCAGCGCGGCCGTGCCGAGGACCGCGGCCAGGGACGGCCGGCGCAGGCGCCGCATCGCGACAGCGAGGGGGACGAACAGCGGGAAGAGCGGGAGCAGATAGCGCGAGACGTTGCCGAAGTACTGCTGGGTGGCCATCACCATGACGTAGGACAGCACCGTGTAGACGACGAGCACGGCGGGCGGTCGCAGACGGACCAGCAGCACGGTCAGCACCGGCACCAGCAGCACCACGCAGACACCGATGACGTCCTCGAAGGGCATCGCGAAGAGGTAGTCGAAGTGGCCCACCGGGACGGATGTCAGCACGTGGAACGTGTGGACTCCCCAGTCGAACTTGTGGGCCCACGCGCCGTCCTGGAGCTTGGAGTAGCCGTTGATGTCGCCCATGCGGTAGTTGACCCAGGCGAGGTAGCCGAACAGACCCAGCGGCGCGACCGCCACCGCGACCAGGGGGCGGCGGACCCCGTCCTCCCGCCGGCGCAGGGACAGCGCCGCGGCCACCGCGAGGGCGGCGACCAGCGCGACGGCGGTGGGCCGGCAGAGCCCCGCCGTGCAGGTCAGCACACCGGCGGTGAGCCAGCGGCGGGTCATGACGGCGTGACAGGCCCATGCGGCCAGCGCCGTGTAGAGGGACTCCGAGTAGCCCGACCACTCCGTGCCCGAGCCGGGCCAGACCGCCCACAGCCCGGCCGCGACCAGACCGGCCCGGTGGCCGCCGAGACATCGCGTGACCGCGTACACGCCGAGGGCGGCGGCGAACGAGGCGAGGACGGAGACCGTCAGGCCGGCCCCGTACAGACCGAGTCCGGTGCACTCCGAGACCAGCCGCATCAGCGTCGGGTACAGCGGGAAGAACGCCGCCGAGTTGCCCTCCAGCGTGATCAGGCCGGTCGCCCCCGGGACCGGCCTCAGGGCGGGGTCGTACCCGTGCGCGGCGATCTGCTGGTACCACCAGCCGTCCCAGCTGGCCAGGACGTCCCACGGGTGCTCGCCGCCGCCGAAGCGCGGGTTCTTCTTCCGGAAGTCGCCCGCGGAGTCCAGCAGGTACATGAAGACGGCGAACCCGGCCAGCTTCAGCACGCCGTACGTCAGCAGCACGGACCCGTGGCGCACGGCCGCCGCGCGCAGTCGTGGCGGCAACTCCCGCGCGGGGCGGCCGGCTTCGGCCGGGCGGCCGAGGCCGGAGGGCGGGCGGCGCAGCTGTGCGGTGCTCATGGGGCGCCGGGTCCTGTCGTGCGACGGGCGGGGAACACCCAGGCCCGCAGGAGGAGGAAGCGCAGCAGCGTCGCGGCCAGGTTGGCGGCGACCAGGGTCACGAGCTCGACCCGGTGGCCGGATGCGGGCGCGGTGTGGTGCAGGACGGCGAGCGAGCCGCTGGTGAGCACCAGCCCGACCAGGAAGGCGGCGAGGCCCTTGAGGTGGTGGCGCAGTGCGCCGCCGCGGCCCCGGACCCCGAAGGTGAGCCGCCGGTTGGCCGCCGTGTTGGCGATCGCGCTGGCGAGCAGGGCGAGGGCGTTGGCGGCCTGGGCACCCGTCGCAGGTCTGAGCGCGGTGAACAGCAGCAGGTGGCACAGGGTGCTGGCGACACCGACGGCGGCGAACCGCACCGCCTGCCGGGCCAGACCCGGGGGCAGTTCCCCGTAGAGGTCGCCACCCCTGCGGCGCAGCGCGGTCAGCGGCAGCCGTCCGTGGGCCAGGGCCCGGCCGAGCCTGGCCATGCCGCGCAGGTCCGCGAGCGCCGTGGAGAGGATGTGGACCCGGCTGTCGGGGTCGTCCACCCAGTCCACCGGCACCTCGTGGATCCGCAGTCCCGCCCGCTCGGCGATGACCAGCAACTCGGTGTCGAAGAACCACGCGCGGTCCTCCACCAGCGGCAGCAGCCGCTCGGCGACGTCCCGCCGCACCGCCTTGAATCCGCACTGCGCGTCGGAGAAGCCCACGGCGAGGGTGCCGCGCAGCAGCCCGTTGTAGCAGCGGGAGATGATCTCCCGCTTCGGTCCGCGCACCACCCGCGCACCACGGGCCAGCCGGGTGCCGATGGCGATGTCCGAGTGGCCCGAGATCAGCGGCGCGACCAGAGGCAGCAGCGCGGCGAGGTCGGTGGACAGGTCCACGTCCAGGTACGCCAGGACGGGCGCGTCGGAACGCGACCAGGCGGTGTGCAGCGCGCGGCCCCGGCCCTTCTCCGCGAGCCGGATCCATCGCGTGCCGGACAGGTCGGCGGCCAGCCGCGCGGCGATCCGCGGGGTGCGGTCGGTGCTGGCGTTGTCGGCGATGGTGATCCGGAAGGCGTAGGGGAAGGTCTCGCCGAGGTGCGCGTGCAGCCGCCGGACACAGGTCTCCAGGTCGTTCTCCTCGTTGTGCACGGGAACGACCACGTCGAGGACGGGGTCCGGGTGGTGCGCGGGCAGGGGAGCCCGGCGGGGCAGCGCGGACGGGTCGGGTGCCGGGCGGTCGATCAGGGCCGACCGCCGTACGGTTCGCATGGCTGTCTCACGGTCTCTTTCTGGCGCCGGGCAGGCCGGGACGCCGGTTCCGGGCATGCCGAAGGCGCCCGTGGCGGGTGGTGCGGTGAAAGGGGGGTCGGGGCGAGGCGCCCCGTGACGGACAGGGCCGCTCAGGCGGCTACTCGATGGAGGCCGACGCGGAGGGCACCTCGGATTCCGGAGCCGACGGAGGGGCCGTCGTCGGGTCCGGGGAGGACGAAGGCGCGGGCGCCGTCGCACCGGTGCGGCTCTCGGAGGCCGTGGCGGTCGGTGGGATGGCGGTCGGCGCGCTCGTCGTCCCGGACGGGGTGATGCCGCCGGACGTGGTCGCGGGCGGGGATGTCCCGGGCTGCTCGGTCGGCGTCGGACTCGGTGCGGTGGGCCCGGGCGTCGGTGTGCTGTCCGGCGAGGTCGTCGGGTGCGTCGCCGGCCGCGGATCGGCGGGCTGGGAGCGGGTGAGCATGCCGGGCAGCAGGGCCAGCCCGACACTGAGCCCGGCCACCGCCACGGCGGAGCCGCCCGCCTTCCACAGCAGCCGTGCCCGGCGGCGGGCCCGGATGCCCGCGTGCAGTCGCTGCCGGTGCGCGGGCTCGTAGGGGGTGTGCCGCTGTGTGTCGCGCATCAGCCGGGACAGGTCCCGCTCGAAGTCGTCCATCGGTTCTCCTTTCACCCCACGGGCCTGACGGCGTCGGACAGGATCTGGCGGAGCCGAGCCACTCCGCGTGACGCGTGGGACCTGGCGGTGCCCACCGGGCAGCCCAGGGCCTGGGCGACCTGGGCCTCGGGCAGGTCCTCGTAGTAGCGCAGCACCACCGCGGCCCGCTGCTTCGGCGACAGCAGGGCCAGGGCCGCCTCCAGCCGCGAACGCTCCGCGACGGCGGACGACATGTCCCCCGACTCGGCCCGGTCGGGCAACTGCTCCACCGGGCGCTCTCCCCACCAGCGCCGCCGCGCCGAGCGCGCCGCCAGCCGCACCAGCACCGTGCGGACATACGCCTCCGGTGCCTGCTCGGCGACCTTCGGCCAGGCGAACCAGAGCTTGACCAAGGCCTCCTGCACCAGATCCTCGGCACGCTGCCGGTCGCCTCCCGTGAGCAGACGCGCGACATGGAGCAGCGCCGACCAACGGGCGGCCGCGAACTCGTCGAAGCCGTCCGCCCCCACCTGCTCCATCCTCACCGTCCTGCGTCTCAGTGGCCCCCTACACCTCTCGAAAGACTCTGGACCCCACCGTTCGATGCACTCGAAACCTGTGATCCACCTCACCCGGCGGTGCGGGCCCCGGGCATGCGAAAGGGCCCGTGCACAGGCACGGGCCCTTCTTCTGGGCTGTGGCTCAGCGGGCGCCAGGGCCCCCGCTGCCGAAACCGCCGCTGCCGCCCTCGTTCCAGCGCGGACGCGCCTGCGAGGCGCTGGTGCGGTCGCCCTGATTGCCGTGCGTCTTCAGCTCGTGCGGCGTCAGACGCTCCTCACTTCTCGGCATCTCGTCGGGCTCGCGGCGTTCCCGCGTCTCCCGCACCGGGCCGCCCTCCGGGAGCCTCGGCTGCTCGTCCGGCCGCGGCGGGCGCCTGCGCTTGTGCCGCAGGCCCAGGATGAAGGCGCCCAGCAGCAGGGCCACGATCAGCAGACCCATCACGACGAACCCGAAGCCGGGGGCGTCCCCACCCGCGGCCATCTCCATCCATGCGTCAGTCATGGCACGCGAGTACCCTCCGTCATCGCCGTGAACCCGGCCCCCTCGACGGGCGGCGGTGAGCCCGGCCCCCGGACGGTTCCCGGCGGGGAACGCCGGGTTTGACCGGCGTCGACCGGGGCTACCCGCGCGGTGTGACTTCGACGACATCCCAGCAGGAGCTGTTCCGGTTCCTGGAGGACCGTTTCGCCTGTGCGCAGGCCTGCACCGAGTGCGCGCGGGCGTGCGCGCTGCGCGCGAGCCTCGTGGATCCCGACGGCACCGAGAATCAGGAACTCGTACGGCGCAAGGGCATCATGTGCGCGGAGGTCTGTGACGCGACCTGCCGTGTGCTGTCCGAGCAGAACCAGGTGGACGAGAACACCATCCGGATGCAGGTGGAGTGGTGCCGGACCGTGTGCCTGGAGGCCGCCCACGTCTTCGACCGGCAGCCGGGAGCGGAGGACTCGGCAGCGGCCTGCCGTGCGTGCGCCCGCGCGTGCACGGACTTCCTCGCCACCCTGAACTGACAACGCCATTCCCTATTTCTGAAACACGTTCTACGGTGTGCGCCGACAGGACCGGCCTGGGGAGCCTGGAGGCACCGTGCACCTCGACTACACGCCCGAGCAGCAGCGGCTGCGCACAGAACTGCGGTCCTACTTCGCCGGACTGGTCCCGGACCAGGAGTACGCCCGGTACAGCGACCCGGCCGCCCGCAAGCGGTTCTACCGCCGGACCGTCCGGCGGCTCGGAGCGGACGGCTGGCTCGGTGTGGGCTGGCCGAAGGAGTACGGCGGGCGCGGTCTGACGGCCATGGAGCAGTTCATCTTCTTCGACGAGGCCGCCCAGGCCGGCGTCCCGCTGCCGCTCATGGCGCTGAACACCGTCGGGCCGACGATCATGCAGTACGGCACCGACGAGCAGAAGGCGTACTTCCTGCCGAAGATCCTCTCCGGCGAGATCGACTTCGCCATCGGCTACAGCGAGCCAGGCGCGGGCACCGACCTGGCATCCCTGCGCACCCGGGCCGTCCGGGAGGGGGGAGAGTACGTCGTCGACGGCCAGAAGATCTGGACGACCAACGGCGACACCGCCGACTGGGTCTGGCTGGCCGTGCGCACCGCCCCGGACGCCCCGCCGCACAAGGGCATCACCATGCTCCTGGTGCCGACCTCCGACCCCGGCTACTCCTGCACCCTGATCAACACCCTGGCCTCGCACGACACCACCGCCAGCCACTACGAGAACATCCGCGTCCCCGTCTCCCACCGGGTCGGCGCCGAGAACCAGGGCTGGCGGCTGATCACCAACCAGCTCAACCACGAACGCGTGACCCTGGCCGCCCACGGCACCATGGCCGTCCGCGCCCTGCACGACGTGCGGCGCTGGTCGGCGCGGACCAAGCTCGCCGACGGCCGGCGCGTCGCCGACCTGCCCTGGGTGCGCCGCCTCCTGGCCCGGACCCACGTCCGGCTGGAGGCGCTGAAACTGCTCAACTGGCAGATGGTCGGCGCGGTCCAGGACGGCACCCTCACCCCGCAGGACGCCTCGGCCGTCAAGGTCTACGGCTCCGAGGCCCGCCGCGACGCCTACGCCTGGCTCATGGAGATCGTCGCGATCGCGGGCGCACTGAAGGAGGGCTCGACCGGCGCGGTCCTGCACGGCGAACTGGAACGCGGCTACCGCTCGGCCGTGATCTTCACCTTCGGCGGCGGCAACAACGAGATCCAGCGGGAGATCATCGCGTGGCTCGGGCTGGGGATGCCGAGGGTGCGGCGCTGACGGAGGCTGCGGCGGCAGTGCTGTGGTGCCCTCGAGTGCGGTCGGACATCCCCCGCCTACTGGCTGGCCGCGACACTGCGCGAGGAGTGGGGGAGGGCTGGCCGGACTGCCCGACCGGTGCGCGGCCAGCTCGTCGAGGTCGGCGCCCAGGTGATGAGGACGAGGACAGCACTGAATTCTAAAGGCCGGCTCCAGCTCAGCGACGGCTTCGGGGGTGGACGGTCATTCGGAGGGCGCGCGGCCGTATGGTGAGCCGGGCGACTTGGCGGATGGCCTTGCCCTCGGCGAGTTCCAGCCGTACCGAGCGCAGCATCGTGGCGATGGCCGTGACCATCTCGGTGCGGGCGAAACGCTCCCCCATGCACCTGTGCTTGCCGTCCCCGAAGGGCAGGAACGCGCCCGGCGGAAGCTCCTGCGCGGGGTCGTTCCACCGGTCCGGGTCGAAGGTGAGCGGGTCGGGGAAACGCTCGGGGTCGCGGTGCAGGGCGTGCTGGCAGTAGGCCAGTTCGGTCCCGGCGGGCAGTGTCCACCGGCCAAGCCGGGTCTCCTCGGTGGTTCGGCGGGTGACCAGCCAACCGGGGTGGTGCAACCGCAGCGTCTCGGTGATCACCCGGTTCAGGTACGGCAGGTGGGGCACGTCGTCCAGGGTGACCGGCCGTCCGCCGAGGACCTCGTCCAGCTCGGACAGGATTCGGGCCTCGATGCCGGGGTGTCGGGCGAGTTCGTACAGGGCCCAGGACAGCACCGAGGCGGTGGTCTCGGTGCCCGCCACGGCCAGGGTGAGAATCTCCGAGCAGATCTGATGCCCGGTCAGCGGCGCGCCGGTCTCCTCGTCGATGGCGCGCAGCAGCATGGAGAGCATGTCCCCGGTGGCGTGCCCGGAAGCCTTCAGCTCGTCGACGGCAGTATTGACGGTCGCGCGAACGCCGGCCCGGGCCCGGTCGAAGCGGCGGTTGAAGGGCAACGGCAGGCGCTCGGCCCAGTCGGGCAGCATGAGGCGCACACCGACGCCGTTCATCACCACCGACAGGTCGCTGCGCAGCCGGCGGAAGACGGCGTCGTCGAGGCTGCCCGCGAAAATCGTCGCGGCCAGCATGTCGAGGCTCAGCCCGACCATCGCCTCGCGCACGTCGAGGGGCCGCCCGAACTCCCAGTCGGCAACCGTGGCGGTGACCTCGTCGCGCATGATGTCGACGTACCGTCTGATCTCGGTGTGGGCAAAAGCCGGTTGCAGCTGGCGGCGTTTGCGTACGTGAGGCCGGCCAGTGGCGGTGACGACGCTGTCGCCCAGCAGCTGGCCCAACTTGTCGTAGAGCCGACCCTTGTCGAGAGTGGGTGCCAGGGCCTTGAGCATCTGGTGGATCAGTGCCGGGTCCTGGACCACAACGGTACGCGTTCCGGGTTGCAAGACGATCTCGACGAGCGGCTCACGTGTGTCGCGCAGCGAGTCGATGAAGCCGAGGTTGTCGCGCATTTTCAGAGCATGGCCGATGAACGGCAGCGATCCTGCGGCCCGAGGTATGGGGAGCAGCGCAGCGGACGTCACGGGTCATCCCTTCACGGAATCCATGTGCGCCCTTATGGCTTCCCTGAACGTTCCCCGATGCAATCCTGTCATGAACGTGTCCTGCACCACGTGGGACGAGCCGGTGCAGCGCCGTCCGGTCATGGACATGCTGTTAGGCTTCGCCCACTCGCGTGGGGGGCGCGGCCGGGGGGTCGGGGGACATGCCAGGGCGTTGCCGTCGTCCCGCCATGCCTTCTTCTTGCCTTCCAGGAGGAACGGTGGCCCGACTCGGCCGACACAGTCACAGACCGGCGCTTGGTTCGCGTCAGCCTGACCGGGGGGCGGCGCGTACGGCGGCCGTCCTGGTGACGGCGATGACGCTCAGCCTCCCGCTGGCGGCCCTGCCGTACTCGGCGGCAGCCGCGCCACAACCGACGCCGGCGGCCGGTGAGTTCGTGCTGCCCGCCGCGCCACGCGCCGTTCCCCGGGCCACGCAGATCCTCAATGCGGGGACCAGCGGATTCCTTTGGGCCCAGGAGGGCGACGACCGGCTCCTGTGGACCGAGTACGCCACCGGCACCACGACCGCGCTGGAGCAGCGGCTGGACGTCCCGGTGCGGTACGACATCGACAGCGGTTACTTCCGTGAGGCCGCGTCCTTCCAGCCGGGCTACTACGGGGACGGTTCCGACACGGTCGCCCTCTACTCCGAGGAGGACGCGCGGGTCACGCTGCTCCGGGGCGCGGGAACCTCGGGCGGCACCGCCTTGGTGCCAGTGCCGGAGGGCCAGACCTACCGCGGCACCTTCGGCGACACCGTTCTCACCAGCACCAGCGGCATCGGCGGCACCCCGAACGCCTACCAGCTGGCGCGCGTGCGAGACGGGGGCGACGTCGTACGGACCCCCGTGCAGGGTCTGCCTGACGGGGCGTCCGACGTGGTGGTCGAGGACGGCGACGCGCGGTCCGTCATCGTCCGCTACGACCTCGCCGACGGTGAGGGGACCCAGCGGTACTGGGGCCTCATCGAGCTCTCCCTCGGCGTGTTCGGCCATCTGCCCGACCGGGTCGAGGGCGGGGACGACTGGGAGGTGACCGGCTTCCGGCTTGGCACCCACTCGATCCTGCGGCTGCGCGCCGGGCGCGGCAAGGCGGACCTGTACGACCGGGACAAGACGTCCACCCTGCCCCGTACCTTCGACACGAGCTCCCTGACCTACCAGGCCGCGTACGGGATCGTCGGCGACAAGCTCCTCGGCCTCGAACCGGTGGCGCCCGGCGACAACAAGTACCGGGGCCAGCCGCTGTGGGCCCTCTCCTCCCGTGCCACGGACACCGACATGACCAAGGTCATGGACCCGGCCGCGCACGGACTCGTCCAGGCACCGGACGGCTCGGTCCTGGTGGCGGGCGCCGCGCAGAACGTCGAGCAGGGTGATCTCGACTGGGGCGTGTACCAGGTCTACCGGGCCGGCGACGGAACGGTCATGCGCAAGCGTCTGACCGCCGTGCAGCCGATGCAGGCCCAGGTCCACGGCCTCTCGCTCGGCAGCGGCATCCTCACCACGGCCGGCAACAGCACGCTGTACGAACCGGGCACCATCATCGGCGCCTACCGCAGCACCTGGTTCACGACGAGCGGCACCCCGAGCGTCACCAGGGCGACCGTGGACGGCCTGGTCGGCGGGCGGGAAGGCGACTGCGACGCCGGTGCCGGCCACTGCCTGCCGATGTTCGCCGACGGCACCGGCCGCCACGGCCGCCGCAACGCCACCGAATCCGGTCTGACCATGCTGCGCGCCAACGGCGCCAAGGACTGGGGCCCGACCCTCGACACAGGCGACTCCACACCGCAGCTCAAGGGCCTCTCCGGGCGGTACGCGGTCGTCGACGGCGCCTCCTCCGGCACGCAGTACATCGGGGAGTTCGCCGACGGTGCCGCCGGCAAGGTGCTGCAGAAGCGGGACCGGGTCGCCGCCGCGGTCTGGGGCGACACGCTGTGGAGCGGCGCGGCCACGGGAGGGAAGGTCACGGCCACCAAACTCCCGTCAGGTACGGCTGTGGAGTCCTTTACCACCCGCAACGGCTGCACGCCCTCCGACCTCCAGGCCGTCGGCCGCTGGGTGTACTGGACCTGTGTGGACTACTGGGGCGACGTGCAGGGCTCGGGCGTCTACGACCGTACGGCCAAGCGGACCGCCACCGCCCCGGCGGGCCGGGTCCTCCTCGGCGACGGTTACCTCGTCGAGCGCGTCGGCGGCTCCCAGTCGGGCAGCGGGCTGAAACTCATCGACCTGCACAACGGACTTCCGTCGAGCGGCGATCACACGGAACTGCCCAGCCGCAAGCTGGCCGACTGGACCGACATCGGCCAGGACCAGCTCAGGGCCGGCCTGAACTGGACGGTGGACCGTTTCGGCGGCGGCGTCGCCTATGCCGACCGCGAGCAGCGCGTCCACCTCGTACCGGCCGGCGTTCCCACGTCCGCGCTGGCGGCCATCGACTCCACGGTCACGTCAGGGGCGGCGAGCTGGTCCGGCAGCTGGTGGCTGTCGAAGCCCGCCGCCGACTGGAAGGTGACCGTCCGCAACAAGGCGTCCGGTGCCACGGTACGGACCCTGTCCGGCTCCGAGGCCCGCGGTCTGCTGAAGGCCGCCTGGGACGGCAAGGACGCCACGGGCCGCCTGGTCACCAACGGCACCTATACCTGGACGCTCACCGCCCAGCCCGCCGACGGTCAGGGCGCCGCCCTCAGCCTCTCCGGCAGCGTCGCGGTGACGGCCGGGGCCGCGGCGCCCCGCGACCACGCCGGCAAGGACGGCGTCGGCGACGTCCTCACCCTCAACGCCGCGGGCGCCCTCACCATCCAGCGCGGCACCGGGTCGGGCACGCTGTCCGGCAAGGTCTCCGGTGCCGGCTGGCCCACCACCTCCAGGTTCGTGCCGTTCGGCGACCTCAGCGGCGACCGCTGCAACGACGTCCTGGTCCGGCCGAGCAGCGGTGCCCTGCGCGCCTACCGCCCGGCGTGCGGAGCTGCGGTGACGCCCTCGACGCCGTACACCACCCTCTCCGCCTCCGGCTGGACCCAGTACGACGTGCTGACCACGCCCGGAGACGTCAGCGGTGACGGCCGCCCCGACCTGATCGCCCGCAACGCCTCGACCGGCACGGTCTACCTGTACAAGGGCACCGCCACGGGCACGTTGTCGACGCGCGTGAAGCTGTACGACGACTGGAAGTCGTACAAGAAGGTCGTCGGGGCCGGTGACCTCGACGGCGACGGCATCGGCGACCTGCTCGCCCAGGACAAGTCGAACAACCTGTACCGGTACGCGGGCACCGGCAGCGGCACGTTCAAGGCGCGCGTGAAGGTGTTCTCGGACTGGGGCGCTTCCTACAACGCCGTCGTCGCGGTCGGCGACATCACCGGCGACGGCAGGACGGACCTCCTCTCCCGCGACACCGGTGGCAACCTGTACCGCAACAGCGGTGACGGCAAGGGGTCGTTCGGCGGCCGCACGAAGATCGCGACGGGCTGGCAGGGGTACGACGCCGTCATGTAGGGGACGATGTCGCTCTCCTGACTCCCGGCTCGGCCCGGACAGGACGGCCCGGGCCAGCCGGGAGTCACGCAGAGAGGCTGTGCCCGCAGCCTTGGTCACTGAGGTCGTGTTGGCGCATCCGACCTGGTGGCGCATGCAGAGCCGCCGCTTCGCCGGCCCTCTACCCCTGGGCAGGTATGTGGGAGCTGCGCTTCAGCAGGTGCACGGAAAGCCGCCACACCTGGGACATCCCCTACATCGGCACCCTGGGAGACGGCCGGTACTACGTCGAGGGGCCGAGCCGAACCAGCCCGCGGATCGCCGAGACGGACAGCGCGCAAGCCGCAGTGGGGCTGGTCGTGGATTCCATGGGAATGGTGCACCTTTCACGCGGCCTTTCCGAGGTCGCCGGAACCCAGACGAGTCGGTCTCTCGCCGGTCCTCAAGGAGTGGAAGTCGGAGTTCTTCGTACCGCCGGAGGGCGGCCCCTTCCGGGTACGGGTCCGCGAGGTGGAACTCCTCCCCAACAAGGAACCGCCGAGCGAACCCAGCGTGTGATGTCGAGGTAGAACGCCCGCACCGCCATCATCAGCAGGGCCCGGCCGGCCCGCTCGACCACTGTCTCCTCCACGCTGCCGTCCTGGCGTCTGCGCCGCTGGATCCGCGTGCGCCGGCGTTCCTTCCAGGTGGTGACCACCTCCGGTGGCAGATCCAGGGAGGCGATGCCGAGGTGGTGTCGTTCCAGATCGGACCGCCGCGTAACCCGGTCCCATGCCGACCCCACCCGGCCAGGAACCGCCACCAGCGCAGCAAGTCCACGGGCGCGGCGCCGCGCCGGCCCCTCACGCGCCGGACGGCGTGGCTTCCCGCCCGTCCAGGACCAGCACGGCGACGTGCAGGGACGTGCGCTGGAGGCCTGATTCCAGGTCGCAGCCGAGGAGCCGCTCGATGGTGTGCAGCCGCTGGTAGTACGCCTGACGCGACATGCCGGCCAGCTTCGCCGCGACCGACTTGTTCCCGGCCGCCGTCAGGTAGGCGCGCAGCGCGGGCAGCAGGTCGCCGCCGTTGCGGTCGTCGTGCTCGATGAGCCGGGTCAGCTGTCGTTCCGCGTAGCGCTGGAGGCGGGTGTCCTCGCGCAGGACGCTCAGGAGCTCCGGCAGCTCTACATCGGCCGGGACGTAGAACCACCGCTCCGCGGAGGCCGGGGTGATGGCCTCGGCCGTCTGCTCGGCCTCCTGCCAGGACCGGGCGATCCCGGACAGATCGGTCACGCCCGGACCGACGGCGACGACCGCCTCCCGGCCCAGTTCCTCACGGGCGAGCCGGCCGATCCGCTCGGCGACCGGCTGCCAGGCACTGGCCTGCGCGAGGGCGAGGAGCACACCGATCCGGCCCGGGGCCGTCTCGCCGACCAGGGCGCGGACGCCGGTCTGCGTGAGGGCCTTCGCGATCCGCTCGTCGAGCTGTTCACCCTCCCCGTCGCGACAGGCATGGCGGATGACGACGGCGAACAGCCGGTGCCCGAACGCCGGCAGCCCCAGCGCCTCGGCGCGGGCGCGGGCGTCCGCGGGGGAGCGGAAGCGCCGTTCGCACAGGTCCCGCAGCACGGAGCGGTGGGCCCGGCGTTCCCACCAGGCCGGCCCGGCCAGCCGTGCCAGGGTCAGCGCGACCGCCGCCCTCTCCAGGACGAGGACGTGCTCCGGGTCCGGCTCCGGGTCCAGCCGGCTGTCCAGCAGGATCAGCCGCCCCCACGGACCGTGATGGTCCTGCACCGGAGCGATCAGCCACCCCTCCGGACCGCTCGGCGTGATCTTCTCCAGGGTCGGCGCCGCCCGCGAGCGGCGGGACCAGGCCGAGACGACCGGCTCGTACGGCCGGCCGAGCAGCTCGCACATCAGGACCCGGTGGGTGAGGTCCTCCAGCACCACGGGTGCCCCGGTGAGCTCCGCCGTGGTGTGCACCAGCTCTTCCGGGCTCGCGCCCCGCAGCGTCAGAGCGGTGAAGATGTCCTGGACGTCCCTCCCGCGGCGCAGCAGCGCTCCCTGGGCGTCGAGGATGAGCGCGTGCACCGTCTGCGTGACGTCGATGAACCGGACGCCGCGGGCCAGCTCGATCAACGGCACCTCACGCGCACGGCAGGCCGCCACCAGCTCGTCGGGGACCTTCCGGTAGCGGTGGCCGAGCTCCACGATCAGACCGGCCGCCCCGACGTCGGCGAGCTGGTCGACGTAGTCCCGCAGCTGGGAGGCGTCCTCCGGATACGGCATGCCGGTCGTCAGCACCAGCTCACCGCCCTCCAGGAAGTCGGCCGGATTGAGCAGTTCGGTGACATGCACCCACCGCACCGCACGGCTCAGCTGTGACTCCCCGGCCAGCACTCGGGGCATCCCCTCGGTCAGCACGGGCAGGCGCAGAACCTCCTCGATGGAGGGGAAGTGCCCGTTTACGCGGTGTCTGGGCGGCATAGGGGGTGCTTTCTTCCGACGGGTCGGGAAGCACCCTCGCACCGGCCCCTCGTGGTGACAAGAGGGTCGAGGGCACTTTCCAAACCTTGGACGCCGGGCGTGACAGACCGTCTCGAGAAGGCGGCGACGTGGAACACGGTGTGGGTTGACCTGTGCGTTCTCCCGGGTCGAAAGTGAACGCCATCCCCAGCGGGACCTGAAGCGGAAGGATCCGCCCGGTGTCTCCACCGTGCTGGGGCGCAACTGCCACCCAGGCCACCCCCCGGCGAAAGGAGCGACTCATGCGCACCTCGAAGCGCGTCGCCGTGATCGGTGCCGGCAGCATGGGCAGCCAGGCCATGTGGCGACTGGCCGCCCGCGGAGCCGAGGTCATCGGCTACGACCGGTACGCGCCGGGTCACGACCGCGGCGCGGCCGGGGGCGAGACCCGCATCTTCCGCGCCGTGCACCTCGGCGACCCCGGGTACATCCCGCTGCTGCGGCTCGCGGACCGGATGTGGGACCTGCTCCAGCGCGAGTCCGGCTTCCCGCTGCGACGCCGCAGCGGATGCCTGGTGATGGGTGAGGCCGTGTCAGCGTCGATGCGTCTGCTCCTGTCCGAGAGCGCCGCCCACGGGCTGGACCACGACGTGCTGGACCGGGAGGAACTCGCGCGCCGCTACCCGCAACACCGCCTCCCGGACGGACACACCGCCGTTCTCGACCGCAGGGGCGCCATCATCCGGCCCGAGGCGTCGATCCAGGCCGCCGCCACCCGCGCGGAGCAACTGGGCGCCCGGCTGCGCCGCTACACCACGGTGCGGGAGATCGCGCCCGCGGCGGGCGGCGGCGTGCACATCGTCACCGACCAGGGCACGGACCATGTGGACACCGCTGTGGTGACCGCGGGCCCCTGGATCAACACCCTGCTCCCGGACCTGCCGCGGAGGGTCGACATCCGCCGGCTGATCAGCTCGTGGCACATCCCCACCCGCCACGACTGGTTCGCGGGCGGTGCCCCCGCCTTCGTCCGCAGCACACCCCACGACTGCTACGGACTCCCGTCGCCGGACGGCGTCTCCGTCAAGCTCGGCCTGTCCTTCGCGCGGTATCTGCCGGTGCCCGACCCGGAGCGGCTCGACCGTACGGTCCGCCCGGAGGAACTCGCCACCTTCCGCGAGCTCATCGCCGAACTGATGCCCGATCTGAACCCCGACCCCATCCGGCTGTCGGTCTACATGGAGGGCTACACCGACTCCGGAAACCCCCTCGTCGGTCACCTCCCCGGCGAGGACGACATCATCGTCATGGCCGGATTCTCCGGCAGCGGCTTCAAACTCTCGCCTGCCATGGGCGAGATCGCCGCCGACCTGGCCCTCGACGGAACGACCGGCCATCCCGTCGGCTTCCTCGCACCGGCCGGGGCCCAGACCGCCTGACCTTCCGTCGTCACGCCCTGCCCTTGGGCGAGTGCATCTCGAACATGCCGGAAAAGTACTGAAAAAGCGGAGTCTGCATTCCCTGCAGTCTTTGACAGCGCAGAAATCGGAGCTCTTCCATGCCTATTCCCTCGTTCCAGTTCCGCCCGAAGTACGTCTCGTTCGACTGTTACGGCACGTTGATCGAGTTCCCGATCACCCCCATCACCCGCGAGCTCGTCGGTGACCAGGTTCCCGCCGAGCAGTGGGACCAGTTCGTCCGCGAGTTCCGCGGCTACCGCTACGACCAGGTGCGCGGCGACTACTACGCCTACGAGGAAGTGCTCCAGGACTCCTTCGAGCGGGTCTGCCGCAAGTGGGGCCTCACGGCGGACCCGGACGCCGGCAAGCGGTTCGCCGACGGCGTCCGCAGCTGGGGCGCGCACCCCGACGTGCCCGAGCCGCTGAAGAAGATGGGCGAGCACTACAAGCTGGTGATCCTCTCCAACGCCGACGACACGTTCCTGACGGAGAGCGTGCCCCGGCTCGGCGCGGACTTCCACGCGGTGTTGACGGCGGAACAGGCCGGCTTCTACAAGCCCCGGTACGCGGCGTTCGAGTACATGCTCGACCAGCTCGACGCGTCCCCCGAGGACTTCGTGCACGTCTCCTCGCACACCCGCTACGACCTGATGCCGATGCACGACATGGGCTTCCGCAACCTCGTCCTCCTGGACCGCGGCTACGACCCGGTGACCCACGGCTACGACTACGTGACCGTCAAGTCCCTGGACGAGCTCAACCAGATGCTGGGCATCTGAGGCCCGACGCACACCCGCTCACGCAGCACCGTCTTCCCGACAGGCGCCCGGTCTCGCGTGACCGCCCATGAGCCCTGCGCGTTTCCGGGCGCCAACCGACGACGTCCCCCTGCCGTCCGATCCACACGTCGTCCCCGCATCACGGATTCCCCGTATCCCCTGTATTCCCCGTATCCCCCGCGTTCCCCAGGAGGCACCGCCATGGAAAGCAACCGGACAGGCCGCAGAACCGTACTCCGCACCGCAGGCGCAGTGGCCGCTGCCATGCACGTCAACAGGCACTTGGGCATCCCGATCGTCACGACCGCCCTGGCCCTCGCGCTCACCGCGTGCGGGGCGAGCGGCACCGCGCAGAACGCAGGGTCGAAGAGCACGACGCAGGGCGGGGGTTCCGGTTCGTCGGCCGAGCACACCGACGACATCTCGGTGGGTGTGAAGCCGGATGCGAAGGCGGTGAAGCTGCTGCCCGCGGCGGTGAAGTCCAAGGGCACGCTCTCGGTGGCCATGGACCTGGCCTACCCGCCCACCTCGTTCCTGGCGTCGGACAACAAGACCCCGATCGGGTTCAACCCGGACATGTCCCGGCTGATCGCCGCCAAGCTCGGCCTGAAGCTGCAGATCAACAACGTCAAGTTCGACACCATCATCACCGGCCTGCAGGCCAACCGGTACGACTTCACCGTCTCCACCATGGGCGCCACGAAGGACCGGCTGAAGGTGCTGGACATGGTCGACTACGTGAACTCCGGGACCGGGGTGTCCGTTCCTTACGGCAATCCGCAGAAGCTGACCACCCACACGCTGTGCGGGCACCGCGTGGCTGTCGCCTCCGGCACGACCGCGGAGCTGCAGTGGCTGCCCCAGCTGTCCAAGCAGGACTGTACGAGCAAGGGCAAGCCGGCGATCAAGGCGGTGACCCTGCCCAGCGTGAACGACGCCCTCACCCAGCTGGTCTCCAAGCGGATCGACGCGGTGATGAACGACTTCATCGCGCTCGAGTGGGCGGCCACGCAGCAGCCCAAGACGTTCGACGTCCTCAAGCCCCTGGTATCCACCAAGCCCACGACGATCGCCCTGAAGAAGGACTCGTCGCTGACCCCCGCGGTCAAGGCCGCCATCCAGTCGATCATCGACGACCCCAAGTACGCCGAGGCGCTGGGCCGCTGGGGTTTCAAGGACCTCGGGGTCAAGACCGCGGCCATGGCCGTCCCGCAGGACTGACATGTCCACGGATCTGATCGGTACGAAGACCAGGAGCCGACCGGTGTCACAACTGCTGGCCGAAGAAAAGAAGCGGATCACACCGAAACGTCCGCGCGACTATGTCGCCTGGGCCGTCGCGATCGCGATCGTCGCCGCTCTGGTGTGGACCGTGGTGACGAACGAGAACTATCGCTGGCCGGTGGTGTTCAGCTACTTCACCACCGAGACCATCCTCAACGGCCTGCTGATCACGCTGCTCCTCACCGTGGCGAGCATGGCCCTGGGCACGCTGCTGGGGCTGGTGCTGGCCGTGATGCGCATGTCGCACCAGCGACCCGTCTCCGGGCTGGCCCAGCTCTACATCGCCTTCTTCCGCGGCACCCCGGTGCTGGTGCAGCTGATCTTCTGGTTCAACATCGCCGCGCTGTACCCGAACATCTCCATCGGCATCCCGTTCACCGACATCTCCACGCCGGTCAACGTGAACGCGATCATGACGCCGATGACCGCGGCCGTGGTGGGGCTGACGCTGAACCAGGCCGCCTACATGTCCGAGATCATCCGTGGCGGGTTCGCCTCGGTCAGTCGCGGACAGCACGAGGCCGCGGAGTCGCTGGGCATGTCGGGGTTCACCAAGCTCCGCCATGTGATCATCCCGCAGACCATGCCGGCGGTCATCCCCGCGACGGGCAACCAGGTGATCGGCATGCTCAAGGAGACCTCGCTGGTGAGCGTGCTCGGCGTCGCCGACCTGCTGAACAGCGCACAGTCGATCTACGCCCGCAACTACCAGACGATTCCGCTGCTGATCGTGGCCAGCCTCTGGTATCTGATCATGACGCTGGTGCTGAGCGTGCCGCAGTCCATGATCGAGCGCCGTTTCTCCCGCTCGACCAGGACGCGGCTGACCCCGGCCGCCACCTCGGCCGAGCCGGGGGCGGGCCAGCCCGTTCCCACCACGAGGGAGTCCCTGCTGTGAACGCCGACGGAACGATCGTCGCACGCAAGCTGTGCAAGAGCTTCGGACGTCACCAGGTCCTGCGTGACATCGACCTGACCGTCGCGGCCGGGGAGATCTCCTGCATCATCGGGCCCAGCGGATCCGGCAAATCGACACTGCTGCGCTGTATCAACGGCCTGGAGACCGTCGACCGCGGAGTCCTGAAGGTCAACGGCGAGGACTTCGGCTACGTCGAGAAGGACAACGCCTACCACGCCGTCCGCCCCAAGCGGCTCGCCGAACAGCGCGCCCGCATCGGCATGGTCTTCCAGCAGTTCAACCTGTTCCCCAACATGACCGCCGAGAGCAACGTCATGTCCGGACCGGTACTGGTGCACAAGAAGGACCGCACAGCCAGCCGGGAGAAGGCGCGAGAGCTGCTGGCCAGGGTCGGCCTGGAGGGGTGCGGCCACAAGTACCCCGCCCAGCTCTCCGGCGGCCAGCAGCAACGCGTGGCCATCGCCCGCGCCCTCGCGATGGAACCCACCATCATGCTGTTCGACGAACCCACCAGCGCACTGGACCCCGAACGCGTGGGCGAAGTACTCGCCGTCATGCGCGACCTCGCCGGCAACGGCATGACCATGCTGCTCGTCACCCACGAAATGGGCTTCGCCCGCGAGGTCGCCGACGAGGTGCTCTTCATGGACGGCGGCATCGCCGTCGAACGCGGCGACGCCCGAGAAGTCCTGGGCAACCCGCGCGAGAAGCGAACCCAGGCGTTCCTCGAAAGGGTCTTGTAGAAGCGGCTGGAACACGCGGTAGCGGCCCCGGCAGCACGTCCGGACAAGACGCCGGCCCAGTGCGGCTGACGTGACCGTCCGCACCCTGCCCCGGTCCCGGCCTTCACGCCCTCCAGTTCGACGTCGATCCGACCGTCACAGCGCTGACAGCGCCGTCGGCCGGGCCCTTGATGGCGCCCGGCCGCCCCACTCGAAACTCCCCGCTAAGGACCCGACATGAAGACGATTCCCTACTGGATAGAAACCGCTGGGGCGTTTCCCGACCGGTCCGGCAAGCCGCTGACCGAGGACACCGACCTGGTGGTCGTCGGCGCCGGCCTGACGGGTCTGTCCACCGCCCTGCACTCCGCCCGCAAGGGTGCCCGCGTCACCCTGGTCGAGAAGGGCCAGATCGGCTCCGGCGCCTCCGCCCGCAACGGCGGCATGGCCAACCTGGGCTTCACCATCGGCGTGCAGCAGGCCATCCGCCGGTACGGACTCGAACGGGCCCGCGAGATCTACAACTCCTACGGCGAGGCCGTGGACACCGTCGAGCGGCTCGTGAACGAGGAGTCCATCGACTGCCAGTTCCGTCGCGTCGGACGCCTGGGCGTCGCATCCCGCCCCGCCCACTTCGAGAGCAAGAAGGCCCAGCAGCGCGCCTTGGCCAAGTACTTCGGGCACGAGACCACTCTGATCGGCAAGGCCGAGCTGCGTTCCGAGATCGGTTCCGACGCCTACCACGGCGGCCTGCTCGACCCGTTCAGCGCCGCACTGCATGTGGGCCGCTTCGTGCGCGGTATGGCCGAGGCGTGCGAGCGCACCGGTGTGGAGATCCACGAGCGCAACGCGGCCATCAGGGTGCGGCGTACCGCCGCCGGCCGGTTCGAGGTCAGCACCGAGCGCGGTGTCATCCGTGCCGGGCAGGTCATGATGGCCACCGACGCCTACACCGACAAGAACTTCCCGTGGCTGCGCCGCCAGCAGGTCTGCGTGGGCAGTTTCATCATCGTCACCGAGCCGCTCGGCGAGGAACTCGCCCGGGACATCATCCCCAAGGGCCGCCTCATCGTCGACTCCAACAAGGTCTGCCACTACTTCCGGCTCACCCCGGACAACCGGCTGCTGTTCGGCGGCCGAGCCCGCTTCGCCCCGTCCGACCCCACCTCGGACAAGAAGAGCGGGGCCGTGCTGTTCCGTGAGATGTGCGAAATCTTCCCCCAGCTCTCCAGGACGAAGATCGAGTACGTGTGGGGCGGCTCCGTCGGCTTCGCCATGGACCGCATCGTGCACGCCGGGCAGACCGAGGACGGCGTCTACTACTCCATGGGCTACGCGGGCCACGGCGTGCAGATGGCCACACACATGGGCCAGGTCATGGCCGAGGTGATGGACGGCCACCCCGAGGTCAGCCCCGTGCGCGACATCGCCCCGCCCCGCATCCCCCTCTACAACGGCACCGCCTGGTTCCTGCCCTTCGCCGGCGCCTACTACAAGACGCTGGACCGCATCCGCTGACCGGTCGGCAGAACCCCTACCCGCCCAAGGAGATACCCAGATGACTGTCGTCCGTGATGTTCCCAAGCAGCTGTTCATCGGTGGTGGCTGGCAGGACGCGGAGTCCGGCCGGACCCTGCCGGTCGACAACCCGGCCACCGGCGA